>NZ_JBHLZU010000027.1:122575-609609 GCF_042429765.1 Allokutzneria oryzae | reverse complement strand
GGGGTGACACCACCTCACCACCCCTGGCGCCCTCACCCACGTGCCCCTCTTTTCGCGTTTTGTCACCTTGATGCGCAAGAGAGCGCTCTCATTTCGCATCAAGGTGACAAAACGCGAGAACACCGACCACGCCAGCCAGTCCGCGCGCACAGCGATGCCCCCGAGGCGGCGTGCCGCCTCGGGGGCATCGGACGACTTGCAGGACGGCGCTAGAGGTTCTCGCCCCAGCCGCCCTGGACCATCGTCTGGAACAACCACTTCCCGCCGACCTTGACCAGCAGGTCGGCGTAGCGGACGTCCTGCGCGCCCTCAACGGTGGTGAAGGTCGCCTCGGTGATCACCACGACCAGGTTCCCGGTCAGGAAGATCGGCGTCCGCACCGACTCCATCCGCACGTCACCGCCGTCGCCGACGACGTGCTTCATCGACTCGACGTAGGACTCCCGTGACCACTGCGCCGCCGCACCGCCGCCCTCGGAGTCACTGACCACGTTGAGCGGGTACATCGCCATGTCCGCCATCTTCTCGATCTCGCCCTTGGCGGCGTGGGCGTCGTACTCCGCGAACCACGCGTGCACGCTCGCCACGTCCTCCTCGCTCGGGCGGAACGCGCTGCTGCTCGCCACGGACTCCGGCACAGCCGACATCTGCTCTCCTCCTCGTTGCCGTACAACATACGGTACATCATACGACGAATACTGGGGGTGGTTTTGTTCCCCGAACGGGTTCCGGGGTTGTGATTGCGGCTCACGCCGACGAAGGACCCCGTGCAACCATGTGTGCTCCCCCGTGTTCGGTTCGCACCCAAGTGGAGGAGCGTTCGTGGTCCTGCCGACGGTGAGCGGCTCGCATCCGCTGAGCACAGCCCGCTGACGACGCCGAGACCACGTCCCGGGAAGGCAAGGCAATGCGCGAGCGACTCGGTTTCGACATCGAGGTCTCGCACAACGGGCACCTGCCGCCCGGGGCCCGCGAGCTGCACGCGGTGCTGTCGGTCACCGCGAGCCCGCTGCCCGACACCGGGGACACCGAGCTGCCACCACCGGCCGAAGTGATCATGTTCGACTGCTCCGCCGCTGGCCCCGGCATGATCAACCACATCAAACGGGGCGTCATGGCGGCCATCGACGCACTGCCGGACGGCGTGGAGTTCGCGGTGATCGCCGGGCGGGGCGGGGCGCGGATGGTCTTCCCGGTGGGTCGCCAGCTGTGCCCGTCGAGCCCGGAGAACCGCGCCGTGGCCAAGGCCGCGGTGTCCGTCGTGACGCCGAGCACGGGATCGACCACGCTGCGCGACTGGATCTCGTTGGCGGACCAGCTCTTCGTCGAACACCCCGGAACGGTGCGGCACGCGTTGCTCGTCACGGCCAGTGACAGCGGCGAGGACGTGCGCGAGCTGGAGAAGACGGCCGACTCCTGCGCCGGGCACTTCGTCTGCGACTGCGTCGGGGTGGGCGAGGGCGGCGACATCGGCGGACTCCGGGCCATCGCGGCGCGCCTCGGTGGCTCGGTGGAGCTGGTCGCCGACCCGGCCCGGTTGTCCACCAACCTGGTCAGCGCGGTCACCGGCGTCCTGGCCAAGTCGGTCACCGACACCGCGTTGCGGCTGTGGCTGCCGAAGGGCGTGCGGGTGCGCTTCCTGGAGCAGGTCTTCCCCGTGCGCGACGACCTCACGGAGCGGCGCGGCAAGCTCGGCTACCGCACCGACGCGTGGGGCGCGGAACGGCGCGACTACCACCTGTGCGTCGATCTGGAGCCCGGCGACGTCGGCCAGTCGATGATCGCCACCAGGGCCCGCCTCGTCCGGCCCGCCGCACTGGGCGAACCGGGTGAACTTGTCCCGCTGGCGGCAGGCCTGGTCACCGCGACCTGGACCGACGACGTCGCGCGCACGCTGCCGCTCGATCCCCGCGTCGCGAAGGTGCTAGGAAAGGCCGAACTGGCCGAAGCCGTGCACGCCGCGATGACCGCTCGCGGGGAAGGGAACTCAGTGGCCGCCAACGAGCAGTTCAGCGAGGCCGTCAGGCACGCGGCGGAGGCCAACGACGCCGAGACGCTGAGCCAGCTGGACCGAGTCGTGGAGTCAGACCCGGTCACCGGGGCGGTCCGGCTCAGGGAACAACCGGCGGCCAACGGCACGTCCGTGCTGCCCAAGCCGCCGAAGCCGGTCCGGCGCAGGCGCGCGGTGGTGGCGGCGATCGAGTCGGCCGCGCCGGCGCCGTCGAGCCCGCGCCCCCGGGGCAGGCACCGCCGCGACGACGAGGTCCTTGACGATCCCTCGCCCGAGCCCACCGGCGCGGAACCCGCTGTGGCGCAACCCTTTGCACCCGAGCAGCCGCCCGCCGACCAGAGCGCGCCGGAACCCGCCGAGCCGTTCGCCGCCGACCTGCCGATGACGTTCCTGCCGCCGAGCCTGGAGCCGGAGGGCTTCGACCTCGCTCCGGTACCTGATCCGTCCACAGTGGACGATGCCGGGGCCGCGCCGGTGCAGGAGCCCGTGCGGACGGCAGCGCCCCGGCCGGTGGCCGCCCGCGAGCCGGAGCCGACCCCCGAGGCGAGGCCGAGGCCGGAGCCACCGCGACAGCCGCTACCAGCCGAGCCCGTGCCGGTCCCGCTGCCAGTGTCGCTCCCGGAGCCGGTAGCGGAACCGGAACCAACGCCACAGCCGGTGTCGACGCCCGAGCCCGCTGCGGAGCCGACGCGTCAGCCGCTGCCCGTGTCACTCCCGGAGCCGGTGGCGGCGCCGGGGGACGCCGAGGAGCCAGCGCCGGGGGACGCGCCCGCCTCGCGCCGGGCGGCCGCCTCCTGGGGTGGCTGGCCGACCTTGCCCGCGGCCCCCAACGGTCGTGCTCCCCGGCCGGACAGCAACGGTCACGCCACCCGGCGCGAGGCGCCACCGGTCGTCCTGCCGACGATCGCCCTCACCCGGCAGCCCGCCGCGGCGTCGGAGACCACCGTCATCAAGCGCGGCGGCAAGCGGCGGCTGCCCACCGGGGAGACGCCCCGCATCAAGCCGGCGCGACCCGCACCGGAACCGTTACCGACGACGGTCCTGCGCCGCGAGGACCCGCCGACCTCCATCGCGCTCACCCCCGTCGCCGCCCGCAAGCCGGACGCGCCGCCGGAGCCACCGACCGCCATCGCCGGAGCGCCCGCGGCCGTCACCGGCACGGATGCTCCGGCGAACGGCTCGGGGTCGTTCCCCCGGCCGGTGGCGGTCGCGCAGCCCGCTCCCGCGCCGCCGCAGGGCACGCCGTCCCAGCCTGCCATCCCCCGCCCGGCGGTGCCGCAACACTCGGCGCCGCAACCCGTTCCGCCCACTGGCGCTCTGCGGTCCGGCCCCTGGCCCGCGCCGCACCCGCCCGCCGCGGTGCGCGCCGGGTTCGCGCTGGCCACCGACCCCCGCAAGGACCTGGACCCCGGACGTGGTGTCCCCGGCGCGCAGAACTTCTGGTTCTGGGTGGAGATCCCCGCGACCGCACCGGTCCCGGGTGCCGAGGACGCGGTGCTCACCGTGTCGCTGTTCGAGTTCCCCGGCGAGTTCGCGATCAAGCAGGACGCCGCGCTCGGGCAGATCCGGCTCGGCGCCGACGGCAGCTCCTCCGTGCTGCGCCAGCCGTCGATCGTGCAGGACGGGGCGCGGCTGTGCTTCCCGGTGACCACGCCGTACACGCTCGGCCCGGCGCGGTTGCGGTGCAACGTCTACTGGCGGCAGACGCTGGTGCAGTCGCTGCTGGTCGAGGTGCACGTCACCGACAAGCCGACCGCGCGACCGGGCTCGATCACCACCACGGTGGACTACCGGCTCACCGATCCGGCCGAGACGCTGGGGATGCCCCAGGTGCCCGAGCACTCCGCGAGCCTGATGCTCACCGGCGACGGCCGGGGCAGCCAGTCGGTCCGGCTGCTCACCTCCGACGGCAGGCAGCCCCTTCGCGCGGAGACCTCCCTCGGGGAGCACCAGCTGGCCGAGGAGATCCGGCTGGCGCGTGGCGCGCTCAACCGGGTCGCGTGGGCGAGCGCGGAACCCTGGCGCGAGGGCCTGGAGTACCGCTACGCCCAGCCGCCGACGGTGGAGCAGTTCACCCTCGACCTCGGTCTGCTCGCCACCCACGGCCGCAGGCTGCACCAGCTGCTGATGAGCGGTGTCCCGGAGCACGTCGGCGCGGCGCTGGCCAAGCCCGGCTTCGTGCAGATCCCGCTGACGGCGTCGGCCCGGCACGTGCTGCCCACCGCGATGATCTACGACCTGCCGCTGGACCTCGGCTCGCCCGTGCTGCGGCTGTGCGCCGACTTCCTCGGCGCGGTCCAGCGCGGCACCCTCTACGGCAGCCCGTGCTTCCTGCGCACCTGCGGCCACGCGCGCCACCCCGACCCGACGACGGTGTGCCCGGGTGGTTTCTGGGGCTTCCGCCACGCTCTCGGCCTGCCCGTCTCGCTCGGCCCGGGTCCCGCGCAGCCGCCGACGCTGCCCTCCGACGGCGGGGTGCGGCTGGCCGGAGGCCTCCACCGCGGCTTCCCCTCCGCGGACGAGCACAGCGCCGCGCTGCGCAGAATGCTTCCGTGGCGCGGTTTCCAGCTCGCCGAGGACCGCGCGGGCGCGCTGTCCGAACTGGAAGGTGATCCGCAGGTCGTCTACTTCTACGCGCACGGCGGCGTCGACGGCGACACCCCGTTCCTGCGCGTCGGGACCGAGGGTGACGAGCCGATCACCGCGGCGAGCCTGCGACAGCGGCGGCTGAGGTGGGAACGGAGCAGGCCGCTGGTGTTCCTCAACACCAGCAAGGTCACCGGGCCGATGCCGATGGGCCTCGTCTCCTACTTCGTCGCCGAGGCCATGGCCAGCGGGGTGATCGGCACCGAGACCACCGTCTTCGAGGAGCTGGCCGACGAGTTCGGTCAGGAGGTGCTGCGCTCCTTCCTGATCAACCGGGACGCCATCGGGGTGGCGGTGATGCGCGCCAGGATCTCCTTGCTCGCGAAGGGAAATCCGCTTGGCCTGGCCTATGTGCCGTTCGTCTCCCCCGCGATCGGACTCGCCGAGAGGTAGCCTCTGCCGATGCGACAGCAGGCCATCGGCAACCTCATCGGCGCGACGGGCGGGACCGCGTTCGTCCTGGCCAACGCGAACGAGCCGCTCAACACCACACTGGGCGCAGTGCTGAAGGTGCTCGCTGTGCTCGCGTTGGCCGCGCTGGTCGCGATAACGATTCGGCTGGGGAAGAAGCCCGCGGCGCAAGGGGATGGCACCGCGGGCGGCTTCACCAAGGGCTACTGGCTCGTGGTCGCGGGCGAGGTGGTCGCGCTGTTCGGCGGCTTCCAGGTGCTGCGCGCGCTGGACGCACCGGTGCAGGCGAACGTCGCGTGGATCGCCGTGGTGGTCGGCATCCACTTCATCGCGTTCGTCATGGTGTGGAAGACCTGGACCATCGCGATCCCCGGTGTGGTCATGACAGCGCTCGGCGCGATCGGGCTCGCCATGACGCCGACGTCGGCCCTCGCCTGGGTGCCGATCGTCAGCGGCATGCTCTCCGGCGTGACCCTGCTGGCGTGCAGCCTGTTCTTCACCGTGCGCGCACTGAGGTCCTGACCCCCGTCTCCGCGCGCTGGTGCGGCACGTCCACCCGCCCTTCGACCATCGACAGGTCGCCGTCGGTGATCGGCACCCGCAGCACGTCCTCCGGCAGCTCGAACGCGTCGAGCAGCAGTGAGAGATGCGGCGTCACCTGCTCGCACAAGCCGTTGAGCCGCAAAGGGATCGACCGGACCTGCTCAGCGGTTAGCAGCCCTTCGCAGAGGTACCAGGCCGCCGCGTCGTTGATCTCGTTCAGCGCGTGGATGCCGCACAACGGCTCCAGCGCGGCCGCCGCATCCGGATCCTCCACTGTGGACACAGCTTCGAGCAGGCTCTCCGTGATCAGCCTGCTGCCGTGCGCGGTGACGAGCTCGGCGGCCTCGGTGAGGTGGTCGTTCCAGACCTGGAACGCCCGCGAGTCCTTGGCTGTCGCCTTCCAGATCCTGTCCTTCAGGACGCGGTGGAGCTCGCGCTCGCGGGCGTGGGCCAGGCCGAGCCACAGGTCCCGGTCGAGCAGGTCCTGCCCGGCGGGCTCACCGGTCGGCGGGGTGTAGTGCACTCCGCCGACCATGGACTTCGCCGCGTCCAGGCACAGCATCAGGTTGTCGCCGCCCGCCGCGTTGGAGACGATCGCCAGGCCCTGGTAGTCCAGCAACCGGTTCACCGCGAACACCCCGCGCGCGCCGCAGCGCTGCCTGCACTCCGCCGTCAGGCGCTCGGTCGCCCAGACCGTGACCGCCTTGGTGAGCGACAGCGTCCTCGGCAGCGGGTCCAAAGCAGACGGTGGGACCGGGCGGTTGGTGGAGTTGTGGATCATCGCGTTCGCCTTGGCCGCCTTCGCGCGGTTGGCGTGGCAGGTGAGGGCGTAGGCCGTCGCGAGCGCTCCGTAGAGTGCCCGTTGCTGGCTGCGGTAGCGGATCACCGGGACCCACGGGCTGTGGTGTTCCATCGTCTGGCGCCGGAGGGAGTAGCGCAGGGCGATCTGGGCACTGGCCCTGGCGACCGACGCGAGCGCCGCCGTCTGGGCCGTGCGCACGCTCTGCGCGACCGTGAGGGAACGGGTCAGGCGTTGCACCGGGTCATCGATGGGGTCGTGGAAACCGTTGTCGGTGAAGGAAGCGCTGTCACGGAGCAGGCTGCGCATCGGCACCCGGACGTGGTCGAAGGAGATCACCGCGTAGTCCATCGGGACCTGGGTCGCCTCCGGCAGCTGGGTGATCGTCACGCCGGAGAGCAGCCCGTCGGCGTCGCGGAGCTGGACCACGAACAGGAACACCCCCCGGTCCTCACCGCCGATGTCGAGCTGGGCGGCGACCGTGGCGAGCTTCGGCACTCCCGGCAGGCCGACGTTGGGCATGAACTTGCGGGCGGCGGGGTCCGGCGTGTGCAGCACGAAGTCCTGCCGGTCCGGGTCATAGGTGGCCCTGGTGCGCATCGCCACGTGGCTGTTGCCGTAGCCGAGCTCGGTGATCAGCAGCGCGCCCGTCGTCGACATCTGCTCCAGCGCGGAGATGTACTCGGCGAGGTCCTCACGACCGGCTCCTAGCTCGCGGATCGCCGCGAGCGCACCGCAGTAGTGCGTGACCATCCCGATGAACAACGACGGGCTCACCACCGCCGACCACTCCAACAGCGCGAACAGCCGGAGCGGGTGCTCGACCAGTTCCTCCGGCCGGACCAGGTCGTTGGCGAAGCGCATCCGCTCGTAGGTCAGCCGCAGCTCTTCCTGGTACGTCAAGCCTTCGCGCGGCGCGAACAGCTCGTGCCGCAGCAGTTCGCGAAGCTCCTCGCGGAACTCCGGCTCGCAGTCACCGTGTACGAGACCCGCCAGCGCGTGCCGGGTCTGCTCCTCTACGCCCACCGGGTTCTCCTCGTCTCGTTTCCACTCCGGAGACCACCGCGAGTGTGGTCCCGTCCGCCGTGGTGGCGACCGCGGTGCCGGTCGTGCTCGCGGTGAGCACGACCCCGTTGCCGTACCGGGAAAGCAGCTCGACGTCGTTGTGTTCGGTGTGCAGCTCGATCCGGCCGATGCGGACCGGGACCTCGGCGCGTGGCAGCAAGGTCATCTGCACCAGCGCGTCCACGAGCAGGACCGGGATGCGGAAGCGCGAGAAGTCCTCCTCGTTCAGCTCCGGCCCGAACCGCGCCGTGGTGTGGCCCCCGGCAACGCGTACGTCACGCAGCGAGGCGAACGGACCACTGAGCTCGACCTCACCACCTGGCCGGTAGAACGAGGGGGTCAGCGGCTCCCCGACCGGCTCACGCGAATCCGCCGCCGGAGCCGTGAGCGGTCCAGAGTGGACAGTGCAGCTCATGTGCAGGCGGTCGGCGCGGAGCAGCCTGCCGTCCGGAGCAGTCAGGTCGCTGAGCACCCGCACACTGCCATCGACACCGTTCACCACGCGGTAGTCGAGATCGGAGCCCGGGAGGAACGCGACCGGCGCGTGGAACTCCAGATCGGTGATGACCGAGGCGCCCTGCCGCGCGGCCAGTTCGGCGAGCATCGCACCGGGAACGACGGCCTGGCCGCGAATGCGGTGATGGGCAAGGAAGTCACCCGAGGGCCGCCACCGCGTTCCGACCAGTTGGAGTTCGGCCGCGCCGAGGTAGGTGACCTCCGGACCACTGTCCACACCGGACAACTCGGCCTCGAACAGCGCAAGACCGTCGGCATCGGAGAGTCCGGTCAACGCGTTCTGCCGGAGCAGGAGGTCGCGAATGACCGGCTGGGAGGCGAAGCCCGACTCCGTCCACAGCGCCCAGGACAACGTGGTCTCGGTGGTGCCCGCGAAGTGCCGCTGCCAGGAGGCAGCCGCGTTGAGCACGTCGTTTCCCGAGCAGTAGTCCGCCTCCCCCGGCCAGCCCAGCACGGCGAGCAACGAGCCGAAGTTGAACCACCGCACCGGTTCCCTGCCCGCGAAGGCCCGCCGGAGGTTGAGGTAACCGAGCAGCTTGGTGTCGCGCACCGCCCGCGCCCGATCCAACGGCACCGAGCGGACGACGCCACCGTTGTGCAGCCCGGCCGCGTTGATCAGCAGGTCCACGCGGTCGTGCGCCGCGTGCACCTGGTCGATCGCGGCCAGCACCGCCGCCTCCTGGGTGACGTCGCACGGCACGTGGTGCACGCGGTCGGGGCCGCACAACGTGCTCAGCAAGTCGATCTCACGCCGGGCATGGGCCCCGGCGAGCACCCGGTCGAACTCGGCGGAAGCCTCCTTGAGGGTCCACTGTGGATTCGCCGAGATGAACTCCTGGCGCGTCCCGACCTCAGCGCGGCCCCCTGGCGCGGTGCGGCTCAGCACGTAGATCGTCGGCCGACGGGTCCGCGCCAGCCCAGCCAGCAACCGCGCGGTCAGCCCCCGCGCGCCCCCCACGGCGACGACCACCTGAGGGGCGTCGGGGCGGCCTGGCCGAACGGCCGTCGGCCGCAACACGTGCTCCCGTCGCCGTCCTCCGGAGTAGACCGCAACGGCCAGCTCACGCGCCAGGCCCGACTCCGCCGCCAGCAGATCGAGTCCTTTGTGGACATCTGAGTCCTCGGTCAGCACCGCGAACGCGAACCTCTCCCTGGCGAGACTCTTCACCAGGCCGGTGAACGGCGCGGTCGCCGGGTGGACCACCCCGTCCCGGACCGCGTCGACCAGCAGCACGGCGAACGAGCCCTCGTCCTCCCACCGCTGCGCGGCCAGGTACGCGAGGTCGTGCAGCCTTCGCAGGCGCCGCAAGGCGGACAGGTCATCCGGGTCGGTCGTGGAAGCGCCGACGTTGGCGATCACCCGGACGTGCCGGACCGGGCCACCGTTGGACAGGTCACGCTCCTCGGAGTCCTCGGTGATCACCAGCGCGCCGTCCGGGATCGCGGGCAGCTCGGGCCGCACGGAGCGCGCGGGCACCGGCACGAGCTGCCGCTCCATCCGCTCGACCTGGCCACGTGGCGTGGTCTTCGCTGCGACGACGACCTGCGGCCCCCACTCCTCCGCGCTGCCGATCCGGCAGTCCCGTTCAGCGGCGAGCGCGGACACCACGGCCAGCACCGGATCCGCGCCGAGGTAGGTCCTGCCGAGGCCCGCGAGCGGGCGCAGCGCCTGCGGCCTGGTCGCAGGGTCGGTCTCGCCCAGCTCGGTGCGCAGCGTGCCGAGGACGGGGAGGTCGTGCCGCTCGGCGGTGGCGCGACGGGCGAGGACCACCATGAACGCGCCCTCGGCGACGGGTGGCACACCGGTCAGCACCTCGGCGAGCTCCGGTCCGCTGTTGCCGCTGATGCCCGCGACCACGGCCACGTCGAGATCTCCGTGCCGCAGATACCTTTCCGCGCAGCGCAGCGCGTCGATACCGGCGTCGAAACCGGTGTCCACCGTGAGGTTCAGCCCGTGCCAGTCGGCCAGCGCGGACAGCCGGGCGGGGATCAGGTTGGGCATGATCCCGGGGAAGGCGTCCTCGGTGCTGGCCGGGACCGCCGCGCGGACCTCCCGCTCCAACTGGTCCAGCCCCGGGTCGTCGCCTAGGTGACCGCGCAGGTCGCCCAGGTAGCAGCGCAACGCGTACTGCACGGCGCGGCGCGTCGGCCCGGTGTGACCGACCACGACACCAGTGGAGTCCTTCAGCTCCTCGCACACGGCGCGCACCCGGTGATCGAGCTGGGCCGCGGCGCGCAGGATCATGATCTGGCCACGGTCCATGGTGCGCAGTGTGGCCGGAGGCAGCCGCACCTCGGTGAAGTCCGGCAGCGGGTAGTCCGCTCCGAAGCTGGGTTCCGGCGCGGCACGCCCACCACTGAGCCACGCCTCGGCCTCGGCACCGCTGAGCCCCGGCAGATGCGCCGACCAGCCGACGACGACCAGCTCGTCGTCGTTCACGGCGTCGTGCGGGGTACCGCTCGCCTGGCCGTCGGAGAGAACCAGATGCGCGTTGGTGCCGCCGAAACCGAACGACGAGACCGCGACGCGGCGGGTTTTCCCCTGCGGCAGCGGTGACTCCGTGGTCATGGGCCGGAACCGGCTGCCGTCGAGCGCTGGGATGGGGTTGCGCAGATACCGTTGGGCGGGAACAGATCCGCGCTCCAAACCGACCAGCGCCTGCACGAGCGACACAGCACCAGCGCTCCAGCCGGTGTGCCCGATGATCGGCTTGTTCGAGGACAGCAGCGCGGGCGGCCCCGACCCAGCGACGCGGTGCAGCGCGGCCAGCTCCGTGCTGTCGCCCGCCTGTGTCCCGGTCGCGTGGCCGATCACCCACTGCACGGAGTCGGGCTCGGTCGCCGCGCGGTCGTAGGCCCGGCGCAGCGCGAGCACCTGGCCCGCTTCGTTGGGGGCGTAGATCGCCTTGCCCCGCCCGTCGCAGGACAGGCCGACGCCCTCGATGACGCCGAGCACCCGGTCGCCGTCCGCTCGCGCCTTGTCCAGGAGCTTGAGCACCACGACACCAGCGCCGTCGGAGAACAGCACGCCGTCGGCGTCACGGTCGAAGGACCGCACCTGACCGGACCTGGACAGCCCGGAGAGCTTGGAGAACAGCACGAGATTCCTGGCGCTGTAAGCAAAAGTGCCACCGCAGACCGCGAGGTCGCACGTGCCGTCGCGCAACGCCTTCATCCCGAGGTCCACCGCGTACAGCGACGACGAGCACGCGGTGTCGACCACGACCAGCTCGGTCCGCTTCGGCAGCAGCCCGTCCACCGCGTTGCGGCCGATGCGGTGCGGGAGGTACTCCCCCGGCGCGCTCGACTCCTGTGTGTAGCGCGCACGCAGGAGGCTTTCCGCCTTGTCGCCCAAGAACTTCCTGGCACCCGCGTAGACCAGGTACTCCTCCAGTTCCTGGCTTCCGTCCGCGGTGGCGCCGATCGCGGCGAAGCACCGGTCCTCCGCCGTCCTGGCGACTCCGGTGAGCGCGGTGTGCAGGCTGTGCCGCAACCACAACGTGCTCCGCTCCGCGCCGAGGACCTTGCCGTCGGCGAGTTCGGCGGCGAGCAGGGGATGCGGCACGAAGCCGGTGACGAATCCCGAGCGCGAGGTGTAGGAACGGTCCTCGGTGTTCGGGTCCTTCGAGTGGAACGAGGAGATGTCGAACCGCTCCGGCTCGACGAAGACGTTGTGCTCGCCGGAGAGCACGCGCCACAGCTCGTCGGGGTCGTTGGCTCCCGGCGCGACCACGCCCATGCCCACGACGGCGATCGCCCCCCGAGCCGGTTCCCGCTCCCGGTCCGGCTCACGTTCACTGACCTGCGTGAGTGGCTTGGGGGACAACGCCATCGAGCCGAGGGAGAGCCCGCCGTCGGCCACGACGGTCTGGCCGGTGATCCACGACGCTGCCGGCGAGGCCAGGAACACCACCAGCTCCGCCAGCTCCCGCTCGGTGCCGAGGCGGTGTCCCAGCGGGGTCGCCGCCCGGACGCGGTCGGCGAGGGCGTCGGCCCCGGGGAACATCCCGGCGATGGCGTTGTCCAGCAGGCCGCCTGACGCCGTGTTCACCCTGATCCCGCGCCCGGCGAACTCCACAGCCAGGTAACGGGTCAGCGCTTCCACCGCGGCCTTCGTGGTCCCGACCGTGGCGTAGTCGCTGATCACCAGGTTGCTGCCGAGCGAGGACAGGTTGACGATCGCGGGATGCTCGCCCGTCATCAGCTCGGCGGCCCGCTGGGCGCACCACAGGCTACCGCGCAGGTTGGTGTCGAAGGCCCGCTGCCAGTGCGAATCGTCTACTTCGGACAGTGGGAGGAGCGCGCCGGACGCGGCGTTGTTGACCAGCACGTCCAGCCGCCCGTGGCGCGCGGCGATCTCGTCGAACATCGCGTCCACCTGGCCACGGCTGGCCACTGACGCCCTGATCAGCTCGACCGGAAACCCTTGCGCCGCAAGCTCGGCCTCGAACCCGACCGCCTCCTCCCGTGCGTGGAAGTAGTTGGCGATCAGCCGCGCGCCCCGGGTGGCGAAGGCGAGCGCGATCTCCCTGCCGAGCCCGCGCACGCCACCGGTGACCAGGACGAGGCGCCCGGCGAGCTCGCCGCTCACGACGGGACCCGCGCCGAGGACTCCAGCACGTGCCTGGCGATGGCGCCCAGCGACGGCAGCTCCCACACCCGCAGCTCGC
This sequence comes from Allokutzneria oryzae, assembly GCF_042429765.1. Taxonomy (NCBI): domain Bacteria; kingdom Bacillati; phylum Actinomycetota; class Actinomycetes; order Pseudonocardiales; family Pseudonocardiaceae; genus Allokutzneria; species Allokutzneria oryzae. The sequence goes on along the minus strand of NZ_JBHLZU010000027.1, from coordinate 596,948 downwards.
CGGGCTGGTCGGGCAGGCCGAACTCCTCGACAACCCTGGACAACAGCGCGGTCTGCTTGAGCGAGTCCACCCCGAGCTCGGCTTCGAGCAGCGCCTGTTCGGTGAGCGCGTCCTCCGGGTACTCCAGCGCGGTGGAGTAGAGCGCGCGGAGCTTCGCCAGCACGGCCTCCTTGCCCAGCTCCGGCTCGCGCGCGGCCGGGATCTCCACGGGAGCGACGACCACGGAGGCGTTGTCCGCGCGCGGCTTCGGCGGGTCCGCCTGGCCGACGAGCGCGCGGCGCAGGCCACCGGTCTCGTCGGCGGGGTCGAGCAGCGGGGCGATCGTGCGCACTCCGGGAACCGTCAGCTCCACGCAGCGCGTGAGCGCGTTGAGCGCACCGGCCTCCACGAAGACCGTGGTGTCGGCCGCGTGCAGGTCACGAACGGCGTCGGTGAAGCGGACCGGCAGCACCATGCACTCCGCGACGGCCAGTTTGAGGTCGTCGGAGTCGCTGTACCAGCGACCGTGCACCGGCGAGTAGACCCTGTGCTCCAACGGTTTCTGCTCGATCCCGTCCATCAGCCCGAGGAAGCGCCCCACCGCGGCGCGGGCGCTGGGGTGGTGGGAGGCGTAGGGCAGGTGGAGCTTGGCGTAGAACAGGTCGAGGGCCTTCGCCGCGCGTCCGGCCCGCTCGATGGCCTCGACGGGACCGCTGATCACCGTCTGCTTCGGCGCGTTGAGGCAGCCGATCACCAGCTCCGGCTCGTCCAGCGCGCCGATCAGGTGCCCGGTCACCGCCTCGTTGGCGCCGATCGCGGCCATCGCGCCCTTGCCCTCCCAGTCGGCGAGCGCCTCGGCCCTCGCGCACACCAGCCGCACCCCGTCGGCGAGGGAGAACGCCCCCGCGGCCACCAGCGCGGCCATCTCCCCGAAGCTGTGGCCGAGCAACGCGTACGGCCGCAGCCCCGCCGCCGTGAGCACGCGGTGGGTGACCACCGACGCGCCGAAGATCGCCAACTGGAGGATCTCGGTGGGCAGCGACAGCATCTCCCGGATCGGCCGGGGCTCGCCGTGCAGGACCACCTGGGTGACCGAGGAGACACCGTGGTGCGCGGCGGCGCGGTCGATCTCGGCGAAGGTCTCGGCGACCTCCGGGTGCTCGCGGGCGGCCTGCCTGAGCATCCCGGTGGAGTACGCGCCGAGGCCGGGGAACAGCAACGCGGTCCGGTTCTTCGTCACGCTCATACCTCGATCCGTCCCATCGCGAGCAGGTCGACCAACGTGGGGCCGCCGATGGTGCTGGTCATGCCGCCGTCCAGGGTCAGACAGGAGCCGGTGGTCAGCTTCGCGGCGTCGGAGGCGAGGTAGACCGCCGCGCCGACGACGTCCTCGGGGTCTCCCCACCGCCCTGCGGGCACCGCGCGCAGCAGCCCGTCGGAGATCTCCTGCTGCCCCGACATCGCCTTGGTCAGCTCGGTGGTGATCCACCCTGGCACCACGCAGTTCACCCGGACCCCGCTCGCGGCCCACTCCGCTGCCAGCGACCTGGTCAACGACGCCGTCGCGGCCTTCACCGCCGCGTAGTGCGAGAGCATCGGCACGCCACCGACCCCGGACACCGAGCCGATGTTGATCACCGAGCCGCTGCCCTGGCGCACCATGACCCGGCCCGCCGCGCGGCAGAAGTAGACGACCGAGTCCAGGTTGAGCCGGATCGCCCGCGCCCAGTCCTCGGCGCGCAGGTCCAGGAACGGCCCTGCGAAGCCGAACCCGCCCGCGTTGTTGACCAGCACGTCGAGCCGCCCGAGCTGGGAGACGGTGTCGGCGACGGCGGCGCGGACCTGGTCCTCCTCGCCGACGTCGCAGGTGAGCACGACCGCCTGGCGGCCGAGCTTCTCGACCAGCTCGGCGACCTCGCGCAACGCGTCGGTGCTGCGCGCCAGCAGCGCGACGTCGGCGCCCGCCTCGGCGTAGGCCAGCGCGATGGCCCTGCCGATCCCTCGCGAGGCTCCGGTGACGAGGGCGGTTCTGCCCTCAAGACTGAACAACGACAACGGAACGGACATGACTGGGCCTTCCTCCTTCGACCGGGACCAGCGCAACCGCCTCAGACCTCGCCGAAGAGCGCGTTGCCCGGCGAGCCCGGATCGGTGCTGACGTAGAAGTCGCGGAGGGCGTCGAGGATCTCCTCGACCGAGAGCCTGCCGTCGCCGCTGGTGTCCAGCTGGTCGAAGATCCGCTCGGCCTCGGGCAGCGCCGCCGCGTTGAACAGCCCGAGCAGCCGGGCGAACTCCTCCCGGTCGAGCACGCCGTCGCCGTCGGCGTCGCACAGCTGGAGGTTCGTCCTGGCCAGCGGCTCGATCATGCGCGCGAACCCGGAGCGGTCCCCTGCCACCCTCGCCATGCCGGTGACGAACTCCTGTCGCGAGATCCGGCCGTCACCGTCGGCGTCGATCTCGCGCACCAGTGCCGCGTGCAGCTCCTGGTAGCCCTCGTGCACCCGGCGCGCGAGCGCCGAGTCCGGCTCGCCGCCGAGCGCGCCGACCAGCCGCGCCGCGAGCTGCTCGAAGTCCTCGGCTTCGAGCTGGCCGTTGCCGTCCACGTCGAACATGGCGAACCGCCGCGCGTACTTGCGGTCCAGCAGGCTCATCGTCTGAGAGGTCATGGCGAACACGTCCCATCGATTCCCGAAACGCGAAAATGAACGAGAAAATACGAAAGAATGGCGAGTCTCGACCAGCGGGCGGGAACATCGCCACAGCCGGGCCGACGCCGAATTGACGTTAGCCCCACCCCCGGTGCCACGTAAGTCGCCCATTGGGGAATCATCCGAGCGCCGCTTCGCCGAGCACTCCGACTACCGTCCGTCAGCCGGGAGAATGCATGCCCGAGTCATCCGATCCACCCCGTCCGCCCACCCGAAGTACTCGTTCTCCCCAGGAAATCGGTCACGCTCCGCGCACCCCGGCCCACCGGGAGGAGGCGGGGAGAACACGGTGATCTCAATCCGAACGGGAAATCATCACGACCCGCGAGAGAACGGGAACTAGCCCATACGGAAAGAGAGCTGGAGAACTTCGCGAGCGTTATTCAGCCTCCGGTGAAGCACTTCCGGACAACGACGATTTAGCCGATGTTGAGCGGCGGTCCCTACCCTGCCGCCTGTGAGATTCCGGGTACTCGGCGCGCTGGACGTGCGGGACGACCGCGGTGGGCCGCTCGTGCTCAACCGCCGCAAGCAGCGCGTGGTGCTGGCGATGCTGCTGATGCGGGCGAACCGGCCGATCAGGACGGCGGAGTTCGTCGAGCAGTTGTGGGGCGACCGTCCCCCGCAGTCCGCGGCCGCCAACCTCCAGTCCTATGTGGCCGGTCTGCGCAAGGCGCTCGGTGGCTCCGCGGAGTCACGGCTGCCCGCGAACCGCAGCGGGTACGTGCTGCGGGTGGAGCGGGACGAGCTGGACGTGGAGCGCTTCGAGCGGCTGGCCGTCGCCGGGCGGGCCGCGCTGGCGGCGGGCGACCCCGTGCGCGCGCTGGACCGGCTCACCGAGGCGCTGGGCCTGTGGCGCGGCGGCGTGCTGGAGGACCTCCCGCTGCCGGAGGCGCTGCACACCGAGGCGACCCGGCTCACCGAGGTCCGGCTCGACGCGCTGGAGGACCGCTACGCCGCGTGCCTGGCGCTGGGCAGGCACGACGTCGCCGCCGCCGAACTGCCGCAGCTCACCGGCGACCACCCGCTGCGGGAACGGTTGTGGGAGCTGGAGATGCTGGCGCTCTACCGGAGCGGGAGGCAGGCGGACGCGCTGGCCACCTACCGCCGCGCCCGGACGCTGCTGCACGCGGAGCTGGGCGTCGAGCCGGGCGCCGCGCTGCGCGACCTGCACCGCCGCATCCTCAACGGCGACCTGTCGCTGAGCCCCGCGCGGGCCAGCTCGGTGCTGCCCCGGCAGCTGCCGCTCGCGGTGCCGGACTTCGTGGGGCGGGCCGACGAGCTCGCCCGGCTGGACGGCGACCCCGGCCCGCTCACCGTGGTCACCGGCGGGGCCGGGGTCGGCAAGAGCGCGCTCGCCCTGCACTGGGCGCACCGCGCCGCGGAGCTGTTCCCCGACGGTCAGCTCTACGCGGACCTCGGCGGCGAGACCGCCCCGTTGGCCGTGCTGACCGCCTTCCTGGTCTCGCTCGGGGTCCCGGTGACGGAGGTGCCCACGACCGAGGAGGCGGCCGCCGCGCTGTACCGGTCGACGCTGGCCGACCGCAGGATGCTGATCCTGCTCGACGACGCGGCCGACGCGGCGCAGGTCCGGCCGTTGCTGCCGGGGACAGCGCCGAGCTCGGTCCTGGTGACCAGCCGCGACCGGCTCAACGGGCTGGTCGCCGCGCAGGGGGCCACGCGGGTGGAGCTCGGCCCGCTGCCGGTGGCCGACGCGGTGGCGCTGCTCGGCCGCGTCGCCGGTGAGCCGCTGGTGATGGCGGAGTACGGGGCGGCGGAGGAGCTGGCGCGGCTGTGCGGCGGGCTGCCGCTGGCGGTGCGGATCGCCGGCGTGAACCTGTGCGGCCAGTCGCTGCGCGAGTACGCCGACACCCTGGCCACGGCGGACCTGCTCGCCGCGCTGACCGTGCCCGGCGACGAGCGGGCATCGGTGCGGGCCGCCTTCATGCGCTCGTACGAGCGGCTTTCGGTTGCCGCGCAACGACTTCTGAACCTGCTCGGGCTGCTGCCGTACTCGTCGTTCACCACCGACGACGCGGCGGCGCTGTTGCGGACGTCGGCCCCGAACGCCAGGGGTCCGCTGGTCGAGCTGGTCACGCTCAACCTGGTGGACGCGTCAGCGGAGGGGTTCTCGATCCCCCCGCTGACCCGGCGGTTCGGGGCCTCGCTGATGGCGGAGCGGGGCGGGGTCCCCCACCCCGCCCCGTCGCTCAGCTGCTGGCGGCCTTGACGATCAGGTCCACGACCGCGCCGGGGTGGGAGATCCCGACGGAGTGCGAGGCGCCGCCGATCTCGGCGATCTGCCGCGCCTTCGCCCGCTCGGCCATGAACCGCTGCGCGGCGAGGGGGATGTTCCTGTCCGCGCCCGCCAGCAGGAACCAGGACGGGACCGACCGCCACGCCGGGTCGCCGGAGCCCTCGGCGAGTGCGGCGTCGCGGATCGGCCGCTGCGTCGCCGCGTTCAGCGCCGCATCGGCCGGGGACAGGTCGGCGGCGAACTGCTGCCGGAAGCGGTCCTGGCGGATGGAGAGGTCGGCGGTGCCGTCGCCGAGCGGGACCTGCTCCAGGGTCTCGCCGAGGGTGCTGCCGGGGAACTTCGAGGACAGCCCGAGCGCGGTCTCCCCCTTGTCCGGGGCGAAGGCCGCGACGAACACCAGCCCCTTGACGTTGGCGTTGCCCCTGGCGGCGTTGGAGATCACCGAGCCGCCGTAGGAGTGACCGGCGAGGACCACCGGGCCCTTGACGTTCTTGACGATCCTGGAGACGTGCTCGGAGTCGCTGGCCAGGCCGCGCAGCGGGTTGGCCGCCGCGATCACCGGATAGCCGCGCTTGTGCAGCCTGCTGACGACACCGCTCCAGCTGGCGGACTCGGCGAAGGCGCCGTGCACGAGCACGACGGTGGGCTTGGGCTCGGGCTCGGCGGCGGGAGCGGCGGTCGCGGCCACCCCGGTGACGGCGAGCAGGGCGGCGGCAGTGACGGCTGCGATGACGCGCATGACAACTCCCGAAGTAGGCAACTTGATTGTGTGCGATGAACCTAGCGAGAAACATCGTGCACAATCAAGTTGCCTACGTTGTTGCTGGGGTCACACCCCGGTGAGCGCCTCCGGCAACCCGAACGCGGCGAACAGCCGCGTGTCGAGGAAGGTCGCCGCGTGCGACACGCCCTCCGGCCCGATCGTCAGCACCTGGATGTTGAACGCGCGGAACTCCCCGGACTCGTCGCGCATGTAGGTGGCGAACCCGGGCTGCCCGTTGGCCCGCACCGGGACGAGCCGCAGCCCGTCCGGCTCTGCGGGGCACCGGTCCCGCAGGTGCCGCGCGATGTCGGCGCGCCCCTGGTACCAGGCGGTGAACGGCGGCATCTCCCACACCGCGTCCTTGGTGAACAGCTCGACGATCGCGGCGACGTCCTTCGCCTCGAACGCGCTCACGTAGCGGTCGAGCAGCCGCCGCTGCTCCCGCTGCTCGATGACCTGATCCTCTTGCGGGGCAACCTGTTCCAGCTGGGCACGGGCGCGCTGGAGCATGCTGTTGACGGCCGCGACGGAGACTTCGAGCGACTCGGCGACCTCGGCCGCGCGCCACTTCAGCACGTCCCGCAGCACGAGCACCGCGCGCTGCCGCGCGGGCAGGTGCTGCAACGCGGCGGCCAACGCCAGCCGCAGGCTCTCCCGCGCGGTGACGATCGCGGCGGGGTCGCTGTCGACCATGGTGTCCGGCAGGGGTTCCAGCCAGCTGATCTCCGGCGGGCTCTCCAGGTCCGCCGCCGGGTCGCAGCGCGGCCCACCGAGCCCGGTCGGCATCGGCCGCCGGTCCCGGCCCTCCAGCGCGGTCAGGCACACCCGCGTGGCGATCTGGTACAGCCAGGTCCGCAGCGACGACCGCTGCTCGAACTTGTCGAAGGACCGCCACGCCCGCAGGTAGGTCTCCTGCACCAGGTCCTCGGCGTCGTGCACGGACCCGACCATCCGGTAGCAGTGCGCGAGCAGCTCACGGCGGTACGGGTCGGCCAGCCGGGGGAAGTCCTCCACCACCGCGTTCCCAGTCATCACACGCCTCCTCCGCGCCCAGGAGGAGAAAGTAACCCGCAGGGCTGACAAAACCCGTCCCGCGAGCCGTCAACGGCCTACGCGAACACGTCGTGGAGCCAGGTCCGCCACGCCTCGACGTGGTCGGCGGCGGGGATCTCCGTGCCGTACAGGTGGTGGCCGACCGCGGCCACCATGCCCAGCGCCGACCTGCCGTGGAAGCGGTAGAGGCCGTCCGCCGTGCGCACGCCCACGAAGGTGGGGAGGAGGTAGTCGACCACGCCCTCCACCTTCGGCACCCCCGGCACGTCCAGGCTCACCTCGTCGCCCACCGCGGACACGCCCAGCACTGCCTCCAGCTTCGCCCACGCCTCCGGGGCGGCCGAGGACCGAGGGCCTTCGGCCTCCACGTAGGTGGCCGGGCGGCCGGGGAAGTGGGTCAGGTACTCCGCCAGCGTGTGCAGGTACATGGTCCAGCCCTGGGCGGTCATGTCCTCGTAGTCCTCGCTCCACTCGTCCGTCAGGACGCCGCTGTGCACGAAGCGCAGGACCGTGCTGCCCTCGCGGCCCTCGATCAGGTACTCGAAGGCGTGGAAGGAACCGTCCTCGGCGATCGGGGTCTTCGTCGCGAAGCGCTTCGGCGGGTCCCAGGCGGTCGCGTTCTCCGCGCCGATGTCGTCGACGGACATGAACCACGCCGCGTGGCCCTCCGGGGTGGCGACCGCCGCCCACACCTGCTCCGGGGTCGCCGGGAGCACGACCTCCTCGCGCACCTCGAACTCTCGGGACATCTCAGCTCTCCTTGACACTGGGGTGGACCGCGACGACGACGCGGTGGGAGCGGCCGCCTTCGGCCTTCTCGTCGTGGTACTTGCCGACCAGTGCGCGCACCGCGCCGCCCAGCTCCTCGGCGAAGGCGGCCCGGTCGGCGGCGGAGGCGAAGCGGACCTCGCCGTCGACCGCGAAGGTCGCCAGGCGCTTGCGGGCCCTGGTGGCTCCGGTGATCAGCGAGCCGACGTCGCGGACCAGGCGGGCCGCCACCGCGAGCAGCCAGCGGGCCGAGAGGTGGTCGGGCGCCCGCGCCGGGTCGGGCTGGACGGCGGCCAGCGCCGCGGGCGAGATCACGTAGGAGGTGGCCGTGGCGCGCAGCACGCGTTCGGTGAAGTTGCCCCGGGGCCGCTCCTCGACCAGCTCCACCAGACCGTGCCGCTCCAGGGCTCGGAGGTGGTAGTTCACCTTCTGCCGGGTCAACCCGACCTTGGCGGCCAGCGTGGTCGCGGAGCCGGGTTCGGCCAGCTCGGCGAGCAGGCGGGCGCGCACCGGGTCCAGGGACGCCTCGGCCGCCGCCGGGTCCTCGATCACCGCTACCTCGAACATGGGAACCAGGCTCACACTGACAAATAAAGTTGTCAAGGAAGGTTCATCTCGACGGACCCCCGTGAGAGCGCTTACCATCTTGCGCGACAACACTGTTGCGGATGGCTCCTGCCGCCGGTTCTCCTCCGCGATCCCGCCGCCAACGGGACAACGCCCAGCACCGAGAACCGAAAGGGACCCCTGCATGGCCACCACCATCCGGGGCAGGGTGACGCGTCTGCTCGCCCTGTTCGTCGCGTTCCTGTTCCTGACCACCCTGCCCGCACAGGCCGCTCCGCGCTTCAAGGTCCTCGCGCTCTACAGCGGGACCTGGGACGCCGCGCACATCAGCTTCGTCAAGGAGGCGAACGAGCGGTTCCCGCAGCTGGCCGCGCAGCACAACTTCTCCTACACCGCCTCCACGAACTGGAACCTGCTCAACGCCAACGACCTCGCGCAGTACCAGGTCGTGATGTTCCTGGACAACCTGCCGCAGACCGCGGCGCAGCGGTCGGCCTTCCAGCGCTACATGGACAACGGCGGCGGCTGGCTGGGCTTCCACGTCTCGGCGTTCACCACCGCGCCCAACGACTGGCCCTGGTACCACAACACGTTCCTCGGCACCGGCGCGTTCAAGTCCAACACGTGGGGACCGACGACCGCTGTGCTCAAGACCGAGGACCGCTCGCACCCGTCGACCACCAGGCTTCCCGCGACGTTCACCTCGGCGGTGAGCGAGTGGTACAGCTGGAACAACGACCTGCGGAACAACCCGAACATCAAGATCCTGGCCTCGGTGGACCAGTCCAGCTTCCCGCTGGGCACCGACCCGAACCAGACCTGGTACAGCGGCTACTACCCGATCATGTGGACGAACAAGAACTACAAGATGCTCTACGCCAACTTCGGCCACAACGCGATGGACTACCCGAACAACCGGCCGCTGTCCTCGACCTTCGCCAGCGAGGTGCAGAACCGCTTCCTGATCGACGGCCTGTCGTGGCTGGGCGGGGGCGGGACCACCACGCCGCCGGAGGACATCTCGCCGACCGCGTGGTACTCGATCACCAACCGCGCCAACGGGAAGTGCGTGGACGCCAAGGGCGCCGCCACGGCCAACGGAACCGTGGTCCAGCAGTACGGCTGCAACAGCTCACAGGCGCAGCAGTACCAGTTCCAGCCGACCAGCAACGGGTACTCCCGGATCAACAACCGCAACGACAGCGCGCAGGCGATCGACGTGAGCGACGTGTCCATGCAGGACAACGCCGGGCTCCAGCTGTGGAACTACACCGGCGGCACCAACCAGCAGTGGCAGGCGAGCTCCGAGGGCGGCGGGAACTTCCGCTTCATCAGCAGGCACAGCGGGAAGTGCCTCAGCGTCCCCGGTTCGTCCACTTCGGACAGTGTGCAGCTGGTGCAGGCGACCTGCGACGGCAGCGCCGCGCAGTCCTTCCGGCTGACCCAGCAGTAGGTGGAGGGCCCCACCCCGTGCGGGTGGGGCTCTTCCTCACCAGGCGACGCACGGCTACGCGAGCCGCAGCGGGGAACGCGAAGCGGCGAGGACTGCCGGGTCGCGGTTGGTCGCGCGCAGCGAGATGGTGACCGGATACCGCCGCTCCCCTGGGTGACCCGGCACGCAGCGGTGCCCCGCATCTGCACAGGATCTCCACAACTCCGCCCCACGGTCCGCACAGCAGCTGCCTAGAGTCGTTCGCATGCAGCGAGTGCTGGTCGTCGAGGACGACATGACCATCGCCACCTCGGTCGCGGACCGGCTCCGCGCCGAGGGTTTCGTGGTCGAGCTGGCGCACGACGGCCCGACCGCGGTGCGCCTGGCCGAGGCGAGCGAGCCGGACCTGGTGGTGCTCGACGTGATGCTGCCGGGCTTCGACGGCCTTGAGGTGTGCCGCCGCATCCAGGCGCGGCGGCCGGTCCCGGTGCTCATGCTCACCGCCCGCGACGAGGAGACCGACCTGCTGGTCGGCCTTGCCGTGGGCGCGGACGACTACCTCACCAAGCCGTTCTCCCTCCGAGAGCTGGTCGCACGCGTGCGCGTGCTGCTACGCCGGGTGGACCGCGCGGCCCAGCTGAGCGCGCGGGAGCTCGGCGACCTGGTCATCGACACCGTCGAGCGGCGGGTGCACCGGGCGGGGGCCGAGGTCCACCTGACACCGACGGAGTTCGACCTGCTGGCCTGCCTCGCGGAGCGGCCACGCGCGGTCCTGCCCCGCGAACAGCTGATGGGCGCGGTGTGGGGCTGGAGCGACCCCGCGGGCAGCCGCACCGTGGACAGCCACGTGAAAGCGTTGCGGCGCAAGCTCGGCGCCGACCTGATCCGCACCGTCCACGGTGTCGGCTACGCGCTGGAGGTGCCGAAGTGAGGCGGGTCCGCGCGTGGCTGGACGCGGTGCCGAGGCCGCTGGACCCGGTGCCGTCGATCAAGTTCAAGCTCGGCGTCGTCATGGTGGTCTCGACAACGGCCGCGCTGATGTTCTTCTGGTACCAGATCGGCTGGCTGCCGCCGAGGACCGCGGTGACGGCGGTGCTGATCGCGCTGGTCGCCTCGCAGGTGCTCGCGCACGGGATGACCCGGCCGCTGCGCGAGATGACCTCGGCGGCCACGGCGATGGCGCGCGGCGACTACGACCGCCGGGTGCGCGCCACCGCCCGCGACGAGGTCGGCAGGCTGGCAACGGCGTTCAACCGGATGGCGGGCGACCTCGCCGCCGCCGACCAGCAGCGCAGGGACCTGATCGCCAACGTCTCGCACGAGCTGCGGACGCCGATCACCGCGCTGCGGGCGGTGCTGGAGAACGTGGTCGACGGGGTCACCGAGCCGGACTCGGCGACCATGCGCACCGCACTCGCGCAGACCGAGCGGCTCGGGCTGCTGGTCACCGAGCTGCTCGACCTGTCCCGGATCGACGCGGGAGCGCACCGGCTGGACCGCGAGGTCTTCGAGATCGGACCGCTGCTGGCCGAGGTCGTCGCCGAGGCCGAGGTGATGACCTCGGGCATCCGCTTCACCACGACGGTGCGCCCGCCGGAGGCGACGGTGTTCGCCGACCGCGGCAGGCTGCACCAGGTCGTGGTGAACCTGCTGGACAACGCGGCCAGGCACGGTCCGCCGGGCGGCGAGGTCCGGCTGGTCGCGGAGCTGAGCGGGGACGACCTGGTCATCGAGGTGCACGACGAGGGCCCCGGCATCGCGCCGGAGGACCGCGACCGCGTCTTCGAGCGCTTCACCCGCGGCGAGCGCGCCGGGGGCGGCGGCACCGGCCTCGGCCTGGCCATCGCCCGCTGGGTGGTGGACCTGCACGGCGGCACGATCGCCGCGATGGGGAGCCACATCCGCATCACCCTGCCCGCGCGCTGAGCCCCCTCCCCCCCAGCCTTCGACCCGTTCCGGTCGCGGGCCGCTCACCCCTGCCAGGAAGAAGGAAGGTCCACTATGGACAGAGCTGGCCACCACGCCCCACCCGCCGTCCTCGCGGCCACCGGCGCCGCCGGACTCGTCGCCGCCACAGTGCTGCCCGCCGACCGTCCCGGTATCGGCTGGTTGGTCGCGGCGTTGTTCGCGGTGGCCGCGGTGATCACGACCGCGCGCCGGGTGGAGACTGTTGCCAGGAAACGAAACCTCGGCTGGGCGGTGCTTGCCGTGGCACTGGTCGCGGTCGGCGCGTTCCGGGACGCGCGGTGGCTGTTCACCCTGTGCGCGCTCACCGCGCTGCTCGCGGCCTCGCTCGCCGTCGCGGGTGGCCGCAGCACCGTCGAGATCGTGCGCGGAGCCCTCGAAGTCCCAGCGAACGCGGTGCGGCGACTCGGCTGGCTCACGGGCGGCGTACGCGCGATCCGGCCGCATGGCAACACGAGGACACTGGCGACGGTGGTCGTCTCCTTGGCGCTGCTTGTGCTCTTCGGCGCGCTCTTCGTCCAGGCCGACGCCACGTTCGCGGCCTTCGCCAGCTCCCTCGTGCCCACAGTGGACGGTGTTTCGACGTTCACCTCTTCGGCACTGTTCATCGTCATGAGCGCGTTGGTGTCGGGCGCGTTCTGGGTGCTGACGCGACCGCGGCCGGACTTCTCCTTGGAGCTGCCGCGGATCCGGTTGCGGCGGATCGAGTGGCTCATGCCGATCAGCGTGCTGGTGGTGTTGTTCGCGGTGTTCTCGTACTTCCAGCTACCCGTTCTGTTCGGACTCGTCGGCGACGTCCCGGTCACCACGGGACTGTCCTATGCGGAGTACGCGCGGCGAGGGTTCTGGCAGCTGCTGGCGGTCACGGTGCTCACCCTCGGCATCATCGCGGTCGTCTCCCGCCTGGCACCGAGGGACGACGTCGCCGACCGGACCTGGCTGCGCGCGTTGCTGGGCTCGCTGTCGGTGCTGTCCCTGGTCGTGGTCGCGGCGGCGGTCGCGAGGATGTGGCTCTACCAGCAGGAGTTCGGGTTCACGGTGCTGCGGCTGCTGGTGATGACGTGCGAGCTGTGGCTGGGCCTGGTCTACCTGCTCGTGCTGGCCGCCGGAGTACGGCTGCGCGGGACGTGGCTGCCGGGCACCGTGGTGGCGACCGCCATGGTCACGCTGCTGTTGCTTGCCGTGCTCAACCCGGAGCGCATGATCGCCGACGGCAACATCACCAGGTGGGAGCGGACCGGGAAGATCGACATGGGCTACCTCTACCCGATGTCCGCGGACGCCGTGCCCGCGCTGACGCGGATGCCCGAGCCGCGGCGCGCCTGCATGCTGAGCTGGATCACCAACAAGCTCGCCGACAACCCGGACGACTGGCGGGAGTGGAACCTGGCCCGTTCGACGGCACGTGCGGTCCTCGTCCGGCGTCCGACGCCCTGCCTGGGTGTCGTCATGCAACGGAATTGAGTGGCGGGTCGACCGGGACGCGGCGATCATCGGCGCATGCGGGTCTTCCTGGAGACGGACCGTCTGGTGCTGCGCCAGTTCACCGAGGCCGACGAGGACAACCTGGTCGCGCTCGACGGCGACGCCGAGGTCATGCGCTACCTCACCGGCGGTGCGCCCACTCCCCGCGCGGAGGTGCGCGAGCAGGTCCTGCCCCGTTTCCTCTGGTACTACGAGAACTTCCCCGGCTACGGCTTCTGGGCGGCCGAGAACCGCGAGAGTACCTTCCTCGGCTGGTTCCACTTCCGCCCGAACGACGGCGCCCCCGAGGGCGAGGTCGAGCTGGGCTACCGGCTGCACCGGGCCGCGTGGGGCAAGGGCTACGCCACGGAGGGCTCACGCGCGCTGATCGACAAGGGCTTCCGCGAGCTCGGCGTCCAGCGGGTCACCGCGAGCACCATGTTCGTCAACTCGGGCTCGCGGCGGGTGATGGAGAAGTGCGGGCTCACCCACGTCCGCACCTACCACGAGGAGTTCGAGGACCCGATCCCCGGAACCGAGCACGGCGAGGTGGAATACGCGCTCACCAGGGCGGAGTGGCTCACTTCAGCAGCAGCTGGATGATCGCGCCGACGCCGACCACGACGATCACCCCGCGCAGCATCGTCGGCGAGAGCTTCCTGCCGATCCTCGCGCCGAGCACCCCGCCGAGCACGGACCCGACGGCGAGCAGTCCGACCACCGGCCAGCTCACCGGCGCGACGAACGCGTAGATCGCGCCCGCGACGACGTTCACCACGGCGGAGAGCACGTTCTTGATGCCGTTGAGGCGTTGCAGCGGCTCGGCGAGCAGCATGCCCATGACCGCCATCAGCATCACGCCCTGCGCGGCGGTGAAGTAGCCGCCGTAGATCCCGATCAGGAAGATCAGGAACAGCAGCAGGGCCGAGCCGCCGCCCGCCGTCCGCTGGCGGGAGGCCACCCACCGGGACACCCGGGGCTGGATGATCACCAGGACGACCGCGAGCCCGACCAGGACCGGCACGATCGTCTCGAAGGCGTCCTTGGGCAGCGACAGCAGCAGCACGGTGCCGCCGATCGCGCCGAGGAACGAGGCGATCCCGAACCGCACCAGCCGCGGTCCCTGTCCCCGCAGCTCCTCGCGGTAGCCGATCGCCCCGCTGATCGTGCCGGGCGCCAGGCCGATGGCGTTGGACGTGGTGGCGGTGACCGGCGGGTAGCCCAGCGCGACGAGCACCGGGAACGTCACCAGAGTGCCGGAGCCGACCACGGTGTTGATGGTCCCCGCCCACACCCCGGCGACGAAGATGACGACCGCATGCCACCAGATCACCGGGCATCCTTAGCATGCTTACGGTCGCGGTGGCTGCCCGAGCGGTACCCTGCGCGAGCAGGATCACACCGCCACCGGGGTAAAGAACTTGCTCGTTCGGCGGAATGGTTCGCCACCCGTGCGCGTTGGGTAGGGAGAAGCACGCGGCAGTCACGCACCTGGGAGGCAGCGGTGGGTCAGGATCCGGAGCAGTTGGTCGAGGTGGACTCGGACGTCCCCGACCTCGACGGCGCCGTTCTGCTGCACAACCTCGACGGCTTCATGGACGCCGGCGGCGCGGGCCGGGTGCTCGCCGAGCACCTGGTGAACAGCCTGGAGAGCCGGGTGATCGCCCGCTTCGACGTGGACAGCCTGATCGACTACCGCTCCCGGCGGCCGACGATGACCTACGCCACCGACCACTGGGCCGAGTACGAGGCCCCCGAGCTGGTGGTCCGCCTGCTGCACGACACGGTCGGCACCCCGTTCCTGCTGCTCACCGGCCCGGAGCCGGATCTGCAGTGGGAGCGCTTCATCGCGGCGGTGCGCGGCCTGATCGAGCGCTGGGGCGTGCGCCTGACGGTCGGCTTCCACGGCATCCCGATGGGTGCCCCGCACACCAGGCCGCTCGGCGTGACGGCCCACGCGACCCGCAGCGAGCTGGTCGCGGACTACCCCCAGGTCTTCAACCGCATCCAGGTCCCCGGCAGCGTCGAGGCGCTGCTGGAGCTGCGCCTGGGCCAGGCGGGCCACGACGCGATCGGCTACGCCGCGCACGTGCCGCACTACCTGTCGCAGGCGACCTACCCGGCGGCGGGGCTGCGCCTGCTGGGCGCGGTGTCCTCGGTGGCGGCCCTCGACCTGCCGGAGCTGGCGCTGCGCGAGGCGGCGGACCGCACGAACACCGAGATCGACCGCCAGGTCGCGGACTCCGACGAGGTCGCGGAGGTGGTGCGCGGCCTGGAGCGCCAGTACGACACGTTCACCGAGGCGGTCGGCGGGCGCAGCCTGCTGGCGGAGTCGAACGAGCGCATGCCGACGGCCGACGAGCTCGGCGAGGAGTTCGAGCGTTTCCTCGCCGAGCAGTCCGACCCCAAGGGCAAGTGAGCCGGGAGTACCGCTAGCTCGTGGTCCAGTCGGGGTGGCCGGGCATCGCGGGGGTCTTGGCGTCGTAGAGCCAGGACCTCAGGAAGGCCGTCAGGTCCGTGCCCGCCTCCCGGGAGGCCACGGCGATGAAGTCGGCCGTGCTCGCCGACTTGTCGCGGTAGTCCGCCACCCAGGCGCGCTCGATCTTCTCGAACGCCGCCGCGCCCACCTTCTGCCGCAGCGCGTAGAGGACCAGTGCCGAGCCGTCGTAGACCATGCGGCTGAACAGCTTCGGCTCCGTGGGCTTGGCGGGCGGGCCGTAGGTCTTGCGCCACTGGTCGTGCTGCGAGTAGGTCTCGCGCATCTTCGTCTCCAGGTTCTCCCAGCCCTTCTCGGCCGCGTAGACGCGCTCGTAGAACCGCGCGTGGCCTTCGGAGAGCCAGAGATCCGACCACGTCCTCACCGTGACGCTGTTGCCGAACCACTGGTGGGCCAGCTCGTGGACCATGTCCTTCTCCGCGGACACCTCGGTCCCGGTGACGTCGCCCTCCGGGAACATCGACAGGGTCTGCGTCTCCAGCGCCACCCCCAGATCCGTGTGCGCCACAACGATTCCGTAGTTGTCGAAGGGGTATTCGCCGACCCGCTTCTCCATCCACTCCAGGTGGCCCGGCGTGCGCGTGCGGACCTTCTCCACCTTCTGCACCAGGTCGGTGGGGATCGCGTCACGCAGCGGCAGGCCGTTGGGGCCGGTTCCGTTCGTGACCGTGAACTTGCCGATCGCGATGCCGACGAGCTGCGTCGCGATCGGTTGCGGCGAGTCATAGGACCAGCGGACGCGGTTCCCGGCCACCTCGGTGCGGGACTTGAGGGTTCCGCTCGCCACCGCGGTGATGTCGGCAGGCGTGGAGACGGTGATCGCGATCGGTGCCTTCTGGCTCGGGTGGTCGTTGTTGGGGAAGACCAGCCGCGAGCCGTTGGGCTGCGGGTAGAGCACCGTTCCGTCCGGGGTGGGGATCCAGCCGTAGACGCTGATCGCGTCGCTGCGTCTGCGTTGCAGCGTGGGATCGGCGGTGTAGCGGATCACCACCTGGAAGCGCTGCTTCGCGCCGAGTGCCTTGGCCGGGGTGATCGACAGCTTGTCGCCGGTGCGCTTGGTGGTCGCGGCAGCGCCGTCCACCTTGACCTCGCGCAGCTGGTTTCCGCCGAAGTCCAGGGTGAAGCTGGTCAGCGCCTCGGTGGCCTCGGCATCGACCGTGGTGGTCGCGTCGAAGGGCTTCTTCGGGGCCTGCCAGTCGAAGTCGAGCGCGTAGCGGGTGACCTTGTAGCCGGTGTTGCCGTCGGCAGGGAAGATCGGATCGCCGAGTCCGCTGGCGGCCAGCGACGGCGTCGCGCCCAGGGACAGGGTCAGTGCGACCGTGACGCCCAGTGCGACATAACGGGGAATCTGCTTCACACCGGCTAGTACGAGGCAGCGTCGCCGGGAGTTGCTCGAAGCCGGGTATTCGTCCCAGGCGGCAAACAATCACTCGCCACCGCAACGACATTTCGGCCGCACCCGAACTTTCCTCTTCGGTACCAAGCACTTCTAGACTGGTGAGCGGGTCACCGAAGCGACATGGCCGTCCGGGCGGATGACCGCGGCGGTCACTCCCTCCCAGCCAGTCGGAAGATCGGCGTCAGTGAGGTCCAGCTCGACGGCCTTCCCCCTCGGCAGCCTGGCGAACACCGGGGACCGGCTCCCCACGATCTCGCCGTACGACACGTCCACAGCGGACAGTTTGCGCGCGAGTTCGAGCGACAGACCCGGTTGCGTCGCGATGAGTTCCGAGAGCAGCCCCCGCAAAGCCTGCCCTTCCGGCGTGAACGCCGTCATCAACGCCGTCTGCGCCGCCGTGTGCCGCAACAGCTGTTCCCCGACGGGGTGCCGTTCCGCGTGATAAGTGTCCAAAAGGGACTCTTCTGCTTCGCCGTTGAGGACCGCGGCGAGCTTCCACCCCAGGTTCATCGCGTCCTGGAGCCCGACGTTGAGCCCGACACCGCCTGCGGGGAAGTGGACGTGCGCGGCGTCTCCGGCGAGGAAGACACGACCAACGCGGTAGGACTCCGCCTGCCGGGTCGCGTTGCTGAAGGTGGACAACCACACCGGGTCCCGCATGCCGAAGTCGGTGCCGAAGACCGTGTTGCTCAACGCCCGCAACCGTTCCAGCGTCAGCCTTCCCGAGAACCCCGGTACTGTGCCGACGAAGCGGTGAGTCCCGTTGGGCAACTGGACAACCATCAGCCCACCGTCGATGCCGAACCGCGTCTTTCCCGGAGGCGCGGGTGGTTCGTCGAGCACCACGTCGCCGAGCATGCCGTAGACGGTCGCGTCCGTTCCTGGAAACGCGACGCCGATCTGCTGCCGAACAAGGCTTCTCGCGCCGTCGCAGCCGATCACGTACTCCGCGCGCAGCGTCGAGCCGCCGATGCCGACAAGCACACCATCCTCGTCCTGGGCGATCCCGGTGACCTCTACACCGCGTTCGATCCGAACTCCGAGCGCGAGCGCGTGTGCTTCGAGGAGCTCCTCAGTCCTGGTCTGCGGCAGGAAGAGCGTGAACGGGAACGGCGAGTCCAGCGACCGGAAGTCCAGGCGGGTGTCGAGTCCGGCGAAGTGACCGGACGGGATCGGGGTGCCTTCCGCGAGGAACGGGGCTTCCACCCCGCGCATGGCCAGCACTTCGAGAGTCCTCGGATGCAGCGTGAGGGCCTTGGAGTGCGGGCCGCGCTCGGTGTCGCGCTCCAGTAACAGCACGTCGATCCCGGCCAGCCTCAGCTCGCTCGCGGCCCACAGGCCCGTGGGCCCACCCCCGATGACGATGACCTGACTCATCTCAACCTCCTTGGTCAGTGACCAACACCTGCCCTCCAGTAGACTTGGTCACTGACCAAGACGCAAGGGGTGTGATGTGGCCAACACGGAGCGGCGGAACGAGATCGTGGCAGCCGCGCTGGAGCTGCTCGACGAGAAGGGCGCGGACGCGGTCAGCCTGCGCGCGGTCGCCGACCGGCTCGACGTGCGGCTGAACACGGTCTCCTGGCACGTCAAGACCAAGGCGCGGCTGCTGGAGCTGATGGCCGACGCGATCGTGGCCGCGGTCACGCTGGAGAAGCTGCCGAGGAGGTGGGACGCGCGGCTGCGCGAGCTCTCCCGCCGCTACCGCGCCGCGCTGCTCGGCCATCGGGACGGCGCACGGATCGTGGCCGGTACCTACGCGGCCGAGGAGCACACGCTGCGGATGAGCGAGGCGTTCGTGGCGACGCTGCTCGACGGTGGACTGTCCGAAAAGGACGCCGCGTGGACGACGTGGACCATCTCCTACTTCGTACTCGGGATCACACAGGAAGAACAGAACGCGCCTACGACCGAGTTCCCGGCAACCCTTTCCCCCGCAACGCATCCCGCGCTCAGCCGGGTGTTCGGCCACCTCGTCGGGGGCACGTTCGACGAGCGGTTCGACTACGGGCTGAGCCTGATCGTGAACTCACTGCGACCGGAGTGAGTGCCTCACCTCGGTCGGCCTCCGCGAGGCGAAGCAGTTGCGCGGCTGCATCCGGGTGGCGTTCCAGGACACGTTGCCGTCGTTGAACCCCTGACCGCAGGTCCGATGTGCACAGACGAGTCGACGGGCCGCTCACGACGACGTCTGCGGCCTCCCCGGCGGAGCAGCGCCTGCGCAGGGAGGCGTGCCGCGCCCCGGAGGCGTGACGGTCGCTAGGACGCTTGTCGTGGCGTGGGTGAGCCGAGGAGCCGGTGCGCGCCCACGGTGATCCGACCGCTGTCGGAGTCCGTGGGTTCGCCCGGCACCACATCCGCGACCACGCAGGTGATGTTGTCGGGGCCGCCCGCGCGCACGGCCAGGGTGATCAACCAGTGCACGGCCTCGGCCGGGTCGGTCGCGTTGAGCAGCGCCTCGCGCACGGCCTGGTCGCTGACCACATCGGTCAGCCCGTCCGAGCACACGAGGTACCGGTCCCCGAGCCGCGCGTCGACTCGGAACAGGTCCAGTTCGTAGGCGTTGCCGCTCTGGAGGGTGCGCATCAGCACCGACCTGCGCGGGTGCCGCTCGGCCTCCGCCCTGGTGATCCGGCCCGCGTCGACCAGGGACTGGACCATCGTGTGGTCGTGGGTGAGCTGGCCGAGCAGGCCGTCGCGCAGCACGTAGGCGCGCGAGTCGCCGACGTGGGCCACGGCGAAGCCGACCCCGTCCCAGAGCATCGCCGTGACCGTCGTGCCCATCCCGCGCAGCTCCGGATCGGCGTCGGCCAGCTCGTCCAGCCTGCGCGCGGCCTCGGCCACCCCGGCGCGGACGAGCTCCAGCGTATCCCGCTCCCGCAGGTCCACGCCCGCCGCCCAGGCTTCGAGATCTCCGAGGGCGGCGATCGTGGCCGCGCTGGCCACCTCGCCGAACACGTGGCCGCCCATGCCGTCGGCGACCGCGAGCAGGCACGGCGCGACCAGCGCGGAGTCCTCGTTGCCGGTCCGGTGCGGCCCCGGGTCGGAGCCGATCGCCGTCCGCAAGCTGTTCGTCATGCCACCAGTAGAGCACCTGTGAAGTCAGTTCACAAGCAACTCGGTTGTGGATGGACGCTGATACGGTGAGCGCATGAGCCAGGACGCCACCGTCAACGCGGGCGAGATCGCCAGGCTGGTCGACGTCGGCCGGGCGGCGGTCAGCAACTGGCGGCGACGCCACGAGGACTTCCCCCGCCCCGTCGGCGGCACGGCCACCAGCCCGCTGTTCTCCCTCCGCGAGGTCGAGGACTGGCTGCGGCGCAACGGCAAGTCCTACCGGCTCTCGCTGGCCGACCGTGCCTGGCAGCGGCTGCGGGCGGCGGGCGAGGACCTCCGCCTCGGCGAGCTGGTCGCGTCCGCCGCGGTGTTCCTGCTCCACCGCGAAGGCCTGTCCGCCGAAGGCTTGCCCGCCGTGAGCGAAGAGCCCGCTGACACGGAGCTGCTCGCCGCCCTGGCCGAGGAGCACGGCGCCGCCGAAGCGCTCGACCTGCTCTGCGAGCGCTACCTGGAGGCGCACTCCCGGCAGCTCGCGGTCACCCCGCCCGACGTCGCCGAGCTGATGACCCGCCTGGTCGCCGCGGACGGCGGCACGGTGCTGGACCCCGCCTGCGGCCTCGGCACCCTGCTGCTGACCGGCGCTCCGGCCCGCGCGCTCGGCCAGGACGTCAACGCGGCGCAGGCCACCATCACCTCGGCGCGCCTGCTCCTGCGCGATCGCACTTCGACGGTGGTCTGCGCGGACTCCCTGCTGCAGAACGGTTTCTCGTCGGTCCAGGCGGACGCGGTGGTGTGCGAACCTCCGTTCAACGACCGCGCGTGGGGCTACGCCGAGCTGACCGGCGACCCGCGCTGGGAGTACGGCCTGCCACCACGCGGCGAACCCGAGCTGGCGTGGGCGCAGCACTGCCTGGCAGGCGTGCGCCCCGGTGGCCTGGTGGCGATCCTCATGCCCAGCGCGGTCGCGAGCCGTCGGCCCGGCCGCAGGATTCGCGGAAACCTGTTGCGCGCCGGAGCTCTGCGCGCGGTGATCACGCTCTCCACCACGGGCTCGGACCTGTGGCTGCTGCGGCGCCCCGAACCCCACGACCGGCCGCCGTCGCACCTCGCGCTCGTGACGGCGTCCGATCCCTCCACAGTGGACATCGCGATGGACGGCGACGGCGTGCGGCGGGTGCGGATCATCGACCTGCTCGACGACGACGTGGACCTCAGCCCGGCGCGGCACCGCGGCCAGGGCGGCAGGGACCTCGGCGGCGAGTTCTCCTCGGCGCTCGACCGCTTCCGGCGGCTGGCCCCGGCGACCGAACCCGCGCTCGACGTGCTCGCGGAGCGCCGGGTCCTGCCGACGACCACCCTCGGCGAGCTGCTGAAGGCCGGGCTCGTCTCGGTGCGCCACTCGCCAGCCAGGATGCCCGACGGCGACGTTCCCGTGCTGACCGTGGACGACCTCGCGCACGGCCGGGCCCCGACCGGCACCGCCGGTGGCCCCGACCTGGTCACCGCCACCCCCGGCGAGGTGATCGCCTCGCCGCTCGGAGTGGCTCGGGTGGCCACCACGACCGTCACCCTCGGCGCGCACCTGGCGGCCTACCGGGTCGATCCCGCGCGGATGGACGCCGACTTCCTCGCCGGAGCGCTGCGCTCCGGGGACCAGCGCGGCACCCTCGGCTCCAGCCGGATCGACGCGCGCCGCACCCAGCTGCCCCGGCTCTCACTCGCCGAGCAACGCGTCTACGGCGCGGCGTTCCGGCGGCTGACCGAGCTGGCCGACACCCTGCGCGAGACTGCCGAGGCGGGGGAGGCGCTGGTCAGGCTAGGCTTCGACGGACTTGTCGATGGCAGCCTGGAACCGAGGAGCTAGCGGATGCTCGTCGCCGACCGGTACCTGCTCGACGAGCTGCCACTCGGCAGGGGCGGCATGGGCGCGGTCTACCGCGGGCACGACAAGCACCTGGACCGCAGGGTCGCGGTGAAGTTCCTCCAGCTGCCAGGAGGCCCCGACGACGAGCTGGAACGCCGCTTCGTCCGCGAGGCGCGCATCCTGGCGCGGCTGGAGCACCCGGGCGCCCCGGTCCTCTACGACTTCGGCACGGTCGACCACCGGCTGTTCCAGGTCATGCAGTTCATCGACGGCGTGACCGTCGCGGACCTGGTCGGCGAGCAGGGGCCGGTCCCGGTGCCGTGGGCCGCCTCGATCGCGGCGCAGGCGTCCGCGGTGCTCACGGCGGCGCACGCCCTGGCGATCTGCCACCGCGACCTCAAGCCCACCAACCTGATGCTGTGCCCGGACGGCAGCGTGAAGGTCCTCGACTTCGGCCTGGCCATGCTCCGCGAGAGCGACGTCGCCCAGTTCACCCGAGCCGGCCAGCTCCTGGGCACCCCGTCCTACATGGCACCGGAGCAGATCCAGCGCGGCGTCGCCGGACCGCTCAGCGACCTCTACGCACTGGGCTGCGTGCTGCACGAAATGCTGACAGGACAACAACTCTTCACCGGTCCCACGGCATACGCGATCTTCGAGAAGCAGGTGAAGGAACGACCCCCGGCGGTGCTCGGCGTGCCAACGGAGCTCAACGCGCTCGTGCAGCAGCTGCTGGAGAAGGACCCGGAGCGCCGCCCCGCCGACGCCACGGAGCTGTACGAGCGTCTGCGGCCCTTCGCCGTGGACCTGCCCGCACTGCCGGGTTTCCTGACCCCGCCGACCACGCCGAGCCCCGGACGGATGTACGCACGAATGGTGGGCCAGGCCGAGCCAATAGTGCCGTACCCCTACGGACCAACGCCCTGATTGTTCCGCACCGGGACTCATCGGACAGTGATGACGTCGCTCCCCCTGCGAGCGAAACCACCGTCCTGAAAGGAATCCCCGGTGAAGAGACCACACGCGCTGAGCGTCCTGCCGCTCGCCGTCATCGCCAGTCTCGTTGTCCCCCAAGCCCATGCAACCCCGCACTCCCCCGCCGCGAACTTCGAGGGCTCCACGGTGCCCACGCGCGGCGACGCGAGCGCGATGTTCTCCAACGGCGAGGACGCCACGGTCGAGGAGTTCCCCTCGATCATCGCGGGCCTGCGCGCGGGCGGCTCCCGTCCCCAGGGCCAGTCCTGCACCGGCTCGGTGATCGCCCCGCGCAAGATCCTGATCGCGGCCCACTGCGCGGACGCCCAGGGCGACAAGAGCTTCCTCTACGGCCTGAACGACCTCAACGCCGGAGGTGGCTTCCGCACCAACGTCGTGGAGTACAAGAAGCACCCGAAGTACGTGAACTTCGACCAGGGCTACGACGTCGCCGTGGTCACGGTCGCCGACGACATCCCGGTTCCCGGCGGCGAGTACGCCCGGTTCGCCACGTCGGCGAACGCCGGCCTTGAGGCTCCGGGCAAGAACGGCCTCGGCTTCGGCTACGGCAAGAAGGACTTCGACGACGTCCAGAAGGACGTGACCCTGGACAAGGCGACCCTGCCGATCGTCGACGGTGACCGCCAATGCCAAGGGGTGGGGGCGGGCTTCAAGTCCGCCACCATGATCTGCGCGGGCTACTCCGACGGCAGGGTGACGATCCTGCCGGGCGACAGCGGCGGCCCGTTGGTCGTTGACGGCACCATCATCGGCGTCGCCTCCTGGAGCCGCAGCGACTTCAAGTGGTACGGCGTCTACGGCCGCCTCACCAACGACATGGGCGACTGGGTCAAGGAACAGCTCGGCACGACCTCCAGCATCGCCGTCACCCCGACCTCGCTGGCAGTCGACAAGGGCAAGCACGCCTCTGCGACGGTGACCGCGACAGCGGGACCACTCGAACTCAGCGCCGCCGGATTGCCAAGCGGCGCAAAGGCCGTGTTCCAACCGAACTCGGTGCGGCCGGGCTCGGCGGCGAAGCTGACCATCGAGACCGCCCCCTCAACCCCGGCGGGCACGTACAACGTGAAGATCAACGGCACGGACGGCTCGGGTGCCGTTTCCTCGGCAACACTGTCCCTGGTGGTCGCGGGAGAGGTCCGCGTCACGGCAAGTCCCAGTGAAAGCGTTGTGCCGCAAGGTTTCTTCGCGCAGACATCGGTGACAGCGACCGGCGGTTCGGGAAACCTGACGTTGTCGGCGAGCGGGGTTCCGGCGGGCGCACGCGTCCAGTTCAGCCCCGCCGTGATCGAACAAGGAGCTAGCACACAAATGCTGGTATCAACCAGTTTCCAGACCCCTGCGGGGAGTTATCCGATCACGGTGACAGCGACCACAACTGATGGAAGCGCTGGTAGCACGACGTTCACGATGACCGTGCGACCCCTTACTTCCCCCAACTAGGCGACGTCGCCGAATCCCTTACACACCAACGATTTCACCCGCTAGTGCTTTGACAGGCCGAGGTGGTCGAGTTTCAATCGAGGTGAAGAAAGGAGGTGATTCCCCTTGGACACCCACGACTACATCACCCACCTCACCGACCACCTCGCCACCGGCCGCTCCCACCAGATGCCCGAGACCGAGATCCTGCCCATGTTGCAGGCCCTGGAGAAAGCCTCCCGGTTGATCGCGGCGGTCTCCCAGGAGTTAGCGACCCAGGCGGAGCAGCGCAGCCTGCACTCGCGGCACGGCTGCCGTGACATCGCCGCGTTGTTGCGCGGGGCGTTGAACCTGACCCCGCACGAGGCCCGCCGACGTGGGCGCCTGGTCCACGAACTCCCCGCCCTCCCTTCGACGCGGCAGGCGTTGCGGGAGGGTGCGATCACCCTCGACCACGCCCTCGCGGTCTCCGACGTCCTCCGCGCCCTCCCCGCAACGCTCCCGGTCGAGGTCACCGACGACGCCGAGAAGGTCCTCGCGGAGCAGGCCCGCTTCCTCAACCACAAAGAACTCCAGAAGGCCGGAAAACATCTCCGGGCGGTCCTGGACCAAGACGGGACGCTGGCGGAGGAGAACGAGGGCATCGCCAAGCGCTTCCTCCGGGTCTCCCAGGACGCGAAGGGGTGGGTGCACCTCACCGGCTGCCTCGATCCCGAGGGTGGCGAGGCGTTCCGGACGGCCATCCACGCGTTGTCCAAACCCCAACCCGCCGACGGCGACGTGGACCTGCGCTCGACTGACCAACGCCAGGCGGATGCGCTGGTCGCCTTGACCACCCAGGCCCTGCAAGCCGGTGACCTGCCCAAGGTCGGGGGAGAGCGTCCGCATATCAGCGTGACGATCGACTACGCCGACCTGCGCGATGGCCTGTCCTCCGGGTGGGCGTCGTGGGGTGGGCCGATGACGGCGAAGACGATCCGGCGGATGGCCTGCGACGCCAAGATCATCCCCGTGGTGCTGGACACCATGGGTATTCCCTTGGACGTGGGCCAGGCCCAGCGCACCGTCACCGGACCCCTCCGCACCGCCCTCGCCGTCCGCGACAAGGGGTGCGCGTTCCCAGGCTGCACGATGCCCGCCGCCTGGACCGACGCTCACCACGTGATCCACTGGTCCGAAGGCGGCCCGACCGCCCTGCACAACACGGTGTTGTTGTGCCGACATCACCACACGGTGATCCACGAGGGGGACTGGGAGATCGAGTTCGAGAACGGGTTGCCGGTGTTCATCCCACCTTCCTGGGTTGACCCAGCTCGACAACCTCGGCGCAATATCCGGACGGCGTGGCAGACGGTGCTGCCGACCGGCGGTGGTCGGTATGAGGTGCCGGGGTAGTGGGCTGGCGGGTCCCGGATCGTTCTGCCGCACGTAAGTGCCGTCGTCCTGGACGGGTGACCACGCCTGCCCACCGCCCGGTTCCCAGGTGGGTTGGCCTGCCGGGGCTGAGTTCAAAGATCGGTTTTCTTCAACAGCTCGTTTCACACCAACGGCGTGCCTGCCGTCGGCGGCTGATCAACTTCTTCACCGAGATCAACCACCAGGAGACCAGCCCAGGTTTCCATCCTGTCGATGCAGTACAAAGGGGTGGCCGGGCCGGTGATCGCGGTCAACGGTCCGCACTGGCCGGAGCCGAATCGGGATCGGCGGTCAGCTCCACACCGGTGCTGCGGATGTGGCGGTATTCGGCATGGGCGAGGATCAGCGCTGTCGCCAGGCCGAACAGGTTCAGCACCAGCCACAGCGAGTAGGGCACACCCTTGCTGTCGCCTTCGAGGGTCTCGTTGACCGTCACCAGTGCTGTGAGAACCGCCGACCCCAGCGGCCCGAGGAGCGGGTGGACATCGCTGATCCACAAGCACGTCCGGGCCGCCCAGTAGACGACGCACAGCGCGTGCACGAGGAGCCAGAAGAACGGCAGGAGGGCCCAGAACACCCCCGAGCCCGTCACCTCTGGTCGAAGGTGCGCGCCAACGGCGTAGAGGCCGACGGACAGGAAGACAAGCGGAAGGATGAAGATCGCCAGCCCTGCCGACATGATCCGAACCACCACGCGGACCGTCCTGCGGACGATCCGGGCCCGGCCTGGGTTGATGGCGCAGATGCCCAGCCAGAGCACCACGGCGACACCCAAGCTGAGGAAGGCCGTCTGCGCGACCTTTCCGTAGGTGTCCAGGAGCACGTTCTCCGGCAACCGCCAGTCAATGGTCGCGAAGACGACCACGAGCAGGCCGACCACCGAGCGCCAGAACGCGAGCCGGTCCAGCAGCTCGTCCCGCCGGCCGCTGCCGACGAGGGGCTTGAACACGGCCTTGGCCGTGTACCAGGGAAGCACCATCCTGATGCCGCTGACGATGCGAGCGATCGACAACCGTTGCGGCAGCATGAATTCCCCAAGTACGACGGTGATCCTCCCCTGTTATCACGCTACCGATGATCACAGTCGGGGGCAACGGGCACCTGGATGAAGCACCTTGCGGAACCACAAGAGGACGGCGTGCCGGAATGTGGTGGTCGGTCAACTGTCGGCATGCATGCTGTTCGGGTGATCGAGGAGCTGGTGCCAGAAAGCTTGTGGGAGCCGGTAGAACCGTTGTTGCCGCCACGTCCGCTGCGTCGCCATAGGCATCCAGGGCCGTTGCCAACCGACGATCGGGCCGCGTTGGCGGGCGTTGTGTTCGTGCTCAAGACCGGGATTGCCTGACGGGAACTGCCGCGCCAGGTTGCCGGATGTTCCGGAGCGACTTGCTGGCGCAGGTTGCGGGAGTGGACCGAGACCGGGGGCGTTCACGGCGGTGCACGAGCTGCTTCTGCACCGGCTCGATCTGGACACCGTGGGGGTGAATGCTTCGCATGTTCGGGTGCTCAAAAGGGGGCGGCGACGGGACCCTCGCCCGTCGATCGGGCTCGCACCGGCTCGAAACACCATGTGATCATCGAGGACGGCGATCCCATTGGCGGTCACAGTCACCGGCGGCAACCGTCACGACGGCACCCAACCGATCCCGCTTATCGAAGCCCCGCCGACGATCCGAGGCAAACACGGCTGGCCGTGGCAGCGGCCCCGTTGGCTCGACGGTGACCATGGCTACGACTACGAGCACCACCGAAACGCCTTGCGGGCAAGGTGAATCACTCCGGGTATCGCCCGCAAGAACACCGATCACGGATCAGGTCTCGGCACGGTCCGCTGGGTCGTGGAGCGCACTTTCGCCTGACTGCACCAACGCCTCCACATCCGTTAAGAACGACGAGCCGACGTCCACTATGGACTCCTCCGACTCGGATGCGTCCTGAACTGCTACCGACAACTCACAACATCATTCTGAAACGTGCCGATGCTCAGCGCGCTGAAAGGACGGGGCACAGCCCAACGAAACCCCTCACGGAGCCAGGAGGTGCCTCCACCGACGAAGACACCTCCCGGCCCACAACCAAGCGGTCAGAAGCTCAACGACCACCCGTCAAGCGACCCGACGTCGTACCGGTAGACATCCCGGACCTGGAGCTTCCAGGTCCCGTTCCGTTCCTCCCCAACGGTGTTCACGGTGAACGTCCGGTGCACTCCCTCCGGCGAGCCGACACCGCCGGAGGCGCGCAGCGGGTACTCCGTCCC
Source organism: Allokutzneria oryzae (assembly GCF_042429765.1). Lineage (NCBI taxonomy): Bacteria > Bacillati > Actinomycetota > Actinomycetes > Pseudonocardiales > Pseudonocardiaceae > Allokutzneria > Allokutzneria oryzae. The sequence goes on along the minus strand of NZ_JBHLZU010000027.1, from coordinate 569,084 downwards.
ACTCGGACCGATCAGGTCCACCGCGAGATCCGCCGAGTACGGGTGCACGATGTCGACCTTGACCGACGTCGTGGCCGAGCCCTTGCCCTCGCAGCCGGAGACGACCACGGAGCTGGTCACCGCCTCGCCCGCGTCCGGGATCGCCACGTCGTCGCCGTTCGCTCCGCCCGCACAGGTCGATGGGCTGCCGAACAAGGTGTGGAGCAGCTTGTTCGGCGACCCGGAACCCGGGTTCTTCACCACGTTGCTCGTCGCGTTGTCCACCAGGCCCTTCGACGCCTGGTCCGGCGTCGCCGTGGGGTTGGCCGACAGGTACAGCGCCGCGCCTCCCGCCACGTGCGGGCTCGCCATCGAGGTGCCGCTCATCGTCGCCGTGCCCGTGTCGCTGGAGTGCGAGGCCGACGTGATGTTGTTGCCCGGCGCGAAGAGGTCCAGGCAACGGCCGTAGTTGGAGAACGACGCCCGGTTGTCGGCGTTGTCCGTCGCACCCGTGGTGATCACCGCGGGGAGGCGAGCGGGGCCGGTGTCGCAGGCGTCCGCCGAGCTGTTGCCCGCCGCGACCACGAAGGTGACCCCGGCCTGCGTCAGCCTGCCGATCGCCTCGTCCCCGATCGCCGGGGTGTCGAAGGTGAAGCTGCCGTTGACCACCGCCGGTCTCTTGGCGTTCTTGGCGATCCACTCGATGCCCTCGACGCCGTCGGAGTCCGGGGCGCTGCCACCGCACCCGAGGATGCGGACCGCGACCAGCTTCACCTTCTTCGCGATGCCCCAGGTCTTTCCGCCGACCGTGCCGGACACGTGGGTGCCGTGGCCGTTGCAGTCCTGGGCGATCGGGTCCTCGTCGACGAAGTCGTAGCCGTCGGCGGCGCGGTCCTCGAACTCCGTGTGGGTCTTGCGGATCCCGGTGTCCAGGATGTACGCGGTCACGTTCGACGCCGTGGTGTTGTAGGTGTACTTCTTGTCCAGCGGGAGGTTCCGCTGGTCCACCCGGTCGATCCCGTAGGTCGGGTTGACCTGGGTGTCCGCGATGCGTGCCGTGCCGTCCTGGAAGACCTTGCGCACCAACGGGTCCGCCGCAAGGCGACGGGCCGCCGGCTCGGACAGGCCGCGGACCAGGAAGCCGTGCATCGCCGCCGTGAACACCGTCTTCACGGTGCCGCCGTAGCGCTGGGCCAGCGTCGCCGAGGACGCGGCGGCCGCCGCCGGGCCTTCCTTGAGCGAGACCAGGAAGCTACCGGGGACCGGGTTCTTCGCCGGGACGAAGTCGGCGGAGGCCGCCGCCACGGCGGGAACGCCGAAGGAGGCCAGCGAGGCCAGCAGCACCGCGATCGGGAGACGTCTCATCTTGTCCCTCCACAGTGGACTTAAAGGGCCGGGGTCCTGGGTCAGAACGCGATGGACCAGGAGTCGATCGTGCCCTCGTCGAAGCGGTAGTGGTCACGGACCTGGAGCTTCCAGGTGCCGTTGCGGTCCTCCGCCGTGGTGTCCACCGTGAACGTCTGGTGGATCCCGTCACGGGAGTTCGCGCCGCCCACCTTCTTCAGGCTGGTCACCGCACCGCTGGGGGCGATGAGGTCCACCGACAGGTCGGCCGTGTACGGGTGGGTGATGTCCACCTTGACCGCCGCCGTGGCCGAGCCCTTGCTGTCGCAGCCGGAGACGACCACGGAGCTGGTCACTGCCGCGCCCGCGTCCGGGATCGCCACCTTGTCACCGTTGGCCGCGCCGTCACAGGTCGGGGTTCCGCCGCCACCGCCGATGAAGCCGGTGTAGAGCAGCTTGTTCGGCGAGCCGGAGCCCGCGTTCTTCACCACGCCCGCCGTGGCGTTGTCGGTCAGCGCCTTGCCGACCTGGGCAGGCGTCGCGGAGGTGTTGGCCGACAGGTAGAGCGCGGCCGCGCCGACCACGTGCGGGGTGGCCATCGAGGTGCCGCTGATCGTGTTGGTGCCGCCGTTGTTCCACGTCGAGGTGACGCTGGAGCCCGGAGCGAAGATGTCGAGGCAGGTGCCGATGTTGGAGAAGGAGGACCTGGTGTCCTGGCTGTCGGTCGAGCCGACGGTCAGCGCCTCCGGCGTGCGCGCCGGGCTGGTGCCGCAGGCGTCCTTGCCGTTGTCGTTGCCCGCCGCGACGCCGAACGTCACACCGGACTGGATCGCCCTGCGGACCGCGTCGTCCACCGACGAGCTCGCGCCGCCGCCGAGGCTCATGTTGGCGACAGCGGGCTTCACCGCGTTCTTGGCGACCCAGTCGATGCCGCCGATCACCTGGGACCACTGGCCCTGCCCCTGGCAGTTGAGCACGCGGACGCCGACCAGCTTGACGCCCTTGGCGACGCCGTAGGTGGCGCTGCCGACCGTGCCAGCCACGTGGGTGCCGTGGCCGTTGCAGTCCTGGGCGACGGCGTCGTTGTCGATGAAGTCGTAGCCGTCCACCGCCCGGCCGCCGAAGTCCGGGTGCGTCTTGTGAATCCCGGTGTCCACAATGTACGCGGTGACGTTGGACGCGGTGTTGGCGTAGCTGTACTTCTTGTCCAGCGGCAGGTTCTTCTGGTCGATCCGGTCCAGACCCCAAGTCGGGTTGGTCTGCGTGCCGTAGCCGTACGCGTAGCCGTCCTGCTCCACGTAGGCGACGGCCGGGTCGGCGGCGAGGCGCTTGGCGGCGCGCTCGTCCATCTTCGCGGAGAAGCCGCGCAGGGCGGCGGTGTAGTCGCGCTGGACCTGGCCGCCGACCTTCGCCGCGAGGTCCGCGGAGCTGATGCCGGGGCCGTCCTTGAGAACCACGATGTAGCTGCCCGTGACCGAGCCGGGCTGGTTGGCGTTGCGGATCGGGCCTTCGGCCGGGGCCGCTGCCGCCTGGCCGGTTGTGACAGCCAGCACGCAGACACTGCTGGTCAGGCACGCGGTGAGGACTCCGCGCAGGGTTTCTCGTCGCATGGGGATGTTCTCCGTTTCGCGCCGGAGGCGGATGGCTGCCGGGCAGGGAGGTGCAGGGAGCTAACTGACAGCCACGTAGGCATCACCATCCGGCGGGTACTCCGGTCCGAACAATCCGGGTAGGCATACGTAGGCCTACCCAACTTTCGCTACCTACTGATTCCGCCCGCCCGGAGGTGGACCGTGACGACGCTGCTGCGGACAGGATCGCCGGTGTTCGTCGGGCGTGGCCCCGAGCTGGACGCGCTGGGGCGTGCACTGGGCAGCGACGGTGCGGCGCTCGCGGTGGTCGAAGGCGAGGCCGGGGTGGGCAAGAGCCGCCTCGTGCGCGAAGCACTGAACGCACAACAGGACCACACGGTGCTCATTGGTCATTGCCAGCCGTTGCGCGAGCCGTTTCCTTACGGGGCGGTACTTGATGCCCTGCGTGGAGCAACTCTCGCGACCGTTCGGCCCAGTGCGATCACTGGCGTGCTGCGGCCGCTCGTGCCCGAGCTCGCGCACCTGCTGCCGCCCGCACCCGAACCCACCGGTGACGCACGATCGGAGCGGCACCGGCTGTTCCGTGCGGTGCGCGAGCTCCTCGCCGCGCTCGGCCCTGCGACGTTGGTGATCGAGGACCTGCACTGGGCCGACAGCGGCTCGCGCCACCTGTTGCGGTTCCTGGTCACCGATCCGCCACCGGAGCTGACCGTGGTCGTGACCTTCCGGCGGGCGGAGATCCCCGGCGGGATGCCCTTCGGCAGCGCCTGCCGGCCACCGGACGGGATTCCCAGCGCGCTGATCGCGTTGCGTCCCTTCGACGTCGCGGAGGTCCGCGCGCTCGCGTCGGCGATCCTGGGCGAGGACCGGGTCTCCGCCGAGTTCGCGGCGACGTTGCGCGAGCGCACGGCCGGAATACCTTTCGTGGTGGAGGAAGTCCTGCGCGCCAACCCAACGGGAACCGCGCTCGAAGTTCCCGCGCTGCTCCGGGAGGCGATGCTGGAGCGGCTGGCCGACCTGCCGATCACCGCGACCCGGATCGCCCAGGCCGCCGCCGTGCTCGGGGTGCCGGAGACCGCCGAGGTCCTCGGTGAGGTCGCCGGACTGACGCACCAGCGCTGCCGCACGGCCTTGACGCACGCGCTCGGCGCCGGAGTCCTCCGAGAGGTGGGCGAATGCCGCTACGGGTTCCGGCATCCACTGGCACAACAGGCGGTCTACGACACGCTCGCCGGACCGGATCGCCACGAGCTGCACATCCGGGCGTTGCGCGTCCTGCGGACCCGTGAACCTCAGCCGTTGGTGCGCCTGGCGGAGCACAGTCGCCGGACCGGGCGGCTCGCCGCCTGGCTGCGCTACGGCGAGGCCGCCGCCGAACAGGCGAGCGAGTCCGGCGACCACGCCACCGCGACGGATCTGTTGCAGCGCTTGCTGGAGGAGCCGGACCTGGCCGCCGAGGACGTGAACCGGCTCGCCGTGCGGCTAGGTCAGGCCGCGCACGTCGGCATCGACCAGGTGGACCCGATCGCGACGCTGCGGCGGCTGCTCGGCGACCGCAGGCTGGCCACGGCCGTGCGTGGTGAGGTGCGGTTGTTCCTCGGCATGCTGCTGATCCGGCAGGCGAACGACCTCGCCGCGGGCCGGGCGGAGGTCGAGCTCGCCGTGGGTGAGCTGACCGAACGGCGCAACCTCGCGGTCAAGGGCGTAGCCGTTCTGGCGCAACCGTTTCTCGGGTCGGCACCGCTGGAGGCGTTGCTGCCGTGGATGACGCAGCTGGAGGAGGCGTCCGCCACGTGCGAGGACGGTGAGCTGCGGATGTCGTTGCTGGCCAGTCAGCTCGGCGCTCGGCTGCACACCGGTGAGGCGCGCGTGGCGGAGTCGCTCGCCGCGTTGCCCGACGACGCCGCCACGCACGGCGAGCAGCGGCAGCTGGCGCGGGCGCACTGCAACCTCGCGGACGCCTGCGCCTCGATCGGCCAGTACGAGTGGGCCGGGCAGCTCCTGGTCAGCGGACTCCGGTTGGCGGTGGACTGCGGCGCCCCGTTCATCGCCAGCACCGCCCGCGCCACCCGCGCCCGGCTGGACTGGTTCACCGGGGAGTGGTCGGGCCTGCGGGAGCGCTGCACGCGGCTGCTCGACGAGTACCACGACCTGTTCCCGGTGGCCAGCGAACTGTCGCTGGTGCTGGGGTCGCTCGCGGTGGCGCGCGGGGAGTGGGACGAGGCCGCGCGGTGGTTCTCCGCGACCGGGGTGGCGCAGCCGCGCGACGCCATCGGGCCGGTCGCGATCGACGCCTTCGCCGGTCTGGTCAGGATGTGGCTGTCGCGTGGCGAGCCCGACCAGGCCGTCCGCGTGGCCGACGACGGGCTGAAGCTGTTGCGGGGCAAGGGGATCTGGTCGTGGTCCGGGGACATCGCCCCGGTCGCGGTCACGGCGCTGCTGGCCGTGGGGCGCGAGCACGAGGCGTACCGGTTGGTTGACGACCTGGAAACCGGGCTGAGCGGTCTGGACGCTCCGCTGCCCGCGGCCGCGCTGGTCACCTGCCGCGCGCAGCTGGCGGAGTCGCGGGGCGACCGGGCGACCGCGATCGCGCTGCACCGAGAGGCGACGGGGCTCTACGAGAAGATCGGCGCGCCGTACTTCGCCGCACTGGCAACCGAACGGGAGCTGGTGTGCCGCGTCGACGCGGGCTCGGCGCCGGTCGACGAGGAGCTGTCGGCGCTGGCCGACACCTTCGACGACTTCGGAGCGACCAGGGACGCGGCCCGGTGCAGGCACCTGCTGCGCGCTCTCGGCGGCGGCAAGCCGTCGCGGCGCGGTCGGCGTGGCTACGGCAACGAGCTGTCCCCGAGAGAGCAGGATGTAGCTCGGTTGCTGGCCCAGGGCAGGACGAACAGGGAGATCGCCGAGGTGTTGTTCCTTTCCCCACGAACCGTCGAGCAGCACGTCGCGCGGGCGCTGCGCAAGCTCGGCGTCAGTTCGCGCGGGGAGCTGCTGACGTGACCGACGGGCCGCGCATGGTGCGGATCGACCAGTGGAACGCGTTCGGGGTCAACAGCATCGGCGCCGACGCGGCCCCCTTCCCGTTGTCGATCGAGGTCGTGCCCGCCGGTCCTGACGGCACGTGGACGGTGCACGGGACGGCGGCGACGACCTACGACCTGGTGGACGCGCTGCCGTGGCGGGAGACGGTCGCGGTGCTCAACATCGGCCAGAACAGCTGGATGGACGAGGAGCTGCGCAGCCTGCCGCCGAGGGAGATCGCGCGAGGGCAAGGGGTTCCGGCGCAGGCGCACGACGTGAGCTGGACCTCGCGCCGGGGCGCCCCCGCCAACGACCTGCTGGTGCTGGCCCGGCGGGACCTGCGCCAGTTCTTCGCGGACTGGAGTCTCTACGACGTCGACATCCTGGACTGGGACGGCGTGCTGACCGAGCAGGACGCCGAGGAGCTGGCCCTGGCGGTCAACTCCCGCGACGACGACGCGGCGCTGCTGCCCGCGCTTCCCCGCTGCCGCACCCATCTGCGCACCCACGACGACTGCTACCTGACCGTGCGGAGCCTGGACTCCTCCGTCCCCGCACGGGTTCTCGCCCGGCTGCTGGCGTTGTTCGCCGCGAGCGCGCTCGGCATCGAGGACGGCGGGACGATCACCGAGCCGCCGAGGGAGCTGGCGGCGGGGCTGCTGGAGCGCAGCCCGTTCTGGACCGGGCGGATCACCGGGACGGAGCAGTACGGGGTGGAGATCGGCCTCGCCCCGCAGGGCTGGCGGCCGAACGGCCCAGTGCCGAGGGCCTTCCCCGTCGGCGTGCGGCTGGACCGGGTGACGGGGCTCTGGACCCAGGAGTGGAACGGGGCCGGTGACTGAGCAACCACCAGTCACCGGCCCCGGGTCGTGCCGGGCTACTTCAGCCCGTTGCTCATCGAGGTGATCAGCTCACCGTTGGCGGTGTCACCGCTGAGCTCCCAGAAGAAGGCGCCACCGAGGCCCTGGTTCTTCGAGTAGCTCATCTTGCCGCCGATGGTGGCCGGGGTGTCGTAGCTCCACCACTCGTTGCCGCACTTGGCGTACGCGGTGCCACCGACCGTTCCCGTCGCGGGGCAGCGGGTCTTGAGCGTCTTGTAGTCGGCGATGCCCGCCTCGCCCTGGTCACCGGGGGCCGGTCCGGTCGCACTGCCACCGGGCGCGTCCTGCGTGACACCGGTCCAGCCGCGACCGTAGAAACCGATGCCCAGCAACAGCTTCGCGGACGGCACGCCCTTGCCCTTGAGCTTCTGGATCGCCGCGTCGGAGTTGAAGCCGTCGGCGGGGATGCCCGGGTAGGCGGTCAGCGGCGAGTGCGGGGCGGTCGGGCCCTGCGGGGTGAAGCCGCCGAAGTAGTCGTAGGTCATCACGTTGTACCAGTCGAGGTACTGCGCGGCCCCGCCGTAGTCGGCCTTGTCGATCTTGCCGTTGTTGCTGCCGTCGGCGGTGATCGCCGCGGTGACGAGGTAGTTCTGGCCGAAGCGGGCGCGCAGCGCCTGCGCGAGGTTCTTGAACGAGGAGAACCCGCTGGTGTCGCAGGTCAGACCGCAGGCGTTGGGGTACTCCCAGTCGATGTCGATGCCGTCGAAGACATCGGCCCAGCGCGGGTCCTCAACGAGCTTGTGGCAGGACTCGGCGAAGGCGGCGGGGTTCTGCGCGGCCTGGCCGAAACCGCCGGACCAGGTCCAGCCGCCGAAGGAGTACAGGACCTTGATGTGCGGGTACATCTTCTTCAGCTTGCGCAGCTGGTTGAAGTTGCCGCGCAGGGCGCCGGTGTCCCAGGTGTCGGCGACGCCGTCGACGCTGGCGTTGGCGTCGTAGAACTTGCCGGTGTCCGCGTCGGCGTCACCGAGCACGCACTGGCCGTTGCTGACGTTGCCGAAGGCGTAGTTGATGTGCGTCAGCTTGGCGGCTGAGCCGGAGGTGTGGATGTTCTTCACGTGGTAGTTGCGGGCGTAGACCGTCCACTGCGCGAAGTACCCGAGGTTGATCTTGCTGCCGGGACCGGGCGGCGGGGTGCTGGTCGAGGTCACCGGCGGCGGCGTGGTGGTCGTGGTCGGGGTGCCGCCGGTGCCGTCACAGGAACCGCCGTCGATGCGGCAGTAGATCGGCGAGCCGGAGTCACCGGTGTAGCTCACGTTGAAGCCGAAGCTGACCGACGCGCCGGGCGCGACGTTGCCGTTCCAGGTGTTCTTCACGGTGACGCGGGAGCCGTTGGTGGTCTTGTTGCCGTCCCACACCGAGCCGACGGTGTGCCCGGCTGGCAGCTCGAACTCCACGCTCCAGGAGCTGATGGCCGAGGTCCCGCCGTTGCTGATGGTGTACTTGCCCTCGTAGCCCGAGCCCCAGTCGGAGGACTTGGAGAACGTGGCTTTCACCCCGGTCGCACCACTGGCGGGCGCGACCACGACGAGACCGAGGACCAGAGCGGCTACCGCCGCGAACAACGCTGTCAGATGCCATCGAACCTTGGACATCGTTCTCCTCATCACGGCCGGGCGGCGGCGCGGATGGGTAGCAACATGTGGTTTGGACCACTGCCGGGTCAAGGTCTAGACCACTGCCATCACTCGAATGGAGCAGCGCGAAGAAACGGCGCTGGTCAGCCCGGAGACCCCCGGGTTACTCCATCTGCCCGAACGGTCCGGCCAGCCCCGCGCGAAAACACCGCGACAGGGCGGGTTAACCTTGAGAAAAGGCGCTGATCCGGCCATCACCGGGGAGCCTCCGGAAGAACAGGGCGCCTCGGCGCCCCCAGTAGAACCGGACGGGTGGGCCCGTCACAGCCTTGCCAAGAGTGGCCCCGCCGCACGCGGGGCAAGCGGGGTGGTACCGCGGAGCCCGCCGGAGACGGCGCCTTCGTCCCCGCGGTTTGTGCGAGCGAGACGAACCGCGAGGAGCGCGACCCGTGGCCTACCCGAAGGCGACAGCCGACCCCGACAGCACCGGTGGCGTGCCGTCGCAGCCGTCCTTCCCCGAGCTGGAGAAGCACGTCCTGGCGTACTGGGAGTCCGACCGGACCTTCCAGGCCAGCATCGACGCGCGCGAGGCGGGGGTCAACGGCGCGAACGAGTACGTCTTCTACGACGGCCCGCCCTTCGCCAACGGCCTGCCCCACTACGGCCACCTGCTCACCGGCTACGCCAAGGACGTCATCCCGCGCTACCAGACCATGCGGGGCCGCCGGGTCGAGCGGCGCTTCGGCTGGGACACCCACGGCCTGCCCGCGGAGCTGGAGGCCGAGCGGCAGCTGGGCATCACCGACAAGTCCCAGATCGACGAGATGGGCATCGCCGCGTTCAACGCCGCCTGTCGCGAGTCGGTGCTGCGCTACACCGGCGAGTGGCGGGAGTACGTCACCCGGCAGGCGCGCTGGGTGGACTTCGACAACGACTACAAGACCCTCGACGTCAGCTACATGGAGTCCGTGCTCTGGGCCTTCAAGCAGCTGTGGGACAAGGGTTACGTCTACCAGGGCCACCGCGTCCTGCCGTACTGCTGGCGGGACGAGACGCCGCTGTCCAACCACGAGCTGCGGATGGACGACGACGTCTACAAGAGCCGCCAGGACCCGGCGGTCACCGTCGGGTTCCGCCTGGCGGGCAACGACTCCGCGCTCGACGGCGCGCACGTGCTGATCTGGACCACGACGCCGTGGACGCTGCCGTCGAACCTCGCCGTCGCCGTGCACCCCGAGGTCGACTACGTCGTGGTCAAGGCCTCCGAAGACTCGCTTGCGGGGTCGGGCGTCGACGCTGACGGAGGGCGGTTCCTGCTGGCGGAGGCCAGGGTCGCCGCCTACGCGAAGGAGCTCGGCGAGTCCCCCGAGGTCCTCTCCCGGCACACCGGCGCTGAGCTGCTCGGCGTGCGCTACGACCCGCCGTTCCCGTACTTCGCGGGCCACGAGGGCGCGCACCGCGTGCTGTCCGCGGACTACGTCACCACCGAGGACGGCACCGGTGTCGTGCACATCGCGCCCGCCTACGGTGAGGAGGACAAGGCGGTCACCGACGCGGCCGGCATCACGCCGGTCACGCCCGTGGACGCCAAGGGCCGCTTCACCTCCGAGGTCCCCGACTACGCGGGCCAGCAGGTCTTCGACGCGAACCCGAACATCATCAAGGACCTCAAGAACGGCACCGGCGCCACGGCCTCGCAGGGCGCGGTGCTGCTGCGGCACGAGACCTACGAGCACCCGTACCCGCACTGCTGGCGCTGCCGAAACCCGCTGATCTACCGCGCGGTGTCGTCCTGGTTCGTCAAGGTCACCGCGTTCAAGGACCGGATGGTCGAGCTGAACCAGGAGATCACCTGGTACCCCGAGCACATCAAGGACGGGCAGTTCGGCAAGTGGCTGTCCAACGCGCGCGACTGGTCGATCTCGCGGAACCGGTACTGGGGAACGCCGATCCCGGTGTGGGTCTCTGACGACCCCGCCCACCCGCGCACGGACGTCTACGGCTCGCTGGACGAGCTGGAGCGCGACTTCGGCGTGCGGCTGACCGACCTGCACCGCCCGTTCATCGACGAGCTGACCCGGCCGAACCCGGACGACCCGACGGGGAAGTCCACCATGCGCCGGGTGCCCGACGTGCTGGACGTGTGGTTCGACTCGGGGTCGATGCCCTTCGCACAGGTGCACTACCCGTTCGAGAACGCGGACTGGTTCGAGCACCACTACCCCGGTGACTTCATCGTGGAGTACATCGGCCAGACCCGCGGCTGGTTCTACCTGCTGCACGTGCTGGCAACGGCGCTGTTCGACCGGCCCGCGTTCCGCACCTGCGTCTCGCACGGCATCGTGCTGGGCTCCGACGGCCAGAAGATGTCGAAGTCGCTGCGCAACTACCCGGACGTCACCGAGGTCTTCGACCGCGACGGCTCGGACGCCATGCGCTGGTACCTCATGGCGAGCCCGATCCTGCGCGGCGGCAACCTGGTCGTCACCGACCGAGGCATCCGCGACTCGGTGCGCCAGGCCGTGCTGCCGCTGTGGAACTCCTACTACTTCCTCAGCCTGTACGCGAACGCGGCGGGCGTGGAGGGCAAGTGGCGCACGGACTCCACCAACGTGCTCGACCGCTACGTGCTGGCCAAGACCAACGAGCTCGTCGCGGACGTGGGGCGCGGTCTGGACACCTACGACGTCGCGGGCGCGTGCCAGTCGGTGCGCGAGTTCCTCGAGGTGCTGACGAACTGGTACGTGCGCCGCTCGCGGGACCGGTTCTGGGCGGGCGAGCAGGACGCGGTCGACACGCTGCACACGGTGCTGGAGGTGACCTGCCGGGTCATCGCGCCGCTGCTGCCGCTGACGGCGGAGTCGGTGTGGCGCGGCCTGACCGGCGAGCGTTCGGTGCACCTGACCGACTGGCCCGCCTCGGACGAGCTGCCCGCTGACGACGCCCTGGTGACGGCGATGGACCGGGTGCGCCAGGTGTGCTCCTCGGCCTCGTCGCTGCGCAAGGCCAACAAGCTGCGCGTGCGGCTGCCGCTGGCCCGCCTGCTCGTAGCGGCCGAAGACGTCGCGGCGCTCGGGGACTTCGTCGACATCATCCGCGACGAGGTCAACGTCAAGGCGGTCGAGCTGGACACCGACGTGGCCACCCACGGCGCGTTCGAGGTCGCGGTCAACGCCCGTGCGGCGGGCCCGCGCCTCGGCAAGGACGTGCAGAAGGTGATCAAGGCGGTCAAGGCGGGCGAGTGGAGCACCGCCGACAACGGCGCAGTGGTCGCGGCCGGGATCGAGCTGCTGGACACCGAGTACGAGCGGCGGCTGGTGGCCAAGGACTCCGGCGCGGCGGCGGAGCTGCCCGGCGGCTCCGGCCTGGTGCTGCTGGACACCGAGGTGACCAAGGAGCTTGCCGACGAGGGCGTCGCCCGTGACCTGGTGCGGCTCGTGCAGCAGGCGCGGCGGGAGGCGGACTTCGAGGTCTCCGACCGGATCTCGCTGACCGTGGACGCGCCCGCCGACGTGGTCGAGGCGGTCAAGGCGCACGAGTCCTTCGTGGCCTCGGAAACCCTTGCCACGTCGGTGTCCTACGCCGCGACCGACGGATTCGCCGGCACCGTCGGCGACAGCGTCAAGGTGACCGTGGCGGTCGCCAAGCAGTAGCTGTTCCGGTTGGCCCACAACGCTTTTATGGAGAAGGCGTTGTGGGCCTTCCGCGTTTCTGTGTCGTCCGTTCGCGGTGGATACGGCGCCGATAAAGGACGTTCCTACGGTGCGCCCATGCGAAAAATCCACACGGTCCTGGCTGCGGCCGTCCTGCTGCTGCTCAGTACCGCGACCGCGAACGCGGCGACCGCACAGCCATGGAACTTCAGCATCCCCGGCGCCGGCGGCTCCGGCACGGTGGGGACGGAGGGCGGAGTCGCCACGGCGACGGGAACGCTGACCGTCACCGACCCGGACCCGTCGCTCTGCTTCTTCCTCCAGGTCGGCACTCCGTGGTGGGGGCCGTTGAAGGGCCACGACTGGACGTCCTCCCAGCGCCAGTGCGGCCCCGGTACCCGGCAGGTCACCGCCACCGTCAAGGACCCCGGCTACGGCCCGCCGACCGCGCGGCTGTGCAGTGACGTCGACAAGTGCGACCGCCTGGCGTTCAGCAACCACACCGTGCCCGCCGAGGTGCGCTCCGGCGTGGACGTGATCAGCGCGGGTGACACGTTCAGCCTGGCGCTCAAGAACGGCAAGGTCACCGCGTGGGGCACCAACCGGTACGGCCAGACGGACCTGCCTCAGGAGACCGCCTCCGGGGTCTCGGCGATCAGCGCGGGCGCCAACGTCGCGCTGGCCCTCAAGGGCGGCAAGGTCCTCGCTTGGGGGCTGCCGGAGTACACGAAGGTGCCTGCGGAGGCACGGTCAGGGGTGAGCGCCATCGCCGCGGGCGGCGTGCACGGACTGGCGCTGAAGAACGGGAAGGTCATCGCCTGGGGCGCCACCCACAGCGGCCAGACGGACGTGCCCGCGGAGGCGCGCTCGGGTGTCTCGGCCATCGCGGCGGGCGGGAACATCAGCGCGGCGGTGAAGAACGGCAAGGTCATCGTCTGGGGTCACACCAAGGAGAACGGCGTGAAGGACGTGCCCGCCGAGGCGCTGTCCGGTGTGAGCGCGATCTCCGTGGGCGAGACGAACGTGCTGGCGCTCAAGGACGGCAAGGTGATCGCCTGGGGCAGTGACGTCGGCGGGCTCAACGACGTCCCCGAGGCGGCGCGGTCCGGGGTGCGGGCCCCGGTGGCCGGGCCCTTCTGCAACTACGCGCACAAGGGCGACGCCGTGCTCGGCTGGGGCACCATCGGCGCCCTGTGCGCGGTCCCGGAGCGGGCCGCGTCCGGGGTCACCGGGTTCAGCGCCGGGCGGGTGCACAACCTCGTGCTGAAGGGCGGCGAGGTCTTCATGTGGGGCCAACTGGTGCCGTGACCGAGGCGCGGTAGGTTCGCCTGAGACGAGCAACCGGAAGGAGGGCGAGGTGGACGAACACGGTGACCTCGCCCTGCCCGGCCCGGGCGCGGACGTCGCGTCCTGGCCGACGGGGCGGCTGCTGTCGGTGGCGGCGCGAATGGTCGAACACCGCTGGCACGCCTACTTGGAACAGCACAACCTCACCCACGCCGGGCTGATCGCGTTGCACGGCCTGGAGCGGGAGCCGCTGACACAGCGCCAGCTGGCCACGGCCTGCCGGGTGACCGACCAGACCATGAGCCGCACGACCGAGCGACTGGAGCGGGCCGGTTATGTGCGGCGCGAGCAGGACAGCCGGGACCGCAGACGCACGACGGTGACGATCACCGACGCGGGCCGCCAGGTCCTGGCACAGGCCCGCGAGGCGGAGCGGGAGTCCGAGGCGCTGCTCGGCTCCCTCGGCGACTACGAGAACTTCCGCCGCGAGCTGGTCCACCTCATCGAGCTCGTCGGGCCCTCCACCGACCGGTGAGGCGCGTCGGTCAGGTCCGCCTCGGCGGTGCGGGCTTCGCGGTGCTGGTCACTGTGACGGTTCTGGCGCGCCGCGCCGCCTCGCGAGCACGCCGCTGACGACCACGGCGACCGTGCCGAGCAGCAGCACGCTCACCGGGCCGATGTAGACCCGTGCGGAGAGCCAGAAGACGTCCAGCTGCTCGAACTGCTCCGCGGTCAGGACCTGGAACCCCGCCTGGTAGTCGAGCGTCCACTGTGGCCACCACGCCACCACGAGGTACACAGCGCCGGTGAGCGCCAACAGGGCGCTGCGTTCGACCACGGCGTAGGCCGTCAGCACCGCGAAGAGCACGAGCATGAACCCGTCGATCGGCCGCAGCGTCACCGCGACGACGCTCATCCCGAGCACACCCACGAGCCCCCACAGCTGGTTCCTCCGGTAGAGGTACAGGCCAACGCAGACCAACAGCACACCGGCGACGACAAAGCCCATGGCGACCGCGATGTCGTTGTAGGACAAGGCCTTCACCGCTGTCACGACAACGAGGAAGAGGTAGAAGCCCAGCGGCCAGAGCCAGGCGCTCCCCCGCCGGGTCCACCAGTGGCAGACGGCGGCGACCGCGAACACCAGCGCCGCCAGGCCGAGGTAGCTCCATTCCAGCGGATGCACGTAGCTGTCCTCAGTGCCGCCGAAGACGTCCAGGTTCAGCACGGCCCACCACAGGCCGCTCTCCTGCCGGCTCGGCGGAACGGGTTGGCTGAAGTCGTGCAACCCCGGGATGTTGCGCAGCAGCGCGTAGGCCACCAGGGCGAGCGCCGCGGTCAGCGGGGGGATCCAGGTCAGGGGCCGGGCTCCTCGGTTCACCCGCTCACCGTAGTTGGCGGCGCATGTGCTCCGGCAGCACGCACGCGTTCGCGGCGAGCGTCTCGATGAACGCGCCGGTCAACGGGTCGGGGGCGCCTCGGGTGTACGCGGCGAGGGCACGCCGGATCGGCGGCTCCGGGCGCAGGACGTGGCCGTCGAAATGCGGTGGGATCACGTTGGCCGGTGCCAGGGTCGGCCCCAGCCCGGCGGCGGCCAGGATCGGCGCCGCTGCGGTCTGCTCCGTCCGCACGGCGGCGCGGGGCTGGAACCCGACCGCCGCGCAGCTCTGGTCGAGCACGGTGGCGAGCCCGTGCCCCGGCGCGTAGTGCACCCAGCTCCGCTCGGCGAGCGCGTCCAGCCGGACCCGGTCGGCGCCGTCCACCGCGCACGGGTCGTCCGGCGGGACGACCACCACGAACTCCTCCTCGCCGATCGTCCTGACCGGGCCGTCCCACTCCGAGGGCACCGGCCCCACGGCGATGTCGGCCTCACCGGTGGACATCGCCTCGCGGAGCTCGTCGGCGTGCCGGTGCTCGAAGAGCCTGATGTGGACGTCCGGGTACTCCTTGCGCCACGCCCGCAGCACCGGCGGGAGCACACCGAGGCTGACCGAGTGGAGCGTGGCGAGCTGGAGCTCGCCGCATTCCAGCCCGGAAGCCTGCCGCGCGGCGCAGCGCCCCCGTTCCGCCGCCGCGAGCGCGGCCCTGGCGTGCGGCAGCATCGCGCGGCCCATCGGCGTCGGCCGCACCATCCGGGGCAGCCGCTCCAGCAACGGGCCGCCGACCGCCCGCTCCAGCGCCCGGACCTGATGGGACAGCGCGGGCTGGGTCACGTGCAGCAGCTCCGCGGCGCGGGTGAACGACCCCTCGTCCACCACCGTGACCAGGTACTCCAGCTGACGCAGGCTCGGCATGAACACATCTTATGACTTTGATGAGAACGAAGCCTTGGACTTATCAGTGGTGGTCGGCGCAGGGTTGTGCCATGAGCAACGAACGCAAGGTCGCCCTCGTGGTCGGCGCCAACGGCGTCATCGGCCGCAACCTCGTCGAGCACCTGTCCACGCTGCCGGAGTGGGAGGTCATCGGGCTGTCGCGGCGCGGCGGCACGGACTCCGACCGGGTCCGGCACGTCGCGGTCGACCTGCTCGACGCCGAGGACACCAGGGCGCGGCTGAGCGGGCTCACCGAGGTCACGCACGTCTTCTACGCCGCCTACCAGGACCGGCCGAGCTGGGCGGAGCTGGTGCCGCCGAACCTGGCGATGCTGGTCAACGTGGTGGACGCGATCGAGCCGGTGGCCGAGAACCTGGCGCACGTCAGCCTGATGCAGGGCTACAAGGTCTACGGCGCGCACCTCGGCCCGTTCAAGACCCCGGCACGCGAGGACGACGCCGGGCACATGCCGCCGGAGTTCAACGTCGACCAGCAGCAGTTCCTGGAGCGGCGGCAGCTGGGCAAGCGCTGGACCTGGTCGGCGCTCCGGCCTTCTGTGGTCGCCGGGTTCGCGCTGGGCAACCCGATGAACCTGGCCATGGTGATCGCGGTCTACGCGTCGATCTCCAAGCAGCTGGGGCTGCCGCTGCGCTTCCCCGGCAAGCCAGGGGCCTACGACTCCCTGCTGGAGATGACCGACGCGGGACTGCTCGCCAGGGCGACGGTGTGGGCGGCGACCGACCCCCGCTGCGCGAACCAGGCGTACAACATCAACAACGGCGACCTGTTCCGGTGGAGCGAGATGTGGCCGAAGATCGCCGCGTTCTTCGAGCTGGAGGTCGCGCCCCCGCTGCCGATGTCGCTGGAGGTGGTGATGGCCGACAAGGAGCCGCTGTGGGAGGCCATGGTCGCCGAGCACGGCCTGGAACCGCACTCCTACTCCGAGGTCTCCTCGTGGGGCTTCGGCGACTTCGTCTTCTCCTGGGACTACGACATGTTCGCCGACGGCTCGAAGGCGCGGCGGGCGGGCTTCCACGAGTTCGTCGACACCGAGGCGATGTTCCTGGACATCTTCGCGGACCTGCGGAAGCGGAAGGTCATCCCCTGACCCTTCGAACCGCCGTACCACCGCTCGACCGGACTCCGGCAGAGTGCTGGGGACGCCCCGTCCCTAGGAGAGAACTTGGTACCTCACAAGGCATTAAGCGTCGCGCTGGGGGTCGCGCTGCTGGTTCCGACCGGTGGCGCCGCCTCCGCGGCCGAGCCACCGGCGGGCGGCATGCCCGGTGTCGCGGTGCCGGTGCTGGCCTGGGCCGACTGCGGCAAGGGCTTCCAGTGCGCCACCGCCCAGGTCCCGCTGGACTACCGCAGACCGGGCGCGGGCACGATCGGGCTCTCGGTGCTGCGCAAGCCCGCCGCCGACCCGGCCCGCCGCATCGGCTCGCTGTTCGTCAACCCCGGCGGCCCCGGCGGCTCGGCCGTGAGCACCGCGCGGTCGCTGGCCACCACCGGCCCCGCCGAGCTGCGCGAGCGCTTCGACATCGTCGGCTTCGACCCGCGTGGCGTCGCGGCCAGCGGCGCGGTGCGCTGTCAGGACCCCAAGACCTACGGCGCGGCTTGGGCGAGCGCCACCACCCGTCCCGACAAGGACGCCTTCCCCCGGGCCGTCCACAGTGGACGCGAGTTCGCCCAGGCGTGCCAACGGGAAAGCGGTGGCCTGCTGCCCTACATCGGCACCGAGTACGTGGCCCGGGACATGGACCTGCTGCGCGCGGCCGTGGGTGACCGCAAGCTCAGCTACCTGGGCTTCTCGTTCGGAACCTACATCGGCACGGTGTACGCGAGCCTGTTCCCACGGCGCACGCGCGCGCTCGCGCTGGACGGCGCCTACGACCCGAACCACTACGCGAACCAGCCCTACTCCTACGACATCACGCAGTTCGACGCGGTCGACGCGACCTTGAAACGGTTCTTCACGTGGTGCGCGGCGACTCCGGCGAAATGCGCGTTCGGCAACGGCAAGCCGGAAGCCGCATTCACCGAGCTGCAAGCCGCGCTGGACGCGAACCCGGCCAATGGAGCCAATGGAGCGACGATGACACTTGCGGTCGTTTTCGCGCTCAACGGCGGGAAATCGACCTGGGTCCGCCTAGCCGACAACCTGGTGAAGGCGCAGCAGCGCACCGGTCCACTGATGAAACCCGCCGACGCCAACACGGAGTTCTTCGCGGCGAACGTCGCGGTGGAGTGCGCGGACCGCGCGTTCCCGAAGAGCATGTCGTTGCTGCGCGAGCGGTTGGCCTACGCGGCGCGGAAAGCACCACTGGCGGGGCCCGCGCTCGCCTACGCACCGCCGAACTACGACCACGCCCATGCGACCGCGTGCGTCCAGTGGCCCGCAGAGCAGCGCAGCCGCTACGCCGGACCGTTCCACGCGTGGGGCTCCGCGCCGATCCTCGTGGTCGGCACGACCGGCGACCCGGACACGCCGTACCGCGACTCGGTGGCGCTGTCGCGAACGCTGGTCAACTCGCGTCTGCTGACCTTCGACGGTGAGGGCCACACCGGCTTCCAGCACAGCCCCTGCGCGAAGTCGGCGATCACGAGCTACCTCACCGACCTCCGCCTCCCCCGGCCCGGCGCCGTCTGCTCCGACGACGTCACGCCCGGATAGCGCGAATCGTTACCAAGAATAGGCCAAAAAGAACACTCGCATCTTTCGCAAAAGTTGCTTCGCTTCACCCCGAAGAATTCCAGGCATATTCCACGGTCGCCGCTTTTTTCCTCGCGGAACACTTCCCAGCACGGGTCTTTATCGTGCAAGAATCCCGCGACCGACTCGAAGGGATGATCCGTGCGCAACTCCAGGAAATGGGCGGCGACCGTCCTGCCCTTGATGATCACCTCAGCGGTGCTCGCCGTGGCCCCGTCCGCGTCAGCGGCCCCGGCCGGTGCCGCCGCGTGCACCAGTCACAGGTGGTCCGCCAAGGACTCCAACTGGGGCACCACGAAGGACAACACCGGGGGGCCGATCCGCTCCGGCCCGCACAGCTCCTGCAGCGTGGTGATCTGGCCGACCATCCACACCAAGCTCTTCTACCACTGCTACGTGCGCAACGAGGCGGGCAACACCTGGACCCACGTCCGGCCCGACCAGCCCAACGGCACCACCCTGCAAGGCTGGGTCTACGACGGCAACCTCGACGACGGCGGCTCCTTGAAGCCCTGCTGAACTGCTTCAGGGCCGGTGGGACAACGACCTCGGTAGCTCGAAGCCGCCATCGGCGTTGAGCGGGAAGTCGTGCACACCGACGACGAGCGCCACCGGCAGCTCCCCGTACAGGTGCGGGAACCACGGGCCGCCGGGGGCGTCGCCGTCGCCCGGCTCCCACCGCAGCGGGACGACCACCGTTGCCGGGTCCACCTCCAGCAGCACCAGGTCGGTGCGGCCCGGGAACAGCGCGTTCGCCGGGAGGTGCACCGTCCCCGGGTCGGAGAAGTGGATGAACCCGACCTCGTCGAGCGAGGGGTGCCGGTAGACGCCGCGCTCCAGCGCGGCGTCCCAGTCGGCCCTCGGGCAGAAGTGCAGGATCACTTCTTCCGCTTCTCGCGCACCCGGACCGAGACCCGGACCGGGCTGCCGGTGAAGCTGAAGCTCTCCCGGAGCTTGCGCTCGATGAACCTGCGGTAGCCCGCCTCCAGGAAGCCGGAGGTGAACAGCACGAAGGTCGGCGGCCTGGTGCCCGCCTGGGTGCCGAAGAGGATCTTGGGCTGCTTGCCGGAGCGCACCGGCGGCGGGGTGGCCGCGGTCAGGTCGGACAGCCAGGTGTTCAGCTGGCCGGTCGGCACCCGGTAGTCCCAGGAGTTCAGCGCGGTGCGCAGCGCGGGCGCCAGCTTGGCGACGGCGCGGCCGGTGCGGGCCGAGACGTTGATCCGCTCCGCCCACGGGATGCGGGCCAGGTCGCGGTCCATCTCCTTGGCCAGCTGGAGCCTGCGGTCCTCGTCGACCAGGTCCCACTTGTTGAACGCCACCACCAGGGCGCGCCCGGACTCGGCGACCATGGTGATCACGCGCTGGTCCTGCTCGGTGATCGGCTTGCTGGCGTCCAGCAGCACGATGCCCACCTCGGCGGACTCGATCGCAGCCTGGGTGCGCAGCGAGGCGTAGTACTCCGCGCCCTGCGCGTGGTTGACCCGGCGGCGCAGGCCCGCGGTGTCGACGAAGCGCCACACCTGCCCGTCCAGCTCCACCAGCGAGTCGACCGGGTCCACCGTGGTGCCCGCGACGTCGTGGACGACCGAGCGCTCCTCGCCGACCAGCTTGTTGAGCAGGCTGGACTTGCCCACGTTGGGCTTGCCGACCAGGGCGACGCGGCGCGGTCCGCCGGTGCCGCCGAACGCCTCGCGCGGGGTCTCCGGCAGCACCTCCAGGATCTTGTCGAGCAGGTCACCGGAGCTGCGGCCGTGCAGCGCGCTGACCGCGTACGGCTCACCGAGGCCGAGCGACCACAGCGAGGCCACCTCGGCCATCAGCCGCTGGTCGTCGACCTTGTTGGCCACCAGCAGCACCGGCCGCTTGGAGCGCCGGAGCACCCGGGCGACGGCCTCGTCCGTGCTGGTCGCGCCCACCGTGGCGTCCACGACCACGAGAATGGCGTCGGCGGTCTTCATCGCGAACTCCGCCTGCAGCGCCACCGCCGCCTGCAACCCCTTGGCGTCCGGCTCCCACCCACCGGTGTCCACGACGGTGAAGCGGCGTCCGCTCCACAGCGCGTCGTAGGAGACCCGGTCGCGGGTCACGCCGGGCACGTCCTGCACGACGGCTTCCCGCCTGCCGAGGATGCGGTTCACCAGGGTGGACTTGCCGACGTTCGGCCGGCCGACGATCGCCAGCACCGGCTGCGGCGGCTCCGCCGCGTTGTCGGATCCCGCCTCGGCCGCGGCGTCGATCGCCGCCCAGTCCGCCTCGTCGGTCCACGTGCCGTCCAAGCCGGTCACGCCCGTTCCCCTTTCGCCTTCTTCGGTGCGCCGAGCCCGCCGGCGCGAAGCCGGTCCAGCTCGGTGACGAGCTCGGAGAGCTCGGAGCGCACCCGTTCGGTCGCGGCGGCGAGCACCACCCGACCCTTGCCCATCGGCACCGCGAACGGCTCGCCGACCAGCACATCCACCCTCGGGCGGAAGCGCCTGCGCGAGCCCGGGGGCCGCCGGATCCCCCGACAGGCCACCGGCAGCACCAGTGCCTCTCCGGAGCGGGCCAGCCAGGCGGCGCCGTGCTGTGCCTGGGCGACCTCTCCGGTGCCCCTGGTGCCCTCCGGGAACACGGCGACCACCCCACCGGAGCGCAGCAGGCGCACAGCGGTGAGCAGCGGCGTGCGGTCCGGCGTGCCGCGCCGCACCGGCAGCTGACCGAGGCGACGCAGGAACCGGCCGAGCAGGCCGCGGTAGTTCTCGTGTTTGACCAGGAAGACCGAACGCCGCCCCACGACGCAGAACAGCACGGGGCCGTCCAGGAACGCGGTGTGGTTGGACACCAGGACCAGCGGGCCGGTCCGCGGGATCAGCTCCCTGCGGTGGACCCGCAGCCTGAATGGTACGTGCACGACCGCCGAGCCCAGACGGCGGCAGGCATCGTGGAACAGCGGCCACGCGCCCTGCGGCAGCCCGCTGGCCTTGCTGGGCTCGCCCACGGTGCTCACCCGGCCCGTTGCGGAGCCGAGGGCAACCCGCGGAGCTCGGCCAGCTCCAGCAGCCGCGCCAGCACCCCGTCGATGTCCAGCTCGGTGGTGTCGACCTCGACCGCGTCCTCGGCCTGCCGCAGCGGCGAGACCGCGCGGGTGGAGTCGTAGCGGTCGCGGCGCTGCACGTCGGCCAGCGTCGCGTCCACAGTGGACGTCCGGCCGGATGCGGTGTCCTGCGCGGTGCGGCGCCGGGCGCGGGCCTCGGCCGAGGCGGTGAGGTAGATCTTCAGCGGCGCGTCCGGGGCGACGGTGGTGCCGATGTCGCGGCCCTCCACGACGATGCCCAGCCCCGCGGCGGCAGCGTCGGCGATGATCGCCCGCTGCTGGCCGACCAGCAGCTCGCGCACCCGGCCGACCGCCGAGACCGGCGAGACGGCCGTGGTGACCTCCTGACCGCGGATCTCCGCGGCCACGTCG
This sequence comes from Allokutzneria oryzae, assembly GCF_042429765.1. NCBI lineage: Bacteria > Bacillati > Actinomycetota > Actinomycetes > Pseudonocardiales > Pseudonocardiaceae > Allokutzneria > Allokutzneria oryzae. The sequence continues at coordinate 547,276 of NZ_JBHLZU010000027.1, read as the reverse complement.
TCGCCGTCCAGGCGCACCGTCGGCGCGGTGGGCTCGGTGCCGATCTCCAGCCGCGCCCGCTCGGCGACCTCGGTGACCTTGGCGGCGTCGGTCGGGTCGATCCCGGCGCGCAGCACGGCGAGCGTCACCGCGCGGTACATCGCCCCGGTGTCCAGGTAGCGGGCGCCGATGGCAACCGCGAGCCTCCTGGACACGGTGGACTTGCCGGTGCCGGAGGGGCCGTCCATCGCAACGACTCCAGGCGCCTCGTGTCCCACTGCCCAGTCCTCCTCACACCGCCACCACGTCGCCGACATTCTGCCCCGTCCCCCCACCACCGCCATTCGCGGGCTTATGGACGCCTCCGGCGCGCGAAGGAGGTCCATAAGCCCGCGAATGGCGGTCGGCGGAGCGGGGTGAGGGGGTTAGAGCTTGCGGGCGAGGGTCACGCCGTCGCGGACGGGGAGCATCACCGAGTCGACGCGGTCGTCCTCCACGACGATCCGGTTCATCCGGCGCATGGCGATGTCGCCCTCGTCGGTGGAGGAGTCGTCCAGCACCCTGCCGTCGCGCAGGACGTTGTCCAGCACGATGAGGCCGCCGGGGCGCAGCCGGGGCACCAGCTCCGCGTAGTAGTCGGGGTAGCCGACCTTGTCTGCGTCGATGAAGGCCATGTCGAGCACCGGGTCGGCGGGCAGGGCGCGCAGGGTCTCCAGCGCGGGCGCGATCCGCAGCTCGATGCGGTCGGCGACGCCCGCGCGCTCCCAGTACTTCCTGGCGACGGCGGTCCACTCCTCGCTCACGTCGCAGGCCAGCAGGTGGCCGTCGGTGGGAAGGCCGCGCGCGATGCAGATCGAGGAGTAGCCGGTGAACACGCCGACCTCGACCACTCTTCGCGCGCCGATGAGGCGGACGAGCATGGTCAGGAACTCCCCCTCGTCGTGGGAGATCTGCATCACCGAGGCGTCGGGCAGCGTGGCCCTGGTCTCCTCGGCGAGCTCGCGCAGCAGGTCGTCGGCCGGGGTGCAGTTCTCCAGCAGGTAGTCGCTGACGGCAGGGTCGATGATCTTCACAGGGGTCCTCCAGGGGAACTAAGTGTCGATTATCCTAGACACTTTTCTTGCCTTGGTGGCGGGATTCCCCGACGCTTGCGGGATGGACGAGAAACCGCTGGTACTGCGCTCACCGGAGCAGTTCAAGGCGCTCGGGCACCCGCTGCGGCACCGCCTGCTGACCATGCTGCGGCAACGCCCGGCCACCCTCGCCCAGCTGACCGAGGCGCTCGGCTCGACCAAGGGCACCGTCGGCTACCACGTGCGCGTGCTCCAGGAGGCCGGACTGCTGCGACTGTCCGGCACGCGCACCGTCCGCGGCGGCACCGAGCAGTACTACGCGCCGGTGGGTTCCGGACTGCGGGTGCACGCCGACGCCGAACCGGGTATGGGAACCCGCGTGATGATCAGCACGGCGCTGGAGGAGATGCTGCCCAGCGCGCCAGGGCAACCGGAGCTGACGGTGCTCCGGCACCTGCGGATCAGCCCGGAGCGGGCGGGCGAGCTGGTGGGGCTGGTCGAGCGGCTGGGCCGCGAGGCCACCCCGCCCGACGAGCCGGACGGGCTGGCGTACACGCTGCTGCTGAGCCTGCACCGAGCGGACGTCCCGGCACTGCCGCCGGAACCCGCTGATTCGGAATTTTCCGATAATTCAGACACTTGTGAGCGCAAAGGTTAGGGTGGAAAACGTGCATGTCGAGGTCACGCCGCTCCCGGGAATCGGCACCCGCCAGGACTTCCAGACCCGTTCCGGACGCCGGATCGGCATCGTCAGCTACCGGGACGGCCGGTTCGAGCTGATCATCTCCAAGACCGACGACCCGGACGCCTGCGTGGCCTCCATCCCGCTCAGTCCCGAGGAGATCAACACCCTCGCCAACCTGCTCGGCGCGCCGCAGCTGGTCAACCACCTGGAGCGGCAGCACACCGAGGTCGGCGGGATCTCCACGACGCAGCTGCCGATCACCCCGGCCTCGCCCTTCGACGGCCGCACCCTCGGCGACACCGAGCTGCGCACCCGCACCGGCGTGTCCGTGGTCGCGGTGATGCGCGGGGCCGCCGCACACCCCTCCCCCACTCCCGACTTCCGGTTCCTCGGTGGTGACCTCCTCGTCGTGGTGGGCACTCCCGACGGCATCGCCAAGGCAGCAGACCGGCTCGACAGAGGCTGAGGTACCTGGGTGCACAACGTCGCACTGTCCCTGATCGAACTCGGCGCGGTCTTCTTCGGCCTCGGTCTGCTCGGCAGACTTGCCTGGAAGATCGGGATCTCGCCCATCCCGCTCTACCTGGTCGGCGGCCTGGCCTTCGGCCACGGCGGCGTGCTGCCGCTGGACGGCATCGAGGGCTTCACCGAGATCTCCGCCGAGCTCGGCGTCGTGCTGCTGCTGCTCTTACTCGGGCTGGAGTACTCGGCCGCCGAGCTGGTCACCGGGCTGCGCCGGTCCTGGTCGGCGGGGCTGATCGACCTGGTGCTCAACGCGCTGCCGGGCGCGCTGGTCGCGCTGATGCTGGGCTGGGGCCCGGTCGGCGCGCTGGTGATGGCCGGCGTCACCTACATCTCCTCCTCCGGCATCGTCGCGAAGGTCCTCGGCGACCTGGGCCGGCTGGGCAACCGGGAGACCCCGGTCATCCTGTCGGTGCTGGTCTTCGAGGACCTGGCGATGGCGGTCTACCTGCCGATCCTCACCGCGCTGCTGGCCGGGGTGAGTTTCGTGGGCGGCCTCACCACCGTCGGCATCGCCCTGGTCACCGTGACCGTGGTGCTGGTGGTGGCGCTGCGCTTCGGCCGCTACGTCTCCGCGCTGGTGGACTCCCCCGAGCCCGAGGTGTTCCTGCTGCGCGTGCTCGGCGCGGCGCTGCTGGTCGCGGGCATCGCCTCGCAGCTGCAGGTCTCGGCGGCGGTCGGCGCGTTCCTGCTCGGCATCGCGATCTCCGGCTCGACCGCGGAGAACGCCACCCGGATGCTGGAGCCGCTGCGCGACCTGTTCGCCGCGGTCTTCTTCGTCGTCTTCGGTCTCAACACCGATCCCAAGGACATCCCGCCGGTGCTCGGCGTCGCGGTCGCGCTGGCGCTGGTCACCACCGCCACGAAGATGGCGACCGGCTGGTTCGCGGCGAAGATGCAGGGCATCGCCCGCCTCGGCCGCCTGCGCGCGGGCGCCGCGCTGGTGGCGCGCGGCGAGTTCTCGATCGTGATCGCGGGCCTCGCGGTCGCCAGCGGCGCCGTCGACCAGGGCCTTGCCCCGCTGGCGACGGCCTACGTGCTGCTGATGGCGGTCTTCGGCCCGGTCGCGGCCCGAGTGGTCGAACCGATGGCCCGCTGGGCGTGGTCCGTGCGCCAGCGCCGCCTCGCCGGCGTGGAGTCCTGACCGCGCCCCCGGCGCCCCTGACCCGGCGGCACGCGTCGAGCGAGTCGCCGGGTCAGGCGCCCCTTCGTCCCGCATTGTGGGTGGCTGTCGGCGGCGTCAGGCAAGATGCCCGGCATGCGTGCTGTTACTGGGTTGTTCGTCGGGGCGCTCGTCGTCCTGGCCGGGTGTGCTCCCATCGAGGAGCAGGCGCCCGCCGCCTCTGGTCCCGCCACCGCCGGCGTGGGTGACTGCGGCAAGCAGGCGTTGCGCACCAGGACGCCGGGGAAGATCACCTTCGGCACCGACCAGCCGGTGTACGAACCGTGGTTCTCCGGCGACGCCCCGGCCAACGGCAAGGGGTTCGAGTCCGCCGTCGCCTACGCCGTCGCCGGGAAGCTGGGCTACACCAAGGCCGAGGTGGAGTGGGTGCGGGTGCCGTTCAACGCCGCCATCCAGCCGGGGCCGAAGACCTTCGACGCCAACCTGAACGAGTTCTCCATCACCGAGGAGCGGCGCAGAGCGGTCGACTTCTCCACCCCGTACTACGACGTGACCCAGGCCGTGGTCGCGCTCAAGGACTCCCCCGCCGCCAAGGCCACCACCGTCGCCGCGCTCAAGGACCTCAAGCTCGGCGCGCAGGTCGGGACCACCAGCTACGACGCGGCGGCGAAGCAGGTCCAGCCGACGCAGCAGGTCGCCGTCTACAACACCAACGACGAGGCCAAGCTGGCGCTGCAGAACGGCCAGGTGCAGGCGATCGTGGTGGACCTGGCGACCGCGTTCTACATCACCTCCGCGGAGCTGAAGGACGCCGTCATCGTCGGCCAGCTGCCCGCGAGCGGCGGCAAGTCCGAGCAGTTCGGCATCGTGCTCGACAAGGGCAGCTCGCTGACCAGGTGCGTCTCCGCCGCCGTTGACGCGCTGCGCGCCGACGGCACGCTGGTCGCCGCCGAGCAGCAGTGGCTCACCGACGCGGGCAAGGCGCCCAAGCTGACGTGAGCGACGGTATCCGGGCACTGAGCCCGCTCCAGGTGGAACGCCTGGCGTACAAGCGTTCCCGCGCACGAAGGTCCACACTGGTCGCGCTCGTGTCCACTGTGGTCTTCGCGGCCGCCGCATGGCTGACGATCACCAACGCGCCCGGCTGGCCACGGGTCCGGGAGTCCTTCTTCGACCTCGAAGCGGCGAAGAGCTCGCTGCCCGCGGTGCTGGAGGGCTTGTGGCTCAACGTCCGCGTGCTCGTGGTGTGCGCCGTCCTGATCCTGGTGATCGGGCTGGGCATCGCCGCGCTGCGCACGCTGCGCGGGCCGGTGTGGTTCCCGCTGCGCGCGCTGGCGACCGGCTACGTGGACCTGTTCCGGGGTCTGCCGCTGATCATCTGCCTGTACCTGGTGGGCTTCGGCCTGCCGGGGCTGCGGATCTCCGGGGTGCCCACCGATCCCGTCGTGCTCGGCGCGATCGCGCTGGTGCTCATCTACTCCTCCTACGTGGCGGAGGTCTTCCGCGCGGGCATCGAGTCGGTTCACCCGTCGCAACGCGCCTCGGCGCGGTCGCTCGGGCTGACGCACGCGCAGACGATGCGCATCGTGGTGCTGCCACAGGCGGTGCGGCGCGTGCTGCCCCCGCTGCTCAACGACTTCGTCGCGCTGCAGAAGGACTGCGGGCTGATCTCGGTGCTGGGCGCCGTCGACGCGGTTCGCGCGGCGCAGATCGAGTCGGCCAGCTCCTACAACTTCACCCCGTACGTCGTGGCTGGGCTGCTGTTCGTGGTGCTCGCGGTGCCCTCCGGCCGGGTGGCGGACTGGGTGTCCCGGCGCGCGGCGCGGCGGCAGAACGCGGGAGGGACCCTGTGACCGGCAAGCCAGTGCTCCAGGTGCGCGACCTGGTGAAGCGCTACGGCACGCACACGGTGCTCAACGGCATCGACCTGGACGTCGCCGAGCACGAGGTGGTCGTGCTGATCGGCTCGTCCGGCTCCGGCAAGTCCACGCTGCTGCGGTGCGTGAACCTGTTGGAGGAGCTGGACGACGGCCAGATCGTGCTCGACGGCGTCGACATCTCCGACCCGCGGGCGAACCCCGACCACGCGCGGCGGAACATGGGCATCGTCTTCCAGGCGTTCAACCTGTTCCCCCACCTGAACGTGCTCGACAACGTCACGCTCGCGCCGAAGGTGGTGCACAAGGTCCCCGAGGCGCAGGCCCGCGACCGGGCGGTGGAGCTGCTGGCGAAGGTCGGCCTCGCGGACAAGGCGCAGGCGTACCCCGACCGGCTCTCCGGCGGCCAGCAGCAGCGGGTGGCGATCGCGCGCGCCCTCGCCTACGACCCGAGGCTGCTGCTGCTCGACGAGATCACCAGCGCGCTGGACCCCGAGCTCGTCGGCGAGGTGCTCGCCCTGGTGCGCGAGCTCGCGGCGGGCGGCACGACGCTGCTGATGGCAACGCACGAGATGGGCTTCGCCAAGCAGGTCGCCGACCGGGTCTGCTTCCTCGACGGCGGCGCGCTCATCGAGTCCGGCCCGCCGTCGCAGATCCTGGAGGACCCGCGACATCCACGCACACAACAGTTCCTGTCCAGGATCATCCAAGCAGGACGGTTGTAGCGAAGGCGACACCGCCTGTGGGGGTGCTGAATCCCTTGCGGAGGGGGAGGATCGCAGCGTCAGCTCATTCCTGGCCGTCGAAGCTGGAGGAGGCGTTGTGACCACGATCCACCCGCCGGGGCCCGATATCGTCCGCTGGCCGGGGCTGGCCGCTCCCCCACCGTCGCCGTTGCGAGCGGGCATCGCCGAGCGGCTGTTCCGCCACGCCGTGCGCACGCTGCCGGTCCAGGTCCGGATGCCGGGCGGGCAGCGGCTCGGCGCGGGCGGCCCGGACTCGCCGGTGATGCGCATCCTGCGCCCCACCACGTTCTTCCACCGCCTAGGGCTGGACGCCAAGATCGGCTTCGGCGAGTCCTACATGGCGGGCGACTGGACGAGCACCCGGCTCGCCGACCTGCTCACCCCGTTCGCGCGGCGGATGGCGACGCTGGTGCCCAAGCCGCTGCAAGCGTTCCGCCGCGTGGTGGAAGGACCGCAGCCCGGCGCGGAGCGCAACACGGTCGACGGGGCGCGGCAGAACATCCACCGGCACTACGACCTGTCCAACGAGCTGTTCGCCACGTTCCTTGACGAGACCATGACGTACTCGTCGGCGTGGTTCACCCCGAGCTCCACCGACCTCGCGCAGGCCCAGCGCCGCAAGATCGACGGCATCCTGGACTACGCGGGAGTGCGCGGGGGGACCCGCGTGCTGGAGATCGGCACCGGCTGGGGCGAGCTGGCGATCCGAGCCGCCCAGCGCGGCGCCGAGGTGACGTCGCTGACCATCTCAACGGAGCAGAAGGCACTGGCGGAGCAGCGGATCAGCGCCGCGGGCGTCAACGACCGCATCCAGGTCCAGCTGCGGGACTACCGGCACGCCGAGGGCCGCTACGACGCGATCGTGTCGGTGGAGATGATCGAGGCGGTCGGCCGCGAGTACTGGCCGACGTACTTCGGCGCGCTGGACCGGCTGCTGGTGCCGGGCGGGCGGATCGGGTTGCAGGCCATCACGATGCCGCACGACCGGATGCTCGCCACCCGCGAGACCTACACGTGGATCCACAAGTACGTCTTCCCCGGCGGGCTGCTGCCGTCGCTGCGGGCGATCGAGGACAACCTCGCGAAGACGAGCCTGCGGCTGGTGGAGCAGCGCTCGCTCGGGCCGCACTACGCGCGGACGCTGCGGGAGTGGCGGGACCGGTTCACCGCGCGGTGGAGGCAGGTCGCCGACCTCGGCTTCGACACCACCTTCCGGCGGATGTGGGAGTTCTACCTCGCCTACTGCGAGGCGGGTTTCCGCGCCCGCTACATCGACGTGTGGCAGCTGGGCATCACCAAGGCGGCATGAGCGAGGGCCCGGCCGTCACGGCGGACGGCCGGGCCCCTCCGCTCGTGCTCAGTCGGCGATCTTGACGAGCATCTTGCCGGTGTTGGCTCCGCGCAGCATGTCGATGAACGCGGTCGGCGCGTTCTCAAGGCCCTCGACGACGGTCTCCCGCGCGACGAGCTTGCCCTCGGCGAGCCAGCCGCCGACCTCGGCGAAGAACTGGTCCTTGAGGTCGCCGTACTCGTTCACCAGGAAGCCGCGCAGGTTGATGCTCTTGCCGATGGCCGCCATCAGGTTGCGCGGGCCGACGGCCTCGCCCTTCTCGTTGTACTGGGAGATCGCGCCGCACAGCGCGAAGCGCGCGCCCCGGTTGGCCACGGACAGCGCCGCCTCCAGGTGCTCGCCGCCCACGTTGTCGAAGTAGACGTCGATGCCGTCGGGCGCGGCCTTCTCCAGCTGCTCCAACACGGGGCCGTCCTTGTAGTTGAACGCCTCGTCGAAGCCGAGCTCCTCGGTCAGGTGCGCCACCTTCTCCGCGCTGCCCGCCGAACCGATCACCTTGGCGGCGCCGCGCAGCTTGGCGATCTGGCCGACCAGCGCGCCGACCGCGCCCGCCGCGCCGGAGACGAACACCACGTCGCCCTCGCGGAAGTCGGCCGCCTTGAGCAGGCCCGCGTAGGCGGTCAGGCCCGGCATGCCCAGCACACCGAGGAAGGCACCGACCGGGGCGAGCTTCGGGTCGACCTTGACCGCGTTCGCGCCGTCGACCACGGCGAACTCCCGCCAGCCGAGGCCGTGCAGCACGACGTCGCCGACCGCGAAGTCCGGGGACTCCGAGGCGACGACCTCGCCGACCGCGCCACCCTCCAGCGCCTTGCCGACCTCGAACGGCGGCACGTAGGACTTCGCGTCGTTCATCCGGCCGCGCATGTACGGGTCCACGCTCATCACCAGGTTGCGCACCAGGACCTGACCGGCGCCGACGCCGGGCAGCTCCGCCTGGGTGACGGTGAAGGTCTCCTGGGTCGGCCAGCCATCGGGGCGGGCGGCGAGCCGGACCTCGGTACCGGTGGACGGAAGCGTCATCGCGGACTCCTCGAAAATTCTGTCATCGACTGACAAAAAACATACCATGACATCTCTGGGGACGCGAAGTGGCACACTGGGGAGGTGACAGCGGCGACGGACGACCTGGGGCTTCGCGAGCGCAAGAAGCGGCGGACCCGCGCGGCGCTGATGGACGCGGCCCTGGAGCTGTTCTCCGCCAAGGGATACGACGCCACCACGGTCGAGGAGATCGCCGCCGCGGTGGAGATCTCCCCGCGCACGTTCTTCCGCTACTTCGACGGCAAGGAGGACGTGGCGCTCGGCCAGCTCTCCGCGATGGACGACGACACGGTCACCGCGCTGGCCACCCGCCCGGCGGACGAGCCCCCGCTGCCCGCGCTGCTCGCGGCGTACCGCGGCATGCTCGACCGGCTCTACGACGACGAGGGCGGGGCGGAGCGGTTCCGCGCCACCCACCGCCTGATCGACCGCAGCCCCACCCTGCTCGCGGGCTCACTGCGCCGCTCGGCGGAGACCGAGGACCGGCTCGCGGTGATCATCGCGGAGCGCCAGGGCGTTGACGACGCCAGGGACCTGCGCTGCCGCCTGCTGGTCCGGCTGGTCTTCACCAGCGGCCGTCTCGGCGTGGAGGCGGCCTGCCGCCGCGGCGAGACCTGCGACGTGGCCCAGCTGCGCGCCACCGTCGACAAGGCCCTGGAGCTGGGCACGGCCGGACTGCCCACCGAGTGGTCCACCTCCGCCTCCCGCTGGTAGCCCACCGCCCCAGCCCACTCGCACCGGGGTTCGCGTTTTGTAGGCTTAATGCGAATTGGGAGCGCTTTCTGGCGCAACATGCCTACAAAACGCGAAAACCCTGACCACGCCAGCGCAGGCGCAGCGCGGTGCGGTGATGTGCCGGCCAGGTGCTACGTGGCCGCGGGGAGAGGGGCCGCGGGGAGGGGCGTGGTGGGCAGGTCGGGCGGCGGGGTCGCCGGGAGGACCAGGCGGAACGCCGCACCCTGCTGACCCGGTGGCGGCTCGACGCACGCGAGGTCGCCGCCGTGCGCACGCGCGATGCCTCTGGCGATGGCCAGGCCGAGGCCCGCTCCCGCCTTGCCCGTGGTGCGCGCGTTGTCCAGGCGCACCAGCCGGTTGAAGATCCGCTCGCGCTCCGCCGGTGGGACACCGGGGCCGTCGTCCAGCACCAGCAGCTCCACCCGCGAGCCGACGCGGGCGATGCGCACGCGCACCGTGCCCTCCGCCGAGGCGTGGCGGCGGGCGTTGTCCAGCAGGTTGCCCACCACCTGGCCCAGGCGCAGCGGGTCTCCGGCCAGCACCGGAGCGTCGCCCTCGACGTGGACCCCAACGGCAGGGGCCAGCAGGCGCAGCCGCTCCACCTCCGCCTCGGCGAGGGCGCGCAGGTTCACCGCCTCGAAACGCAGCTCCAGGCCCGCGTCGATCTGGGCGAGGGAGAGCAGGTCCTCGACGAGCCTGGTCGCGCGGCGGGCCTCGCGGACCATCATCACGTGCATCCGCTCCACGTCGTCCTGGTCCGCGCCGGGGCCGAGGCGCACCAGGGTCTCCGCCGCCGCCTGCACTCCGGCCAGCGGCGTGCGCAGCTCGTGCGCGGCGTCGGCGACGAAGCGGCGGGTCTGCTGCTCCGAGGCGCGCGCGTGGGCTTCCGCGCCCTCCAGCGCGTCGAGCATCTGGTCGAAGGCCACCGCGGTCTTGCCGAGCTCGGTGTTCGGCCGGATCGGGGCCAGGCGGCGGCCGCGGTCGCCGAGCGCGATCGAGCGGGACAGGCCCGCCATCACCTCCAGCGGGCGCAGCGCGAGCCGGATCGTGATCACCAGGACGAGCACGGTCAGGCCGAGGGTGCCGAGCCCCACCAGGAGCAGCACGTTGCGCAGCCGGTTCTGCGCGGGCTCGGGGGAGTCGGTGAGCAGCACGACGCTGACGCCGTGGCCGACGGGCTTGTCCAGCTGCACCGTGCCGCCGAGCTCGGCGAGCGAGTCGATCCTGCCGTTGTAGTAGTACAGCGCCCCGTTGGGCTGGCGCACCACCACGGTCACCCCGCCGAAGCTGTACTTGGCGGAGAAGTCGCTCGGGTTCATCGGCCGCCCCTTGGCGGCGCGCTCGACCTGCGCCAGCTTGGCCTCCACCTTGCGGTCGAGCTCGCGCTCGGACTGCAGCTGGAAGGCGGTCTGCACCGCGAAGGCCATCGCCAGCAGCGCGACGCCCACCACCACGATCACCATCATGGTGACCCGCCTGCGCAGCGAGAACGTGCGCAGCCCGACGTCGCGGGTTCTCACGACTCGTCGGCCCGCAGCACGTAGCCCAGGCCGCGCACGGTGTGCAGCAGGCGGGGACCGTGCGCCTCCAGCTTCCGCCGCAGCGCGCTCACGTGCACCTCCACCAGGTTCGGGTCGTAGTCGTCGTAGCCCCATACTCCGGTGAGGATCTGCATCTTGCTGACCACCCGGCCACGCTGCGCCGCGAGGTAGCCCAGCAGCCGCAGCTCCGTCGCGGTCACCTCGATCTGCTCGCTGTCGCGCAGCACCACTCCGGAGTCCGCGTCGATCACCAGGTCGCCGACCTGCACCACCGACGGCACCCGGCGCAGCCTGCGCAGCACCGCGCCGATCCTGGCGACCAGCTCCTCCAGCTCGAAGGGTTTGACCACGTAGTCGTCCGCGCCGCCGTGCAGGCCGCGCAGCCGGTCGGACACCGCGTCCCGCGCGGTCAGCAGCACCACTCCGGCCTCGCTGCGGCGGCGCACCACGTCCAGCAGCGCGAAGCCGTCACGACCCGGCAGCATCACGTCCAGCACCACCAGGTCGGGCCGGAAGCGCAGCAGCTCCTCCTCCAGGGTGGAGCCGTCGGCGTGGCCCGCGACCGCGTAGCCCGCGTCGGCCAGCGCGGCGAGCACCGCGACCCGGATCGTCTCCGCGTCCTCGACGACAAGGACCCTCGCTGGCTCGCTCACCCTGCCATTTTGCCGGGCAGCACTGAAGACTCGCTGAAGGCCTGCCGGAGACCTCACTCGTTCTTGAGCACCAGCACGCCCGGCAGCGTCAGCACTCGGCGACGATCTCCCCGGCGAAGGCCCGCGCCCGGCCGACGCCGTGCTCCGCATGCCAGACCACGCCGAGCACCGACTCCGGCAGCCCGGTGACCGGCACGAAGACGACCGAGCTCCGCCGTCCTTGGTGCTCGGCCGTCGAGCGGCACAGCAGCATCCCGCCCCGGCCCGCCGCGGCGAGGCCCAGGCCTTCCTGCAGTGTGCCGGCGGTCGGCCCGCGCGGTATCCGACGGCCGCCGGGAGTGGTGTCGGGGGCCTGGGCGCGGCGCCAGTACTCGGGGGCGGGGCCGTGGATCCCGATCAGCGGGCACTCCGCCAGCTCCTCGGCGGTGACGAGCTCCTTGCCCGCGAAGGGATGCCGGGGCGAGACGGCGAGCATCTGCGGCTGGCGCGAGAAAACCGGGCCGAGCACGAGATCCTGTTCCTCCACCGGCAGCAGCACCACCGCGGCGTCGACCTCCCGTCGGCGGAGCGAGCCGAACGGGTCGGCGAGCGGGATCTCGGTGAGCTCCACCGCGCGGTCCGGATGCCGCTCCTCGAACCCGGCGATGGCCTTCGCGAGGTGGTCGTCGATTGTGCCCTGGAAACCGATGCGCAGCACACCGCCGACCCCCCGCGCGGTGGCCCGCGTGTGGTCGACGGCGGCCCGCAGCGCGCCGTAGGCCGGGCGCAGCTCGGCGAGGAACTTCTCCCCCAGCGGAGTCAGCTCCGCCCGGCGGCTCGTGCGTTCGACCAGCGGCGCGCCGATCCGCCCCTCCAGGGAGCGGAGCAGCTGGCTGACCCGGCTCTGCGACACGTAGAGGCGTTCTCCGGCGCGGCCGAAGTGCAGCTCCTCGGCGAGTACCAGGAACGCCTCCAGTTCGCGGATCTCCAGGCCGCTCATCGTTCTTCTTCCTCCACCGTGGATCCAGTAGTCCCGCTCATAGAAGGATGAGACATCGGCCGTTGTTCCCTGCCCTGCGCGGCGGTTGCCTGAAACACATGGTGCAAAGGGAAACAACGCACAGGACAGGCGGCTGGCCCGCGGTGAGCGCTGCCGCGGGGGCGACCTTCACCGTGGTCACCTCGGAGATGCTGCCGGTGGGGCTGCTGACCCCGATCAGCCGTGACCTGGCGGTCACCGAGGGCACGGCGGGCCTGACGCTCACGGTCACCGGCCTGGTCGCGGCGGTCTCCGCGCCACTGCTGGTCCCGGCGCTCGGGAGGTTCGACCGGCGGGTCGTGCTGTGCGCGCTGATGGCGGTGCTGGCGGCCGGGAACCTGCTGGCGGCGTGGTCGCCCGGTTTCACCGTCATGCTGGTCGCGCGGGTGCTGGTGGGAGTCGGCATGGGCGGGGTGTGGGCGATCGCGGCGAGTCTGGCCGTGCGGCTGGTCCCGCCGAGGTCCACGGGATCCGCGACCTCGCTGATCTTCAGCGGCATCGCCGTCGCGTCCGTGCTGGGCGTCCCGGCAGGCGCCTACCTCGGGGAACTGGCCGGCTGGCGTGCCGCCTTTGCCGGCACCGGCGGCCTGTCGCTGCTGGTGCTGGCTGCGCTGGCGATGTCACTGCCGTCGTTGCCCTCGGAAGGGGACGTCCGGCTGGGCGCGATGCTGCGGCTGGCCGGTGCGCCGCGGGTGCGAACCGGGCTGATCGTGGTGGCGCTGCTCGTCATCGGGCATTTCGCCGCGTACACCTACGTCCGGCCGGTGCTGGAGGAGGTGTCCGGGGTGGGCGCGGGGCTGATCGGCACGCTCCTCCTGGTCTACGGGCTCTTCGGGATCGCGGGCAATTTCGCCGCGGGCGCCGGGGCGGCCCGATCGCCACGGGGGACGCTGCTGGTGCTCGGCGGGACGTTGTCGGCGACGATGGCGCTGGTTCCGATCTTGGGGCTGACCACGCTGGCCGCGGCGGCATTGTTGGTGGTCTGGGGCCTGGCGTACGGCGGCGTCTCGGTGGCCGCCCAGTCGTGGATGCTGGCGTCCGCACCGGAGGCCCGCGAAGCGGCTTCGGCGCTGTTCGCCGGGGTCTTCAACGCGGCGATCGCGCTCGGTGCGCTGACCGGTGGGCTGGCCGCCGACGTAGCCGGGACCACCACGGTGATGTGGCTCGGCGGGGTGTTCGCGGCAGGGGCGGTGCTGGTTCTCGGTGCCGCCGGTGCCCGGTCTTGGCGAGGAAACCGTCCGGGACGGGTGCGGGATGGCTCGCGACTCGGCCTGAAGACTCGCTGAAGACCTGCCGGAACACGCGAGATCCGGTACCCGTGTCGGCGACCCTGACCGAATGGACCAGCAGGCACAGAGCAGCAGGAAGCGCCGGGCGCTGCTGGGCGCCGGCCTCGCGCTGACGCTCGGCCTCGGCACCGTGGGCGGCGTCGCGCTCGCACAGGGCTCGGACACCCCGGTGAACGCCGTGCACGGCGAGGCCAAGCCCGGCAAGCACAAGAACCGGCAGAAGCAGGCGAAGGGCGTGCTCGTCAGTGGCACCCTGGCCGCCGTCGGCCAGGGCACGCTGAAGATCACCAAGGACGGCGGCGGCGAGGTCTCGCTGACCACCGACGACGCCACCAAGGCGCGCGGCATGCGCACCCTCGGGGACTTCAAGGCGGGCCAGCGCGTCACCGTGCGCGCCAAGGACGGCAAGGCTCTCGCGGTGGTGCTGACGAAGGCGCACGCCAAGGGCACGGTGACCGCCCTCAACGGGCAGCGCGCGACCCTGGTGACCACGGGTGGCCTCACCCAGGCGCTCGACCTCACCGCGATCGCCGAGAAGCCGAAGGTGGGCGACGTCGTCAACGCGGTGGGCGAGGCGATCGAGTCCGGCTCGGTGCTGCGCGTCGAGCGGCTCCGGCAGCTGCCGAAGTAGCCCCCGCCCCACACAGGCCGCCGCGACCCCGGCACCCCCCTGACCGGGGTCGCGGCCCCACCCAGAATGAGAGCGCTTCCAAGCAGGTAGAAGCGCTAAGCTGAGCGCCTTCGTCGAGGACGGAAGGCGGACGAGGCGTGCAACTACCGGGACCACCACCCACCCTGGAGGACGTCGCGGTCCGGGCCGGGGTGTCCAGGGCGACCGTGTCCCGCGTGATCAACAACCAGCCGCGGGTCAGCCCGGAGACCACCGCGGCGGTGCTCGCCGCGGCGGCCGAGCTGGGCTACACGCCCAACGCCGCGGCCCGCTCGCTGGTCACCCGGCGCACCGGCGCGGTCGCGGTGGTGCTCTCCGAGCCGGAGAACATGATCTTCGACGACCCGTTCTTCGCGGCGGTGGTCCGCACCTCCTTCCGCGAGCTGGCCCGGCACAACCAGCAGATGCTGCTGCTGCTCGCGCACCGCGCCGAGCAGGCGGAGCGGGTCGGCCACTTCCTGCGCACGGGCCACGTGGACGGCGTGCTGATGTTCAGCCCGCACCGCGGCGACCCGCTGCCCGAACTGGCGCGCGAGCTGCCGTTGCCGGTGGTCTTCGGCGGGCGCCCCTGGCTGGCGGAGGACGGCGACAGCCTGCACATCGTCGACGCCGACAACCACGGCGGAGCGGAGCTGGCGACGCGGCACCTGCTCGCGCGCGGGCGCGGCAACACGGTCACGATCACCGGGCCGATGGACCACCGGGCCGCGGTCGACCGGCTCGAAGGCTGGCGCAGTGCGACGGACTCCGACCGGACCGCCACCGAACTGCGCAGCGCGGCGGGCGACTTCACCAGGGCGGGCGGCGAGCGCGCCATGACCGAGCTGCTCGCGCGCGTCCCCGACCTCGACGGCGTGTTCGCGGCGAGCGACCACATGGCGGTCGGAGCCCTGGCCGCGCTGCGCAAAGCGGGCCGCGAGGTGCCGCGTGACGTCTCGGTGGTGAGCTTCGACGACCACCCGGCGATCGCGGCGTCCGCACTGCCCGCGCTGACGGCGGTGCGCCAGGACCCGGTCGGCATGGTCGCGGAGATGGTGACGAACCTGCACGCGCTGCTCGACGGCGAGGACCTCGCGCCGAGCTGCCGCATCCTGCCGTCCACCCTGACCGAACGCGCCTCCGCCTGAGCCGTCCACCAACCGGTTTTCCCGTGCCGCACTGCGCCGTACTGCACCGTGCGCCCGGGCTGGCGTGGTCAGGGTTTTCGCGTTTTGTAGGCATGATGCGCCAGAAAGCGCTCCCAATTCGCATTATGCCTACAAAACGCGAACGAGGGGGGCACGGGTGGAGGCCGCGGGTGATGTGGTGGCGCTTCCTGCACGGCACCGCACGGTTCACCGCTTCGGGGGCTTGGGGCGAGCGCCCGTGCGCGTTCGCCCGGCGCGCGGGCAGTCGGTGGGCACAATGCCGCGGTGCCCCTCCCCCGACCTGACCGGCGCGCACTGTTGCTCGGTGTTGGCGCGCTCGGCGCACTGGCCGCCTGTTCCGCGCCCGCGGCGTCCCCGCGCGCGAACGCCCCCGTCAGCACCGAGCCGCTGGACGCGGTCCGCGCGGACGGTCCCCGCCAGGCGGGCATCGCCGATCCGCCCATCGCCCAACGGCATTGCGATCTGTCCATTTGGGACGTTCCAGACTGGCGGTCGACGCTGCGCGCGCTGCTGGCGGGCTGGAGCGAGCTGATCGTGTCGCTGGCCAACGGCTCCGCGCCCGCGCTCGCCGGACTCGCCCCGAGCGCGCTGACGGTCACCGTCGGTCTCGGCCCGCGGGTGGTCGCGGCGATCGACCCGGCGCTGCCGGGAGCGCAGGACCTGCCCGCCTTCGCCGGCGAGCGGATCTCCGAGCAGCACCGGGGCGGAGACCTGATGCTCCAGGTCTGCGCGAGCGACCCGCTCGTGGTGTCACTCGCCGTCGGGGAACTGACCCGAGCCGCCGGAACCGCGCTGCGATCCCGTTGGCGGCAAACGGCTTTCCGAGGTCCCTCACGGCCGGACGGCGCGGCGCGCAACATGCTCGGCTTCGTCGACGGCATCGTGGTCCCGCGCGGTGAGCAGGAGATGAACCGCGAGGTCTGGCTGGAGGGGCCGGAACGGGTGCGGGGCGGCTCGATCGCGGTGGTGCGCCGGATGCGGCTGGACGCGACCGGGTTCCTCGGCCTGCCGACGACCGAACAAGAGCAGATCTTCGGCCGCCGCCGGGACACCGCCGAGCCCCTGTCCGGGGGCGGCCCGGAGGCGGAGGTGGACCTCGGCGCGAAGACCGCGGACGGCCAGTACCTGGTGCCCGCCGACTCCCACGTGCGGCGGGCGCACCCGCTCACCAGCGGATCGGGCATCATGCTGCGCCGGTCCTACAGCTTCGACGACGGTCCGGCGGACCGCGGCCTGCTGTTCATCGCCTTCCAGCGGGAGCTGCGCACCTTCGTCGCCACGCAGCACCGCCTGGACGA
This sequence comes from Allokutzneria oryzae, assembly GCF_042429765.1. Lineage (NCBI taxonomy): Bacteria > Bacillati > Actinomycetota > Actinomycetes > Pseudonocardiales > Pseudonocardiaceae > Allokutzneria > Allokutzneria oryzae. Next base: position 530,524 of record NZ_JBHLZU010000027.1, on the reverse strand, counting down.
GGGTGACCGGCTGATGCGCTTCGCCGTCACCACGGCCTCCGGCACCTTCCTGGTCCTCCCCGGCCTCCCTCTGGGCCGCGCCCTCCTCCGCTGACCCTGTCGAACGAAGACCGGGGGCGTCACCTCGTGGGTGACGCCCCCGGCCGCTACTCAGTTGTCAGGCGTCCTCTCGCCTGCACCTCCTCGTGAACAGCAGCAGCACTCCGCCGCCCGCCAGCGAGAGCAGGCCGATCACCACCAGCCAACCGGTGTCGGCACCGGTGTCGGCGAGCTTGCCGGTCTGCGACGGCGCGGTCCAGGAACCCTTGCCCGGCTTGCCGGGCACGACAACCGGGGTGGTCATCGGCGGCGTCAGGCCCGCGTCCACGGTGAGCACCTGGCGGTTGGCCGGGCCGACCGTCACCGGCTTGGAGCAGCCGGTCGCCGGGTCGGCGTCGGAGTCCGTGCCAGCGTCGCCCACCCAGGCCTTGGTCAGCTTGTGGCCTTCCAACGCGGCGGGCAGCTGGCCGACGACGAAGCACACCGTGTAGCTGCCGTCGCGCACCCCGTCGAAGAGGTACTTGCCGTCAGCGTCCGTGGTGACCCGGGCGACCTCAGTGCCGTCCTTGTCCTTCAGCACGACGGGAACTCCCGAGGCACCGGGCTCACCCGGGTCCTGCACGCCGTTGCGGTTGGTGTCCACCCAGACGAGGTCGCCGATCCGGTTGGCCGGTTCCACGACACCCAGGTCGACGTTCAGGTTGTCCCGCTTGCCGGGGCCCGCGGTGATCGGCTTCGAACACCCGGTCGCCGGGTCGGCGTCGGAGTCCTTGGCGTCGTCACCCGCGTTGGGCTTGGTGAGCAGGTACCCGGAGTACTTGGTGGGCAACGACTTCACGTCCACGCACACCTGGTACTCGCCGTCCGGCACGTCCTTGAACAGGTACTTGCCGTCCGGCCCCGTCTTGACCGTGGTCTCCTTGCCGTCGGGGCCGCGCAGCACCACCGGCACGTCGGGCACGCCCGGTTCACCCGGGTCCTGCACGCCGTTGCGGTTGGTGTCCACCCACACCAGGTCGCCGATCCGGTTGGCCGGGGCGACCAGGCCCGCGTCCACCGTCAGGTCCTGGCGCTTGCCGGGCCCGACGGTCACCGGCGCAGCGCATCCGGTCGCCGGGTCGGCGTCGGAGTCCTTGCCGTCGTCGCCCGCGTTGGCCGTGGTCAGTACCGAGTCCGAGACCGCGGCGGGCAGGTTCTTGACGTCGAAGCAGACCTTGTAGGAGCCGTCGGGCATGCCCTCGAAGAGGTACTTGCCATCCGGACCCGTCGTGGTCTTGCCGACCTCGCCGCCCTTCTCATCGGTGACGGTCACGGTCACCCCGGGAACGCCGGGCTCGCCGTCGTCCTGGAGACCGTTCTTGTTGGTGTCACTCCACACCAGATCACCGATGCGGTTCACCGGAGGCGCGAGACCCGCGTCAACAGTCAGGTTCTCCCGCTTGCCGGGGCCGAGCGTGACGGGCTGCGAGCATCCGGTCGCCGGGTCGGCGTCGGAGTCGATCCCGGCGTCTCCGGCGCTCGGCTTGGTGAACTGGAGATCACCGGTCACGGCGAAGCAGACCGTGAACGTCCCGTCCGGCAGCTTGTCGAACACGTACTTGCCATCCGCACCCGTGGTCGTCTTGCCGACCTCGGTGCCCTTGGCATCCTTCACCGTCACCGGAACATTCGGGACGCCAGGTTCACCCGGGTCCTGGACACCGTTGCGGTTGGTGTCGTTCCACACGAGGTCACCGAGCTTGTTCGGCGGGCTCACGATGCCCGCGTCCACAGTCAGGTTCTCCCGCGCACCCGGACCAACCGTGACCAGCATCGTGCACCCAGTCGCCGAGTCGGCGTCGGAGTCCTTGCCGTCATCGCCCGCGTTGGCCTTCGTGGCCGCATAACCGGCGTAGTCAGCGGGGAGCGACTTCAGATCGAAGCAGACCTTGTACGAACCGTCCGGCACACCCTCGACGAGGTACTTGCCATCGGGACCCGTGGTGGCCTTGGCGACCTCCGTCCCGTCCTCCTTCTGGACCGAGACGCTGACGCCCGGGACACCCGGCTCGCCGTCGTCCTGCAACCCGTTCTTGTTGGTGTCACTCCACACCAGATCACCGATGCGGTTCACCGGTGGGGACAGCCCCGCGTCGACCGTGAGGTCCTCGCGCTTGCCCGCACCCAGCGGCACAGCCGAAGTGCATCCGGTCGCGGGATCGGCGTTGGAGTCCTTCGCCGAGTCACCCGCATTCGGCTTGGTGAACTGGAGATCACCGGTCACGGCGAAGCACACCGTGAACGTCCCGTCCGGCAGCTTGTCGAACACGTACTTGCCATCCGGACCCGTGGTCGTCTTGCCGACCTCGGTGCCCTTGGCATCCTTCACCGTCACGGTCACACCCGGCACACCGGGCTCACCCGGGTCCTGGAGGCCGTTCTTGTTGGTGTCGTTCCACACCAGGTCACCCAACTTGTTCGGCGGGCTCACGATGCCCGCGTCCACAGTCAGATTCTCCCGCGCACCCGGACCAACCGTGACCGGCGCCGTGCACCCAGTCGCCGGGTCGACGTCGGAGTCCTTGCCGTCATCGCCCGCGTTGGCGTCAGTCGGCGTGTACCCGGCGAAATCGGTCGGGAGCGCGTTCAGCGCGAAGCAGACCTTGTACGAGCCGTCGGGCATGCCCTCGAAGAGGTACTTGCCGTTGGCATCGGTCGTGGTCTTCGCGACCTCAGCACCATCCGCCTTCTGCAGCGTCACGGAGACACCGGGAACACCGGGCTCGCCGTCGTCCTGCAACCCGTTCTTGTTGGTGTCACTCCACACCAGATCACCCAGCCGGTTCACCGGCGGGGACAGACCCGCGTCGACCGTGAGGTCCTCCGGCTTGTCGCCGTTGAGCGTCACGGGCGCGGAGCACCCGGTCGCTGGATCGGCGTTGGAGTCGTTCGTCGCGTCGCCCGCATTCGGCTTGGTGAACTGGAGATCACCGGTCACGGCGAAGCACACCGTGAACGTCCCGTCCGGCAACTTGTCGAACAAGTACTTGCCATCCGGACCCGTCGTGGTCTTACCGACCTCGGTGCCCTTGTCGTCCTTCACCGTCACGGGCACACCCGGCACACCGGGCTCACCCGGGTCCTGGAGACCGTTCTTGTTGGTGTCACTCCACACCAGATCACCCAGCTTGTTCGGCGGACGCAGCCCCGCGTCCAGCGTGAGGTCCTCACGCTTGTCCGGCCCCAAAGTCGTTGTGGCCGTGCACTTCGTCGCCGGATCGGCATCGGAGTCCTTGCCGTCATCGCCCGCGTTGGGCTTTGTCAGCTGGTACCCCGCGTACTGACCGGTGAGGCCGCTGAGGTCGAAGCAGACCTTCACAGCGCCGTCGGGCAGCGGAGTGATGCGGTACTTGCCGTCGGGACCGGTCGTGGCCGGAGTGCCGATCGGCGTGCCGTCCGGACGTTGCGCGGTCACCTTCACCCCGGGAACACCGGGCTCGCCGTCGTCCTGGACACCGTTTCCGTTGGTGTCGGCCCACACCAGGTCACCGACGGAGTTCGGCGGGCTGCCGACCACACCGGCGTCGACGGTGTTGACCACCGAGCCCGGCTTGCCCAGCTCCACCTGGGCGGTGCCGGTCGAGTCCACATCGGAGTCGGCGCTGCGGCTGGGACCGGCTTCCTTCGTCGTCCACGACAGCTGTGAGATCGGTGGTTTGCCCGGCAGGCTGCCGGTGTTCACGCCGGAGTAGTCGAACTTCAGCGTGTAGCAGGTGTTCGGCTTCACGCCGTCGGCGGCGTTGAAGTAGTACTCGCCCTTGGCGTTGGTGGTCTTCGTCGCCAGCGCGGCACCACCGGCGCACGGCAGCAGCTGCACCTTCACACCGGGCAGCGCGGGCTCCCCGCCGTCCTGCACACCGTCGCTGTCGGTGTCGAACCACACGCGGTTGCCGATCTGCACCGGAGCCAGGTCGCACAGCGCTTCGAGGTCGGCGAGGCCGTTGGACTTGGAGAAGCCCTCACTGCCGTAGTCGCCGATCTCGTATCCGTTGGTGCGGTCCGGATTGGCCATGTTTCCGTCGGTGCGGTCGAACCAGCCGACACCACCGGAGTTGATGTCGATCGGGTCCATCACGGTCGAGGGCATCCGCTGCTGCTGGAGCAACAGCGCGAGACCGCCCTGGGCCGTCTCGTTGTGCGAGTTGCGATCACCCCGCTTGAGGAACTCGCCGGGGTAGTACTCCTTGACGGCGTCGGTCTGACCGCCGCCGCTCGCCGTCGCGCTGTTGTTGTTCTTGCAGGAGCCGGTCCCCTCCCACTCATAGGAGTTCCCCTTGCGGCAGACCCGGTTCACGTCACCGCCGGACATGCCGTTGTAGAGCGGCTTGGGGTCGGTCGAGCCGTTCGGCGCGTCCGCGGCGGCCGCCGTCTGGTCGCCCCAGCGGTCGCGGAAGCCCAGCACCAGGTCGCCGTTGGCCTCGACCTCGATGTCGGACAACATCGGCGACGGGTAGGTGACGTTCATGGCGTTCGGGTTGCCCGACACGTGCATGTTGTCGTCGGTGAGCGCCCACTTGTCGGTCCAGGGGTACCACTTGTCGCTGCCAGGGTTGGAGATGAACGCCGTGCCCCGTGCGAAGTTGAGCACCTTGGTCAGCACGGTGGCGAACGCGCCCGCCTTGAACGTCTGCACGACGGCCTTCACGTCGGCCTGCTTGTTCGTCGACTGTCCACTGCAGACACCACCGACGTAGACGACGCCGTCGCGCACACCGAGCCCGAACGGCCGCCAGTCTCCCGCCGCGGCGCAGCCGGGGTTGGGGATCGCGTAGGACGCCTTGGGAGCGCTCGCGGTGGCCTGGCGCGCGTCGTAGACGTAGAGCTTGCGGTCGCCGAGGTTGACGACGTAGAGCTCGGAACCGTCCTCCGACAGGTCCACGTCGCCGAGCCCCTGCTTGCCGGGGACCGCGAAGAACGGCCCGTCGTGGTGCTCGGACATCTTGTGCGCCGCGCTGCCCGCACCGGGAACCGTCGCGAAGAGCGTGGTCTTCTGCGTCGCCCGGTCGGTCACGTAGATCGCGCCGGCTCCGTTGGGGCCGTAGGCCGCGAGCCGCTTGGCGTAGGCACCGGAGAAGATCCGCTTGTCCTCGCGCTGGTACGCGAGGCCGTAGACGGTGCCGGTCTGCGTCTGCGTCGCCGCCTTGGCCGGGGCCGTGGTCCCCCGGTTGCTCGCCGGGAAGGTGACCAGGGACCGCGCGGCCGGGTCCTCCTTGGCGAGCCGCGGGTTGCGCTGGCAGGCGGTGACCATCGTGGGGTTGGCCTGGCAGTAGTCCGCCGGGTTCCACACGCCCATGGTCAGCGCGACGTTCTTGCCGCCGGAGACGTCGACGAACTCCGTCAGGCTGGACAGGGTGCCGCCCGCGGGGGCGGGCTGGAGGTAGGACATCGAGTCGGGGATCTCGGCCTCGACCCGGTACTTGCCCCCGGAGACCGAGGAGAGGTTGACCGCGACGGTGCCGTTGGCCGCCGTGGTGCCCTTGGCGGTGGCGCCGTCCGGCGCGGTCACGGTCACCGGGATTCCGCCGACGCCGACTTCGAGAGCGGCCTCGTAGGATCCGTTCCCGTTGACGTCACGGACGATGCGAACGCTGAGAGTTCCGTCCCCGGTCCCGGCTTGTCCCGGTGGCGCGTTCACCAGCCCCACCGCGTTACTCGCGACTATGGCAAAAACCAGGGCGATCAGTGTCGACCGTTTCACGCGCATCTCCCGGCCTGATTCTCCTAGATAGTTCAGTCCTTTGTGGACCAGAAGATTATGCATAGGGAGATCGCAATTCGCCGGATCGAAAACCACACCTTCAGGCGGTCATTCCCGCGACTGTTCGCCACGCATAAAAATGATCTTCACCCGGGCGGTTCCCCTCGGAGTGCTGCCCCGCCGGGGTGAGCGGACACGGACGGTGAGGCGGTCAGGAACCCGTCGGCGTCGCCGACCCCGGCCGGGAGGTGGAGCCGGTGGTGGAGCCCCTGGCGGGTGAGGTCGAGGCGCCCGGCGGGGGCGAGGACGGGGTCGGCGTCACCGACGGCTCCGGCGAGGTCGGACGCGGAACCGGGCGCCGGGTTGGCCTGGTCGCGGAGGTGCTCTTCGTGGTGTCCGTGGTCGCAGGCGGGGGCGTGGCGGACACGCACGGGACCGACGTCGCGGTCGGCGGGGGCGTGGTGCTGCCCGTCGGGCTGGTGGTGGTCGTGGGCCGCCGCCGGGTGCTGCTCACGGGCTCGCAGGGCGGCGGGGTGGCCGTGGGGGCAGGGGGTGCCGCGGTGGTCGTCGGCGCGGGCGCGGGCGCGGCGGCGGGCTTGAGCCGCTGGGTCAGCGGCGGCAGCGCGGGCAGCGGCGGGGTCGGCAGCGGGGACACGCCGAGGGAGTACGCCACGGCGAGGCCGAGCACCCGGCTGACGTAGGCGTTGGAGTGGTTGTACCGGAAGATCGCGGTCACCAGCTCCTCCGGTTTGCGCAGGTCGAGACCGCCGGAGCAGAGGTAGCGACCGGCGGAGAGCGCGGCGTCGTAGATGTTGTGCGGGTCGACCTTGCCGTCCCCGTTGCCGTCGGCCCCGTAGCGGGCCCAGGTGCGGGGGATGAACTGCATCGGGCCGACCGCGCGGTCCCACACGGGGTCGCCGTCGAGCCTGCCGCCGTCGGTGTCGGCGATCGCCGCCATGCCGGGCCCGCCGTCCAGCACCGGGCCGAGGATCGGCACCGGGGTGGTGCCGTTGACGTCGACCTGGCCGCGCGCGTGGTTGGACTCGACCTTGCCGATGCCCGCCAGGTAGGACCAGTGCAGTCCGCAGTCGGGCGTGCTCCTCGCCAGGGTCTGGTCGGCGCGGATGTAGGCGTCGAGCACGGGTCCGGCGATGCCCAGCGCCGCGTCCCGCACGGGGTCGTACGGCGCGTCCTCCCAGGGCGGCGACGCGGTGGCGGACTCGGTGAGGTCGGGGCCGTCGCGGAGCGCGTCGACGAGCTGCCGGCTGGCCTCGTCCGCCGTGGGCAGCCTGCCGGTGGCGCCGAGGTCGCCGATGGCCCGGACGAGGTCCCGGCCCAGCAGGGTGTGCGTCACGGACACGGCGCGCACCGGCTCGGTGCTGTGGTGAGTGCGGACGGAACCGAAGGCCAGCGGAACGAGAAGCGCCGTCATCGTGACCGAGAGCGCGACCCGGGCCCCCTTTCGGCCGGATGCGGTTCGCGTCCTGTCCAGATGGAGTGCGTACTGGCCCACAGCCACCCTTTCACTCGAAGGACCGCCACAACAACGGCAACCACGCCAGCATTCACGGCGTTGATGCATTTGTCGCGGTGAACCCCCGAAAAGGGGAACACGACAATTGTGGACCGGGAATTCAGCGGACCAGCGGCGGGAGCGCGGTGATCGGCGCGCCACCCGCGGAGAGGTCGATGACCGCGGGCTCCTGCCGCTCGCCCATCCGCGCCTGGACCCGGTGCAGCCTGCCGTCCCCGTCCACCCAGTACCGCAGCCGCGACGGCCCGCCCTGGGTCGCGGTGCTCGGCTTCGGCCCCTCGAAGACGTCCACCCGCCTGCCGCCCAGCTCCTCCGAACCCACCCATCGCGCCGAGCTCTGCTGGAGCAGCTGGGCGTTCTCCGGCCGGTCCGCGCCGAGGTTGAGCAGCATCCGCAGCACCCCGTCCAGCTCGGACCCGGTGGGCTGGATCGGGCGCAGCCGCCAGCCCTCGGCGGGCGGCGGGTCGATGGGCGCGGCGGAGCGGGTCCCGTTGAACGCCACCGCGGTCGCGCCCCACTGGAGCAGACCGGCGGAGGCGTCGTCGTCGCGTCCCTCGGTGCGCAGCGTGACGTAGCCGACGTGTTCGGCGACGTCGACACGGCCGTCGAGCACCAGCGCGCCGCCCGGCGCGGGCACCCGCGCGTGCACGCCGAGGACCTTCGACTCGTAAGCGGTGTAGCGGAACAGGGCCAGTCGCTCGGCCTCCACTGTGGACAGAGCGCGCGGCTCGGGCTCGCCACCGCAACCGGCGAGGACGACGGCGAGCACGAGGAGTCCCAGTGCCCGCTTCACGGTCGCACTCCGGCCCGGTCGGCGAGCAGGTCCAGCGGCGGCACGCCGTAGCCGCCGAGGTCCCCAGGCCCGGTGCCGGGGACGGGCGGCTCGGTCATGTTCGGCTGGCGCGGCGGTCGGGCCACTGCGCGGAAGGCGATTCCCCTCGGCGCGGCCATGCGCGGCATCGGCGCCCCCGCGCCGGAGAAGCACTCCGCGGGGCCGGGCCGGATCGTGGCGAGCTGGTTCTCCCGGACGCAGTTCGCGCTGCCGGGCGCGCGCGCCGACGCGGCGTAGACCAGGTCGAAGCCGTTGTCCTCCATGACGTTTCCGCTGATGGTGTTGCCGATCGGCGGCAGGTCCTCCGACGAGGAGAGCACGAGCCCGGCCGTGGGGTTGCCGACCACCCGGTTGTGCACGATCTGGTTGCGGATACCGCCGGAGATCCCGATGCCCAGCCCGAAGCCGCCGTCGGCCTGCGCCGGGCTCGCGGACTCGGCGTTGTGCCCGACGAGGTTGCCCATGATCGTGGCTTCCTGTTGCGGCACAAGGGCTTCCTGGTAGTCCGAGTTGGACGTCAATCCGACCCGGTTACCGACGAGCCGGTTGCCGAGCACGTACATCTCACCGGAGGCGTTGGTGCCCTCGTAGCCGACGGCGTTGCGCTCGGCCACGTTGCCGCGCACCACGATGTTGCACGGCTTGCACTGGCCGACGTAGATCCCGGAGTCGGCGCTGCCCGACGCGTAGCTCTGCTCGATCACGCCGTTGCGCGAGTTGAACGCGTAGATCCCGTACAGCGCGTTGTTGCTCGCGGTGACGTGCGAGACGTGGAAACCGTTGAGCGGCGGGAACTTCGCGGTGTCGAGCCGGGTGTAGCCGGTACTGCCGCGGGCGAGCCCACCCGCCTCGTCGGACATCCCGGTGACCAGCACGCCGTTGAGGGTGTGGTCGCGAACGGTGAGGTTCTGCACGGTGACGCCGGGCGCCGTCACCACCACGCCGTTGGCCCTGCGCACCTCGCCGTCGATGACCACGTCGTTGCGGTCGGTGCCGCGCAGGGTGACCTTCGGCGTGCGGATCAGCACGCTCTCCCGGTAGACGCCGGGCGAGACGAGCACCAGGCCGCCCTCGCGCACGGCGGTGACGGCGGCGGAGATGGTGGGGGCGTCGGCGGGGACGCGGACGACGGCCGCGGAGGCGGACGGCGCGCTCGAAGCGCTGGCGCACCCGGCGGCCACCAGCATCACGGTCGCGGCCACCAGCAGGGTACGCGGGGAAGGAGGCTGCACAGCGTCGGGAGCTTAGGCGCGGCCCCCGCCCCAAGCGCTCCACGCCACCGGTTCGAGGACACACCCCACTCATTCGAGCTACCGCCCCCACCCACCCCGGCCATTCGCGGGCTTATGGACCTCTCCAGAGCTCCGAAAGCGTCCATAAGCCCGCGAATGGCGGGTAGCGGGCTAGGAAGGGGGGACGGAGTTGGTGCGCACGATGGTGGAGAAGAGGTGGGCGGTGTCCTTCGGGGTGCGCTTCTGGGTCTCGAAGTCCACGTGCACCAGGCCGAAGCGCTGGCGGTAGCCGAAGGCCCACTCGAAGTTGTCCAGCAGCGACCACGCCAGGTAGCCCCGCACGTTCGCGCCCGCGCTCACCGCGGCGTGCACGGCGCGCAGGTGCTCGACGAGGTACTTGCGGCGGCCGACGTCGTGCACGCGGCCGTCCGCGGTCACCACGTCGTCGAAGGCCGAGCCGTTCTCGGTCACCAGCAGCGGCAGCTCCGGGGCCTGTTCGCTCAGCCACAGCAGCAGGTCCCGCAGCGCGGCGGGCTCCTGCTCCCAGCCGATGCCGGTCAGCGGCCCGCGCGGCGGCAGCATCTCCACCCCGCGCAGCCCCGGCAGGTGGCTGACGGTCTCGTGCGCCGGGTCCGCGGCCGGCTTGACCCGCGTCGGGCTGTAGTAGTTCACCCCGAGCCAGTCCAGCGGGGTGGAGATGACCTCCAGGTCACCGGGCCGCACCACGGCGTCCAGCGCGTCGAGGTGGGCGATGTCGGCGAGCACGTCCGCCGGGTACTCGCCGCGCACCACCGGGTCGAGGAACATCCGGTTCTGCAGCCCGTCCGCCCGGCGCTGCGCCTCGCGATGGGCCTCGTCGTCGTGGTCGATGCGCACCGGGGAGAAGTTGAGCACCAACGAGAACAGGTGGTCGGCGGACGCCTGCGCGCGCATCGCCTGGGTGGCCAGCCCGTGCCCGAGCAGCAGGTGGTGCAGCGCGCGCAGGGCCAGCACCGGGTCGGTGGCGCCGGGCGCGTGCACGCCGCTGAAGTAGCCGAGGTAGGCCGAGCAGAACGGCTCGTTGAGCGTGGTCCACTCGGTGACCCGGTCACCGAGGTGGGAGTGCACGACGGCGGCGTAGTCGGCGAAGCGCTCGGCCGTGTCGCGGACCGTCCAGCCGCCCTTGTCCTCCAGCGCCTGCGGCAGGTCCCAGTGGTAGAGCGTGGGAAGCGGCTGGATCCCCGCCTCCAGCAGCGAGTCGACAAGGCGGTCGTAGAAGCCGAGCCCGGCGCGGTTGACCGTGCTGGAGCCGGTCGGCTGCACGCGCGGCCACGCCACGGAGAACCGGTACGCGGGCAGCCCCAGCTCGCGCATCAGCGCGATGTCCTCGGGGTAGCGGTGGTAGTGGTCGCAGGCGACGTCGCCGGTGTCCCCGCCGAGCACCTTGCCAGGAGTGGTCGAAAAGGTGTCCCAGATGGACGGTCCTCGTCCGTCCACTGTGGACGCACCCTCGATCTGGTACGAGGAGGTGGCGCTGCCCCAGAGGAAGCCGGTGGGGAACCGTAAGGTCCCCTCGCCCGCCTCCCCGGCGGAGGCGTCCTCGCGGACCGGATCGGTCGTGGTCATCGTGATCCCCTCATCCCTTTACCGCGCCCTGCATGATCCCGCCGACCACCTGCCGCGCGAGCAGGAGGAACAGTGCGATGACCGGCAGCACCCCGAGCGAGGTGCCCGCCAGCATCAGCGAGTAGTCGGTGAAGTAGCCACTGGCCAAAGTGGACACCGCGACCTGGACGGTCGGGCTGTCGTTGGGGTCCAGCACGATCAGCGGCCAGAAGAAGTCGTTCCACGCGGTCATGAACGTCAGCATCGCCAGCACCGCGGCCTGCGGCCGGATCGCGGGCAGGCCGACGTGCCAGAAGGTGCCCAGCACCGAGCAGCCGTCCATCCGCGCCGCCTCGACCAGCTCCGGCGGCACGGACTCCTCGCACGCCTGGCGCATCAGGAACACGCCGAGCGCGCTGACCAGGGCCGGGAAGATCACGGCCTGCAGCTGCCCGTACCAGTCGAGCTCGGCCATCATCAGGTACAGCGGGATCACGCCGAGCTGCGTCGGCACCATGGCGGTGCCGACGACGACCAGGAACAGGGTGTTGCGGCCGCGGAAGCGCAGGCGCGCGAAGGCGAACCCGGCCAGCGAGGACAGCAGCACGTTGGACACCGTGACCGAGCCCGCGACGATCAGCGAGTTCTGGATGGCGCCCCAGAAGTCCACGGTGTCGAAGACCCGGGCGATGTTGGCGAACAGGTTGCCGCCCGGCACCAGCGGCGGGGTGGCCTCGCCGAGAGCCGAGTTGTCCTTGCTGGCGATGACGAAGGACCAGTAGAGCGGGAACGTCGAGGCCAGCAGGACCGCCGCGAGGGTCGCGTACACCCAGGCGCTGGGTCCTCGGCCCGCCCCGCGACGGCGGCGCCGGGCGGGCCGAGGGGCCGGGAGCGCTGTCATCACCATGGCTTCACGAGTCCTTCGCGACCGAGCGGCGGGTAATCATGAAGTTCGCCAGCGCGAACACCAGCACGATCACGAACAGCGTCCAGGCGATGGCCGAGGCGTATCCGGCGTCGAACACCCGGAAACCCTTCTCGTAGAGGTACATCGTCAGCGTCTGGTACTGCCGGTCGCTGCCGCCGACGCCCGCGACCCCCTTGGGGTCGAACAGCGCGGGCTCCACGAACAGCTGCATCCCGGCGATGGTCGAGACGACCACGGTGTAGAGGATCGTCGGCCGGATGCTCGGCACGGTGACCGACCAGAACGCCCGCCAGCGCGAGGCCCCGTCCAGCGCGGCCGCCTCGTACTGCTCGCGCGGAACCGACTGCATCGCGGCCAGGTACAGCAGCGCGTTGTAGCCGGTCCAGCGCCACATCACCATCGAGCTCACCGCGACGTGCGAGGAGAAGACCCCGGCCTGCCAGTCGATCCCGTCGATGCCGACCAGCCCGAGCAGCCAGTTCACCATGCCGAAGTCGCGGTCGAAGATCTGGGTGAACACCAGCGCGACCGCGACGACGGAGACCACGTTCGGCAGCAGGATTCCCGCGCGCCACAAGGTGTTCGCCCGCAGCCCCCGGTCCAGCAGCGCGGCCAGGCCGAGCGCGGCGAGCAGCTGCGGAACGGTGGAGAGCAGGAACAGGCTGACGGTGTTGAACAACGCGTTGTAGAACAACGGGTCCGACAGCAGCGCCGCGTAGTTGTCGAGCCCGACGAACCCCTGGTTGCCGTCCGCGAGCTGCCAGTCGTGCAGTGACACCCACGCGGTGTAGAGCAACGGGAACAGCCCGAACGCGCCGAACACCACGAAGAACGGGGCGACCAGCAGGTAGGGCGTGACCCGGATGTCCCACCGGTCCAGGAGTCCGCGCATCACTTCAGCTCAGCCCGGGACTGGCTCAGCGCCTGGGCGAGCGCGTCCTGCGGCTGCTGCTTGCCCTGCTCGACGCGCAGCAGCGCCTCCTGGAACTTGGGCCGCACCACCGAGTCCTGCGTGCCGCGGTAGTTCGGCTTCAGGCTCTCCGCCGAGGCGGCGAAGATCGTGCCGACCGGCGCGTCGGAGAAGTACGCGTTGCTCTTGCCCTGCACGGCCGCGTCCCGCAGCACCGACGGCTGGCTGGGCAGGTTGCCGGTCTTGTCGAAGATCTTCTTCTGCTGCTCCGGCGCGGTCAGCCACTTGGCGACCTCGGCGGCCTCCTTGATGTTCTTGCCCTGCTTGGGAACCATCAGGAACGAGCCACCCCAGTTGCCACCGCCGCCGGGCACCGAGGCCACGTCCCACTTGCCCTTGGCGCCGTCACCCGCGCCCTCGGCGATCTGCGCGAGCGCCCACGCGGGGCACACCTCGGTGGCGAAGGTGCCCTGCTTGAGCCCGACCGTCCACTGCTGGCTGAAGGGCTTCACGCCCGCGGTCCTGCCCTTCGCGGCGAGCCCTCCCGCGAGGTCGAACGCCGCGCGCACCTTCGGGTTGGTGTCGGCGATGTAGGAGTCGTCGGCCTTGGCGAAGAAGCCCTCCCCCGCCTGGTTGAGCATGGCGAGGAAGACCTGCTCGGCGGCGCTGACGAACTTCACCCCGGGCTTGTCCTGGGCGAAGCGGTCGGCGACCTTGGCGTAGTCCTCCCAGGTCGGCCAGAGCTTGCCCACCTCGGAGCGCTCGGTGGGCAGTCCCGCCTGGGCGAAGAGGTCCTTGCGGTAGCACACGGCGAGACTGCCGACGTCGGTGCCGACGCCGAGCACGAACTGGCCGTTGTCGGTGACGCCCTGGTTCCACTTCCAGTCCAGCCACTGGCCGGCGAGGTCCTTGGCGCCGTACTCGGCGAGGTTGACGAACTTGTCCTTGGAGGTGCGGAACTTCGGCAGCCAGCCCTCCTCGACGGCGACCACGTCGGCCGCGCCCTTGCCGCCCGCGAGCTGGGTGGCCAGCTGCGAGTGGTGCGCGTCGAACTCCAGCTTGCGGTTCTCCAGCTTGATGCCGGGATGCGCCTTCTCGTACTCCGCGAACAGGTCCTCGTAGCCGAAGTCGGCGAAGGTCGCGATGGTGATCTTGGTCTGCCCCGACGCCGCTCCACCACCGCACGCGGCGAGCCCGGCGCCGACCACCGCGGCCGTGCACGCGGCCACCGCCAACCGCACTGTCCTGTTGCGCATCCCGTCCTCCTTGACGTGCTCCACGGTCACCGTCCGCCGCCCACCGACACCGGTGCGAGAGCGCTCTCACGATGCAGTGATCCGCGTTACCCGTCAAGAGGCAACATGAAGCGAAACGGATTCGCTACCCGCCGTGCATCCGGAAGTCGTAGTCGATGGGCAGCGGCTCACCAGGGCATGCCCCAGCCCACAGCCGGTCCAGGCTGACCTCGCCTTCGCGCAGGTCGGGCACCTCGATACCGGAGCGCAGCAGCGCGGCGGCGTCCTCCCGCCGCCCGGCGTCGAGGGCGGCTCGGACCCGCAGCAACCGCAGCCGCCCCCGCGCCGCCACCTCGGGCCGCAGCGAGTCGAGCAGCGCGAGCGCGTCCGCCCCGGTTCGCGCGGCGGCCACGGCCTCCACCGCGAGCTGCCACACCCCCGGTGCCTCGGCCAGCGCCCGCGCCAACTGCTCCGGATCACCGCCGTTGACCAGCGCGAGCGCACGCCGGGCCCACGCGGAGCTGCTGTGCTCCAACGACCGCTCGTAGTGCCACCGCGCCTGGCCGAGCCGTCCGTCAGCGTGCGCGATCACGCCGAGGTGGTAGTGCGTCGCCCAGTTCGCGGGCGCGGCGGCCAGGCGTCTCTCCCACGCCGACCCGAGCACGTACGACTCCGGCGCGATCGCGGGATGCGACGCGTCGAGACAACCGTGCCGCAGCAGCTCCAGCCACGGCCGCTGCTCGGCACCGAGAGCCTCCGCCGGAAAGGCCACGCCGCTGACGTGTACGTCTTCGAGCGCGCCCCAGCCGCTGCCGGTCGCGAAGAGCTCCCCCAGCTGCTCGGTCAACGCCTCGTCGAACTCCCGCACTGCCTCGTCGAGCCGCCGAGGCGAACACATCGCGTCGATGGCCCGCTCGGTGTCCTCACCGTCGACCGGCCCGTATGCCTCCACCCACCGGATGCTCGACGCGGCGGCCAGGGGCACGTGCTCGTACTGCGTGCGCGCCAACCCTGCCTGGATCTCGCAGTAAGGGCCGCCGCCGAGCCACTCCTGCCAACGCCTTCCGCCGGCGGAGCTGCCCCAGCAGAACTGCTTGCGTCCCTTCAGCTCCGGGGTCGAGACCTGCCCGAGCCCACGGCCCCTCGCGTCAACGGCGGCGATCCACGGCCGCTCGACCTCGTAGAAGTAGTCCGCCGCCTCCGGTGACCGCGCGGGGAACGTCACGTCCTCAGTCACGTCCACTCTGGACAGATCACCCTCGTACGACGTTCGGAACGCCGTCGTGGCGGGAGCGAGAACGCGAAGATCGGGCGTCTCGCGCACAGCGGTGTTCGACCACCAGTACATCGGAGTGTCCTGAGTGGACGGGTTGTGCACCCGCACTCCGATGAACAGCGCGGCGGAGTCCTCCGGCAGCCACGCGTCGATGGAGAACACGACGCCGCGTACGCGCTCCCACTCCCACATCCGCAACCGGTCCTCGCCAACCCGCGCTGCGAACAACGGGGCACACGTGGTGGGGCTATGACCCCGCGTCCCGATGTTCCACTCGACCCCTCCGGCGAACCACGCGTTGCGCAGCGCCAAGTTGGCGGGCTGGAGCACGTCGGGCACGTGCAGCAGCTCCGCGTGAGTCGCCTTGTCCACAAGGGACCACAACCGCCCTCCCCACTGTGGCAGGAAAGTCGCGCACAGCCTGGAGTTCTCCAGCACGAGTGTGTCTACAGTGGACATCTGTGGAGTGCGACCGTACCCGTCCTGGGTCAAGTACGGCACCATGGTCCGCACCCGCCCGTACCGAATCCCCTCAGCGATGTCCTCGGACAACTCGGCGAGGTCGAACTCGTACGGCGCGTCCGGCAATCCGCCCAGCGGAGGCAAGGGGTTGAGCTCCCCCAACGGCGACACCGCGATGTCGAGCCGCCCGCGCCTGAGCACTACTTCACCGCCCCCACGGTCAACCCCTCGATGATGCGTCTGCCCAGCCACACGTACACGGCGAGCATCGGCAGCACCAGGATGCACACACCCGCGAGCAACGCTCCGTAGTCGGAGCCGGAGTACTGCTGCGTCTGGAGGAAACCGAGCAGCGACAACGACAACGTCTGCTTCTCGCTGTCCTGGACGAACACCAGGGCGATGAACGTCTCGTTCCACAAGCCGATCAGGTTGAGCAGCAACGCGGTCAACAAGCCGTTGCGCGCCAACGGAAGTACGATCTGCGCGAACGTACGGACCGGTCCGGCTCCGTCGATCTCCGCGGCTTCCTCCACCTCCTCCGGCAACGACCCGAAGAACCCGGTCAGCAGGAACACCGTGAACGGCAACGACAGCGCGACGTAGAGGACGAACAACCCGGTCAGGCTGTTCACCAACCCGACGTCCTGCATCAGCACGAACAACGGGATCACGATCACCTGGACCGGGATGCCGATCCCCAGCGCGAAGAACACCGCCATGGCGCCGGAGAGCCTGGTCCTGCTCTTCGCCAGCGCGTACGCGGCGGGCGCGGACACCGCGACCACGACGACGGACGCGGCGGCGACGAGCAGCACGGTGTTGAGCGCGGCCTGCCCGAAGTTGCTCTCCGACCACGCCCGCACGAAGTTCTCGACCTGCCCGAAGGTCTCCACACCCCACGGAGAGTCGAAGATCGCGGTGTGCTCCCGCAGCGCGGACACACCCATCCACAGCAACGCGCCGAGGTTGAACACCACCAGTGCCCACACCGCGACGGTCCCCACCCGCCGCACGGGCCCACTCTCAACCTTCACACCCACGCTCCAAGGCCATAAGCCGACGAATGGACGTGTTCGGAACCCCGGAGAGGTCCATAAGCCCGCGAATGGCCGGTCGGCGGGCGCATCAGAAGGCCACCGCCTCGCGGCGGAGGAGGCGGCGGAGGAGGACCACCAGGACGGTGATGACGGCGAGGGTCACCATCGCGGAGGCGGAGGCGTAGCCGAACTGGTACTGCGGCGTGCGCCCGCCGAAGGTCGAGCCGTAGACGAACAGCGCGCTGTTCCAGACGCTCACCGTGGGCATGTCGTTGGTGTTGCCGCCGAAGGCGTAGATGAACTCGAAGATCTTCAGCGAGGAGATCGTCCAGATCACCGCGGCGGTGGCGACCACGTCCCAGGACAGCGGCAGTGTGACGTGGCGGAACCGTTGCCACGCCGAGGCCCCTGCCAGCGCGCAGTCCTCGTAGAGGTCCGGCGGGATCCGGTCGACACCCGCCATGATCACCGTGGTGTAGAAGCCGGTGTTCACCCAGATCAGACCGATCATGATCACGCCGAACAGGTGGTCGCCGAGCCAGTTCACCCCGGTGCCGCCGGTCAGCGCCGCCCAGGCGGAGTTGACAAGGCCCTCCGGCGTGCGGAACAGGAAGCCCCACAGCACCGACAGCACCAGCGGCGAGATGATGTACGGGAAGAACAGCACCGCGCGCACGAACCGCTTGCCGCGCATGTCCCGCAGCACCATCGTCAGCCCGAAGCTGATCGCGAAGGTGGCGCCGCCGACCACGACGAGGATCAGCAGCGTGTTCACGAACGCCGACAGGAACGTCGAGTCGCTGAACAGGATCTCGTAGTTCTCCAGCCCGCGGGACTCCATCTCGCCGACGCCGTCCCACTTGTGGAAGCTGATCCACAGCGACGCCAGCGCCGGGCCGATGAAGAACACCACGTAGATCACCAAAGCGGGCAACAGGAACGGCCAGAACGTGCGTCGCCGCCGCCGGGCGAGCGCCCCGCCCGCGGCCACCGAGCGGCGCGGACGCCCCAGCGGGACCGCCGTGACGGCCACTAGCGGTTCTTCTTCCAGTAGTTGGCCTGCCGCTCGGCGAGCTGGACCAGGAAACCGTCCACATCGGACTTGCCCTTCACCAGCTGGTCGTTGGCCGGGTAGAACGCCTCGTCGACGTAGCCGGGGTAGTCCGACTCCAACCCGTCCAGCGGGCGGGAGACCGGCAGCTCCGCCGTGGCCTTGGCCAGCCCGGTGAGCTCCGGCGGCGCGGGAAGGGACGGGTTCGGCGTCAGGTTCTTCGCCTCGGTCGCGATCTTGCCGAGGTGTTCGTCCTTGAGGAAGTACGCAATGAACTTCTCGGCGGCCTCGGGGTTCTTGGCACGCTTGGGAATGGTGAAGCCGAGCGTGCCGACCGGGATGTTCTGCCGCGCGCCGGGCAGCGGCACGAACTGGTAGGTGAAGCCCTGCTTCGCCTTGGCCCCGGTCTCACTCGGCGCCCAGCTGCCCATCAACAGGAAGTCAGCCTGCCCCTGGGCCCACTTCTCTTGCACCGCGGGCCATTTGCTGCCGTCGAAGCCCGGAGCGAAGTAGCCCTTCCGCGACAGGTCGCGCACCTCGGTGAGCACAGCGCGCACCTCCGGGGTGTCCCACGCCTTGCCCGTGCGGTCCTTGGCCAGCTCCGAGACGCGGCCGGGACCGAGCGCGCCCTGGAGCACGCCGACGGTCCAGTACGCGTTGTAGTAAGGGATGTCGCCGTCGAGCGCGATCGGGCTGCGGCCCTCGGCCTTGCTCTTGGCGAGCAGCGCGGTGAGCTCCGGCCAGGTCTTCGGCGGGCTGGCGGTGACGGCGGGATGCGCGGTGCCGTCGAACCAGAGCCCGTGGCCGATCACCTCGTACGGCACCAGGAACGGCTTGCCGTCCTTCTTCAGCGTGCCGAGGTACTTGTCGGAGACGACCTGCGAGACCTTCTTGCCGCTGCCCGGGACCTCGGCGGCGAACACGCCGCTGAGGTCGCGGAACGCGTCGGCGCCCACCAGGGTCGCGCGGATCGGGTTCTCCTCCTGGTCCACCAGGTCCGGCAGGTCGCCGCCGCGCAGCGCGGGCGTGACCTTCTTGAGCACCTCGCGCCCCTGCCACTGCACGCTGACCTTGACCCCGGTCTCGGCCTCGAAGGAGCGGACCGCGGCGGCGAGCACCTTGGCCTGCGGCTCGGTCTCCTTCCACATCGACCAGTAGGTCAGGGACCGGTTGTCGCCCCCGCCGCCCGCGGAGCCGCCGCACCCGGCGGCGGTCAGCGCCAGCGCGCCGGTGACCAGGACCGCCAGCACTCGGCGCGGGGATGTCGAAGCACGCAGGGCCATCGTCGCTCCCGGGGTCAGCTGCGCGAAAGGTTGCGCAATTTCGCTCATATTTGCGGCGGAACGCGCAGTAGTCAACACCCGCGAGTCTCGCTTCGAGCACCCCTGAACACCCGGGAGCGGGCTCAGACCCGGATCACCTCGATGCCGCGCTCTTCGAAGCGCCGGACGTCCTCCACCGCCGCTCCCACGTCGGTGACCAGCACGTTCATCTCCTCGACGCCGCAGATCCTGGCGAAGGCCCGAGCGCCGATCTTCGAGGAGTCCGCGACCACCACGACCTTGCGCGCACGCGCGGCGAGCAGGCGGTTGATGCTCGCCTCGCCCTCGTGGTGCGCGGCGGCGCCGAGCACCGGGTCGATGCCGTCCACGCCGAGGAAGGTCACGTCCACCGTGAGCTCGTCGAGGATCTTCGTGCCGAGCGGGCCGATCAGCTCGTAGGACTGCGGGCGGGCGACCCCGCCGGTCACCACCAGCTTGACCTGCGGCCGGACCGCCAGCTCGTTGGCGATGTTGAGCGCGTTGGTGACCACCGTCAGCGCCGTGTCCGAACCGGCCTCGTGCAGGTCCGGGCGGGTCGCGAGCGCGCGGGCCACCTCGGTTGCGGTGGTACCGCCGTTGAGCCCGACCACCGATCCCCTGGTCGCCAGCGCCGCCGCACGGGCGCCGATGCGCTGCTTCTCGTCGGCGTGGCGCACCGACTTGTAGCGCAGTGGCAGGTCGTAGGACACCGCGTGCGCGACCGCGCCGCCCCTGGTCCTGGTCAGCAGCTGCTGACCGGCCAGGTGGTCCAGGTCGCGGCGGATGGTGGCGGCGGAGGCCGACAGCTCCTCCGCGACGTCGTCGACCTCGATACGCCCGCGCTCGGCGAGCAGTTCGAGCAGGGCGTTCAGCCGCTCATACCGGTTCACAGTGGACATGATCGCGCATTCCGCTCTCGACGGTGACGCACCGGTCGTGCACTATGGTGCTTGATTTCCGCCATTTTCGCGCAGTAATGCGCAGACCTTGCTCGGAGGCCGCACGTGACTGAGCCGCCCTTCGTCGTCACCGAGATCGCCAGCCAGCCGGAGTGCTGGCGCCGCGCCGCCGGACTTGCCGGCGGTCTCACCGGTGAGCTTCCCGCCAGCGGCGGGCACGTCGCGGCCGTCGGCTGCGGCACCTCGTGGTTCATCGCCCAGGCGTACGCGTCCCTGCGCGAGGCGGCAGGGCACGGCCCCACCGACGCGTTCGCCGCCTCGGAGTTCCCCACCGGGCGCACCTACGACCGCGTCGTGGCCATCACCAGGTCCGGCACCACGACGGAGGTGCTCGCCCTGCTGCGCGAACTGCGCGGCACGGTGCCGACGCTCGCGCTGACCGCCGACCCTGCGACGCCGGTGATGGACCTCGCCGACGACGTGGTGGTGCTCGACTTCGCCGACGAGCGCTCGGTGGTGCAGACCCGGTTCGCCACGACCGCGCTCGCCCTGCTGCGCGCCAGCATCGGCGAGTCCCTGGACGGCGCGATCGCCGACGCCGAGCGCGCGCTGGCCTTCCCGCTGGCCCCGGAGCTGCTGGAGGCCGAGCAGTTCACCTTCCTCGGCCGCGGCTGGACCTGCGGGCTCGCCCAGGAGGCGGGCCTGAAGATGCGCGAGGCGGCGTGCGCGTGGACCGAGGCGTACCCGGCGATGGAGTACCGGCACGGCCCGATCAGCATCACCGGCCCCCGGCGCGTGGCGTGGATGCTCGGTGAGCCGCCCACAGGGCTGGCCGACGACGTCGCAGCGACTGGCGGGCTGTTCCTGGCCGCCGACGGCGACCCGATGGCCGAACTGGTCAAGATCCAGCGGCTGGCCGTGGCGATCGCGCGGGCCAGGGGGCTCGACCCGGACAACCCGCGCCACCTGACCCGCTCGGTGATCCTGGACGACAAGGCGGCGAGCTGACGTGCCGCTCTCGCCGACCGGCCCCATCGTCGAACCCGCAGCCCGCTCCGGCCGAGGTGTCGGCGCGTTCAACGTCATCCAGCTCGAACACGCCGAGGCACTGGTCACCGGCGCGGAGCGGGCGGGCGCCCCGGTGATCCTCCAGATCAGCCAGAACTGCGTGCGCTACCACGGCGCGCTCGAACCGATCGGCGAGGCGACCCTCGCGCTGGCGCGGCAGGCGCGTGTTCCGGTCGCGGTGCACCTCGACCACGCCGAGGAGGTCGCGCTCGTCCGCGAGGCGGTCGCGCTCGGCTTCTCCAGCGTCATGTTCGACGCGTCCGCACTGGACTACGCGGACAACGTCGCCAGGACACGGGAGGTCGCGGCCTTCTGCCACCGGCATGGCGTGTTCGTGGAGGCCGAGCTCGGCGAGGTCGGCGGCAAGGACGGCGTGCACGCCCCCGGCGCGCGCACCGATCCCGGCCAGGCGCGCGAGTTCGTCGAGGAGACAGCGGTCGACGCGCTCGCGGTGGCCGTCGGCAGCTCGCACGCGATGCTGACCAGGGACGCGTCGCTGGACTTCGAGCTGATCTCGCGGTTGCGCGCGTCGGTGCCGGTTCCGTTGGTGCTGCACGGTTCCTCCGGTGTCCCGGAGGCGGACCTCACCACGGCGGTCGAGCACGGCATGACGAAGGTGAACATCGCCACCCACCTGAACAAGGCGTTCACCGGCGCGGTCCGGGAGTTCCTCACCGCCAACCCATCCACAGTGGACACGCGGAAGTACTTCGCTGCCGGGCGGGAGGCGGTCGCCGCCGAGGCCGCGAAACTGCTCGGCGTGCTCGGCGCGGCACCGTGATCCTCACGGTCACGCTCAACGCGGCACTGGACGTCACCTACACCGTCGAGCGGGTGGTCACCGGTGAGTCCCACCGCGTCCGGGGAGTGACCCAACGGGCGGGCGGCAAGGGGATCAACGTCGCCAGGGTGCTGCGCACACTGGGTTCTCCGGTCCTGGCAACGGGTCTCGCCGGTGGGGACACGGGGCGCTCGTTGCTCGACGAGCTCACCTCGTCCGGTATCCCGCACGAGTTCGTCCCGATCGACGGCGAGTCGCGCAGGACGGTCGCCGTCGTGAGCGCGAACGACGGCGAGGCAACGCTGTTCAACGAGCCGGGGCCGGAGGTCAGCGCGGCGGAGTGGACCGCGTTCGTCGAGCGCTTCCGATCCCTCGCGAGCCGGGCGAGCGTGGTCGTGCTGTCCGGCAGCATGCCGCCGGGCGTCCCAGAGGACGGTTATGCCCATTTGGTGTCCCTTGTGGACGGCAAGACGATCGTGGACGCGTCCGGTCCAGCGCTGCGGCACGCGGTTGCCATGCGTCCCAACGTGATCAAGCCCAATGCCCGCGAACTGGCCGAGACGACCGGCCACAGTGAGCTGGCGCCGGGGATCAGCTCGCTCCTGCGGGACGGCGCCCAGGCGGTGGTCGCTTCGCTGGGCCCGGAAGGGCTGCTGGCAGCGACGGAAGGCGCGTCGTGGCGGCTCGCTCCGCCGGCGCGGCTGGCCGGAAACCCCACGGGCGCGGGCGATGCGTGCGTGGCCGGGCTCGCGGCGGGGTTGCTGGCCGGAGCCGACTGGCCGGCACTGCTCCGGGAGGCGGTGGCCCTGTCGGCTGCGGCCGTGGTGCACCCGGTGGCGGGCGGTGTCGACGCGGACACCTACGCGCAGCTTCGCGCAACCCTGCCCGGAGCCCGGAAAGCGCTCTAGGAAGCCGAAAACTTTTTCGATTCCGCCGAACGAACCCTGGTGATCTCGCACATTGATGTGCAAACCTGCTTGAAACTTGCTCATTCCGCTCATCTTCACTCAGGAGTTGCGATGGAACAGCACGGGGTGTCCAGGCGGTCGATGCTCGGCGGGACGGCGGTCGGGCTCGGCCTCGCGGCCTTCGGCGGCGGGCAGGCCGGAGCGCGCGAGCAGCTGCCCGCCGGGATCGGCGAGGACGAGCGCTCCTGGCCGAAACCCCAGGGGCGCAGCATGATCGGCGTTCCGTTCGAGCCGAGGCAGACGGTGCGGATCGGCATCGTCGGGCTGGGCAACCGGGGCGGCGGCATGCTCCCGCTGTTCCTCGCGGTGCCCGGCGTGAAGATCACCGCGGTCTGCGACACCCGCCAGGAGACCGTGGAGAACGCCGTCAAGGTGGTGCGCGCCGCCGGTCAGCCCGAACCCGCGCGCTACGGCAGGACCGAGCGCGACTACGAGAACATGTTCCGGCGCGAGGACATCGACTTCGTCTACATCGCCACCCCGTGGGAGTGGCACGTGCCGATGTCGATCTCCGCGATGCGCAGCGGCAAGCACGTGGGCGTCGAATGTCCTTTCGCCACAACGGTCAGCGAGCTGTGGGAGCTGGTCGACACCTCAGAGCGCACGCGTCGGCACTGCATCCAGCTGGAGAACTGCTGCTACGGCCAGAACGAACTGCGCGTGCTGCGGATGGCCAACGCGGGGCTGTTCGGCGAGCTGCTGCACGGCGCGGGCGCCTACATCCACGACCTGCGCGAGCTGCTGTTCTCCGACACCTACTACGCCAAGGAGTGGCGGCGCGCCTGGCACACCAAGCTCAACGCCGACCACTACCCCACGCACGGCCTCGGCCCGGTCGCGGCCTACATGGGCATCAACCGGGGCGACCGGATGGTGCGGATCACCTCGATGGCAACGCCCGCGCTCGGCCTCGCGGACTACCGCAAGGACCACGAGGAGCCGGGTGATTCGTCGTGGAAGGAGCGCTACGTCAAGGGCGACACCACGATGAGCCTGATCCAGACGGAGAAGGGCCGCCTGATCCGGCTCCAGCACGACGTGTCCAACCCGTACCCGTACAGCCGACTCAACCAGCTCGCGGGCACCAAGGGCGTCTTCGAGGACTACCCGCCCCGGGTGTACCTGGAGCCGAGGTCCAGCGGGCACACGTGGGGCAAGTTCGACGACTACAAGTCCTACGACCACTGGCTGTGGAAGGACATCGGCCCCGGCCCCGGCGGGCACGGTGGCATGGACTACCTGATGCTCTACCGCACGGTCCAGACGATCCGCCTCGGCCTGGTTCCGGACATCGACGTCTACGACTCAGCCGCCTGGAGCGCTCCCGTGGCGCTGAGCGCCGAGTCACTCAAGCGCAACGGCATGCCGATCCCCTTCCCGGACTTCACCCGAGGCCGCTGGCGCGAGTCCCGCCCCGGCCTCGACTCCCCCAAACCCTGACCCCAACCCGGCCATTCGCGGGCTTATGGACCTCTCAGCGCTCCCGAGGAGGTCCATAAGCCCGCGAATGGCGAAGGGGGTGGCACCCGGCGGAGCCGGTGCCACCCCCTTGCTGTGTGCTGGGATCAGCTCAGAAGCGGAGCGTCCAGGAGTCGATGGTGCCCGAGTCGCCGCGGGCCACGTCCTGCACCCGCAGCTTCCAGGTGCCGTTCTTGGCCTTGTTGCCGACGTTGACCGTGTAGGTCTCGTTGACGTTGTCGGCGCTGTCGTACGCAGCGGAGTTCTTGACCCGGTAGGCCGTGTTGTCCGGCGCGATGACGTCGATCACCAGGTCGCCGCGGTAGGTGTGGGTGATCTTCACCTCGGCCTTGACCGTGGTGGTGTTGCCGTCGCAGCGGGCGACGACCACGGGGCTCTCCACGGTCTTGAGGTCACCGATGGCGACCGGGGCGGTGCTGGCCGCCGCGTCGCAGGTGGGCGGAGGGGTGGTGCCGCCGCCACCGACGAACAGCAGCTTGTTCGGGGAGCCGGCGCCCGGGTTGGTGACCTTGCCGTTGGTGGCGTCGGCGACCAGCTTGTCGCGGACCTGGGCCGGGGTGAAGGTCGGGTTCGCCCCGAGCACCAGGGCCGCGGCACCGGCGACGTGCGGGGACGCCATCGAGGTGCCGCTGATGGTGTTGGTCGCGGAGTCGCTGTCCTTCCACGCCGAGGTGATGCCCACGCCGGGCGCCCAGATGTCCAGGCAGGTACCGAAGTTGGAGAACGTCGCCGACGCGTCGGTGTTCTGCGTCGCGCCGACCGTGATCGCCTCCGGGGTGCGGGCGGGCGAGGTCGTGCACGCGTCCTGCGGACGGCCGAAGATGTCTCCGTTGCCGGCGGCGAGGGCGAACGGGATGCCCTTGGCGATGGCGTTCTTCACCGCGGTGTCCAGCGCGTCGTTCGCGCCGCCGCCGAGGCTCATGTTCGCGACGGCCGGCTTGACCGCGTTCGCCGCTACCCAGTCGACACCGGCGATGACCTGGGCCCAGGTGCCGCTGCCCTGGCAGTTGAGCACGCGGACGCCGACGACCTTGGCGTCCTTGGCGACGCCGTAGCTCGACCCGGCGACGGTGCCCGCGACGTGGGTGCCGTGACCCTGGCAGTCGTCGGTGTTGTCGTCGTTGTCGATGAAGTCGCGGCCGGAGCGGGCGCGGCCACCGAAGTCCTGGTGCGTCTGCCGCACACCGGTGTCGATGATGTAGGCCGTCACGCCCGCGGCGGACGGGTAGGTGTAGGACTTGTCGAGCGGCAGGTCACGCTGGTCGATGCGGTCGAGCCCCCAGGACGGGGGGTTGGCCTGCGTGCCGGAGATGCGCACGGTCTTGTTCTGCTCGACGTAGTCCACGTCGGGGTTCGCGGCCAGCTTCTTGGCCTGCGCCTCGGTCATCTCCACGGAGAAGCCCTGGATCGCGGTCGAGTAGACCAGACCCACCTTGCCCTCGTACTGCTGCGCGAGCGCCCCGGCCTCGGAGTTGACGGCGGCCGCCGTCCGCACCTTGTCCTTGAGCACCACGATGTAGCTGTTGGCCACGGCGTCGACGCCACCGGCGTTGCGCACGGCGCCCTCAGCCGGTGCGGCGGTCGCGGTGGATCCCAATGCCACCAGGCTCATCGCCAAGGTGGCGCCGAGCACCGAAGCCGCGGCGAGCCGCGACCCGGTCCTGTGCTTGCGAGTCATTTCGCGGTCCTCTCTCCTCCATGCACGTCCGGCGACCCCCATTCGGGCCGCCGAGCAAGGAAAAGCGCACGTCCTACCCACCGACAGGGGTTTCTGCCGGCAGGGCCTAGGAAACGGAGTACTGATCACAACGTCCGCGCGAACGTAAGATTGATGTTATGCGCGGTTCACCAAGCCCGTACAGACATGGATTTCAACAGCTTGACTGCGCTATAAGTAAAAGTTTCCCGAAATTCGCCGGGAAATATGTACACAGAGAACTCGGCGACTTTATCGCAGGTGCACACCGGGGTCGATAGGCCAACAAGCGCCCCAGACTGGACCATGCCGCCCACAACGAAGGAAGGGCCGGTTAGACCGAAGCGCTCTGCGACCAAAGCCCCTGCTGAGGGCCCTGATGCCGACAAGGTCCTGAATGCAGACGTTGCCACCTGGGCCGATACCGCGACCTCGCACCGGGCCGCCAACTAGATCATGACACGAACAGCCCACAGCACGCGCGAAACCGGTCATAGCCCGTTCCACACTGTCCTCCAGACGGAACTCACCCGCATCTCGGTGGCACGCCCCGACCGGAATCCGCCCGTTTGTCGTAACGCCACCGAGGCGCGATTCGCGCCGAAACCGGCTTGAGACCCCGGCGAGGCCCGAACGAGATCCGTGCCGAGGCCGGAACGCGGCACCCCACTCGGCACGCTATTCGCGCAGACCGAAACGTTCCCGACAGCCGCACACCCGACCGGCTCAACTCTCCCGAACGTGGGGGCGGAGCCCGGCCCCGGCGGGCTCAGTGGAGCCTGACGCCCGTCACCGGGGGTATGCCCAGCGAACGGGCCAGTCGTCCACCTCGGCGGCCTCCCGGGTACCGAGGCGGCAGAACACCGTCGCCGCGGCATCCCACGCCCGCCGCGCCCGCTCGTGGTCGCCCGAAACCGCATGCGCCGCACCGAGGTCCCGCAGCGTCCGCGCCCGCCACACCGGCAGCCTGATGTCCTCCCAGCCCGCCAGCGCCTGTTCCAGGTACGACAGCGCACGCCCCGGCTCCGCCATCTCGATGTAGCACTCACCCAGCGTCCGCCGCACCAGTGCCACGCCGAAGTTGTCGTGCAGGTCGCGGCACCCGCTCAGGCAGTCCAGCAGCATCGGCTCGGCCTCCTCCGGCCTGCCCTGCCGGATCCGCACCTTCGCCAACGCCTGCGCGGTGTAGCAGACCAGCAGCGCGTCGTCGACGGCGAGCACGATCTCATGGGACCGCGAGCAGTACTCCTCGGCGCTCGCCCAGTCACCGGACGCGCGGTGCACCAGGCCGATTCCCCGCAACGCCAACGCTTCTCCTCGGTCGTTGCCGACGAAGCGGTACATCTGCGCGGCCTGTTCGAGCGTGCGCAGCGCCGCGGTGTCCTCGCCGAGCTCGCGGTAGGAGTAGCCGATGCCGTACAGGGCGTGCGCCACGCCCTCCTCGTCGCCGTGGTCGGCGAGCAGCCTGCGCGCCCGGTTCAGCGCGGGCAGGGCCTCCGAGTGGTCGGCGAACTCGCGGCTGACCATGCCGATCCCGTTGAGCGCCACCGCTTCCCCTCTGCTGTCGCCGACCTCGGCGAACAGGGAGAGCGCCGTGCGGAAGTGCTCGCGCGCGGTCTCGAAGTTGTCGCGCTTGTAGTACATCTGCCCGAGACTGCATTCGAGGGCGGCCTCACCGTGGCGCAGTCCGGCGCGGCGCAGCGCGGCGAGGGCGGCGCGGTGGGTCCGCTCCCAGCCGTCGTAGCGGTTGCGCACCGCGAACCAGGAGAACACCAGCGCCTCGGCGAGACCCGCTGCCAGCTCGGCGAGGTCGAGCTCGGCCGCGCGTTCGACCGCCGTGATCAGCGCCGCCTCCTCCTGTTCGAACCAGATGTCGGTGTCCGCGGTGCGGCTGCGCTTGGAGGGCACCGAGTTCAGGTCGGTCTGGCACAGCCGGGGCACGGCGGGCGGCAGGTTCTCCACCATCGAGTCCACTGTGGACAGCAAGGCGGCGACGGCGCGGCGAACGCCGTTCCTGCGAACGTGCTCGTCGTCCTCCAGCTCCGCGCGCTCGCGGGCGTGGATGCGCACCAGGTCGTGCACGCGGTAGCGCAGCGGCTCGGCCGGTTCGCTGATCACCTCGACCAGCTGCGCGTCCACCAGCCGCTCGAAGATGTCCTCTGCGTCGTCCTCGCCGACGTCGAGCAGCGGTGAGACCAGCCAGCCGGGCAGGTTGGAGTAGCCAAGCGCGCCGAGCAACCGGTACGCGGCGCGGCTGCGCTCGTCCAGCCCGAGGTAGGTCACGGCAAGGCCGGTGCGCACGGCAAGGTCCCCGACGGAGAGCTCGTCCAGCCGCTGCCGTTCGTCGCGCAGCCTGCGCAGCAACCGGGACACCGGCCAGTGCGAGCGCGCGGCGAGCTTCGCGCCGGTGATCCGGATCGCCAGCGGCAGGTAGCCGCACAGCTCGACGACCTCGGTCACCGCGTCCGGCTCGGCGTGCGCGCGGCCGTCGCCGAGGATGCGGGCGAACAGGGTGCGCGCGTCCTCCGGCGGCAGCACGTCCAGGGACACCCTTGTCGCGCCTTCGAGTCCGGTCAGCCGCTGTCCACTCGTGACGATGACCAGGCAGCCCGCACCGCCGGGCAGCAGCGGCCGCACCTGGGTCTCCCCCGCGGCGTCGTCGAGCACCACGAGCACCCGCCGTCCTGCGAGCTCGGCCCGCCACAGCGCCGCGCGTTCCCGCAGTCCCTCCGGGATGCGCTCGCTCGGCACCCGCAGCGCCCGCAGCAGCGTGTCGAGCACGACCTCCGGCGCGGCCGGGCTGTGGTCGGCGGACTGGCCGTGCAGCTCGACGAAGAGCTGGCCGTCGGGATAGCGCTCGGAGAGCCGGTGCGCCGCGCGGATCGCCAGCGCGGTCTTGCCCACCCCGGTCGGACCGTCCAGCCACCACACCCGCAGCGCCCCCGAACCGTCCTGTGTGGACTCGGTGAGCCTGCGCAGCTCGCGCTCGCGGCCGGTGAAGTCGTGCACGTCGCGGGGGAGGTAGTTGCGGGTGGAGCGGTCGTTCCCGTGGTGCGCCTCGCCGCCGTAGTCCCGGTAGCCGCCGGCCCCCGGGCGGCCTTCGAGGATGTCCAGGTGCAGCCGTTGCAGATCCGGCCCCGGCTCGATGCCCAGCTCCTCGGTGACCGCGCGCCGCGCCTCCTGGAACACGCGCAGTGCCTCCGCGCGGCGGCTGCAACGGTAGAGCGCCGTCATCAGCTGGCCGCGCAGCCGTTCTCGCAACGGGTTGTCGGCGACGAGCGCGGGCAGCTCGGTCGCCAGCTCGGCGTGCCTGCCGAGGGTGAGATCGGCGTCGACGCGTGCCTCGATCGCGGCGAGGCGTTCTTCCTCCAAGCCCGGGAAGAACCGCTCGCGCATCCAGTCCGAGCCCACGTCGGCCAGCGCCCGGCCGCGCCACAGGCCCAGCGCCTTGCGCAGCAGCTGCCCGGCCTGCGCCGGGTCGGGCTCCTGCATCGCCGCGGCCACTCGTGAGCGGAACACGTGCAGGTCCACCTGTTCCGGGCGGACCTCCAGCAGGTAGCCCGGCGGGCTGTAGCGCAGCGACACCGACGGCAGCAGCTGGCGCAGGTGCGAGATGTGCACCTGGAGCGCCTTGCGCACGTTCGGCGGCGGCTCGTCCCCCCAGACCGCGTCGATCAGGCGCTCCGCCGGGGTGATCCGGCCCGCGTCGAGCAACAGCATCGCCAGGATCTGGCGGGACTTCGGCGGTGGCGGGTCCAGGCGTGCGCCCGCTTCCCAGACCTCGACCGGGCCGAGAATGCGAAAGTCCACCTTGGCCCCCCGTCCCGGACGGATGATGGCCAATTGTTGGGGGTGTGGCGCCGAATGTCTGCATCCGACTGTCGCAGCCATCACTAGAAAACTTGATACCGATGCCCGAAATGCCGGGCGAGGAGGCTCTCCCCGCCCGGCACGCCCCGGTGGGGTCAGGGGTGGCTGCCGCCGTAGAACGTCTTGGCGCTCAGCGTCCGCTTGACCTGGCGGACCTTGTTGTTCGAGTTCCCCTCGATCAAGGTGACGGAGCTTCCTGAAACCGATTTGACGATTCCGATGTGCGTGCTGGTGCTCGGGCTCGACGGTCCGGTGCCGAACAGCAGGACGTCGCCCTTGGTGGCCTTCTTGAGGTTGGCCTTGCCGTAGGACTTGCCCTTCTTCTTGCCCCACTTGTAGACGTCGCCGGTGAAGGCGTACTGCGGAATGCCCACCCCGGCCTTGCGCCAGACCCAGGTGGCGAACAGCGCGCACCAGGCGACGCACTGCTTGGAGTACTTGGTGCAGTTGCTGCCGTTGGGCTTCTCGCCGGTGCCCTTCTCCTTCTCCGCGATCGAGACGATCTTGTCCTTGAGCGCGGCGGCGGACACGTCCTCCGCCGCGGAGTCGTCGGCGGCGTCCGGCTGGGTGGCGGCGGCGCGCTCGGCCTCCTCCGCCAGGAACTCGCGCAGCTCCTCGCCCGCGAGCGGCGCGCCGTGCTCGTCGAGCACCTCCAAGACGGCGGGCGCGACGGTGTCGGGATCGAACGGCGCGGCTCCCGCCGGCGCGGAGACGGAGCTGACGGCGACCGCCGCGCTCAGCCCCACAGCGGCGAAACCACGAATGACGCGCAGGAAAACCTTGTTCTCCATGGCTGCATCCCCTCATCGAATGCCCAGCGGCGGCAGGGTTTGCCACTGGGGCACCGCCACGGTCTCCCGTGGCCGTCCCACAGTGCTCCCGCCGCCCTAAAAGCCGACAAAGGCGCGGTTAAGGCCCGAGGTCAGAGGGTTTTTCGCGTCACAGCGCCAGCGAGCGCACCAAGGACGGCAGCTCGGCCGAGCGCAGCAGGTCGGCGGAGACCTCGGCGCGCTGGGCGATCAGCGCCTCCAACAGCTGTCCGGAGTCCCACACGTTGACGTTCATCGCTGCGGTGACCCGCCCGCCGGAGAGCCAGAAGGCGATGAACTCCCGCGCGTCGACGTCCCCGCGCACCACCAGCTCGTCGCTGGGCCGCGCCACCCCGCGGAACTCCATGCCCAGGTCGTACTGGTCGGAGAAGAAGAACGGCACCTCGGAGTGGACCACGTTGTGCCCCAGCATGTTCCGCGCGGCGACCGGCCCCTGGCCGTGGGCGTTGGCCCAGTGCTCGACGCGGACCTTCCTGCCCAGCAACGGATGCCGGACGGTCGCGACGTCCCCGGCGGCGTAGATGCCGGGCGATGAGGTCTCCAGGTGCTCGCCAACCACGATTCCATCCTCAATGGACAGTCCGGCCGCGCGGGCGAGCTCCACCCTCGGCCGCACCCCGATGCCGACGACCACCAGGTCGGCCTCGACCAGGCCGCGATCGGTGCGCACGCCGGCCTCCACGATCTCGGTGACGGTCACTCCCGTGTGCAGCTCGACGCCGTTCTCCGCGTGCAGGTCGCGGAACACCTCGCCCATCCGCACGCCGAGCACCGTCTGAAGTGGACTGCCGCGGCGTTCGAGCAGTGCCACCTTCCTGCCGAGCCGCCGCGCGGAGGCGGCGACCTCGGTACCGATCCAGCCGCCGCCGACCACCGCGACCCGCTCCGCACCGTCCACGGCGGAGCGCAGCGCCTCGGCGTCGGCCATGGTGCGCAGGTAGTGCACGCTCGGCCGGTTCGCGCCCGGCACCGCCAGCGGCCGCGCGGTGGCGCCGGTGGCCAGCAGCAGCCGGTCGAAGGCGATGCGCTCGCCGCTGACCAGCACGACGTCCCGGTTCTCCCGGTCGAGCGCGGCGACCCGTTCGCCGACGCGCAGCTCGATGTCGTTGTCGGCGTAGAACTCCGCCGGGTGCACCCACGGGGCGGCGGCACCGCGCTCGCCCCGGAGGAACCCCTTGGACAGCGACGGCCGGTCGTAGGGGCGCCGGTCCTCCTCACCGAGGAGCACGACCCTGCCATCGAAGCCCTCGGCACGCAGGGTCTCGGCGGCCTTCGCGCCCGCGAGCCCCGCCCCCACCACCACGAAGATTCGATCGCCACCCATGGGTGAACACCATGCAGCCAGGACAATCAAACGATCAACTATCTCGGGCCGGAGACACCTGTCAGGGTGACGCCCGGGCCACGCCTGGACCGCCGCGCCGCGGTTACCTTGCGTAAATGGCGGGTTACTAGGGTGGCGGGGGTGACACAGGGGCAGGGAGGCCAGAGATGGGGGCGGCGCACCGTGCTGGAGCCTGAGATCGGTCTGGTCGGCCGGGACGCCACCGCGGCGCTGGTGGAGTCGCTCATCGACCGCAGGACGCGGGTCCCGCTGCCCGTCGTCGTCGCCTTCGGCCCAGGCGGCAGTGGGAAGACGATGCTGCTCGACCACGTCGAGCGGCGGTGCAGGCCCAGCGTCCCGCTGGCGCGGGTGGACCTGGACGAGACCGGCTCGAAGTCCTGCCGCGACGTGCTCGACGTCGTGTTCAACCAGCTGCGCCGGTACTCCCACCCGCAGTTCGGCCGGCTGCGGCTGGCCCGCTACGAGCTGGCGCGGGCGGTGCTCTCCGGCGGTCCGCCCGCCGACACCGACCCGCTGCGCGCCGCGCGCGAGCTCATCGCGGGCAACGCCCGCGCGCTGCCCAAGGTCGCGGACGCGGTCAGCACGGTCGCCGAGGCCAGTCCCGCGCAGTGGCTGGGCAAGCTGCTGGGGCCGGTCACGCGCTGGCTGGTCACGCTGGCCGCCGTCCTGCCCTCCTGGCTGCGGTGGCTGCTCGCCGGGCACCGCCAGGCCGCGGTGCTGCGGTGGTACGAGAAGGAGGCCGGGCAGCACCTGCTGGGCATGAGCCCCGGCTGCAAGGTCGACGCGGTGATCTCCCAGCTGTGGCACCTGGTGGACAGCGAGGAGCGCCGGGACCGGGTGGCGCTGGACCGGTTCCTGGTCGCCGCGTTCACCGCCGACCTGGCGGCGGCCTACCGCTGGCGGCGGCACCGCAAGGTCAACTGCGTGCTGCTGCTCGACGGCGCGGACCTGCTCTCCCCGGTGGAGCTGAACCTGTTCCCGCCCAACCGCCCCGTCCCGCCCGCGCCGCCCGCGGACGTGGTGGAGCTGTTGGCCGAGGCGCGGTTGCGCCATCCGGACCTGCCGCTGCTGGTGATCGCGACCAAACAGTCCACTCCGGACGTCGAGGACGTCCCGCTGCCGCCGGAGCTGGCGGGCGAGTACGGCGGCGAACCGTCCCCTGTGGACACCGCGCGGGCGCTGTACTGGGGCTGGCGCCGCCGCTTCGAGCGGCTCAAGGGGACCGGCAGCGCGTACCTCCCGGTCCGGCTGCGCCCGTTCAGCCAGGAGGAGACCGGGCAGTTCCTCTCCGAGTGGACCCAGCGGCGCGCTGGGACGGTGGAGCGCTCCTCCCTGGTCGCCGAGCTGCACGAGGTCACCCACGGGCACCCGCTGGCCGTGCGGCTGGCGATCCAGGTCGTCGACCGGCGCTACGCCCGCGACCGGGTGGTCCCTCCGGTGCGGTCGGTCTTCGCGCAGCGCATGCCGCGCTCGCAGTCCGACGCCGAGCTCACCGAGACCGTCGGCGAGTACCTGATGCTGCGGTTCCTGCAACGGTTCCGGGACAGCGACCTCTCGCAACGCACGCTCACCAGGCAGCTGCTGGCCCGGCTGGCCGCGCCGCGCAGGCTGGACGTGCAGACCATCCGGCTGCTGGTCCCCGACCGCGACGCCGACGAGATCTGGACCAGCCTGTCCACCTACAGCTTCGTCACGCTCAGCCCGGACTGCGGGCACCTGGAGTTCCACCCGCTGCTGCGCGACCTGCTGGCCGAGGAACTGTTGCGCACCAACGGCAACGTCGACTTCACCCACGACCAGGTGCACCGAGTCCTTCGCGACTACTACGGGCGGCTCGGCAAGCACGCCGACCGGCTCTACCACAGCCTCGCGCTCGGCGACACCCGCGCGGTCGCGCTCTACCTCTCGCCGCGGATCGCGCAGTGGCACGGGCGCTGGGCCGCCGAGCTGGAGGCGATCGCCGAGGCTCCGTACCGCGACGACGTGGACACCCCTCCGCTGCGAGCGGGACTCGGCTGGTTCAAGGGCCCCAGGGTCCGCCGAGTGGAGGAACTGGTCCGGGCCACCTGGCGGTTGCGCTCGCGCACCGGGACCGCCGTGCGCGGCGGAGAGCTCTTCCACGACGTGCTCGACGGATACCGCTCGCTCAACGCCGACGACGACCCCTCGGTGGCCCGGCAGCTCGCCCGATACCGTGCCCTGGTGCATGCCTCGCAGGACGGCAAAGCCGCGAAACCGTTACGACAGCTGCCCGAGTACTGCGCCGGAACCGGCAGACACCCCTACCCCAGGGTGTGGCCGCCAAGACACGCGATCCGCAAGTCGCTCGCGATGACAACCGTTGTGCTGCTTGTGCTCTACGGCGCGGTCTACGTCAGGCACGCGCTCGTGCACTGCGACCGCGAGGGCCCGCTGGCGTTCGGGACCGTGGCTGGCACACTGCTCGACGACAGCGGCGTGTTGTCCAATGTGGACGGTGAGTGCGTCGGGGTCACCAGCGGCTCGGGCACCTTCCTCGCCGACGAGAGCACCGCGGGCGACGACGACCGCGAGGTCGCCGAGCTGACCAGGCTGATCCAGGTCCAGAACGACCAGGTGCTCAAGCAGGCGGGCGGGACGAACGGGCGGCCGTACGTGACCATCGTGGTGGCCACGATGCTCAGCTCCACCGAACGCCCCAAGCGCGACCTGTCCGCCGGCGTCAACGAGCTGCGCGGGGCCTACCTCGCCCAGCGCGACTGGAACCGGTTCGGCACCTCCACCCTCCAGCGCGGGTTCCTCATCCGCCTGCTGCCAGCCAACTTCGGCGGCGACTCCGAGCACGCCGAGTACACCGCCGCGCAGATCCGCAGGCTCGCCGAGTCCGATCCCACCGTGATCGCGGTCAGCGGCATGGGCCAGACCCGCGACGCCACCGTGCGCGCCGCCGAGCTGCTCGGCACCGCGACCGACACCTGGGCCGGCATCCCGATGATGGGCTCGGCGCCGTCGGGCAACACCTTCAGCGGCAAGCCCTACTTCTTCCGCGTCGCCCCGACCAACTCCCGCCAGGCGCAGGTGGCGATCCAGTGGGCGGTGACCGCGCGGCCCTTCCGCGGCCGCCAGCCGTTCCTGGTCTACAACCCCACCGACCGCTACAGCAGGGAGCTCAAGGAGGACTACCAGCGCGAGCTGGAGAAGGAACAGCTCAAGCCGGAACCGGAGCTGCGGCCGGGGATCGAGAAGCCCTACGAGGCGGGCAAGGCGGGGACCGCGAGCACCCTGCACACCAGGGTCCAGGAGATCTGCGAGGAGAACCCGCCGGACCTGCCCGGCCCGATGATCGTCTACTCCGGACGGGCCAACGAGATGCCCACCCTGCTCGACGAGCTCAGCCGCAGCTCCTGCCGGGAGGAGGCGATCGTCCTCGGCGGTGACGACCTGTCCCAGCTGGAGACCGCCGGGTTCCGCGACCTCGCCGGCCGGGAGAACTACGCCGACGAACGGCTGTTCTTCACCACCTTCGGCCCCACGAAGGAAGGCTGGGAACAGCGCGGCAACGGCAAGCTCGACCCCGAGGTGGAACGGTTCTTCGCCGACCACGCGGCCGTGGAGAAGGAACAGCGCGCCCACAACGGCCCGGCGTTTCGATCAGGACCGAATGGTCATGTGATGCTGTCCTACGATGCGGTACACCTGCTGCTGGCCGCCACCGAGCGCGCGCGGACCGATGAGCACGGGGTGCCCAACCGGCATCAGGTCTACCAGGCACTGCGCGAGACCACCGGCACGCTGGTCTATTCCGGGGTGACCGGGAAAGTCGACTTCGGCGCGCCGGACCGGGCCTTGGGCCGTGGTGGGGCCAACCCGAGGGACAAGCTGGTCGTGGTTCAGGAGGTTGTGAAACAGGACGGCCATCTTGTTTCGTCCTACCTCACCAGCCATGGCCGCTGACCCGCTAAGGTCCTCCACCACCAGCACGGCTCTCACCGTGCGTGACCGGATTCCCACTAAGCGGGACGATAGCGATGCGTCACCTGGCTGATATCGAATTCGGCGATTTGATGGAGTATTTCCCACTGGGCAGTTTTCTAGGTATTTATTGACGGTGTCCCCCACCGTCGCGTGGCGCCGGGACACCGGAGAAACCCACCACGCCGCGGAGGGCTCGTGCTACGCATACGCTTCGGACCCGACGATCTGCCGCGGATCCGCTTTCTGGTGTCTCCACTGGTCGAGACCTTGCTCAGCGTCCGGGTGCTGGCCCAGGCCGGCGGCGGCGCGGAGTTCGGCCGCTGGCGGCGCAGGCTGGCGGAGCTGACCAGGTCGGACTCGCTGACCCTGCTCGACCTGGTCCCGCAGGACCAGCCACTGAGCACCGCCCTGGTCACCGCGCTCGGCGAGCGCACGTCCTTCGACCGCGAGCTGCAGGACCTGGCGACGCACTGCGAGCAGCCGCTGCACCGCCACCTGCGGACCATCGACCCGCGCTCGGTCAGCGCGCCCAGCTGGATGTGGCACTCCGGCGGCCGCAGCGGCACCCGCATCCTGCTCACGGTGCTGCGCCGCTACCACGAGACCTGCCTGCAGCCGGACTGGGCGAAGCTGCGCGCGCACCTGGAGGCGGATCTGGCCGACCGGTCAACGGTCCTGATCGCCAACGGAACGGAGCGGCTGCTCAGCGGCCTGCACCCGTCGATCCGCTGGCGCGCACCGGTCCTGGAGCTCGCTGCGGCGCAACGGTCCGAAGTGGACCTCGCGGGCCGCGGGCTCGTGCTGGCCCCCTCGGCGTTCCTGCCGGAGGGACCGCAGCTGATGCGCGACCTCAGCGGGCAGCCGATCCTGGCCTACCCCACCAAGGCGCGGTTCTCGCCGGACGTGCCGTGGTCGGAGGACCCGCTGCGCTCACTGGTCGGCCAGACCAGGGCGGCGATCCTGCGCGGCCTCGGCCAGGGCGGCTCGACCACCCAGATCGCGCAGCGCGTCGGCGTCAGCCTGAGCCGGGTCTCCGAGCACCTCACAGTGCTGCGGCACTGCGGGCTGATCGCGACCGCGCGCCAGGGCCGGTCGATGTGGCACGCGCCCACGGCGCTCGCGCAGCAGCTGCTGAGCACCACCACGACGCCGTCGGTGTCGCGCAGGACGCCGGCGCCCACCGCGCCGCCCGCGCTGGCAATCGCGGCGGACTAGTTTTCGTAACAGCGTTAGAGCGCGCTAACGGGCTAGGAAAAAGGAGACGGGGCGCCCGGTCGGGCGCCCCGTCTCCTTGTGTTCTGCTTGGTGCCCTACTTGCAGGTGGCAAGCATGTCGCGAAGCGCGGACTTCTCCGTGTCGGTCACGTTGAGTCCATAGACCGTCTTCACCGTGATCCAGTCCTTGGCGTAGCCGCACCACGCCTCCCGGGCTGGCGGCTTCCACTGCGACGGGTCCTGGTCGCCCTTGGAGCGGTTGGTCGCCGCGGACACCGCGAGCAGCTGCGGGTTCACCAAGTCGTTGGCGAACTCCTGACGGCGCTGGTCGGTCCAGGTGTCCGCGCCGGTCTTCCACGCGTTGGCCAGCGGCACCGTGTGGTCGATGTCCATGTCGCCGGCGACGGCGAACTCCTTGCCCTCGTAGCGGCTGAGCCACTTGCCTGCGGTCGCCTTGCAGCTGTTGTCGGTGACGACGCTCCTGCCGTCCCGCTTGAGCACCGTCTCCCGGGTGTCGCACTTGTCGCCCTGGCTGATCCAGTGCTTGAACTTCTCCCTGGAGTACCCCTTCATCGGGTGCCAGGCCGCAACGGTGAGCCGCTCCAGGTCGGCGCGGCTGCGCGCGGCGGAGCCATCGGTGGACGCGGCCCCGGTACTGGTGCTGGTCCCCGGTGAGCCACCGGTGGGCTTGGGGTCGTCCATGAACAGCGCGGCGGCCCCGGAGACCACGGCGATCACGGCAAGCACTGCGGCCAGAATCCAGCGCCCTCGGCTCACGCCAGTTCCTCTCACACGACATCAACGAGCGCGCAGATCATGTCGCATCATCGGCGTGCGCGGTCGGCGACCCTCCGTGGTGAGCCGGAATCAAGTCCGGTTCGCGTGGTCCAGCAGCTCGCAGACCCCGTTGCCGACGACGGCCAGCGCGACCAGGCCCGCGGTCGGCAGCACGCCGAGGGTCGCGGTGGTGACGGCGAGCCCCGCCCCGATGGCCACCAGCATCGGCGTGCCGCCGGAGGCGGGCCTGCGGTGCAGCAGCGACCGGAGGGCGCGGACCGCCCTGCGCAGCGCCGGGCGGCGGGGCGCGTGCGGGGTGACGGGTTCGGGGACCAGCGAGAGCCGCGCACGGTCGGAGCGCACCGGGACGGACCGTCGCCGCTGCGCGCGCCGGGCCGGGAGCGGCTGGGGCACGGGGAAGGCGATGTCGTCCAGCAGTGCGGCTGCGTGTGGGCTCAACGTGGTTCCTCATCGACGAGCGGTTGTGCGCGCGGAGCGGACCCGCAAGAGCAGTCCAGTCCGACCAAGTGGATCTTGACAGGCCAAAGCGGACTGCGCCAGAGCATCGATAGGTTGACAGAGAGCGACGAGCCCCCTGCCAGGCACGATTGTGCGCCCCTGGCAAAGATCACCCTTTCGAGTGAGTGCGCTCACCCGGCGAGGCGTGGCATACGGCCTAGCGGCCGTGCAAGGCGGACGCGGCTCGGAGCGCTGAACGAGGTGCTGGTAGTACCGGTACATGACCACGAGCAAGGCGTCCGCGACCCCGACCGTGCCAGATCTGCGGGTGAGGGACGTGGTCGGCGCCTATCTGCGAGACCAGGTCGACGTCGTGCTGTTCCAGGACGACAGGGTGCGCCGCCGCGAGGCGGACGCGCTGCGCAGACTGCGGGTGGGCATCCGCAGGCTGCGCAGCGGGCTGGAGGCGTTCCCGCGCTTCCTCGACCCCGACCACGCGCGGCTGGTGGTCGCGGAGCTGTGCTGGTTCAACACGATGCTCGGCGACGCCCGCGACCTGGAGATGGTGCAGGCGAGGGTCAGCGGCCAGATCGGGATCACCCCGCCCGACCTGCTGCACGGCCCGGTCGCGGCGCGGGCGGACGCGTTCTTCGCGACCAGGCGCGCCGCGCTGCACGAGCGCGTGGTGTCCACGCTGGACAGTGAACGGCACCGCGAGCTGACCAAGGCACTGGAACGCATCTTCGACACCTACTCGCCCGAGGCGGACCTCCCCGCGGACCGGGCGCTGCCGGGCGCGGTGGCCCGCGCGTACCGCCGCCTGGAGTCCACGATGGCGGCGCTCGCCGAGTTCCGGCACCCGGGCCCGGACCGCGACGAGGCCCTGCACGACGTCCGCAAGGCGGCGAAGTGCGCCTGGGACGCGGCCATGGCCACGGCCCCGGTCTGCGGCCGCCCGGCGGCCCGCTTCGGCAAGCAGATGCGCGAGCTCCAGCGCTTCCTGGGCATCCACCAGGACAGCGTGGTCTGCCGCCAGCTCCTGCTCGCGCTGTCCAACGAGGCAGAGGAGCACGGCGAGAGTTCGTTCACCTACGGCCTGTTCTACGCCAGGGAGGAACACCGGGCGCACGACATCGAACACCGCCTCCCCGGCGAATGGCGCGAGCGCACCCGGGGCAAGCACCGCCAGTGGCTGACCCCGTGACACCCGGCGGCCGGTTGCCGTAGCGGGACGAGCACCGACGCCCGACCCGCGTCGCTCACCCCACACGGCTCCGGCCGCCCGGCCAGCCCTTCACCGCACCACCACGCCTTCACCCGCCGGCGCCCGAACCTCCCCCGGCTCCGCACTGCGGCGTGCGCGCAGACGTGGGCTGGCGTGGTCGGGGTTCTCGCGTTTTGTAGGCTTAATGCGAAAGAGAGCGCTTTCATCTCGCATTAAGCCTACAAAACGCGGAAAACGGGGGGCGGGGCGCGCGGGGCGGGCTCCGGGCGAAGGGGCGACCGGTGAGGTGATGTCGCCGCTTGCGGGGCTCCGCCGAACGGGGAATCCGGCGCAACCGTCAGGTGCGGGGGCGGAGGCGGCGGGAGAGGAGTTCGGTGAGGCCGCCGGAGCGCTCGGCCAGCGCGCGCAGCGCCGCTTCGAACGGTCCGGCCGACTCCCCCAGTGCCGCCCGGAGGTCCGCGTTGACCTCCGCTCGCGCGCGCCTGCCCGCCTCGATCAGCTCGCGGCCGCGGTCGGCCAGCTCCACGAGGCGGTTGCGCTGGTCCGCCTGGTCGGTCACGCGGCGGACGTAGCCCGCCCGCTCCATCTCCGCCGTCAGCTTCGAGGCGCCCTGCGGGCTCATGCCGAGCTTCACCGCCAGGTCGCTGACCCGCGCCGGGCCGAGCAGCAGGTGCTGGAAGACGAAGCCGTGGCTGTCCCGGACGTCGGGGAAGCCCCGGTCCGCGAGCGCGGCGCGCACCTGCCGGTCCACCCCCGCCGACAGCGCCGTGAGCAGCAGGACCAGGTCGTTCTCCGGGTTCACGGGACAAGGGTATTTACGCAACCTCAGTTGCGCAACTATGGTTGAGCAATGATCGACGGACAGTGCGACCCGGCCTTCGAGCCGGTGCGGGAGGCGTTCGCGGCGGGATTCGCCGGCGACGAGCTGGGCGCCGCGGTGAGCGTGCGGGTCGACGGGCGAGTGGTCGTGGACCTGTGGGGCGGACGGACCGCGGAAGGGACGCCGTGGGGAGCCGACACTGTGGTCAACCTCTTCTCCGTGACCAAGGGCGTCGTGGCGACCGTCGCGCACCGGCTGGCCGCGCGCGGCGAGCTCGACCTGGACGCGAAGGTCGCCGGGTACTGGCCGGAGTACGCCGCGCACGGCAAGGGCGGCACCACCGTTCGCGACCTGCTCGGCCACCGCGCCGGGATGCCCGCGCTGCGCGAGGAGCAGCCGCCGGGCTCGCTCTACGACTGGAGTGCGCTCACCACCGCGCTCGCCGAGGAGCCGCCGTGGTGGGAACCCGGTAGCCGTCACGGCTACCACGCGGTGACCTACGGGTTCCTGGTCGGCGAGGTGCTGCGCCGGGTGAGCGGGAAGTCCGTGCGGGAGCTGGTGGTCCGCGAGCTCGGCGTGGACGTCCACATCGGACTCCCGGAGTCCGAGCGGCACCGGCTCAGCGGCGTGGTGCTGGGCGCACAGCCCACCGAGCCGTCACCGGCGCTGGCCGCGCTGGCCGACCGGGACTCCATGACCCACAAGGCTTTCGCCAATCCCCCCGACCTCACCTCCGCCGACTTGACCGGCACGAGCTGGCTCGACGCCGAGGTTCCCGCGGCGAACGGGCACGGGACCGCGCGGGCGCTCGCGGAGCTGTACGCGGGCACGCTGGGCACATCCTTCGTGCGCCAGGCCATCGAGCCCGTCAGCGACGGGGCGGACGAGGTGCTGTTCGGGCATTCGCGGTTCGCCAGCGGCTACATGCTGCCCAGTCCGATGCGGCCGTTCTCGCCGGGGGCGAGCGCGTTCGGGCACCCCGGCGCCGGTGGGGCGCTCGCCTTCGGCGACGTCGACGCGGGGCTGGCGTTCGGGTACACGCCGAACAGGCTGCGGACCTCGGTCTCCGGCAGCGACCCGCGCTGGGACCGGCTGGTCGGCGCCGTCTACTCCTGCCTGAGCTGAGCCGCAGCGGCCGTGACCACGTGGCGCAGGACGACCGTGGGCACCAGTGCTCCGACGGTGAGCGCACCGATGAAGGTGCCAGCGGTCCCGTCCATCTCCTTCGCCTCGGCGTCACCGGCGGCGCCGGAGATCAGGCCGCCGAACTCCGTGCCGCCGTCCGGGGTCTCGCCGGTGCGGTCGAGGCCGACGCTCACCACGGTCGCCCCCGGTCTGACGTGCTTGGCGGTGATCAGGCCGCCCTCGCCGACCGCGGAGACCAGCACGTCGGCCCCTGCCGTGACCGCCGCGAGGTCCGGGGTCCTGCGGTGCGCGAGCGTCACCGTGGCGTCGGCGGCCCGGAGGTGGATCGCCATCGGCAGTCCCGCCGTCGCCGCCCCGGCCACCACGACGGCCCGCGTTCCCGCGAGCGGGATCTCCGCGTGGCGCAACAGTTTCATGACCGCGACCGGGACCGCGGGGGAGAAAGCGGGCACCCCCTGGGAGAGCCTGCCCAGCGACACCGGGTTGGCGCACTCGACGTCCTTGGCCGGGTCGATGCGCTCACCGAGCCCCTCCGCGCCGAGGAACCCCTCGGCGAGGCTCAGCCCGTGCACCCCGGGGTCGGCGGAGAGCTCGGTGAGCCGGGCCGCGAGGTCGGCGGCGGGGGTGTCGATGGGAAGCGGGTACGTGCGGACGTCGATGCCGAGCTCATCGCCGTCCCAGCTCAGCTGCTCGCCGTAGAGCACCCCGGCCGGGTCCTCCTGGGGGACGAGCACCGCCAGCAGCGGCCGGACGGGCAGCGCGGCAGCCGCGTCGGCGACCTCGGCGTAAAGCGCCTCGGCCACCGGAGCGCCGTCGATCACCCGCATGGTGCACCCTCTCCCCGACCGTGCCCGAAAGTACATGCACGGTCATGGATATCAGGTCACGAGACGCTCACGAAGCCGCTTTCGTAGGCGAGGATCACAGCCTGGGTGCGGTCGCGGGCGCGCAGCTTCGCCAGCACGT
This sequence comes from Allokutzneria oryzae, assembly GCF_042429765.1. NCBI lineage: Bacteria > Bacillati > Actinomycetota > Actinomycetes > Pseudonocardiales > Pseudonocardiaceae > Allokutzneria > Allokutzneria oryzae. The sequence continues at coordinate 487,866 of NZ_JBHLZU010000027.1, read as the reverse complement.
TGCCCACGTGGGTCTTCACCGTCTCCACCCCGACCACCAGCTCCGCCGCGATCTCGGCGTTGGTCAGACCTTTCGCCACCAGCCGAAGCACCTCGCTCTCCCGTTCGGTGAGCTGGGCCGAGACGAGGGAGTCCCCGCGCCCGCCCGCGCGCCGCCCGGCGAGGGAGCGGATCGCGTTGGGGAACACCAGCGAGTCCCCGCTGGCGACCGTGCGCACCGCCTGCACGATCTCGGCGGGCCGGGCCCGTTTGAGCAGGAAGCCGCTTGCGCCGGCGCGCAAGGCTTCGTAGACGTAGTCGTCGTTCTCGAAGGTCGTGACCACCAGGATCTTCGGCGGCTCGGCCATGGTCGCCAGCAGGTGGCGGGTCGCCTGGATGCCGTCGACGGCGGGCATCCGCACGTCCATCAGCACCACGTCCGGACGCAGCGACCGCACCAGCGAGACCACCTCGGCCCCGTCCGCTGCCTCCCCGACCACCTCCAGGTCCTCCTCGGCACCCAGGATCGCCCGCAGCCCGGTGCGGATCAGGTCCTCGTCGTCGACGAGCACGACAGTGGTCTTCGGAGCGGTCATCTCAGTCTTTCCCCCAACGGCAGGGTCACATCGACCCGCCACAGTCCATTGTGTTCCCCGGCGGAGAACCGTCCACCCAGGACGGTCACCCGCTCCCGCATCCCGGCCAGTCCCCTGCCGCCGCCGCGCGAGGCCCCTGCCGAGGCGACCGGATTGGTCACCGCCAGCTCCAAGCACCCGTCCAGCGCCGCGATCCGCACCCGCACGTCCACCTCGCCCGCGTGCCGCAGCGCGTTGGTCAGGCACTCCTGCACGATCCGGTAGGCCTCCCTGGACACCGCGGGCCGCACACGGCCGATGTCGCCGACGAGCTCGGCATCGACCCCCGGTTTGTCCAGCAGCGAACGGACATCGGCCAGCGTCCGCTGCGGAGTGGTCGCCGCCGCGCGCTCGTCCCGCAGCAGCCCGAGCACGTGGTCGAGATCTTCGAGCGCGGCGCGGCCCGCGTCCTCGATCGCCACCAACGCCTTGCGCACGAACTCCGGGTCGTTGTCCAGCACCAGCCGCGCCGCGCCCGCCTGCACCGTGGTGATCGTGAGCGCGTGACCGACGGAGTCGTGCAGCTCCCGCGCGAGCCGGTTGCGCTCGGCGAGCTGCTCGGTGCGGCGTTCCAGCTTGGCGATGCGCTCCTCCTGCGAGGGGCCCAGCAACGCAGGCGCGAGTCTGCGCATCAGCACGCCCAGCCAGAAGATCACGTACAGCGCGGCGGCGAGGAGCCCGAGCCCCGTCGGTACTCCCCACCACGCGGCGGCGCCGGTGGGCAGCTCAACAACCCCGTTGTCGGAGAAGATGATGCGTTGCTCGGGAACCAGTGGCGCGATCAGCATGGCGGCGCCGAACGTGGGCACCAGCAACGTGATCAGCGCGACCACCCCGCCCGCGAGCAGGTGCACCAGGAACCAGCCCGCCGTGCGCCAGCGGGTGCGCCAAGAACGCCCGTCCTCGGCGGAGTAGTCCGGCAGCGGCACGCCGAGCAGCGCGCGCACGGCGACGATCTCCACCATCCGCACAGCCGGGATGAAGCCCGTGACCACTGGCGGGACCGCAACGGCGAGCACCATCACCAGTGCCTTGACCGGCTGCCACGGGAACCATCCACCGAGCACCGTGCCGATGCCGAGGTCGAGACCGGTGAAGGACAGCAGCAGCGCGCCACCCGGTAGCAGCAGGATCCATGACCGGAAGGTGAACCGGCTGACCAGCGGGCTCAGCACGCGTCGAAGGACTCCGGTCACGGTGTCGATCCTGGCAGACCGCGCGACGCGCCGTCTCCCTCTCGCGGGGGAGGTGATCGGCACCATGGCGGGAGCCGCGCCGCACCTCCGTGGCAGCAGGCTCGGTCGTGGTGATCGGCCTGGGCTTCGAGGGGTGCCCAGGCCGGACCGGGAGGAGGAGTGTGACGGGAGAGCCGGATCTGCGTGGTCCACTCGCGACGATCGCCAGCCAGGGCGCTGTCGCGCTCGCGCTCCTCTACGCGAGCCTGCGGGCGTACTGGGCGTTGGGTGGCCAGACGCTGCGGGACTCGGTCGGAGTCACCGAACACGTGCTGAGCGACCCATGGCTCTCCCCGTGGGGTCTCGTGGTCGCCGCGGTGGTGGCCGCGCTGCTGCCGCTCGGCCTCGCCAGGAGGTGGCGAGCGCTCCAGGTTCCGGCGTGGATCGTCGTGCTGGTGCTGGCGTTGCGGGGGTTCTCGGGTCTGTTGCTGCTGTACCCGCTGCGCGACCTGGTCCCGCCGATGAGCGGAGCGGCCGATCTGGCGTTGGCGGTGTACTCGCCCGTCTTCCTGTTGTGGGCCTTCCTGCTGGGCACCGTCGCGGTGCTGGCGCGGACGGATGCCGCAAACGAGAGATAATCGGCGCATGCCGCAGGAGATCGCCCAGACCCTCGACCGCGGGCTCCAGGTCCTCCAGCTGCTCGGGGCCGAAGCCGGCGGGCTTTCCGCGACCGACGTCGCCGCGCGGCTCGGCGTGCACCGCTCCATCGCCGCCCGGTTGCTGGCCACCCTGCTCAACCGGGGCTTCGCCGCGCGGCGCGGGGACGGGCGCTACGTGCTGGGCACCGCGCTGGTCAGCCTGGCCGGACTGGTCTCGGCCGACCTCGTCGGCGCGGCGACCCCGCTGCTGGCCGAGGCCGCCGAGCGGCTCGGGCTGACCGCCGTGCTGCACGTCGCCGACGGCGCCGAGTCGGTGGCGCTGGCCTCGATCGAGCCCCGGCACGCCGACTTCCACGTCGGCATCCGGCCGGGCAGCCGCGCGCCGCTGACCGTGGCCGCGAGCGGGCTGGCGATCCTGTCCGGGCGGCCCGCGGTGGCCGGGGAGCGCGCCGAGGTCACCGAGGCGCGGCGGTGCGGCTTCGCGGTGACCACCGGCGAGCTGCTGCCCGGCTTCACCGGCATCGCCGCCCCGGTTCTCGTCGGCGGCCCCGTCGAGGCCAGCGTCGGCATGATCGTGCCCGTCTCCAGGGCGAGCGAGCGGTCGGGAATGGCCCGCGAGGTCGTCGCGCTGGCCGCGCTGGTCGCCGCCGCTGTGCGCTGACGCGCCGGAGGAAGAAAGCAGCTACACCGGCGTTCTCCATTCCGCCATCTCGATTCTTGGAACCAGCGGGCATTCGGCCGTGACGCCGGGCGCGCTGGAGCCGACGAGCTATTTCGCGTCCAACCGGGGACCCCGGGCAGCCGGACAGCGCGGCCGGACTGTCGCCTTGCCTGTCCGGGACTGTCCCGGACAGGCAAGGACCTTGTCCTCACTGCGCCCCGTCAGCAGGATCGCCTGAGGCCGGGGACGGCCACCCTGTTCACACCTTCCCGGAACGCTCTGCGACACATTCCGGGAATCTTTGACGAACCGCACTCCTCATTCCCCACGGACCCGTCGCCATATTCGACGGCCCCGTTCCCACGCTTCCCGGACGGCGGTCCGGACGATTCCTCCCCCTGTCGTCCGGACCGCTGCCGATGCGGAGCACGCCTCCTCACGAAGGGATCACTCGTGCCACCGACCCGGCACCGGTCGCCCCTGACCGCGCACACCACCGACGCTCCCCCCGCCGTCACTGACGTCGTGATCATCGGCGGCGGCCTCTTCGGCGCGGCCTGCGCGTACTGGCTGGCGCGGGCGGGCAGGCGGGTCACCGTGCTGGAGGCGGGCAGCCTCGCCTGCGGGGCCAGCGGCTCGGGCGCGGGCCTGGTGGTGCCGACGACACCGGAGCCCTTCGAGCAGGCGACGCACCGGCTCGGCACGCGGACGGCGAGGCTGGTGCTGCGCATCGCGGAGAAGGGCTTCTCCTTGCTGCGCAAGGCGAGCGAGTCCGACGGAATCGAGTGCCTGCTGCGGGACAACGGGCACATCCAGCTCGCCGTCGGCGGCACCCAGCTCGACCGGCTCGCCGCGCACGAGCGGGCGCTGGCGGCCGAGGGCGTGCGGACCGAGTGGCTCAGCCCGCGAGACCTGCGCTCCTCGGTCAGCACCCAGATCGCGGGCGACGTGCGCTGCGGCCTGCTGCTGCCGGGCGGCGTCGTCGACCCGACGCTGCTGGTGCTCGCGCTGACCAGGGCGGCGATGGACAACGGCGCCACGGTGCACACCGGCACGGCGGTGATCGAAGTCAGGCAGGCGGCCAAGGGTGTGCGGGTGATGACCACGCGCGGGATGGTGCGGGCCGAGGCGGCGGTGGTCGCGGTCAACGCGTGGGCCGGCCACCTGGTGCCCGAGCTGAAGCAGGTGGTCACACCGGCCCAGGCGCAGGTGCTGGCCACCGACGTGCTGCCGCCGGTGTTCGCCACCGGCATGTCGGCGGCGGTCAGCCCGGACGGCGAGTACTGGCAGCAGACCAGGGACGGCCGGGTGATCCTCGGCGGCTGCCGGGTGGCGGACGGCCCCAACGGGGTCTCCGCGCTCGACCGCGAGCCGGAGGACGCGGCGCACTCGGGGCTGCTCGGCGTGCTGCCCAGGCTGTTCCCCGCACTCGGCCCGATCCGGGCGATGCAGCGCAGGGCCGCCCCGATCGCCCGCACCGCCGACCACCTCCCGGTCGTGCACCGCGCCGACGAGAACATCTGGGCGGCGGGCGGCTTCAACACGCATGGCACGCCGCTGGCGATGGCGCTCTCGCGGGCGCTGGCCCTCGCGGTGCCGTCGGGCTGGGCCCCCGCGGAGCTGGCCCCGTTCGCGCTCACCCGGCCCAGCCTCCAGGCCGCCTGACCTCGCGGCGAAACGCTGCCACGGGTTGTCAGGTTTCACCCGGAGCATCTGTCGTCGTCAAGCGAAGAACGCGACGGAGGAAATGGGACATGCGACTGGACGGCAAGATCGCCGTGGTGACCGGGGCGAGCAGGGGCGCGGGCCGCGGCATCGCCGCCGTGCTCGGTGAGCGTGGGGCCACTGTGTACGTGACCGGGCGCTCCAGCAGGGACAACGGCAGTCCGACCGGCCGCCCGGAGACCGTCGAGGACGCCGCGGAGGAGGTCACCGCGCGCGGCGGCCGGGGCATCGCGGTGCGCTGCGACCACACCGACGACGACCAGGTCAGGGCGTTGTTCGAGCGGGTGCGCGCGGAGTCGGGGCGGCTGGACATCCTGGCGTCCAACGCCTGGGGCGGCTACGAGAAGCAGGTGCGGCAGCAGAAGGCGTGGGAGCTGGACCCCGCGCACCTGGACCTGATGCTCGACGCGGGGCTGCGCGCGCACATGGTGACCGTGCAGCTGGCCGCGCCGTTGCTCACCGAGACGCGCGGCGGCCTCGTCGCGTTGACCACGTGGGCGGTCAGCGACGACTACGCCAAGAACCAGAACCTCTACTACGACGTGGTGAAGACGGCGATCAACCGGATGCCGGTGGGGCTGGCCGAGGACTTCGCGCCGTACGGGGTGACCGCGCTGGCGGTGTCGCCGGGCTGGATGCTCACCGAGGCGATGCGCGAGTTCATCACCGAGGAGCAGGCGAAGCTGACCGAGTCCCCTGAGTTCGTCGGGCGCGCGGTGGCGGCGCTGGCGGCGGACCCGGACCCGTCGCGGCACTCGGGCACGGTGCGCACGGTGGTGGAGCTGGCTGACGACTACGGGTTCACCGACCTCAACGGCCGCCCGTCGAGCCTGTGGTGGGACTCCTACCTCAAGGGCGTGAACCTCGCGGAGGAGGTGGGGTAGGCCGAGGCCCCGTCGAAGCGGTTCGCCCTTCAGCCGAGGGTGATCGCCTCAACCGCCGCGAGCGCGTCGGCGGGCTCCATCGTGGTGCCGTGGTCCACGCCCACGTGCCGAGCCCGCACGACGCCCTGGCGGTCGAGCACGAAGGTGGCAGGGACGGGCTCGCCGGACAGCTCCCGGCGCAGCCCGAAGTCGGCGAACACCCGTTGTTCGACATCGCCGAGCACGTCGAGCGACCGCCGGTGCTCGTCCTCTGTGGACAGTGTGGGGACCGGCGGCCGGGGGCTGATGGTGATCAGTGCCGCGCCGAACTCGGCGAGCTCCGGCAACGCGCGCAGGTAGGCGCGCAGCCGCACGGCGCAGCAGGAGCACCCCTCGCTCCGGCAGAAGATCAGCACGACCGGACCGGTCCGCAGCCGCTCGGCCAGCCGGACCAGGCGGCCCCGCGCGTCGGGCAGCGTGAAGTCCGGGACGCGCGCCCCGAGCGGCAGGCCGATGTCGGCGAGCGGGAAGACCTCAGCGACCATGCCCACTCCTGACCGATTATCGGTTACGGCGTTCGACTATCAGTCGAATAGTACGGTCAGCGCGGGGCGAGGTCCATCCGCTGCGTCCGCGACACCACGGTCAGGTTGCCGGGGCGCGCGGAGAAGACCACGTCCTCCGGCATCGGCCGGAGCTCCGGGACGGAGGGCAACCCGTAGCGGTGGCCGACCAGCCGCAGCGGCAGCTGCCCGCTGCCCCGCACCCGCAGCTCCACCTCGATGCCATCGGCCGGAACGCCGATGAAGCTGAACCCCCAGTTCCACGGGTCGCGGGAGAGCAGGCTCCTGGTGAGCTTGCCCATCCGCACGTCCTGCACGGTCGCGTCGAGGATCGTGTGCTCAGCGGTCTCCGCGTAAACCGAGACCCGTTGCGCGCCACCGGAAAGCACCTGAAGCCGGAGCACCGCCGCGTCCTGTCCGTTGTCCCGGTAGGACCGCAGGACGGTGACGCGCGGCGCCTCGACCGCCGCGAGCGAGGCCCGTCCGCCCTTGTAGGACAGGAGCGAACCGGGAGTCGCGTCCTCGGCGAGCACGGCCAGCTCGGCGTCCTCCGTTCCGCCGACGTGGCGAGCGGTCCACGGCAGCGGGTCGGGGTCGTAGCTGATCCAGAACGCCTTGCCGACATCGGCCTCCATCGCGTAGATCAGGCTCGTCTGCCGGGGGTTGTCGTGGTCGACGCGGTCCAGCACGGAGCCCGCGACCACCAGCGCCACGGCGAGCACGGCGGCACCGATCGGCAGCAGCGTCGGGCGGCGCGGCCGGAGGAGGTCCAGCAGCGGCAGCGCGGTGGCCGCGAGCACCCCCGCGGCGACGAGGGGCGGACCGGCGAACGCCAGTCCCCGCGAGGTGAAGTCGACCAGCGGGACCATCACCACCGCGGCGGGCAGCGAGGCCGCCGCGAAGGCCATCCGCGACCAGAACGGATCGTTTCCGCCCCAACGGAAAGCGGCCAGCACCGCGACACAGCCGAAGATCAGCGGCAACGTCGTCACGTACGCCGCGCCCGTGACCAGGAACGCGCACACCGACGACAGCACGGTCAGCCAGGCCCAGACCCCGAGCACGACCTCCTCGGTGGACCACCACCGACGGACCCGCAGGTACCAGACCACCGTGAGAACCAGGCTCAGCACGAGCAGCCCGGCCTGGTAGAGCTCCGGGTGGTAGGTGGTCCCGGTGCCGATGTGGGCGTAGTCGGGCTTGATCCGCTTGAGCAGCAACCACGCCAGGTGCGCGAGCGCGTTGGTCACCACGACCGGCAGGACGAAGGTGCTCGCGGCGAGGCCGATCGCCCCCAGTCGGGCACCGCGCCGCCGCGCGGCGACCCACACCACCGCGACGAAGAGCACCGCGGCGAGCACCGCGAGCGGGACCACCAGCCAGTTCGGGTAGCTCAGCAGCGCGCCGAGCGCGGTGAAGTACGTCGACGCACCGCGCCGGTACTCGGCGAAGTCCTTGTCGCCCAACGACTTGGCCAGCGAGAGCGCCTTGTCGCCGTGGTCCTGGACGCTGCCGGGGCTCACCGCGGCGAGGGTGTCCGCGCCGGTGTGGTTGCGGGCGGTGTCCTCGGTGATGGCGAAGCTCAGCCCGGGGAAGTTCGCGCGGCGGAACACCGCGAAGTCCGACTCCTCCGGCGCGATCCGGCGCAGCGGCGCGGTGAACGACCACGCCAACGGTCTGTCCACTTCGGACAGACTGGGCAGCAGCCAGGAGCTCGCCCGCCCGGTCTCGACCAGGGTGGACGGGCCGGAGGTGCCCTTGGCGTCGAAGTTGAGCACCACGGTGCGCCTCGGGTCGAGCAGGTTCGCCGCGGTGAACGCCTGCGCGCCGAGCTGTCCGGCCTCCTTGCCGTCGGTGAACAGGATGTCGACGTCGTTGCGCGGCCGGGGACCGCTCAGCAGCGCCCGTGCCGCCTCCAGGATCGCGGCCACTCCGGCTCCGCCGTCGGCCGCGCCCGGTCCCTTCGGCGTGGAGTCGTAGTGCGCCACCAGCAACACGGTTCCCGTGCTGGCCCGCCCGGCGATCCGGGCGTGCACGTTGCGCACCTCGCCGAAGTTCGTCTGCCGGTTGGTGGTGGCGCGCTGGACCGTCGGCTCGACGCCCAGCGAGCGCAGTTGCCCCAGCAAGTACTCGCGCACGTCCGTGTGCTCCTGCGAGCCGATCGGATGCGGGCGGGAGCTGATCGCGGCGAGGTGCGCCATGGCCCGCTCGGCGGAGAACGCGGTCGGCGCGGCGCTCGCGGGCACCGGCGCGGGCGGGCTGATCCCCATGAGCGACACCGTCACCAGTGCGGCGAGCACCACGGCGAAGCCCGCGGCGAGCCCTCGACGCACGGTCCGGCCTCGATCTTCAGGGCCGCCCATATCCCCCTACCCGTTCGCGAACACCACTGACGACGACGGTAGCGGTACCGCGGAAGCCGTGCTGTGGGGACCGTCAGCTCGCGGCTTCGGACAACTTCGGTGAACCGGCGAGCGACACCAGCCGCGTGGCGATCTCCGAGGGCGTGGGCAGCGCGCGCAGCTCACCGCACACGGCGGTCGCGTTCACCGCGAGCGCGCGGTCGGCGATCAACCGCTCCAGCAGGTCGGCGTCGACGTTGGCCGGCTCGGCGACCAGCGCGACCCCACGCCGCCGCAGGACCTCGGCGGAGACGAAGTGGTCAGCCCCTCGGGGCAGCACGAGCTGCGGCAGCCCGGCGTCCAGCGCGGCGAGCGCGCTCGCGGCCCCGCCGTGGTGCACGACGGCCGAAGACGCCCGCAGCAGCAACGACAACGGAGTGGCCCCGCCGACGCGCACGTTGCCGGGCAGGCCTCCCATCATGTTCGCCTCGTCACCCGGCATCACCAGGACCAGCTCGACGTCGAGACGTTCGGCCGCGACGAGCAGCCGCCCCACCTCGCCGAGCCCGCTCAGCGCGGGCAGCGCGGTGCCGACCGCGACCGCGATCCGGGGCCGGGAAGGCGGCTCCAGCAACCACTCCGGCAGCAGCCCGCCACCGTCGTTCGGCACGGGGCGCATCGGCCAGCCGCCGATCCCGCCCATGCTGGGCGGGACGACGCTGAGCACCGCCGATGGCGGGGCGAGCGCGCGGACGCCGTAGTGCTGCGGGGACGCGTTCATGGCCGAGACGACGAGACGGCTGGTGTTCACGGAGTCGGTGAGGTTCACGCCGTGCTCCACCCATGGCACCCCGACCACGGCGGCGGCGAGCGGTCCGGCGCCCTGAGCGGCCGTGCACACCACGAGGTCCGGGGCGAACCGCTCGGCCACCCGCACCGCCGCGGGGGCCATCACCTCGGCGAGCTCGGCCCGCACCCGGCACAGCGGGTCGAGGTCGGCGGGAATCCGCGCGGAGGTGGTGACGTGGCGCAGCAACGGATCGGAGCGCAGCCGCCGCACCACCGCGCCGAGGTCTGCCTCCGGGGCCAGGTCCACCGCGGGCAGCCCGCACGCGGCCAGCACCGCCGGCCCGCCGTCGCGGCCGTGCCCGGCGGCGGCCACCAGCACCTCGTGCCCGGCCGCCCGCAGCGCCACCGCCGTGGAGACCAGGGGCAGCACCTGGTCCGCCCCCGCCGACGCCGCGAACATCACCCGCATGGGCCGCCCCCTCCCCGTGGATGATCGCCAGTTCACCCACAGTGCCTGCCAGGGACCGATGACGGGTAATCCCAGACGGCAATAGGATTGCCTGATGGAGCTGGATATCCGGCACCTGCGGGTGATCTGCGCGATCGCGGACGCGGGCAGCGTGACCAAGGCAGCCACCTCGCTCGGCCTGTCCCAGCCCTCCCTGACCGGTCAGCTGCAGCGGATCGAGACGCTGCTGGGCGGCAAGCTCTTCCTGCGCGGTCCCGAGGGCACCGTGCCCACTGACCTGGGCGCGTTCGTGATCTCCAGGGCCCGCGCCGTGCTGCCCGCGATCGACCAGCTGCGGGCGGACGCGATCCGCCGCGCCGGTGCACACCAGGAGCTGCGCGTGCTGCGCTACGGCGCGGCGCCCGGCCCGCTGATGGTGGGACTGCTCGGCAGGCTGCGCGAGCTGCTGACCGGCGCTGAGGTCACCCTGCGCACGGAGACCTCCTCGGCGACGCTGGTCGACCTGGTGGCCTCCGGCAGGCTGGAGCTGGCGGCGATGCTGGAGTACCCCGACCACGAGGTCGCGCCGAACCCGGAGGTGGAGCGCGGGATCGTGGCCACCGAGCCGAGCTTCGCCCTGCTCTCCAGCGGCCACCCGCTCGCGGCGCGCGCGGAGCTCTCGCTCGCCGACCTCGCCGACGAGGACTGGGTGATCCCGCCGCCGGGCGACCGCTTCCGCGAGTACTTCGGCTTGGCCTGCCAGCAGGCGGGTTTCCGGCCGAAGGTCAGCCACGAGACGGAGGCGTCGGGCGCCCGCGACCTGATGATGGCGGGCCAGGCGGTGGCGATCGGCCAGGCGACCTTCCGCGAGACGCCCGGCGTCGTGGCCCGCCCGCTGAAGGACACCCCGATGCGCCTGCGGCACGTCCTGGTCTGGAACCGCAACGGCTCACTCACCCCGCTGGCCGACCAGCTCCTCGCGGCGGCGCGGGCGGCCTACGACGAGGCGGTGCACCGCAGCCCGGACTACCAGGTCTGGCTGGCCAAGCACGGCCCGCTTCCCTTGTCCTGAACCGGAAGAAGGGGCGCCCCGGAGTGGGGCGCCCCTTCTCGTCGTGGTGGGTCAGGAGGTGGTCTTCGCGGTGACGACGAGTGCGAAGTCCGCGTCGGTCTCCGGGGTCTCCTTGTGGCCGTCCGCGTTGATCGCGTCGGCGGAGACCTCGATCTTCCAGGTGCCCGCGGCCGGCTTCTCGATCAGCACGTTCTCCACGTTGTTGAGCGTGTCCGCCGAGCCGCCCGGCGTGGAGAAGTTCCCGGCGCGCAGGCCGTTGTTGCCCCAGTAGACGGTGCCGTCGGGCGCGGTGACCTTCAGCGTGAGGTCGTTGACCAGGGTCTTGGCCGCCGTCGGGGCCGCCTCCGGGTCGCTGTAGGCCAGGGTGGCCTTCAGCGGCTGGCTGCCGTCCGTGGTGACCTCGTAGGTCTTGGACTTGCCGACCGTGAGCACCTCGGTCTCGTTGACCAGCACGGGCAGCTTCCACCCGTTCGCCTTGGCCTGCTCGTACATGTTGCCGACGCTGGCCGTGCCCCAGCCCTGGTGCACGCGGGTGAGGTCGTGGTTCTCGCCGGAGAACGGGTACTGGTTGGCGGTGTTGATCAGCAGCGCCTTCATGGTCGCCGCGTGCGGGCGGCTGTCGAAGACGTCGCGCTTCTTGCCGGGGCCGCCGTCGAAGACGCCGTCGGCCCACATCTGGAACGCCAGGCCCGCGGTGCCGCAGGTGATCGGCGTCGCGCCGCTGGTCCCGCCGAAGGACGGGGTGTAGCTGGTGTCGCTCGTCGACGAGGTGGTGTCGATGTTGTCGTAGTAGTGCGACACGTCCGGCTTGATCCGGCCGTCGGCGGCGGGACCGATGCTCGCGCTGCGGTTCCACTGGTCGTCGGAGCGGTCAAGGGTGTTCTTGTGGTTCTGGCCGCCGACGGAGAGCACGTTCTTCGCCCACGCCTCCGGCCGCGACTGCTGCGTGCCCGCGTTGCTCTGCGAGTTGCAGATGAACATGTCGGTGTCGAAGATCGTCTTGTCGAACGCCGAGGAGACCGCGGTGTAGGCCGTGGTCAGGCTGCTGCCCCAGCTGTTGCTCTGGAACACCGCGCGGTACTTGCCAGCGGGGTCCACCAGCTCCTGGGTGTGCTTGTAGCGGTCGGGCTGCTGGTAGGCCGCGTAGATGCCCTGGCCTTCGGGGAGCAGGCCGCGGTGCTTGGCCGAGACACCGGAGGCGAAGATCTCGCCGTAGGTGGACGTGCCGTGGCTCGGGCTGCTGCCGTTGGCGGTGTGCATGATCGGCGGGTTCTTCTGGAACTCCTGGTGCGTGGTGCGCAGACCGGAGTCCATCACCTCGCCCCGCACGCCCTCGCCCTTGTAGCCACCGGCGGTCTCGATGGTCGTCGCGCCGACGTCCTGGCGCGCGATGTCCATGTCGGTGCCGATCTCGGTGGTCTTCTCCGCGGCCAGCACCTCGGCGCGCTTGGCGACGGTGAGCAGCTGGTCGTGGGTCAGCGTCGCCTCGACGTGCTGGCGGCTGGCGGAGGCCACCTCGACCTTGCCGCCGAGCTTGCCGATCTCGGCGACCAGGGCCTGCTGGTCGGCGGCGTCGGAGTCGACCAGGGTCAGCAGGTAGCGCTGCTGCGGGATGCGCTGCTTGGCGCGCACCGACTCGTTCAGGCCGGGCGAGAGCTTGTCGCCCGGCTGGTAGGCGCCGACCCAGCGGACGTAGCCGAGCTCGGCGACCTTCTCGCTGGTGGCGCGGTCCATCCGGACGACGTAGGCGTAGTCCGGGATGAACGCGCCGATGCGGGCGCCGAGGCCGCGCAGCTCCTTGCGCTGGGAGTCCAGCGGGGCCGCGGTGAACTGCACCAGGTAGGCACCGGTCTCGGCGGCGCTGAGCTCTCCGGTGGGGGCGTTGCGCGCGGCGCTGGCCGACTTCGGGTCGAACGTGCGGTTGACCAGCTGGATCTTCTTGGCCGTCGGCAGCTGGCGGCTCCAGGTCTTGCCGCCGTCGAGGCTGACCGAGAAGGAGTTGTCGCCGACAAGGCGGATCTGCTCGCCGGCGGTCTGGCCGTTGGCGCTGACCACACCGAGCGAGAGGAGCACCGAGGTCGCGGTGGCCGCGACCATCAACGCGCGACGGGAACGCCGCATGGAGAACCTCCTACGGGGAATTGCAGCAGGGACCCGCGAACCGGAGGCGATTCGCAAGCGCAATCCGACAGTAATGAGCCGGAATACCCGATTCACCCAACGCAAGTAGGTGCTCACGACGACCTTCGGCCTGAGCCAGAACGACCAGGCGCTCTCACCCGTTCAGTCCAACGCAAAATCTCTGACCTGCGCAGACGCCGGGAGTTCTGAATCAATACAGCGCAGAGCTAACGCGCACTCGACATCAATGATGCTGATTCACAGCGGGAAAAATGGCAAAAACTCATACCGGCCGCATGCGCACGCATAGCCTTTTTCGGTCTCCCATAACGCGGACAAAGGTCAACTGACCGACGGCGAGGAGCCTCCGGCGACCAGCAGCCTGGGCGCCCCGGTGCCGTCGGCGGGCACCGCCCACACGTCGCTGCCGCCGCGGTCGTTGGGCAGCGAGTAGGACACCGTGCGCGCGTCCAGCCAGACCGCCTGGTCGTCGACGCTGCGGGTCTCCGCGAGCGGGGTCTCGGTCATCGTCGCCAGGTCGAGCACGTACTCCCGCCACGGCCGCGCGGCGTCGGTGGAGACCCGCTTCTTGAACGCCAGCCTGGTCCCGTCCGGCGACAGCGAGGGGCACTCCGCGTTCTCGCGCAGCGTCCGCACCTCCCACGCGTCGTAGTCACCGACCACGAGGTGGGTCTGGCTGCCGGTCGCCACGGTCGCGTAGAAGCGCTTGTTGTCCTGGGCGAAGGTGACACCCCAGTAGTTGACGTCCTCGGCGTGGCGCCGCTCCCCCGCGACCGTCAGCGGGATGTCCTCGATGTTGGAGTACAGCTGGTCCCCGGCGCGGTCCATGATCGCGGTTCGGGTGGAGAACGTGCCGCCCTGGGCGTAGGAGTCGCCGGTGACGAAGGTCGTCCAGGACGCCATCCGCCCGTCGGCGGACAGCTTGGCGCGGTTGGGGATGCCCGCGACGTCCACGCGCCGGACCTCGCGCAGCTCCCGGTCGACGAACACCGCCACGGCGCTGGGCAGGGGGCCGGGCGCGGACGCCAGGCACAGTCCGCCCCCGGCGTTGACGAAGAACCGCTCACAGCTCAGGCCGCTGACCCGGCGCGGCCCGGTCGGGTCCGCGAGCGAGACGGACGCGACCTTGCCGTGGTCGGGGCCGGGCGCGGTGTTGCGGAACACCAGCCGCCCTGGTTCGTCCAGCCGCACCCCGCCGGAGCGGTCCACGAGGACCGAGGTGTCCGCCTGCTGCCGCTCGGGGCTGGACCCCATGGCGTGCACGGTGTAGGTGATCGCCGCGCCCGCCAGCACGACGGTCCCCAGGACCGCGATCACAACCCTCTTCATCACTTCGCAGTCCTCCTCAAGGGATGAGCCAGAACGGCGGCGAAGGTGGCGACAGCCAGCGCGGTCAACGCGAGGATGACCGCGGTGTCCATGCCCCACAACGTCCACGCCGCGCCGAACAACACCGACGAGAGCAGCTTCGCCAGCGCCTGACCGGTCTGGAGCAACGCCATCCCGCTCGTCTTGAGCTCCGAGGGCAGCAGCGGCCCGGCCGCCGCCATGAGCACTCCGTCAGTGCACGCGTAGAAGATCCCGTGCGCCGCCAGGCTCGCGACCAGCAACAGCGTCCCGCTCGCGGCGCCCACGAGCAGCACGTAGGCGACGAGCAGCGCGACATGCCCGGCCAGGAACACCTTCCACCGGCCGAAGCGGTCCGCCAGCTGCCCCATCGGCACTGCCAGCAACAGGTACACCCCGGCCGTACCGAGCGGCAGGATCGCGAAGTACTCCGGCGCGATGTCCAACCGCTTCTGCAACAAGAGGTAGACGAAAGCGTCGCCCACCGTGACGAGGCCGAGCACCACCGCCCACAGGCAGATCCGCCGGAAAGCGTTGTCGCGCAACAAACCGAACGCGGCACGCATCGACACCGCGCGCCCCGAGGTCATCGGCTGACGCTGGTCGCTGACGAACAACACGAGCAGCAGGACGCCGAGCACCGCGAAGCAGAAGCTCACGAAGAACACGGTGTCGTAGCCGCCGGTCACCGCCCACAGCAGCAGGAAAGCCATGAGCGGCCCCAGAAAGGCGCCCACGGTGTCCATCGCGCGGTGGACACCGAACGCCCTGCCGAGCGTGTCCGGCGTGCTGCTCAAGGAGATCAGCGCGTCGCGCGGCGCGGTCCGCAGCCCTTTGCCGGTCCGGTCCGCGGCGAGCACCAACCCGAGCGCGGTGGCCGATCCCGCCGACACGATCAACCCGATCTTCGCCAGGGCCGAGACGCCGTATCCCACACCGGCGACGAGCTTCCTGCTCTGCCTGCGGTCGGCGATGTTGCCCCCGAGCACCCTGACGAACGCGGTGACCCCGGAGTACAACCCGTCCAGGATGCCGAACTGGAGCGGCGAGAAACCCAGTCCCAGCACCAGGTACAGCGGCAACACCGCCGTCACCATCTCCGAGGAGATATCGGTGACGAGGCTGACCGCGCCCAGCGCGAGCACGTTGCCCGCGACCCTGCGCCGCCCGCCCCCGTCCTCCGGCATTGCGGCCGCGGCGTCAGCGGACCGCGTCGATGCGATGTACACCGCTCCTCCTCGTCGTTGCGGGTCTTGCTGCCGGACCGGGCGCGTCCACGCGTCCTAGCGTCCACTGTGGACGCGCCCGGTGAGGTTCAGCGGCAGGTGTAGGGACCGGCCTTGTCCAGCAGCTTGCCGTCGGTGCCGATGATCTCCCAGGAGTAGGTCTTCCCGGAGAGCACCAGCTTCATCACGCCGTGCTTGGAGAAGGACTTCTCAACGCCCTCGCGCGGCTTGATCTGGTTGTAGAGGCTGTCGCCGCCGATACCCACGATCGCGGAGCGGACCCCGTTGGCCTCATCGACCTTTCCCTGCGAGTTCAACGGCTTCAGCCGCTCGTAGTGGTGGTCGTGGCCGCCGAAGACGACATCCGCCCGCGCCTTGACGAACTCGTCCCAGAACGGCGCGATGCTCTTGTTGTCGCCGTACTCACCGGAGTTGAAGCGCGGGTGGTGCCAGTAGCCGCCGACGCACGCCTTCTTGTTCGCCGCGAGGTCCTGCTTCAGCCAGGCCAGCTGCTCGTCCTTGATCCCGTCGGTGATCGGGTCGGAGTCCAGCGCCACGAAGTGGAAGTCACCGACGTCGAAGCTGTAGTACGGCTTGCCCTGCGGCGTCGCGGCGGGACCGAAGTACGCCTTGTAGCCGTTGAGCTTGTCGTACCACTCGTGGTTCCCCGGCGTGGGCTTGATGATCGACTTGAACTTGCCCCACGTCTTGTCGAAGTACGTGCGGAACTCCTCGATCGTGCCGTTGTCGTACTGGTTGTCGCCGACCGTCAGCACGTACTGGGGGTTGATGCCCTCCACCAGCTTCGCGGTCTTGCTGTGCTCCGAAGGCAGCTCGCGCTTGGCGATGTCACCGGCGACCACGAGCACGATGCCGCCGGGGCCACCACCGGCCTGGGTGCTCGCGCGCACCTCGGCGCTCTGCGCGGAGAGGTTGCCCGCCGCGTCGCGCGCCCGCACGGTGTAGGTGAACGCGGTGGCCGACGCGAGACCGGTGTCGGTGAAGGTGGCTCCGGCGGCGGTGCCGATCACGTTGCCGTTGCGCAGGATCTCGTAGCCGGTCACACCGACGTTGTCCCGCGCGGGGTCCCACGCGAGGCTGATGCTGTCCGAAGTGGACGATGTCGTCCGCAGCCCGGCCGGAGTGCTCGGCGGTTCGATGTCACCGCCGCCGGTGCGCGAGCCGTAGACCTCCAGCTCGAACAACGAGTAGCCGTAGACGGTCGCCCGCTTGGTGCCGAGGACCCGGACGTAGCGGGCTGAGGCGGCCAGCCCGCTGATCTCGTCGGTGCCGCCGTCGCTCGCGGTGACCGCCTTCGCCTCCTGCCAGCTCTGGCCGTCGGCGGAGGTCTGGATCTGGTAGTCCGCGGCGTGGGCGGCCTCCCACACCAGCCGCACCCTGCTGACCGTCGCGGGGCCGCCGAGGTCGACGGCGATCCACTGTGGATCGACTCCCTCGGCACTCGCCCAGCGGGTGGTGGCGTCGCCGTCCACGGCGAGCCCGCCAGCGAAGCTGGCGTTCTCCACAGAGGACGTCGTGGTGGGTTTGTTGTGGGACAACAAGGTTTCCGCCATGCGCTGCTCGGAGCCGGACGCGACGAGCGGCTGCGCCAGCAAGGCCAGCAGCGCCACCGGCGCGACCACGCGCCGGAGGCGCCAACGGGGATCTCGGTTCACGTGTTCTCCTCGGCGTGCCTGTCGACGACGACCGGCGCGGGCGGCGGCGATGCCGGCATCGGCGAGAAGGGATTAATCGTTAGGAAACTTCCCTAACTGATCGCGAGGTTAGCGAGTGACGCCGCGCACAGTCAACACTTCGGAATCGAGGGAGAACGTTCAGTGACAGGTGTAAGGACCTGCGGAGTCCAGCACCGTGCCGTCGAGCCCGAGGTGCTGCCACGAGTAGGTCGTGTCGGTGATCTGCAGCTTCAGCACACCGTGCTTGCTGTACGCCTTCTCCGTGATGGGCCTGGCCTGCACCGGGTACAGGCTCGCGCCGCCGCTGCCGACGACCACCGAACGGATTCCCTTGGCCTCGTCCACCTGGCGGTTGGGGTTCAGAGGCTTGAACCGCTCGTAGTCGTGGTCGTGCCCGCCGAAGACGAGGTCCGCGCCCGCCGCGTAGAGCGTGCGCCAGAACGGCTCCGCCACTTTCTGGTCACCGTGGCTGGCGCTGCTGACGAACGGGTGGTGCCAGTACGCGGCGACGCAGCCCTTGGTGTTGCGCTTGAGGTCCTCGGTGAGCCACTTGCCCTGCTCCGAGGACTCCGCGGTGGCGATGTTCGAGTCCAGCGCGACGAAGTGCCAGTTGCCGATGTCGTAGCTGTAGTAGGTCTTGCCCTGCGGCGTGGCGATGGAGCCGAAGTACTCCTTGTAGCCGCGTGCCTTGTCGTTGTACTCGTGGTTTCCCGGCGAGGGCTTGGTGATCGGCTTGAACTTGCCCCACGAGGTGTCGTAGTACTTCTGGTACTGCTCGATGGTCCCCGACTTGTACTGGTTGTCCCCGGCCGTCAGCACGGCGACGGGGTTCATGTCCGTGACCAGCTTCGCGGTTTTCGGGTGCACGCAAGAGGAGCTGCTCGCCAGACAGGTGTCGGCGATGTCGCCAGCGACGGCGATGACGGTCGGGGCCGCCTCGGAGGATGGGGTGGACGGCGAGGCGGCGGGGGACGCGGACGCACCGACCAGGGGCTGCGCGAACAGGGTCAGCACCAGCAGGGCGAGCGGGGCGCGGGAACGGCGAAGGGGCACGGGAGACTCCAGTCCGTGTGCTCGTGGTGGGACGGCAGGGGAATCCGCACCAAGTTTTGGCCCACGCCGAACCCGCCACAACCCTTCTTTCGACCCACTCCCCTTCTGCCACAACGAGGTTCTTGATGCCGTCGTCGAGCGGAAACGTGATGTTCAGCTGGTGCTACGCGTCCGTTCGATCAGCTCGATCACGCCGGGCACCCAGGGCGCGTAGCGCTCCGGCCGCGCCGCGGCGTCGGTGACCAGATCGGCGTAGGGCAGCCACGCCAGCTCCTCGATCTCCGTGCGGTCCGGGGTCAGCGGGACCGACGAGTCGAGCTCACCCAGCAGGACGTGGTCGAACTCGTGCTCTGCCGCGCCGTGGCCGTCCAGCGCCTGGTAGACGAACGTGCCCACCTCGCGCAGCTGCCCGACGTGCAGGCCCATCTCCTCGTCCAGCCGCTTGGCCGCGGACTCGGCGACGTCCTCGCCCGCCGCCGGATGGCTGCAGCAGGTGTTGGCCCACAGACCGGGGAACCGGGACTTCGACAGCGCCCTGCGCTGCAACAGGACCCGGTCCCGCGCATCGAAAAGCATGATCGAGAACGCCCGGTGCAGGCGGCCGGGCGGCTGGTGCGCCTCCTCGACCGAGCACTCGCCCAGCGTCGTTCCCCGCGCGTCGACCAGCTCGACGATCCTGCGGACCATGGTGCGGACTCCCATCGAACGGCACGAAGGCCCGAAGCATCGACTCCGGACGGTGATTACGAAAAACTCAACGTAGCCACGCCACGGCCGGCCGTCCAGCACGAGGTTGATCACATGCCGCGGATGCCCGAGTTTCCGGAAGCGCCCGAAACGTCCGGAAACACGGTGTCCCGGCCGGCTGGCTGCCGGCCGGGACACCGCCCCACCGTCCCCCCGGGATCTCCCGCCCGCTACGCGGCGGGCGGGATGTTGTGGTTGAAGCGGAAGACGTTGTGCGGGTCGTACATGCCCTTTATCCGCCGCAGCCGCTGGTAGTGGTCGTCGCGGTAGGAGCGCCGCACCCGGTCGGGGTCGGTGTTGGCCGGCCCCAGGAAGTTCAGCGTGGTCCGCTCGCTGGCGAACGGCGCCAGCCTGCGGCCGAGCCTGCTGTAGTACCGCTGCGCGGCGGCGACCTCGTCGGCGACCGGCGTGTGCATCGAGGAGTACAGCGCGAACTCCGCGCCCCACAGCCCGAGCCCGGCCTCGGCGTCGGCCGGCCGGTTCCCCCCGCCGATGTGCCGCACCTCCAGCTGCCCGTAGGGCGCCCTGCTCTCCGGACCGGCGACGGCCAGCAGCTCCTCGCACGCGGACTCCGACAGCTCGCCGAGCAGCACCCCGAAGCTCACGTGCGGGGTCGGTTCCAGCTGCGGCATGGCGATCTCGGAGATCCGCCCGTACGGCAGGGGACCGTAGGTGTCCAGCAGCGCCCCCGGCAGCGTGCGCAGCGGTTTGACCAGCGTCTCCGCCTCCTGCCGCTCACCGATGTGGCACGCCCGCGCCCCGATCACCCACCGCCCCCGCAGCTGCTCGGGCACCCCCGGTCCCGAGGCGAAGCGCACCAGCGAGACCGCGGAGCTGACCTCGGCCGGCAGCTCCCGCACCCACTCGCGGTAGACCTCCAGCACCTGTCCGGCCTGTTCGATGGGGTAGTAGACGCCGCCGCCGTAAACCTCGGTCACCGGGTAGAGCACTAGCCGCAGGCCGGTCACCACGCCGAAGTTCCCGCCGCCCCCACGCAGCGCCCACAACAGCTCGGGATGCCGCGACTCACCGGTCTCCACGAGCTCCCCGTCGGCGAGCACCACCCGCGCTCCCACAACGCTGGAGGCGCTCACCCCGTACCGCCGCATCAGCCAGCCCATGCCGCCGCCGAGCGTGCTGCCGACCGCACCGTCGTGCGAGGCGAAGCCCGACAGCGGCGCGAGCCCGTACGGCTGCGCGGCGTCGATCACGTCCTGCCACCGGGCCCCCGCCTGCACCCACGCGGTCTCGGTCACCGGGTCGACCTCGACCCCCCGCATCTCCCCGGTGTTGATCAGGACGCCGTCGTCGCAGGGCCGCGGCAGCCCGTGCCCGGTGCACATCACGCCGACCGGCAGGTCGCGCACGTAGGCGAAGCGCACCGCGGCCGCCACGTCCTGCTCGGTGCGCGCGGTCACCGCGAACGCGGGCCGCTGGTGCATCGCGAGGTTCCAGGACCGGCAGTCCGCCTCATAACCCGGATCGCCGGGGATGCGCACGGCCCCGGTCAGACACATGCGCAGCAGGCCGAGTTCGATGCGCATCCTCGACCTCCTGGCTTCAGCCGCAGTCCTCACGCGATCCAGACTGCCGCCGACGCCCACCCCCGAGCATCGGGGAAACCCCCACATCCGCCGGGCAGGGTGCGGGGTGACCGCCCCATCACACGCCAGGTGACGTGCACGCCATGTAGTCCGTCCCGCACTCGAACCCGCAGACGGGAGTGCTCCCCTCCCCGAGCCATCGAGCCAACCCGCCCCCGCACCCCGTGCACACGCGAACCAGCGGGCGCGGTCGAGGTTTTCGCGTTTTTCCACCTAAATGCGTAAAAGAGCGCTCCCAAAACGCATCAAGACTACAAAACGCGACACGAGGGGCACGCGAGAGAGAGCGCCAGGGGGCGGCGGAGTGGTGCTACCACCTGCAGGACACGACCTAGCGCCTACCCTGCAAGTCGTCCCGATACCCCGAGCTGGCGCCGCCCCCGCACCCCGTGCACGCGCGGACCAGCTGACGCGGTTGAGGTTTTCGCGTTTTTCCACCTAAATGCGCAAAAGAGCGCTCCCAAAACGCATTAAGACTACAAAACGCGACACGAGGGGCACGCGGGAGAGGACGCCAGGGGGCGGTGGAGTGGTGTTACCACTTGCCGGGTGCGGCCTAGTCGCGGGCGCTGCGGGCGGCGAAGACCACGGCGGTCAGACCGGACCGGCTGGAGACGTTGAGCTTGTTGAAGATGCGCGAGACGTGCGCCTCGACGGTCTTGGGGCTGACGAACAGGTGCTCGGCGACCTGCTTGTTCGTCCGCCCCTGGCTGATCAGCTCGGCGACCTCGCGCTCCCTCGCGGTCAGCGCCATCAACCCGTCCTGCGCGGCGCCACCGCGCCGCCGCGGCATCTTCGCCCCGAGCTGCCGCTGCGCGGTGACCACGTCCTCGTGCAGCCGCTTGGCGCCCCGCGCGGCGAACAGGTCCTTCGCCGCCCCGAACTCCACCCGGGCCTCGTCGTGCTTGCCCAGCTCACCGAGCGCGATCCCGGCCACCAGCCGACACCGCCCCTCGTAGAGCCGCATGCCAACGCTCGCGCACAGCCGTGCGCCCTCCGCCGCCAGAGCGGCGGCTTCGTCGACGCGGTTCCTGGCGAGCAGCACCTGCGCGTGCGCCAGGTGCCGCATCCCCCACCGGCCGGGCAGGACCTCGCCGACCTGCGGGTCGATCCTGCGCGCCCACGCCTCAGCGGCGTCGATGTCGTCCAGGGCGAGCTCGATGCGAACCAGGATCTCCAGCACGGGAGGGCGCATGAGCACCGCGACCGAGGCCATGCTCTCGTCACCGATGGCGGCCATCATCCGCCTGCGCGCCTCGGCCGGTTCTCCCTTCACCAGCAGCGCCCACGCCGTGTAGTACCCGGCTGCGCGGCTGCGGCCGCTGGTCGCGGAGTCCTCTCCGCCCAGAGCCATCCTGCTGAAGCGCAGCGCCTCCTCGATGTCACCGCGCCACATCGCGACCGCGGACAGCGCGGTCCAGGCGATCAGGCACTGCTCCTCGTTGTCGGTGAGCATCGCGGCTTCCAGCGCGTCCTCCGCCGCGGCCTCACTCTCGTCGAGGGCGCCCTGCCAGGAGTGCGCCTCGGCGCTGGCGAGGATGACGGCCATGATCGAGTCACGGTGGGTGCTCTGCCGGGCGAGGTTCATCGCGCGGGTGTAGTGCCGGACAGAGTCGTCGATGCGCTCGACCCACATGACGGTCGTGATCGCGGAGACGACGAGGCTGAAGTGCCTGCCGATCTCCTCGTCGGAGGCGGCGTCGATCGCCGGGACCGCGGCCAGGACCTGGTCGACCAGCGGGGGCGTCGCCCGGCCAGGGGCGGTCGCCATGATCATCGCGGCGGCGACGGCGGAGTTGAGCCGGTCCACCAGGTCGGTGCCCGAGGAGAGCGCCAACGCGTCCTCCGCCCAGTGGCACGCCTCCGGCACGTCCCCCTCGGCGAGGTTGATGATGGCGATCTCCAGCAGCGCGCCCGCACGGCCGGAACGGTTGCCCTCCCCCGCGTTCTCCAGCTCACGCACGACCAGCGCGCGTGCCTCGTTGGCCCGCCCCAGCCCACGCTCCACTTTGGACAGACGAAGGACGATGTCCAGCCGCTGCTCGCTGTCCTTGGGCAGCAGGTCGAGCACCTCGTGCATGAGGTCTCTGCTGCGAGTGGTCTGACCGATCGCGGAGAACGCCGTGGCGAGGCTGGTCAGCATCTCGATGCGGTGCGCGTGGTGCGACCCCCCGATGGGCAGCAGCCGCAGCGCCGTCTGCAACCAGCCCGCCGCGGTGTCCGGTGCGGTGGAGAGCACGCTGCGGGCCGCGTCGGCGAGGACGCCCGCCGCGTCGTGGTCCCCGGGCTGCGCCGACCGTTCGAGGTGGTGCGCGTAGAGCAGGACGGGGCTGCGACGAGCTCGCAGCGCCTCGGCGGCCCGCCGGTGGGCGGCGAAGCGCCACACCGACTCCGTGTCCTGGTAGGTGACACTGCGCACGAGCGGATGGCGGAAACCGAACTGACTGCCACCAGCGGAGACCCGCACGACGTCCTGGCGGACCAGTTCGTCCAACGCGGCGACGGCGGTCGGCACGTCCAGCTCCGCGACCTCGGCGACCAGGTCCGGCGTGAACGGGTCGCCCAGCACCGCGGCCGCCCCCGCCGCCCTGCGAACGATGTCGGACAGGCGGTAGAGCTCCGAGCGCAACGCGGCGAGGACAGCAGGCGGCGCGCTGCCCTCGGTGAAGACGCCGGGCAGGTAACGCGCCTCGGTGGCGACCTCCGACAGCGCCTCCGCGTAGAACGGGTTGCCCCTGCTCGCCTCGAACAGCCCGGCCAGGCGCGGGTCGTCGGAGTCGATCTCCAGCAGGGCGGCGGTCTCGGCTCGGGTGAGCGGGGCGACCTCGACGACCTCGAAGTGCCACTGGGTGTTGGCCAGCAGCAGCGCGTTGGACAGCTGTGGGGCGAGCTGGCGCGGCCGGTAGGCGGCGGCGACGAGCACCCGGCCGCGCGGCGGGTGCCGGAGCAGGTGCTCCATCAGCTCGATGGACGCGCGGTCGGCCCAGTGCAGGTCGTCCAGGGCGAGCACCACGCTGCTGTCCTTGGCGAGGACGTCGAGCAGCTCCCGCATCGCGCGGTAGATCCGGAACCGCACCGAGGGCGACGAGGACTCCTGGTCCTGCGCCGGCGCGTGGTCGGCGAGCGAGGGGAACACGGCGGCGAGCTGGGCGACGTGCGCCCGGCCCAGCGCCTCCAGCTCTCCCGGCTGGAGGTCGGCGAGGTAGTCGTCGAGCGCGTCGACGAAGACCCCGAAGGGCAGGTCCCGCTCGAACTCGGCGGAGCGCCCGCTGACCACGGTCAGCCCGCGCATGGACGCGCGCCAGGTGAGGTCGGTCAGCAGCCGGCTCTTGCCGATGCCGGGGTCACCGGCGAGGAACAGGCCACCGCCCTCGCCCTCGGAGAGTCGGGTGATCGCGCGGGTGAGCGCGTCCTTCTCGGTCTCGCGTCCGACCAGCGGGCGCACCGCGCCGCCGACCCTCTTCTGCATTACGGCATCCACCCCTCGGGGCGCCCACGCCCCCGGGGCATGCTCGGAGAGCGCAGACCTGTACTCGCCTGCGTGCCAGCAATGATGCCGACCAGGGCAACTCCTCACCAATCCGGACGTTCACCTGCATGGACGCGTGGTGATCGCCGTCACCGCACGCGGGGTTCCCGTTCACCGGGCCGGACGACCTTACTCATGCCGCTTGGCCGCGGGCCGATCGGCGTAGGTCACGACCGACCAAAAATACGGGACCGCCGGCCGCACGCGGAAACGGACCACGACCGCGATCCCAGCAAACTCCTGAACGTGCCCACCTTCCGCAGGTGCCGGACGGGGCGGAACCACGGGCACCCGCGGCCACGTCACAGGAGCGCCTCACCGCACACGAACGGAGCATCGACCAGTGGCGATCGCTTTCGGTGATGCCCCGACTGCGGCACGTGACGTGCTACGCAGTAACGAAATGAGGGGTTTCCCCGATGCTCCGCCACCTGGGTGAGCGGCAGATTGCCTTCCGCAGCCGGAAGCCCACATGAAGGGGGCCAAACAGGTGACCATGATCGTCGCGTCCGCCGATCAGCCCACGCGCCGCACGGGCCGTCCCTCCTTCGTCGCGCTGGCCGAACGCGTCCTCGCCGAGCGCGGGGAGCAGGACCGGACCGTCCACCTGGGCGAGCAGTGGTGCTCCATCACGCCACCGGGGACCCGGATTCGCAGGCAAGGCTGGAAACTCCACCTCTCCGCGACGGTGACGCACTCCGAGCGCGTCCTCGAACGCGCGGTGCGGGTGCTCGCGGAGCACCGGGCCGCCTTCAAGTTCGCCGTGTCGCGCACGGTGCTGCGCGACCTCAACGGACCGCGCTGCACCCGAAGCGGCGCGGGCAAGTTCATCACCGTCTACCCCGAGGACGACGCGCAGCTGCGGGTGCTCGCCCAGCGGCTCGACCGCGCGACGGCGGGTCTGTGCGGACCGCGCATCCTCTCCGACCGCCCCTACCGCGCCGGCAGCCTGGTGCACTGCCGTTACGGCTGCTTCCTGGCGAACCCGACGCTGAGCGCAGACGGGGACTATCGGGACATGCTGCTCACTCCGGACGGCGGCACGGTGGAGGACCGTCGCGATCCGTGGTTCACCGTGCCGTCCTGGACCACGTGGCCGTTCCCGGAGTCGCGGAAAGCTTTGGTGGGCAAGAAGTCCGACTCGGCCGGCGTGCTGCTCGGCGACCGTTTCCTTGCGGTGGAGGCGATCCGGCACGCCAACAAGGGCGGCGTGTACCGCGCGGTCGACACCGAGACCGGTGAGACCGTTGTGGTCAAGCAGGCCCGCGCGCACGTCGGTGACGACGGAGCGGGCGGCGACGTCCGGGACATCCAGCGGCACGAGGCCGCGATGCTGCGCCGGTTCGAGCCGCTCGGCGTGACTCCCCGGTTCGTCGCGGAGTTCTCCCAGGACGGCGACGACTTCCTCGCTCAGCAGCTGATCGAGGGGCAGTCGCTGCGCCGGTGGCTCGCCGGGTCCGACGGGCCGGGCCTCGCCTGGCAACGGCTGGTCACGGTGGCGAAGGACCTGATGGCGCTGCTGGCCAAGGTGCACGCGGACGGACTGGTCCTCGGGGACCTGACGCCGGGCAACGTGGTGGTGCGGCCGGACGGCGGGCTGACGCTGATCGACATGGAGCTGGCCGCCGAGCAGGGCGCGACGATGTCCGCGTCCGGAACGCCCGGCTACGCCCCGCACGAGCAGTTCGCCGGGATGCCGAGGACCACCGCCGCCGACCGGTACGCGCTCGGCTCGGTGCTGGTGTTCCTGGCGACCGGCGCCGAACCAGTCCACAGTGGACAGATGGCGGAGCGGATCGCCCAGCGCAAGCGCTGGCTGGACCTGGTCTGCTCGGAACACGCGGTGCTGAGCCGTCTTCGCCCGCTGGTCGACGGCCTTCAGGATGCGGATCCGGACCGGCGGTGGACCCTGACCAGGGCCGGGCGGTTCCTCGACGCGCTGCCGGTGCGCCGCGAGGCCGTTGCGCGCTCCCCGCGCAGCGGTGACATCCCGGAGGTCGACACGGTGGTCTCCGACGGCCTCGACCACCTGATCTCCGCCATGCGGCCGGGAAACAGCCATCTTTGGTCCACTGTGGACTCCAGGCAGGACGTCTGCGCGGTGTCCTGCGGCGCGGCGGGCGGACTCGGCACGGTGGTCGCCGCCGCCGAGGCGACCGGGGACGCGGAGGTTCGCGAGGCCGTCCGGA
The DNA here is from genome assembly GCF_042429765.1 of Allokutzneria oryzae. Taxonomy (NCBI): domain Bacteria; kingdom Bacillati; phylum Actinomycetota; class Actinomycetes; order Pseudonocardiales; family Pseudonocardiaceae; genus Allokutzneria; species Allokutzneria oryzae. The sequence goes on along the minus strand of NZ_JBHLZU010000027.1, from coordinate 461,422 downwards.
CGGGATCGGCCTGGCTGCTGGAGAAGATGCGCGCCGAGCCGTTGACCGCTCCCGGGCTGCTTCAGGGACGGGCCGGGGCGGTCATGGTGCTGCACCGAGCCGGTGTGGTGCTCGACGACGCCGGGCTGGCCGACGAGGCGCTGGGGTGGGCGCACCGGTTGCCGACGCGCTGGCCGAACCTCGACCTCGCCAGCGGGATCGCCGGTGCGGGTCTGGCGATGTGCGCGCTGACCGTCGCCTCGGGCGACCCCGGGCTGCTCGGCCGGATCGAGGCGGTCGCCGAGCACCTCGCGCACGAGGCGCGGCTGGACGACCACGGCCTGACCTGGGCGCCGTCAGCGGCATTCGCCGCGCGGTCCCAGGGCGGCTCCGCGTACGGGCTGGCGCACGGCACGGCCGGGATCGGGGCCTTCCTGCTCTCCGCGGCGGCGACGCTGGGCCGGGGCGACCTCCTGGAGCTGGCCGGGATCGCGGGCCGCGCCATGGCGAGCACCGCGGTGCAGGACGGCTCCGGGGTGCGCTGGCCCGAGCACACCGGCACGACCGCGCGAGCGGCCGACTCCTGGGCGGCGGGTACGGCCGGGATCGGCTCGTTCCTGGTCCGGTTGTGGCGCGCGACCGGGGAGCACACCTGGCTGGAGCTGGCCGAGCGGGCGGCGCTGTCGGTGTGGCAACGCCGCTGGGTGCCCACCCCGTCCTCGGCGCACGGGCTCGCGGGCGGCGGCGAGTTCCTGCTGGACCTGCACGAGGCCACCGGCGAGCGGCGATATCAGTTGTGGGCCGAGCGGATCGGCCAGATCATCAGCAGTCACGCCTACCAGAGGGACGGCCGGTGGCTCGTTCCGGGTGCGGGCTGGCGGCGTGACGACTTCTCACACGGCACCGGAGCCGCCGGGACGCTCGGCTTCCTGGTGCGGCTGCGACACGGGATCGGGGCCCCGTGGTCACCGCCGAGCGGACGTCCGCTCACCGCGGGTGCGCGTGCCTGCGAGCGGACCAGCTTCGTATGACACCGAGATAGGGAGAAGCACCATGGAACCGAACACCGACATCTCACGCCTCCAAGCGCTGCCAGAGACCGAGCCCGAGCCCGAGCACACCGGCCCCGGTGATCCGAACGTCGTTCGCCCGTACACGCAGCAGACGCTGCACATCGGCGACCGGGAGACGGACCTGGACGAGGAGTTCGTCGCGGAGTTCGGCGACGGCAAGACGGCCGAGGAGGCCGGAAAGGCCGCCAAGGCCTGACGGAGCGCCCGGCTCGGGGGCGGGCGGAGGGGATCCGCCAACGGGGAGCCGGGAACCTGATGGCCTCGGGGGGTGCGCGGGGGCTCGGGCGTTTCGCCCGGGCCCCCGCGCCCATGTCCACCGGGCACCGGTGGCGGAGTGGGTCAGGACAGGTCGGCCAGAGCCGTGGAGATCGCGCGGTGGAAGGTCGGGTAGGCGTAGATCATCGACTGGAGCCGCTCGACCGGGACCTCGCCGTGCACCGCGACGGCCAGGGCACCGAGGATCTCGCCGCCCGCCGGTCCCATCGCGGTCGCGCCGACGAGGACGCCGCGGTCGGCGTCCTCGACGACCTTGATCAGGCCCTCGTTGCCCGGTCCGTGGATCCAGCCCCTGCTGGAGGCGGACAGCTCGGTGCGGCCGGTGCGGACCGTGATGCCGCGCTCGCGTGCCTGCGCCTCGGTGATGCCCACCGCGCCGACCTCGGGGTCGGTGAAGGTCACCCTGGGCATCGCCCGGTAGTCGGCGGGCGGGCCGTCCTGGCCGAGCACGTCCCTGATCACCACGTCGGCCTGGTACATCGAGGTGTGGGTGAACGCGCCCTTGCCGGTGATGTCGCCGACCGCCCACACGCCGTCGGTGACCCGCAACCGCTCGTCGACATCGAGGGACCGCGCCCGCTCGTCGAGTCCGAGCGCGCCGACGCCCAGCCCGGCGAGGTCGGTGCGCCGTCCGGTGGCGACCAGCAGCTTGTCCGCGCCCACCGTGGAGCCGTCGAGATCGAGGACGAAGCCGTCCTTGTCGTTGTGCCGGACACCCGTCACCTTGGCGCCGGTGCGCACGGCCACGCCCTCGGTCTCCAGGACCTTGGCCAGCAGCTCGCCCGCCTCCGGCTCTTCCAGGGCCAGCAGCCTGGGGTGCGCCTCGACCACCGTGACCTCGACGCCGAAGCGGGCGAAGACCTGGGCGAACTCCACGCCGATCGCGCCGCCGCCGAGGATCGCCACCGAGGACGGCAGCAGCTCCAGCGCGACGGCGTCCCGGTTGGTCCAGTACGGGGTGCCCGCGAGGCCGGGGATGGGCGGCACGACGGGCTCGGTGCCGGTGTTCACCACGATGGCGCGCCGCGCGGTCAGCCGGTGCTCCGCGCCGTCCGGGCCGGTGACCAGCACCTCGTTCTTCCCGGTGAGCGTGGCCCGGCCCCGCAGGAAGGTGCCGCCGGTGTCGGTGAACCTGCGCACCGCGACCTTGTCGTCCCAGTTGTCGGTGGCCTGCTCGCGGATGCGCCGGGCCACCTCCCGCCAGTCGGCCTGCACCGAGGACTCCCCGGCCAGCCCGGGCACCCGTCTGCCCTCGGCGATCAGGCCGGCCGCCCGGACCATCATCTTCGTCGGCACGCAGCCGAAGTACGGGCACTCACCGCCGACCAGGCGCTGGTCCACGCCGACGACGCTCAGCCCGGCCTCGGCCAGCCTGCCCGCGACGTGCTCGCCACCCGGTCCCATCCCGATCACCACGACGTCGACCTGTTCGGCCGTCATCCCTCGCGCCTCCTCCGCATGCCCCGTGCCAGGACTCGTTGCCCTGCGAGCCCGTTCAAGCCTCCCGCAGACGCGCCGCCAAGCGCCGCTCCCACGCTAAGCCGGTCCCGGCGTTCCCGCTGGAGGGCGCGCCGCCATCGTTGCCGACAGTGTCGGGATGCGGTCGCCAATGGGGTGTGGTAATTGCCTGTGCGAAACTTTGGGATCGTTGATGCGAACTCGGCTAAACGCGAATCGAACGACTCGATAAATGCTGGGTACCAAGCACATGACCCGCGTTAATTTACGGTTACGGGGAATAGCGACACTCACTCGGCAGATGCCCACGACTCGGCTACCCGTCCCGAAGTTGATCACTGAGCGTGAGCCGGTGGTCGCATGAGTGGTCACGGTCACATCTCGATCGTGGCCCCCGCCTAACGCCTCGCGCGTCCTCAACGATGAGCAGAACGCGCCCCGAGGGACCGGGCGGAGCGCTTCCGGGCACTCCTGGTGTGAAAACCCCCGGTCGAGGGAATCAGGGGACTCCGGCGGAGGCCGAAGTTATGGGGTGACAGCCGCCGCCATACGGGACCGCACCGCTTGAGTCCCGCTTGAGAACGACTCAACTTCTGCTTGAGCCGACCTCAAGATGCTGTATCGCCCGTTGCACCAATTCGTTTTATGCAGATAGCTTCCCGCCTCGATTCAGCCATTCGGGTTGGACCTCGCATGTCCGCTCGAACTGCCAGGTGTGTTGATCGACGGAGGCTCAATGGTCGCGGAAACGGTTGGGCGCGAGCTGATCATCGGGGTGTCCCCCTTCGGTGAGCCCAACGCCCGCCTTGTCGCCGCGCTGTGCCGCGCCGGCGCGATCGGGGTCCTCGACCTCGGTCCCGGTGACCGGCGCGCGCGACGCGCTCTCGACCTGGCCACCCGCTGGACTCCCGGCACCTTCGGCGTCCGGGTCGCCCCTGGCTGCGTCCTCCGGCCGCGGGATCTGCCCACCCGCGTCGACACCGTGGTGCTGGGCGTCGGGTCGCCGTGGAGCCCCGCCGAGGCCGCCTTCGCCGAGGGCGTGCGGGTGCTGGCCGAGGTGACCTCGCCCGAGCAGGCCCGCGCCGCCGTGGCTGCGGGTGCGCACGGCCTGATCGCCCGGGGCCACGAGGCCGGTGGGCGGGTCGGCGAGCTCAGCTCCTTCGTCCTGCTGCAGAAGCTCGTCGCCGAGCTCGACGTGCCGGTGTGGGTCAACGGCGGCGTCGGGCCGCACACCGCGACCGCGGCGGTCATCGGCGGCGCGGCCGGTGTCGTCCTGGACAGCCAGCTCGCCCTGCTCGCCGAGTCCGACCTCCCCGAGGAGGTCACCGCCGCCGTCGCCACCATGGACGGCTCCGAGACCGTGCTGGTGGGCGGTCACCGCGTGCTGCTGCGCCGCGGCCCCGGCGCCCCGGCGACCGCGGACCTGACCGAGGACGAGGTCGCGGCCCGGCTCGGCGGGCGGGACCTGCGCGAGCAGCTGCTGCCGGTCGGCCAGGACGGCTTCCTCGCCAAGCAGTTCGCCGACCGCTTCCGCACCGCCGCCGACTGCGTGCGCGGGCTGCGCGAGGGCGTGCTGGAGTCGCTGCGCTCCGACAGCGCCGCCGACGCGCTCCGGCCTGGTGCCCCGCTGGCCGCCGCGCTCGGTGTCGAGCTGCCGATCGCGCAGGGCCCGATGACCCGCGTCAGCGACCAGGCCGCCTTCGCCAAGGCCGTCGCCGACGGCGGCGCGATGCCGTTCCTCGCGCTGGCCCTCGCGGGGGCGTCACAGACCCGCGCGCTGCTGGAGGAGACCCGCGAGCTGCTCGGTGAGCGCCCGTGGGGTGTCGGCGTGCTCGGCTTCGCCCCGGAGGACGTGCGCGCCGCGCAGCTGGAGATCATCCGGGAGATCAAGCCCGCCTGCGCGATCATCGCCGGTGGCCGTCCCGCCCAGGCGTCGGCGCTGGAAGAGGTCGGCATCGCCGCGCTGCTGCACGTGCCCTCCCCCGGGCTGCTCAAGCAGTTCCTGGACGCGGGCGCGCGCCGGTTCATCTTCGAGGGCTCCGAGTGCGGTGGCCACGTCGGCCCGAGGTCGAGCTTCCCGTTGTGGGAAGCCCAGATCTCGGTGCTGCTCGACCACCTGTCCACCAAGGACGGTTCGGGCATCCAGGTGTTCTTCGCCGGTGGCGTCCACGACGAGCGCTCCGCCGCGATGGTCACGGCCATGGCCACGCCGCTGACCGAGCGCGGTGTCGCCGTCGGTGTGCTGATGGGCACCGCGTACCTGTTCACCGAGGAGGCCGTGGCCGCGGGCGCCGTGCAGCCCGCCTTCCAGCGGCAGGTGATCGCCGCCGAGCGCACCGAGCTGCTGGAGACCGCGCCCGGCCACGCCACCCGCTGCGTCACCTCGCCGTTCGCCGAGGAGTTCCTGGCGATCAAGGAGGAGCTGCGCACCACCGGCGTCCCGGACCGCGAGGCGTGGGAGAAGCTGGAGCAGCTCAACGTCGGCCGCCTGCGCATCGCCAGCAAGGGCGTCACCCGCGACGGTGACGCGCTGGTCGAGGTCGCCGAGGCCGAGCAGCTCTCCGACGGCATGTTCATGGCCGGTCAGGTCGCCGTGCTGCGCTCCGCCGTCACCACGGTCGCCGAGCTGCACGCGTCGGTCAGCGCGGACGCCGCCGCCTTCCTGACCACCCGGCTCGACGAGCTGTCCGCGTTCAGCGGGCGGGAGCGGGCCGAGGCCGAGGCCCCGGAGCCGCTGGACGTGGCGATCGTGGGCATGGCGTGCATGTTCCCCGGCGCCGCCGACCTGCCGACCTACTGGGCCAACGTGCTCGGCGGCCTGGACTCGGTCACCGAGGTGCCGCTGAGCCGGTGGGACCACCAGACCTACTACTCGCCGGAGGCGGTGGGCCGCACCGCGGGGGAGAAGACCCCGTCGAAGTGGGGCGGCTTCCTGCCGGAGATCCCCTTCGACCCGCTCAGCTACGGCATTCCCCCGGCCTCGCTGGCCGCCATCGAGCCGGTGCAGCTGCTCGCGCTCGAAGCCGCTCAGCGCTCGCTGGCCGACGCGGGCTACGCCGACCGGGCCTTCGACCGCTCCCGCACCGGCGTGGTGTTCGGCGCCGAGGCGGGCAGCGACCTGTCCAACGCCGCGTCGCTGCGCGCGGTGCTGCCCTCCTACGTCGGCGAGATCCCGAAGGCGCTGGACGAGCAGCTGCCCAAGCTGACCGAGGACTCCTTCCCGGGCATGCTGGCCAACGTCATCTCGGGCCGCATCGCCAACCGCTTGGACCTCGGCGGCGCGAACTACACCGTGGACGCCGCGTGCGCGTCCTCCTTGGCCGCGTTGGACGTGGCGTGCAAGGAGCTCGTCAGCGGCACGGCGGACATGATGCTGTGCGGCGGCGCGGACCTGCACAACGGCATCAACGACTACCTGCTGTTCTCGTCGGTGCACGCGCTCTCGCCCACCGGGCAGTGCCGCACCTTCGACGGCAGCGCGGACGGCATCGCGCTCGGTGAGGGCGTCGCGTGCGTCGCGCTGAAGCGCCTCGCCGACGCCGAGCGCGACGGTGACCGGATCTACGGCGTGATCAAGGGCGTCGGCGCGGCCAGTGACGGCAAGTCGCTCGGGCTCACCGCCCCGCGCCCGGAGGGGCAGCGCAACGCGCTGGAGCGGGCCTACGCCAACGCGCGGATCTCCCCCGCCGAGGTCGGCCTGGTCGAGGCGCACGGCACCGGGACCGTCGTCGGTGACCGCACCGAGCTGAGCACGCTGACGAAGATGTTCGTCGAGCACGGCGCACAGCCCGCGGGCTGCACGGTCGGCTCGGTGAAGTCGCAGATCGGCCACACCAAGTGCGCCGCGGGTCTTGCCGGTCTGATCAAGGCAGCACTCGCGCTGCACACCGGGGTCAAGCCGCCGACGCTGCACGTGTCCGACCCGAACGCCGCGTGGCAGCCGGACAGCAGCCCGTTCACCTTCACCTCCACCGCGCTGCCGTGGGCCGCCGAGCCCGCCGAGCGCGTGGCCGGTGTGAGCGCGTTCGGCTTCGGTGGCACCAACTTCCACGTGGTGCTGCGCGGCTACGACGGCGGACCGGCTCCTCGTCACGCGGGCGACGCGTGGCCCGCGGAGCTGTTCACCTTCCGCGGCGTGGACGTGAAGGCCGCGGCCAAGCACGTCGAGCAAACCCTGGAACTGTTGCGGGTCAACGACTCCAGCGGTCGGCCGTGGCGGTTGCGGGACATCGCCCGCACCGTGGCCCGCCGCTCCGACGCGCGCACCGAGCCGGTCCAGATCGCCGTGGTCGCCACCGGCCTCGACGACCTGGCGCAGCTGCTGCGCAGCGCACTCGCCGGGGAGACCCCGCGCGGTGTGCACCTGGCCTCGGTCTCCCCCGATGCGGGCGGGAAGCTCGCCTTCCTGTTCCCGGGCCAGGGCAGCCAGAAGCCGGGCATGCTGGCCGACCTGTTCGTCGCCTTCCCCGAGGTGCACCACCTGCTGCACGAGGGCCGCAAGTGGGCCTCGACGATCTTCCCGCCCGCCGCCTTCGACGAGCAGCGGGCCAAGGAGCAGGACGCTCGGCTGCGGGACACCCGGGTCGCGCAGCCCGCGCTGGGTGTCGCGGGCCTGGCCGTGCACGAGCTGCTCAGCCGCTTGGACGTGCGGCCGGACATGGTCGCGGGGCACAGCTACGGCGAGCTGGTCGCGCTGTCCGCGGCCGGGGCCATGGACCCCGCGACGCTGCTGGCGCTGAGCGAGGCGCGCGCGGACTCGATCCTGGGCGCCGCCGGGGACGACCCGGGCGCGATGGCCGCGGTGAAGGCGGGCATCGAGCGGGTCACCGAGGTGCTGACCGGGGCGGGGCTGGCTGACACGATCGTCGCCGCCAACCACAACGCCCCCGACCAGCTGGTGATCTCCGGGCCGACCGCCGCGATCGACGAGGCGGTGGCGGCGCTCAAGGCGGCCAAGCTCGGCCCGAAGAAGCTGAACGTGGCGTGCGCCTTCCACAGCCCGCTGGTCAGCGGTGCCACCGAGACCTTCGCGGCCGTGCTCGCCGGCGCCGACGTGCGCGCGCCGGAGCTGCCGGTGTACGCGAACCGGACCGCCGCGACCTACGGTTCCGACGTCCGGGCCGAGCTGGCCGCGCAGGTCGGCGCCCCGGTCCGGTTCGTCGAGCAGATCGAGGCCATGTACGCCGACGGCGCGCGGATCTTCGTCGAAGCCGGTCCCGGCAAGGTGCTCACGAACCTGGTGAAGTCGATCCTGGGCGATCGGCCGCACCTGACCGTGGCCTGCGAAGGCCGCCCTGGGCACGGGCTGGCGGGACTGCTGAACGCGGTCGCCACGCTCGCGGTCGCCGGTGTCGGCGTGCGCACCGGCTGGCTGTTCGCCGGCCGCGACGCCAAGGACCTCACCAACGCCAAGCCGCCGAAGCGCGCGGGCTGGACCATCGACGGTCACGTCGTGCGCACCGCTTCCGGCGACTTCCTGCCCAACGGCCTCGCGCCCGCCCGACGTGTGGAGATCAGCACCATGACGACCCCAGGCGGCTCCGCCCCGCAGCCAGGCACGAACCGCGACGCGCTGGTCAACGAGTTCCTCCAGGCCAGCCGCGAGATGGTGCAGGCGCAGCGCGACGTGCTGCTGACCTACCTCGGCTCCGCGCCGGAGGTGCAGTACGCGGTCGCCCCGGTCGCGCCCGTTCAGCAGTACTCGGCGCCCGCGCCGGCTTCCGTCCCCGCTGTCGTGGAAGCCGCACCGGCACCGGCGGCGCCCGCCCCGACGCAGTCCACTGTGGACGTTCTGGGCACGGTGCTGGAGATCATCAGCGAGCGCACCGGCTACCCGCTGGACATGATCGAGCCCGACCTCGACCTCGAAGCCGACCTCTCCATCGACTCCATCAAGCGCACCGAGATCGCGGGCGAACTCGCCTCCCGCATCGGCGCGACGGACGCCGAACTGGCCGACGACCAGCTGGAGGAACTGGCCAAGGCACGCACCGCACAGGCCATCTCCGACTGGCTGAGCAGCCGCGTCGGCTCCACCGCCCCGGCACCCGCCGCTACCGCGGCCCCGGCCGCCACCGGCACGGCGCTGTCCGAGGCCGACGTCCTGGCCACGGTGCTGGAGATCATCAGCGAGCGCACCGGCTACCCGCTGGACATGATCGAGCCCGACCTCGACCTCGAAGCCGACCTCTCCATCGACTCCATCAAGCGCACCGAGATCGCGGGCGAACTCGCCTCCCGCATCGGCGCGACGGACGCCGAACTGGCCGACGACCAGCTGGAAGAGCTGGCCAAGGCCCGCACCGCACAGGCGATCACCTCGTGGCTGACCAGCCGCGACGACGCCCCCGCCGCGACCCCGACCGCCACCCCGGCCGCCGCCGTCGCGGAGCCGGCGAACCCGGGCATCGCGCCGAAGCGCCTCGTGCTCGCGCCGACCGCACTGTCCACTGTGCCCATTTCAGAGGCCGGGAAGGCGCTGGGCGACAGCACCTTCCTGCTCTTCGGCACCGGCGAGGTGAGCGCCGTGCTGGCCACCCTGCTCCGCCAGCACGGCGCCACCGTGTCCACTTCGGACGCTCCTCGCCCGCTCACCGAGGCCGACGGCAAGGTGGACGGCGTGCTGCACCTCGACGGGTGGGAGGCCACCGACGAGCCGGTGCTGCCGGAGACCTTCCCGGCGTTCAAGTCCGCGCTCGTGAGCGGCCTGCGCTGGCTCGTCTCGGTCAGCCCCACCGGTGGCGGCGCGGCCGTGCCTGAGCTGCCCCACGGCCGCAACGCCGGCCTGCGCGGCTTCTACCGCACCGTGCAGCGCGAGTACCCCGACACCGTCGCCCGCCTGGTCGAGGTGGACCACACCGCCGAGGCGGCCGTGGTCGCGGAGCTGGTGCTCGCCGAGCTGCTGTCCACTGAGGACGCTCCGGTGGTGCTCGCCGCCCCGGGCTCCCGGCACGGGCTGGTGATGAGCGAGCTGCCGCTGACCCTGGGCAGCACGGGCGCGGGCCCTGCCGGTGACGGGGCGGCCGAGGCGCAGGCCATCGGGCTGGACCGCGACTCCGTGGTGCTGCTGATCGGTGGGGCGCGCGGGATCACGGCCCAGTTCGCCGCGACGCTGGCCTCGGCGAGCGGCTGCCGCATCGAGCTGGTCGGGCGCACCGCGGCAGCGACCGAGGACGAGGACCCCAAGACCGCCGCGGCCACCGACAAGACCGCGCTGCGCAAGGCGCTGATCGAGCTGGGCCACCGCTCCCCCGCCGAGATCGAGAAGCTGAGCAGGAAGATCCTGGCGCAGCGCGAGGTCACCGCGACCGTGGAGCAGCTGCGCGAGCTGGGCAGCCAGGTCCGTTACCACAGCCTGGACGTCCGCGACCACGACGCGCTGCGCCAGCTGGTCAAGGAGATCCACACCGAGCACGGCCGCATCGACGGTGTCGTCTACGCGGCGGGTGTGATCGAGGACAAGCTGTTGGCGGAGAAGGACGTCGAGTCCTTCCAGCGGGTGTTCACCACCAAGGTCGGCGGCGCCCGCGCGCTGCTGGCCGCGCTGGAGGAGCTGCCGGTCGGACCGCGCTTCGTGACCCTGTTCGGCAGCATCGCCGCCGTGCTGGGCAACCGGGGCCAGTCGGACTACTCCTCGGCCAACGACGCCCTCGAGGCGATCGGCGCCGCGTGGGCCACCCGCACCGGCAACCGCGCCGTGACCGTCCACTGGGGACCGTGGGCGCCGAGCGCGCAGCACGGCGGCATGGTGACCGTGGAGCTCCAGCAGGAGTACGGCCGCCGAGGCATCTCCCTGATCGACCCGGAGGAGGGCACCATGTCCCTCCTGCGCGAGCTGGCCTTCGGCGCTCCCGACCTCCGCGCCGTCGTCTACACCGCTTCCGGTTGGTGACGCGGGTTGACGGCGAAGCGGAGGAGGTGAGCGAGTGAGCATCGCCATTGTCGGGATGTCCGTGCTGCTGCCGGGCGCTCCGGACCTGGAGAGCTACTGGCGCAACCTGGTCGACGGCGTCGACTCGATCACCGAGGTGCCGGAAGGCCGGTGGGACGCCGAGTACTACCGCCCGTCGGCGAGCAGCGGCAAGGCGGACGAGATCTACTGCCGCCGCGGCGGTTTCGTCGACGCCTTCGCCGAGGTGGACCCGACGCGGTTCGGCATCATGCCGAACTCCGTCGCGGGCACGGAGCCGGACCAGCTGATCGCGTTGCGGGTGGCGGCCTCCGCCATCGCCGACGCCGGTGGCGACGCCAAGCTTCCCGCCAGGGACCGGATCGGCGTCGTGCTCGGCAGGGGCGGCTACCTCACCCCCGGCCTGGTCCGGCTGGACCAGCGCGTGCGCACCGCGCACCAGCTCGTCCGCACGCTCGCCGAGCTGATGCCGGACCTGCCCGCCGAGCAGCTGGAGTCGGTGCGCGCCGCGTTCACCGAGCAGCTCGGCCCGCACCAGCCGGAGGCCGCGATCGGCCTGGTGCCCAACCTCGCGGCCTCCCGCATCGCCAACCGGCTCGACCTGCGCGGCCCGGCGTACACGGTGGACGCCGCGTGCGCCTCGTCGTTGATCGCGGTGGACCAGGCGGTCACCGAGCTGCTGGCCGGGCGTTGCGACGTGATGCTCGCCGGCGGTGTGCACCACTGCCACGACATCACGTTCTGGAGCGTCTTCTCGCAGCTGCGCGCGCTGTCCACGAGCCAGAACATCCGCCCGTTCAGCAAGAACGCCGACGGCATCCTGATCGGCGAGGGCACCGGCGTCGTGGTGCTCAAGCGCCTCGAGGACGCCGAGCGCGACGGGGACCGGGTCTACGCGGTCATCCGCGGCACCGGCGTCGCCAGCGACGGCAAGGCGGCCAGCCTGTTCAACCCCGAGCCGGACGGCCAGGTGCTCGCGCTGCGGCGGGCGTGGGCCGCCGCCGGGCTCGACCCGACCGCGCCGGACGCCATCGGCATGCTGGAGGCGCACGGCACCGCCACGCCCGCCGGTGACGCCGCCGAGCTGGACACGCTGCGCCGGATCTTCGGTCCGTCGACCGACGACGAGGACGCCCCGGTGATCGGCTCGGTGAAGTCGATGATCGGCCACACCATGCCCGCCGCCGGGATCGCCGGTCTGGTCAAGGCCGCGCTCGCCGTGCACCGCGGCGTGCTGCTGCCGACGCTGCACTGCGAGGAGCCGCACCCCGCGCTCGCCGAGACCCGGTTCCGCCCCATCTCCACCGCGCGCCCGTGGGAGACCGAGCAGGGCGCCCCGCGTCGCGCCGCCGTCAACGCCTTCGGCTTCGGCGGGATCAACGCGCACGTGGTCATCGAGCAGGGCCCGGCCACTACGTCCACTGTGGACTCCCACGTCGTGGTCAGCGAACCGGAGCAGGTGCTGCGGCTGAGCGCGTCCTCTCCCGCGGAGATGGCGAAGCTCCTCGAAGCCGATGACGCCGAGCTGCGCGCGATGTCCTTCGTCGAGGGATCGCCGTTGGACACCCGCCTCGGCATCGTCGGCCCGACCCCGCGCAAGCTCACGCTCGCCCGCAAGGTCGCGGCGAAGGCGGTGTCCTGGCGCGGCCGCAACGACGTGTGGTTCAGCCCGTCGCCGCTGCTGGGCGCGCCCAACGCGAAGATCGCCTTCGTCTTCCCCGGGCTCGAAGCCGACTTCGAGCCGCGCATGGATGACGTCGTCGCGCACTTCGGCCTGCCGAAGCGCGCGCTGTCCGGTGACACCGTTGGCGCGCATGGCGAAGCCGTGTTCAGCATGGGCCGGATGCTCGACACCGTGTTGCGCCGCAGCGGGATCACCCCGGACGGCGTCGCCGGGCACAGCGTCGGCGAGTGGACCGCGATGGTGGCGGCGGGCATCTACTCCGATGCCGAGATCGACAGCTTCCTGCACACCTACGACCCGGACGCGCTGAAGGTGCCCGGGGTGGCCTTCGCCGCACTGGGCTGCGGTGTCGAGCGGATCGCCGACGCGCTCGCCGCACGGCCGGGCCTCGTTCTCTCCCACGACAACGCGCCCAACCAGTGCATGGTGTGCGGGCCGGTGGACGAGGTGGAGGACCTGGTCCGCGAGATGCGCGGGCGCAACGTGCTCGGCCAGCTCCTGCCGTTCCAGTCCGGGTTCCACACGCCGATGCTGGAGCCCTTCCTCGGCCCGATCCGCACCTCGGTCACCGAGCTGACGTTCCACCGGGCGAGCCTGCCGATCTGGTCGGCGACCACGGCTTCGCCTTATCCGGGCGAGGAGTCCGCGATCCGCGAGCTGTTCGTCCGGCACCTGCTGGAGCCCGTCCGGTTCCGCCAGATGATCGAGACGATGTACGCCGACGGCTACCGGGTCTTCGTCCAGGCGGGCACCGGCCAGCTGGCCTCGCTGATCAGCGACACGCTGCGCGGCCAGGAACACCTCGCCGTGGTGGGCAACTCGGCCAACCGCGGCGGCATGGAGCAGCTGCGCCGCGTCGCCACCTCGTTGTGGGTGGAGGGCGGCACGCCGACCCCGGACCTCCTCGGCCGGCCCCGGAACGCCTCCCCCGAGCCGAAGCGCGCGAGCAGGCCGCCGATGCGCCTGGACCTCACCGGTTCCCTGGTCTCCCTCAACGGCACCGTCCCGCCGATCAGCAGGCCCGCCGCCCCCGCTGTGGAGGCGGGTGCCCTCGGCAAGCTGTCCGACCGGTTCCCCCTCGCGGCGCAACTGGAAGGGCTGCTGCGCGAGACCGCGGACACCGCAGCCGCGGTCATCGGCGCGGCCTCGTCCGCCCCCGTCGTGGCCCGGCCCCGCACGGTCGCGCCGCAGCAGCCGCGTGAGCTGCACGAGAAGCTGGCGGTCAACACCACGGCGATGCCGTACCTGTTGGACCACTGCTTCTTCCGGCAGCGGGCGGACTGGCCGGACGAGACCGACCGGTGGCCCATCGTGCCCGCGACCACGCTCGTCCAGCACATGATCGACGCCGCCGAGCGCAGTGCCCCCGGTCAGCGCGCGGTCGCGCTGCACGACGTGAAGTTCACCCGGTGGATGGTCTCCGCGCCGGGCATCGAGGTCGAGCTGAAGGTCGTTCCCGTTGCGCCACAACGGGTCGAGGTCTCCATCACCGGCTACTGCCAGGCGGTCGTCGAGCTGGCGCCGCAGTACCCGGCGCAGTCCCCGCCCGTGTGGCCGCCGGTGGCGGGCGAGGAGGTCCCCGAGCTGCTGGGCGAGGAGCTCTACACCAAGCGCTGGATGTTCCACGGCCCGCTGTTCCAGGGTGTGACCGAGCTGTCCGGCGTCAGCGGCAAGCACGTGCGCGGCACCATCACCACGCCGCCCGCGCCCGGCGCGCTGCTGGACAACGTCGGCCAGATCCTCGGCTACTGGATCATGTCGCGGTTCACCGAGAAGAAGGTCGTCTTCCCGGTGGGCATGCGCTCGATCCGGTTCTTCGGGCCGCACCCGGAGGCCGGTGTGCCGCTGGAGTGCGTCATCCGCATCCGCGAGGTCACCGACACGCTGCTGGAAGCCGACATGCAGCTGCTGCGTGACGGAAAGCCGTGGGCGCACATCGAGAGCTGGGTCGACCGGCGCTTCGACAGCAACCCCCGTACCGAACCGGTCGAGCGGTTCCCCGAGGTGAACACGATCTCGGAGCGGCAGGACGGCGGCTGGTACCTGCTGCACGAGCTGTGGCCGGACCTCGCCTCCCGCGACCTGATCATGCGCAACCACCTCTCCGCCGTGGAGCGGGACGCCTACGAGGCGCGCTCGCCCCGGACCCGGCGGCAGTGGCTGCTCGGCAGGATCGTGGCCAAGGACGCCGTGCGCCGGGAGCTGTGGGCCGCCGGTGGCGAGCCGTTGTTCCCCGGCGAGGTCCGGGTGGACAACGAGCCCAGCGGCAGGCCGTTCGTCACCGGACGGCACGGCGCGGAGTTCACCGACACCGACGTCTCGATCGCGCACTGCCGCGAGGTCGGCGTCGCCATCACCCGCCCGGTCGCCGGGCGGGAGGTCCCGGGCATCCCGGGCATCGGCATCGACGTGGAGGAGGTCGCCGAGCGCGACGAGCCCACCGTCGCCTACGCACTGTCCACAGTGGAACTCGATCTGCTCGACGCGCTCGTCGCGTCCACGGGCGAGCCGAGGGCGCTGTGGTTCACCCGGTTCTTCACCGCCAAGGAGGCAGTCTCCAAGGCGGAGGGGACCGGGCTGCAAGGAGCACCGAGGAACTTCGTCGTCGAGCAGGCCACCGGCGTCCGGCTCGTCGTCAGCGTCGGCGATCGGCGCTACCTGGTGCACAGCACCGCGGCGAGCAACGCCGAAGGACTACCGGAACGGCACTACGTAGTGGCCTGGACGACGGGCCTCGCGCACGAGGAGGAAACCAAGTGACGACGACCCCTGATCAGTCGGCACCTGCGCAGTCGGCCGTTGTGCTCGCGGACATCAGCGAGATGCTGCGCGAGGTGCTCGGCGAGTACGGCATGGACGACGCGGTGATCGAGATGAGCACCAAGTTCCACGACGACCTGGAGCTGGAGAGCATCGACCTGGTCGCGTTGTCCGGCCAGCTGGAGCAGCACTACGGCGGCCGGGTCAACTTCGCCGAGTTCATCGCCGACCTGGAGCTGGACGAGATCATCGAGCTCACCGTCGGACGGCTCGTCGACTACGTGGTCGCCTGCCTCGGCGCGAACACCCCGGTCGGGGGGAACTGACCCATGGCGATGATCGACGCGAACGGCATCCGGCTGCACGTGCAGCGCATGCCCGCCAAGAACACCGAAGGCCCGCTCGCGGGTGCGAGCATCGGCAGAGCCGCCGGCCGCGCGCCGACCGTGGTGTTCATCCACGGCCTCGGCACCGACAGCCTGGCGAGCTTCTACTTCACCCTCGCCGCCCCGGTCTCGGCCGCGGGCATGGAGGTGCTCGCCTTCGACCTGCGCGGGCACGGCCGCAGCTCCAGACCGGAGACCGGCTACCGGGTCAGCGACTTCGTCGGCGACCTGCACGCGATGCTCGACGAGATGGACGTGCGCGGCCCGGTGCACCTGGTGGGCAACAGCTTCGGCGGCACCGTGGCGTTCAGCTACGCCGTCGCGCACCCCGAGCGGGTGGCCAGCATCGTGATGATCGAGTCCGAGCCCGCGACCCCGGCGTGGTCGGAGAAGCTCGGCGGGCTGCTCGGCCGCGCGGCGGAGCAGCTGCGCTACGAGGAGGCCTTCGCCTGGATCACCGAGAACCAGGGCGCGCACACCTCGCGGCTGGCCAAGGCGGCCAGCAACGCGTTGTGCAACACCAGCATGGCCGTGGACATCCCCTCCGGTCCGGTGCACTCCGCCGAGGAGATCTCCTCGGTCACCTGCCCGGTGCTGGCGATCTTCGGCAGCGAGTCCGACCTCGCGGTGCAGGCGCAGCTGATGGAGGACCGCCTGGAGCGCTGCCGTTCCGTGGTCGTCGGCGGGCACGAGCACTCGGTGCTGGTCGAGGCGCCCAAGACCGTCCGCGACCTGTTACTGCCCTGGGTCGCCGAGCACGAGCAGGGTCGTGTCCTGGAGGGCACCCCCGCGTGACGTCGTCTCCGGCCACTGTTGTCTCGGAGGATTGTGCTAGATGAGCCGTTTCCTGTTCGTCGTGCCACCGCTGGTCGGCCACACCAACCCGACGGTCGGTGTGGCCGCACGGCTCGTCGAACGCGGCCACGAGGTGGCGTGGGCGGGACTTGAGGAGTTCCTCCGCCACCTCGTCGGCCCGCAGGCCACGGTGTTCCACTGCGATGGCCCCACTCTAGGGCCGGAGGGCGCGCACCGCCCGCCGGAGATGCGGGGGCCCGCCGCGCTGAAGTTCCTCTGGGAGAACTTCCTCGCTCCCCTGGCCCGCGGCATGGTTCCCGGTGTGCGCGCGGCCTGCGAGCGGTTCCGCCCGGACGTGCTCGTGGTCGACCAGCAGGCCGTGGCAGGCGGCATCGTCGCGAACTCGCTCGGCCTGCCGTGGGCGACCTCCGCGACCACCTCGGCGGAGTTCACCGACCCCCTCGCGGGCATGCCGAAGGTCGAGGAGTGGCTGCGGGATGTGTTGCGCGGCTTGCAGAAGGAGTTCGGTGACCCGCTGGAGCAGGTGGACCTGCGCTTCTCACCGCACCTCACCCTGGCGTTCACCACTCGCGCCCTGATCGGCGAGACCGGCCACGAGCACGTGCGCTTCGTCGGCCCGTCCATCGCGCCCCGGCCGGAGTCCGAGGACTTCCCCTACTCCACTTTGGACGATGCACGGGCCAAGGTGCTGCTGACGCTCGGGACCGCCAACACCGACGCCGGTGAACGGTTCCTGCGCGAGGCCGTCACGGCGCTGACCAGCCGCGCCGACCGGATCCAGGCGGTCATCGCCGACCCGGCGGGCGTGCTGACCGAACACCCCGGGGCCGGCGCGGTCGTCGCCCCCCGGATTCCCGTGCTGCGACTGCTCGACCGGCTCGACGCGGTGATCTGCCACGCCGGGCACAACACGGTCTGCGAGACGCTCTCGCACGGCCTCCCCCTGGTGGTCGCGCCGATCCGCGACGACCAGCCGATCGTCGCCCAGCAGGTCGTCGACTGCGGCGCGGGTGTCCGGTTGCGCTTCAACCGGGCCAACGCGGAGCAGATCGGCAAGGCCGTCGACACCGTTCTGTCCGAAGTGGACTACCGAGCGGCGGCCCAACGGGTGCAGGAATCCTTCCGCGCGGCCGGTGGGGCGGCGAGCGCGGCGAAGCACCTTGAGCTCCTGGCGCAGGACGCCACCGCCACCGCACTCGCGGGCACAGGAGGGACCAAACCGTGACCGCAGGAAAGTCTTCGCGCCGCCGTACCGGCAAGTGGGTACGGCGCGCAGTACAGGCCGGGCTCGTCGCGGGGCTCGTGCTCGACACCGCGCAGCTGCGCCGCAGGCTGGCGGGCCTGCGCACCCTGCCGGACCGCCCGGAACCCGGCCAGGACCGCTTCCGCGTCCTTGAGGCCGAGGACGTCAGGGTGGACCGGGCGACCCTGGCCGCGGCCCGCGCGCACGCCCAGGCCGAGGGACTGTCCACTTTGGACCTGGTCCCGCGCGACCTCCCGGTCGCCCAGGCTCTGGACCTGCTGCGCGCTGTCGACCCGGCCACCTACCGCACCGACCGCCAGGCCCCCGGCCGCGGTGCCCTGCACGCGACGCTCGCCGACGACGGCGTGCTGCGCGCGGCGGGCATCCCCACGGACCGGGGCAACCCGAGCGCTCCGGAGCTCGCCGAGGCCATCGCGCAGCTGAAGCTGCACGCGCCGGGCGGCACGGACCTCGTCGTGGCGCCGAGGCTCACCAGCGCGCCGGACGTGGCGGCCAAGGACCCCGAGGTGCTGGCGTCGATGCACGGCGACAACACCATGGGCGCGCTGCTGCCGCAGATCGCCTGGCTGGCGGCGCTCGCCGCGAGCAGCCTGTTCAATCCGGCGTGGGCGATCGCGGCGGTGGGCGCCTGGTCCGCGCAACCGCTGGTCGTCTTCTACGGCAGCAAGAACATGCGCCCGGCCGACCTGCTGTCCTACAGCGCGACGCGCGCGGCGAAAGAGCCCAAGCGCCTGTTCGCCGCGCTCGCCGCGGCCCAGTCCCGCACCGTCGAGCGCGTGGACCCGGTCGAGGAGCGCCGCGCGGGCTACCAGGCGGAGCTCGCCAAGGGCATCGAGCGCTTCTTCGGCCCGCGCCGCACCGACTGCCCGTGGTGCGCGTCGACCCGCCTCGAAGTCCGGCTGCGCACGCGCGACCTGTTCCAGCGCAAGCCCGGCAAGTTCGTGCTGGACCGCTGCCGCGACTGCGGCCACATCTTCCAGAACCCGCAGCTCACCCCGGCGGGCCTGGACTTCTACTACCGCGACTTCTACGACGGCATGGGCGAGAAGAAGCTCGACTCGCTGTTCAAGGCGCGCGGGGTGATGTACCGCCCGCGCGCGGAGTCGCTGAAGCGGTTCGCGCAGCCGGAGTCCTGGCTCGACGTGGGCACCGGCCACGGCCACTTCTGCAACGCGGCCCGCGAGGTGTGGCCGCAGACCACCTTCGACGGCCTGGACATCACCGACGGCATCAAGCTGGCCGAGCACCGCGGCTGGATCGACCGCGGCTACCGCGGCAGCTTCGTGGACCTGGCGCCGACGATGGCAGCCGCCTACGACGTGGTCAGCATGTTCCACTACCTGGAGCACAGCACGAACCCGAGGCTGGAGCTGGAAGCGGCGCAGACCGCGCTGCGGCCAGGCGGCCACCTGGTGATCGAGGTGCCGGACCCGGAGGCCCGCTGGGCGCACCTGCTCGGCAAGTGGTGGGTGCCGTGGCTCCAGCCGCAGCACCTGCACTTCGTCTCGATCGGCAACCTGCGCCGCCAGCTGGAGAAGATGGGCTTCACGGTGGTCCTCGAGCAGCGCGCCGAGGCCCACGAGCCCATCGACCTGCTGTCGGCGGCATGGACCCGGCTGAGCAACTTCGCGGCCGGCGGCGAGGACCTCCCGTGGTACCGCGCCAAGCCGGAACCCGCCCGCAAGGCGATCCGCGCGGCCACACTGGCGGCGGGCTCCCCCGTCCTCCTCGCGGCCACCCTCGCCGACGGAGCCCTCCGTCCGGTCGCCGAACGCCTCGGCCTCACCAACGCCTACCGCCTCATCGCACGCAAGGCCTGACACCCCGGACGTGACCCACAAGATCGGGTAATCGGGTCACCGCTGGTGAATGCCGATATCTCCGGGTATGCGCAGTCGGAGATGGTTCAAGGCGGGGCGGCTCCTTCCCCTGGTGGCGCTGCTGGTGACGGTGCTCGACGCGCTCGCGAAGCGGCGCAGGCTGGCCGCGCTGCCGGTGCTCCCGGTGGTGCCGCGGCAGCGGACGGCACGGTCCGAAGTGGACGGCTCAGTGGCGCCGATGCGGCTGGTGCGCGCCGAGGGCGTCGAGGTGGACCAGGTCACCGAGAGCGGCGCGCGTGCACTTGCCGAGCGCGAGGGGCTCTCGGTGGTGAACCTGGTTCCCCGGGACCTGCCGACGGCGCAGGCGCTCGACCTGTTGCACGACATCGACCCGCGCACGTACCGCCAGGACCGGCAGGCGAAGGGGCACGGCGGCGGGCACGCGGTGCTCGCCGAGGAGCGCCTGCTCGGTGCGGTCGGCCTCGCGCGGCGGGGCGTGCCCAGCGCGGTGGAGCTGGCGCGGGCGGAGAAGGAGCTCAAGCCGCACGCGGCCGCTCGGACGCAGGTGGTTCTCGCGCCCAGGTTGTGGTCATCGCCCTCGGTGCTCGCGCAGGACGCCGAGGTGTTGCGGGTGCGGCACGGCATGCAGCTCAACCCCGACCTCGCCACCGCGCTGACCATTCCCGGGCTGATCGTCGCAAGTGGACTGTTCAGCCCCGGCCTCGCGTTCGCCGCACTGGCCGCGTGGTCGGCGCACCCGGTGATGGTGTTCGCGGGCAACAAGAACCTCAAGCCAGCCGACCTGTGGGCCTACAGCCTCCAGCGGCTCGTCCGCGAGCCGAGGCGGCTGGTGGCCGCGCTGCGCGCCGACGCCGCGCACAAGGCCAACGGTGTCGATCCCGTCGAGCAGCGCCGCGCCCAGTACCGGGCCGACCTGGAAGGCGGGCTGGAGAGGTTCTTCGAACGCGAGCGGACCGACTGCCCGTGGTGCGGCGGAGGCGAGCTGAAGGTGCGGCTGCGCTCCGGGGACCTGAACCAGGGCAAGCCCGGCGAGTTCCGGGTGGACGAGTGCCTCGCGTGCGGCCACGTCTTCACCAACCCGCAGCCGACCGCCGAGGGGCTGGGCTTCTACTACCGCGACGCCTACGACGGCCTGAACGAGGACATGATCCAGGGCATCTTCGCCACCCGGCGCGGGTACTTCCAGCCGCAGGCGGAGACGGTGCGGCCCTACGTCACCCCGAGGACGTGGCTGGACGTGGGCACCGGGCACGGGCACTTCTGCAACGCCGCGAAGGAGATCTGGCCGCAGACCAGCTTCCACGGTCTGGACATGAGCGAGGGCGTCCCGATCGCCGAGCGCCGGGGGTGGATCGACCGGGGCTACCGGGGCATGTTCGTCGACCTCGCGCCGAGCATGCCGGACCGCTACGACGTGGTCAGCATGTTCCACTACCTGGAACACGCCAAGGACCCGCACCAGGAGCTGGAGGCGGCGACGAAGGTGCTGCGCCCCGGCGGGTACCTGCTGATCGACGTGCCCGATCCCGCCTGCCGCTGGGCCGGGCTGCTCGGCAAGTGGTGGTCGATCTGGCTCCAGCCGCAGCACCTGCACTTCTTCCCCGTGGAGAACCTGCGGAAGCGGCTGACCGAGCTGGGCTACACCGTGGTGCTCGAACAGCACGCCGAGGCGCACCAGCCCGCTGACCTGCTCACCTCGGCGTGGATGGCGGTCAGGGCGGTGGCCCCCGAGCGGGACGTGCCGTGGCGACCCGAACCGCCGTCGACGCTGCGACGGGTGGCACGGGGGGTGACCTTCGCCGCGGGCACGCCGCTGATGGCAGCCGGAGCGCTCGTGGACACCGCGCTGAGCGGCGTCGCGGAGAAGTACGGCCTGTGCAACTCCTACCGGCTGCTGGCCAGGAAAGACTGAGCGTCCTTTCCCCCGCCCCCGGCGCGACCGGGGGCGGGGAGCACCGCGTCTAGGGTGTGGATCACCGACACCGGCTCAGCAGGGAGGTGATCGTGGGCGACACCCGCCAGCGGCTCGTCGACGGCACGATCGAGACGATCCGCGCTCAGGGCATCGCCGCGGTCTCGGCCCGCGCCATCGCGGCCACCGCCGGGGTCAACCAGGCCCTGGTCTTCTACCACTTCGGCAGTGTCGACGACCTGCTCGCGCAGGCGTGCCAGGTGACGACCGAGTGCCAGGTGGCGCTCTTCCGCGAGCGCTTCGCCGAGGTGGACTCCTTCGCCGGGCTGCTGGCACTGGGCAGGCAGCTGCACGAGGAGGAGAGCGCGCAGGGCAACGTCACGGTGCTCGCGCAGATGCTCGCAGGGGCCCAGCGCGACGCGAAGCTGGCCGCCGCGACCGGGAGCGCCGTCCGGCTGTGGGTCACCGAGATCGAGCACACCCTGCGCCGCCTGCTCGCGGGCTCACCGCTGGCCGACGTGCTCGACCCCGCGGACCTGGCGCCGACCGTGGCCGCCGCGTTCGTCGGGATGGAGCTGTTCGAGCCCGTGGACCCGGAGGCGACCGGGTCGGCCCTCGCCGCGCTCGACCAGCTCGCGAAGATCGTCGAGGCGCTCGACGAGCTCGGTCCCCTCGCGCGCCGCCTGGTGCGCGCGAAGCTGCGCAACACCACCAAGAAGGAGCGCGCATGAGCGACGTCACCGCCTTCGGCCGGTCCGGCTGGTCCTGGCTCAACCCGCCCGCCGAGTGGTCCACAGTGGACGGACTTGAGGTGACGACGAAGGACGACAGCGACTTCTGGCGCACCACGCACTACGACTTCGTCCGCGACACCGGGCACGCGCTGCTGCGACCGGTGACCGGGGACTTCGCGCTGCGGCTGGCCTTCACCGGCGCCTACGCCGAGCAGTACGACCAGGCGGGCGCGCTGCTGCGGGTCGACGAGCGGACCTGGATCAAGACCGGGATCGAGTTCGTCGACGGCGAGCACTTCCTCAGCGCCGTGGTGACCAGGGACTTCTCCGACTGGTCGGTGGTGCCGATCCCCGGGCTGGACGGCCCGGTGTCCCTGGTGGTGGACCGCACCGGCGACACGGTGACCATCCGCTACGGCGTCGGCGAGGCGGCGCCGGAGACGATGCTGCGGCTGGCCTACCTGCCGCCGGGCGGCGAGGTGCTGGTCGGGCCGATGTGCGCCTCCCCGCAGGGCAGGGGCTTCCCGACCCGGTTCCACCACTTCGAGGTCACCACCCGACCTGCTGGATAGTCCGGCCCCTTCCCGGGTACCCGATGTCCTCTGTGGATCGGGGAGGTGCGCGATGGCCATCGGCACGGCGGCGGAGACCGCACGCGCGACGACCGTCCATGACGTGCTCGTCACCTCCTCGTTGCGGCGCCTGGTCATCATGAGCGCGCTCGGCATCCTGTTCCTGGTCACCGGTCACGAACCCTTCGGAGCCGCCGCCGCGCACGTCGCCGCACTCGGGCTGGCGATCAGCATGGTCATCCGCCCGCCGCGCGCGGACCGGCTGCGGGCGCGGCGGGAGCGCAAGCCGTGGCGGGTGGTCGTGCCCAGGTGGATCTGTTCCGGCCGCGACCGCCAGACGCACGCCCCGATCCTGCGCTACCACCGGCACGAGCGAGGTTGACCTCCGCGGCCCGGGGTAACCGACAGCGTCAGGGAAGGGAGCTGACGATGTCGAAGACTGCGAACGCGGAGCCGACGACAGGCGAACTGGTCGCGCAGTTGTCCGAGCAGGTGTCCCGCCTGGTCAAGGACGAGATGAGGCTCGCCCAGGCGGAGTTGAAGGAGAAGGGTAAACGGGCGGGAATCGGTGCCGGCGCCTTGGGGGCCAGCGGTGTTCTCGCCTTGTACGGGCTCGCCGCACTGATAGCCGGGCTCGTGTTGTTGCTGGCGCTTGGCCTGGCTCCCTGGCTGTCGGCGGTCATCGTCGGCGCGGGCTTGCTGCTCATTGCGGGAGTTCTCGCCCTGATCGGCAAGAGGCAGGTCGCCAAGGCTGTCCCCCCAGTGCCGGAACACGCGATGGCCAACGTCCGCGAGGACATCGCCACGCTGAAGGAGGGCGCGGCACGATGACCACCAAGAAGATCAACGACGCCGCGGAAACCAAGCAGGACAAGGACAACCTCGACGCTGACGAACTACGCGACGACATCCTGCACACTCGCGCGAAGCTGGCGGGCACAGTGGATGCCTTGTCCTACAAGCTCGACGTGAAGAACCGCGCGAGGGAGAAGGTACAGCTCGCTGTCGGGCAGGTCGTCGAATGGGCACGCACCCTCAACGGCAGACGCGCGGCCGCGATAGCGGCAGGAGTGGTCGCGGGCGTGCTGGCGCTGTGGTTGATGAGACGGAAGAAATGACCAAAGAAGAGCAGGGCCCCGCCATGTGCGGGGCCCTGCTCTTCTTTGCTAGGCAACAGCTGCTTCCAGCTCTCGGAGAGCCTTCTCCACGGCCGCCACGACCACCGGGTGCCCGAGCGGCAACGGAGCCCCGGCCTCGTTGCGGACGTCCTCGCTGTCCGCGACGACGCGCACCGGAACCGGAAGCTGGTCGAGCGACCGCCCATCGGTCATCGGATCCACCAGCAGCACGGAGCGCACGACGTCGGAGTGCAGCGCGGAGACGTGGAGCGCTGCCTCCGCCGCGCTTCCGTTCGCGAGCACGTACACGCGCTCGGCGTCCTGCGGCACGAAGGCGAAGGCATCACCGCGCTGCTCAAGGAAAACCGGCATCCGCACCCAACCGACGCGGGCGCGGTCGAGCAGCGGCTCCCAGGTCGGCGGCAGATCCCCGCGCTTGGCCTCACCCTCGGCGTCGAGCACGAGCAGCGCGGGTTCCCCGCACCTGCCCTCGAACACCACGGGCGGCCCCTGCGCGCGCGGGGAGCGCCGACGCGACAACTTCATGTGCGCCTCCTCCGACTCGACCACAGCTCCTCGCCGGATACCCGTTGACGGCGCGGTTATCCCTGCTCTGCGACCCAGGCGGCCACGACATCCGCCAGCACCGACAGCGGCAGCGACCCGCCACCGAGCACCAGGTCGTGGAACCCGCGGATGTCGAAGCGGTCGCCGAGCTCGCGTTCGGCCTCGGCGCGCAACCGCTGGATCTCCAGGCGCCCCACCATGTACGCCAGCGCCTGCCCCGGGTAGGAGATGTAGCGGTCGGTCTCGGAGGAGATCTCCACCAACGGCATCGGGGTGTTCTCGACCAGGTAGTCCACCGTCTGCTGACGACTCCACCCGAGCGCGTGCAAGCCGGTGTCGACCACCAGCCGCGCCGCCCGCATCGAGTCCATCGACAGCATGCCGAGCCGGGCGACGTCGTCGGAGTACAGCCCCATCTCCTCGGCGAGCCGCTCCGTGTAGAGGCCCCACCCCTCCGCGAAGGCGGTCACCACGCTGACCCGGCGCAGCATCGGCAGGTCGGTCAGCTGCTGGGAGACGGTCAGCTGGAAGTGGTGGCCCGGCACCGCCTCGTGGTAGGCCAGCGCCTCGCACGCGAACCGGAACCGCTCGGTCGCCTCGTAGGTGTTGAGGAAGTAGGTGCCCGGCCGCGAGCCGTCCAGCGACGGCCACATGTAGTAGGCGGCGGGAGCGGCGGGCGCCTCGGCGGCGGGCACCGCCAGCACCTGGCACGGCGTCTCCGGCAGGTGGCCGAACCACTGGGGTGCCGCGGCCTCCGCCTTCGCCACCGCGGCCTCGGCGGCGGCGATCATCTCCTCGCCGTCCCGCCACCGCAGCGCGGGATCGGTGCGCATCCGCCCGAAGATCTCCGCGAGGTCGGTGGTCCCCCACAGCCGCGAGCCGATCTCCTTGTACTCCTCGGCCAGCTCGGCGATCAGGTCCAGGCCGATGCGGTGCAGCTCGCGCGGCTCGTGGTCGGTGGTGGTGTGGACCCTGGCGAGCTTGGCGTAGCGGCTCTCGCCGTCGGGCAGCCAGCACAGGCCGGGCCGGTCCTCGGGGCGGCCGTGCGGGAGCACCTGCTCGGCCAGCAACCGGCGGTACTCGGCGTACGCGGGCCGGACCTGCTCGGTGAGCACCCGGTCGAGCTCGGGCAGGAACTCCTCGTCGCTGACCGGGCGGCGCAGCACGTCGCCCTCCGGGTCGGCGAGGTAGCGGTCGAGGTAGTCGATCGCGCCCCGGGTCAGGTGCGCGACCGGCAGCAGCCCGTCGGCGACGGCCAGGAGGTTGCGCTGCCCGAGCTCGTCGAGCACGCGCGGGATCTCCGCGAGCCGGGCCAGGTAGGCCCTGGTCTGCTCCGGCGTCTGGCAGACCACCATCGGCAGCGTGTTCAGCAGGTCCGCGTACGGCGCGACGAAGTCGTCGGTGACGGTGAAGTCGTCGGTGCGGACGTCGATCTGGTCCAGCGCCGACTCCGCGCTCTGCACGATGACCGCCCTGGTCACCGCGTCCTCGGCGCCGAGCTCGTCGGCGGGCAGCGCCCTGGCCCTCGCGGCGATGTCGGTGTAGCGGGCGGCGAACCGCTCGCGCACCTCGTCGGTGTGGCCGCCGAGCAGGTGGTCCCGCTCCCGGAGACCGGTGACCGTCGCGAAGACCGGGTTGTGGTCGCACATCACCTCGAACAGCTCGTCGGCGAGCTGGGCGACAGCGGACATCCGCACCCCCAAAGATTTGTTGTTCTGTCGGCATCCTACGGGCCTCGGCGCCGCGGCGGCAGGGTGCGGAGCGCACCCCGGCGACCGGGCACCTCGGGCACTGCCTACGCTGTTCGGGTCCCACCCGCGTCTGCACCTGGGGAGCCATGCCGTTCCTGGCCACGTCACCGCCCGAGGCCAACGGTGACCCGAGCCCCTCGGTCACCGAGCGCACGATCGCGCTCCCGAGATGGCTCCGGGTGCTCACCCCGGTCGTCCTGGTGCTCTGCCTCGCGGCGCACGCGGTCACGGTCCTCATCTGGACCGGCCACCAGATCATGATCGATGTGCTGGTCTACAGCGCGGGCGGCGACCTGGTGCTCGACGGGCGCCCGCTCTACGCGGGACCGGTGCTCAACGCGTTGGAGTTCACCTACACCCCGTTCGCGGCGCTGATCTTCACCCCGCTCGCGCTGTTCTCCGGCGGCGTGCTGAAGATCCTCTCGACGCTGGCCAACCTGGCACTGCTGGTCGCCGCGATCTGGATCTCGCTGCGCCGCCTGGGCTACCGCGCCAACCGCGACCTCGTGCTGCTCACCGCGCTGCTGACCGGCCCGCTGTTCTGGCTGGAGGCGGTGCGCACGACCTTCTGGCTCGGCCAGATCAACCTGCTGCTGCTGGTGATCCTGCTGTGGGACCTGACGAGCAGGGCGAGCAACCGCTGGAAGGGCGTCGGGGTCGGCATCGCAGCGGGCATCAAGCTGACCCCGGCGATCTTCATCGTCTACCTGCTGGTCACCCGCAGGTTCCGGGCGGCGGGCGTGGCGACGGCGAGCTTCCTCGGCACGGTCGGCGTCGGCTTCCTGCTCATCCCCTCGGACGCGGTCAAGTACTGGACCGGCACCTTCTTCACCTCCGGCCGGGTCGGCCCGACCATCTGGCCGAGCAACCAGTCGGTGCGCGGCATGCTGGCCAGGTTCTTCGGCACCAACGAGCCGCCGACGATCCTGTGGCTGCTCATCGCCGGGGTGCTCGGCCTCGCCGGGCTCGCGGTCGCGGCGTGGGCCGCCCGCCTCGGCAACGAGCTGCTCGGCGTCACCATGTGCGGGCTGACCGGCACGATGGTCTCGCCGTTCTCCTGGTGCCACCACTGGGTCTGGTTCGTGCCGCTGCTGGTGTTCCTGCTGCACGCCGCCCTGACCCGGCGCTCGCGCACGGCGGTCGCGCTGATCGCGGCGGTGTACCTGCTCGGCTTCGCGTGGCTGGTGAAGGTGCACACACCCACGCCGCCGTACACCCCGCCGCCGGACAGCGGCCTGTTCCTCTGGAACGCCCCGGAGTGGCTGGAGCCGCTGAGCCGCAACGTGTACCTGCTGGCATTCGTGCTCGCACTGGGCTATGCGGCCCAGTACCTGCGTCGCGTGCCGACACAGAATTTGTGATCTCCGTCACAACTTTGTGATCGCGCCACCACTTTTGCCGTGAGACACTGCTGACTTGTGTGATTTCCCCACAAGCAGCGCTTACTGCGCGTGATGTTCTCACCCACGCTTGGCCTAGTCATTGATTCTCTTCAGCGACAACAGGAGCACGAACCCGCACACATGCGCTACTCTGTGCGTATGAGTGTTGCGCTGGAGGATGTGCTGGCCCGTGCGGGGCTCCGCGTCACCGCCACCGAGTTCCTCTCGCTCGTCGAGGACGAGGCGCGCAAGCTGGCACCGCCGCATCCGGACCCCGCGGCCTACTTCTCCAGCGACCAGCGCGCGGCATTGGCCGAGGTGGGGGCCGATCTGAGCCCCCGAGCCGATGACGAACCCGACCCCAGGGCCAAGGCGGTCGCGGCCCAGGCCGTGCTGCGCGACTCCGCCCTGTCCGTGGCCGACGCGGCGCGCTGCCTGGACGTCGACACCAGCCGCGTCCGGCACCGGGTGAGCGCGGGCCGGTTGACGGGATGGAAGGATCGGGGTGGCTGGCGCCTGCCGGCATGGCAGTTCACCGACACCGGCGTGCTGCCGGGACTGGAGGTCGTCCTGACCTCGATCCCGGCCGACCAGCCGCCGCTGGTGGTGGCCGCCTTCATGACGACGCTCCAGGAGGACCTGATGCTCGGCGACCGCCCCGCAACGCCTCGGGACTGGCTGCTCGCCGGCGGGGACCCGCACCGGGTCGCCCAGCTCGCCTCGGTTCTGGGGACCCCGGCCTGACGTCACCTCATGTGAGGCGTCCCAGGACCGAGACGACAGGACACGAATGGCACGGCTCCCCCAGCCGCCCTCCGCAGCCGCCCTGCAGGCCCTGCTGCGCCGCACCGAAGACGTGGTGGCGGTGCACCGGGCCACTCGCCTGGTAAGGATCTTCGCCGCCGGTGGTACCCACCCCCAGCGCTGGAACTCCTTCCGTTACGCGGGGCCGCTGCCGCACGCGCGGTTCGACCCACACCCGCCCGCCGTCGGCGGCGTCTACCAGGAGACGCACGAGAACGGCGTCCTCTACTTCGGCCTGTCCGTGCGGACCAGCGTGGCCGAGGTCTTCCAGGCCACCTCCACGGTGGACCGCCGCACCCGCAGTCCGCACCTGGTGGTCATGCGGCCCCGGCGCACCCTGCGCCTGCTCGACCTGGCCGGGCTCTGGCCGACCAGAGCGGGCGCGTCGCAGGCGATGAGCAGCGGCCCGAAGAACCGCACCCAGGCGTGGGCCAGGGTGATCCGGGCGGCGTACCCGGAGCTGGACGGGCTCTGGTACCGCTCGTCGATGGACTCCGGCAACCCCGCGATCTGCCTGTGGGACCCGCCGGGCGGCAGCGGCATGCCGACGACGCCCGACGTGCTGCTGCCCCTGGACCACCCCGGCCTCGACCTGCCGCTGGGCCGGATCTGCCAGGAGCTGAACTACACGCTGTTGGGGTGACCGACGCGCAGCCGCACGGAGTACCTGCGCTCCGGCAGCCGCGCGCCGTTGAGCTCGAAGTCCTTGCGCACGTCGTCGTCCTGCCAGCCCTGGGAGCGGTAGAAGTTGCGGGCGAGCACGTTCTCGTCGAGGACCCACAGCACGGCCTTGTCGAACCCGCTCTCGGCGAGATGGCGCAGTGCGGCGCGATGCACCACGCCGCCGGCGCCGGTGCCCCACAGGTCGGGATCGGCGTAGATCGCGTAGAGCTCACCAGTGGGTTCGGGGTAGTCCTCGTCATCATCGGGCCGGGCGGCGCCGACCCCCGCGTAGGCGCCGATCCTGCCGGTGTCGTCCACCGCGACGAAGACCGAGGACGGTGCGGGGGCGGAGATCCAGCGTTCCCAGCCGGGCACGCGCTGTTCGGGGTTCATCGAGTTGAGGAAGGCGTCGTCGACGATTCCGCGGTACGCCCTCCGCCAGGAGTTCACGTTGATACGGGCGATCTCGGCCGCATCCGCGACGGCCGCCTGACGCACTGTCCACATCATGGTGGGAAGGGTGCGCCAAGCGGCCGCAAACAGCGAGTCGATTTTTCCGCGGTCCCACCACTCGGTTGGAGCTACCCCAGGTGCCTGCCCCACCACTCCAGCACCGCGTCGAAGCGCTGCTTGCGATGCAGTGGCTGGCCGCTGCGGGTGAGCTCGTGGCCCTCACCCGGGAAGAGCAGGAACTCGGCATCGACACCGTTGCGACGCAACGCGACGAACTGCCGCTGGGCCTGTTCGATCGGGCAGCGCCAGTCCTCCTCCGAGTGCACGACCGCGAACGGGATCGTCACCTTGTCGGCGTGGTAGAGCGGGCTCTGCCGCCGCTGCGCCTCGGGATCGGCGCCGCAGTACGCCTCGGCGAAGTACCAGCCGATGTCGGAGGAGCCGGTGAACGAGTCCCACGCGTTGACAGCGCGCTCGCTCCACGCGCCCTTGAACCGCTCGCCGTGGTGCGCGGCCAGCCAGCTCGCCATGAAACCGCCGTAGGAGCCGCCCATCACCCCGACCCGGTCGGCATCGCAGTCGGCGCGCTCCAGCGCGGCGTCCAGCAGCGCCATCACGTCGTCGGCGTCCACGGTGCCCATGGCACCGATGATCGCGCGGCCGTGCTTCTCGCCGTATCCGGCGGAACCGCGGGGGTTGGGCAGCACGACGGCGTACCCGGCCGCGGCGTAGACCTGGGCCTCGTCGAAGAAACCCCAGCCGTAGTAACGGAAAGGCCCGCCGTGGACGTTGAGCAGCACCGGGTGCGGCCCTTCGCCCTCCGGCAGCACGAGCCACCCGTGCACCGGGTAGCCGTCGGGGGCGGTGCCGGTGATCTCCACCGTCTCGCGCAGTCCCGCCGCACGCAGGTCGGCGGCGAAGTCGGTGCGCACCACCGGATTCTCCGCCTCAAGGGTGACGACCTCCCCCGGACTGTCCACAGTGGATACAACGGCGGCGATGCGGTCACCGTCGGCTGCGAAGGCGTTGACCGAGCCGCGCTCGCCGAGCAGCGGCTTGAGCTCGTCCAGCGTCGCGGCCTCGGCCCCGTCCGGCACCAGCCGCAGCTCGTTCGCGCCCCGCACCCGCACCACGACGAGTACGCCGCCCGCGACCGGGATCGGGGCGCCGGAGCCGGACTCGCAGTCGACCGTCTCGGCGTCGGTGAGCCTGCGCCCGGTGGTGGGCTCGCCACCGATGCGCAGCGGCGCGCGGAACAGGCCGGTGTTGCGGGCGACCGCGTGGACGCCCTCGAAGTCGAAGCCGTAGTAGAGGACGTCACCGTCGGGCAGCACGACCGGCGACTCGACCGCGCCACAGCTGCGCACGACGAGCGCGAGCTCCCCGCTGCCGTCAGCCGGGATCGAGTACAGGTCGTTGTGCAGCGTGTCCCAGCTGTCCAGGTCCCGGTCGGCGACGACTAAGAGGTGCGTGCCGTCCTGGGTCCACGCGGGCGAGGCGACGTCGACGGTGCCGTCGGTGAGCTGAACCGGCTCGGCGTCGAAGTCCAGCGCGTCGACCACGAACAGCCTGGTCCTGCGGTCGCTGGTGAACCCGACGTTGTCGATGCGGTAACGGAAGCCGGTGATGCGCCGCGGCGCCTCCTGCGCGGCGCTGACGCCCGCCGCGCTGCCGTAGCGGCCCTCGTCGGGGACCTTCGCCACGAAGGCGATGCGCCGAGAGTCCGGAGCCCACACCGGCACGTCCGCGCCGAGCGGCAGCTCGGCGACCAGCCGGGCCTCACCACCCGTGGTCGGCATCACGTGCAGCTGCGGCTTGCCACCGGCTCCCGCGACGCGCAGGAAGGCCACCCAGGCGCCGTCCGGGGAGACGCGGGGCGCGGAGTCCCGCTCACCGAAGGTCAGCCGCTGGGGCGCCTCAGGGGTGTCGGTGAGGGGGATGCGCCACAGTGCCGCGCGATAGGTGTTGGCCGCGAGGTCCAGTCGCGACACGTCGGTCAGGAGCAGATCCCCGTGCAGGGCCAACGTTCCGGGAGTGTGCAGCAGCGCAAGGTCATCCGGTCGCATGAACTCGGACCGTACCGGACTATTAGCAAGGCGTACGAAAAAAATCCGCCATCGTTGTACACCTCTCTACAGCAGCAGCGTGGCCAGCGACTGGGCCGCATGGCGTACCACGGGGGCGAAGGACTCGATCTGCTCACGGGTCACCAGGAAGGCGACCGTGGACACGCTGACCCCGCCGACCGGGCGGCCCGAGGGGTCCAGCAACGGCGCGGCGACGCAGCGGATCGTGGGCTCGTTCTCCTCGTCGTCCACGGCGTAGCCACGCCGCCGGACCTCGGCGAGCTCGGTGTCGAGCCGGTCGCGCTCGGTGATCGTGGCGGGGGTCCGCGCGGTCAGCTCGCCATGGCCGAGGACCTCGTCGAGCTCCTCCTGTCCGAGGTGCGCCAGCACGCACTTGCCGATCGCCGTGCTGTGCAGCGGCAGCCACATGCCCACTCGGGAGGACATCCGGAACGGTTGATCAGCTTCGACCTTGTGGGTGTAGACCGCCCGGTCTCCCGCGCGCAGTGCCAGGTGCACCGTATGGCCGACTTGACGCTGCAACTCGGCGAGCACCTGTTCGACCCCGCGGTCGTCGTCCCCGGCGACCTGGGCAGCCATCGCGCGCAGCCGCGGCCCCGGTGCGTACCGCCCACCGCCGTGACTGTGCACGAAGCCGCGCTCGGCGAAGGTGCCGAGGATGCGGTGCGCGCTGGGCTTGGGCACCCCGGCCGTCGCGGCGATGACGGCGAGCCGGTGCGGACCGCCCGGGGCGGACACGGCCTCCAGCACGCTCAACGCCTTCTCCACGGCGTTCCCGGCGGACGACGAACGACCGTTGCCCCCGGTCTCCGCTGCCATGACCAACTCCTCGCCGCGCTGGTGTGCGACAGACAATTCAAGCAGCGAGGACTTCGTTCCACAACGTGGAACAATTCGGGCATATTCCCCCGGACTGTCCCCAGTCGGCCGATCAGGACGAGTCGGACAGCGGTCGATCACTGAAGTGGGATCAGCTGCCGCGGGGAGGTGCCGGATGACCCAGTTCACCGAGCGCGAGTTCGCCGCCGTGCTGCACGGTCCGCGCGATGTCCGGCTGGAGGAGGTGGACCGGCCACGCCCCGGTCCTGGCCAGGTCCTCGTCCAGATCGAGCGGGTCGGCCTGTGCGGCTCGGATCTGCACTACTACGTCGACGGGCACAACGGCCCCACCGTCCTGGACACTCCGACGGTGCTGGGCCACGAGGCCTCGGGCATCGTCGTGGGGGTCGGCGACGGCACTCCCCCGAAGCTGCTGGGCCGCCAGGTGGCGCTCGAACCGGCGACCTCGTGCGGGGTGTGCGTGATCTGCCGGGGCGGCCGCTCCAACCTCTGCCCGAGCGGCACCTGCCTCGGCTCGCCGCCGACCAACGGCGCCCTGCGCGAGCACGTGGTGATCGAGCACCGCCTCGCCCACCCCCTGCCAGAACGGCTCAACCCCGAGGAGGGCGTGCTGATCGAGCCGCTCGCGGTGGGGTGCTGGGCGGTGCACCGCGCGCGGGTGGCGACGGGACACCGGGTCCTGGTGACCGGGGCCGGCCCGATCGGCCTGCTCACCGCGAAAGCGGCGCTGGCCGCGGGCGCGGTCGAGGTGACCGTCGCCGACGTGCACCCGCACCGCCTGGAGCTGGCCCGCCGCCTGCACCCGGGCCCGGTGGTGGACCTGAGCACCGACGAGCTCCCGCGCACGGGCTTCGACCGCATGCTGGAGTGCTCCGGCGCCCCGTCCGCCCTGGAGGCCGTGGAGACCCTCAAGCCCGGCGGGGTGATCGCGCTCGTCGGCGTCCCGCAACGCCGGTCCGTGGCGCCGCTGGGGTACGTGCAGCGGTGGGAGGTCGACCTGGTCGGTTGCTTCCGCTACGGGCCCGCGGCCTTCCGCAGCGCGATCGGCTGGTCGGGCACCGGCCGGGTCCGGCTGTCCGGGCTGGTCACGGCGCGGTTCTCCCTGGCGCACACCGGAGAGGCGATCGAGACGGCACTCACCGACCGCACCCAGCTGAAGGTCGTCGTCCAGCCCAACGCCGCCTGAGCACGAGAAAGGGCCGGTGCGGACACCTCGTCCGCACCGGCCCTTTCCGCTCACCCGTGCACACGTGGACCAGCTGGCGTGGTCGGGTTTTCGCGTTTTGTCACCTAATTGCGCAAAAGAGCGCTCCCATTTCGCGTTAAGGCTACAAAACGCGAAATGAGGGGCACGCACGCGCCTAGTCGAGCTGCTTGACCGCGGCCGGGTCCCTGCGGACCTTGATCAGGCTGGCGATCGTGGTGATCAGCAGGACCCCGACGATGACCGACAGCGAGAGCTCGATGCCGATGTGCGGCACGTCCAGCGGCTCGCCGCCGTTGATGAACGGCAGGCTGTTCTTGGCCAGCGCCTCCAGGATCAGCTTCACGCCGATGAAGCCGAGGATCACCGAGAGGCCGATGGAGAGGTAGACGAGCTTGTTGAGCAGCCCGCCGATGAGGAAGTACAGCTGCCGCAGGCCCATCAGCGCGAAGGCGTTGGCGGTGAAGACCAGATAGGTCTCCTGGGTGAGACCGAAGATCGCCGGGATCGAGTCGAGTGCGAAGAGCAGGTCGGTGGAGCCGATGGCCACCATCACCACGAACATCGGGGTGACCCAGCGCTTGCCGTCGATGCGCACGAAGGACTTGGCATCGTGGTAGTCCTTGGTGACCGGGAGGACCTTGCGCACCGTGCGCAGCAGCGCGTTCTCCTTGAACTCCTCGTCGTCGTGCCCGCTGAAGGCCAGCTTCCAGCCGGTGTAGATCAGGAACGCGCCGAAGATGAAGAAGACCCAGGTGAAGCGCTCGATGAGCTGGGCGCCGAGCGCGATGAAGATGCCGCGCATCACCAGCGCCATCAGGATGCCGATCAGCAGCACCTTGTGCTGGTGGATCGCGGGCACCGAGAAGGTCGACATGATGATGACGAAGATGAAGAGATTGTCGATCGACAGCGAGTACTCGGTGATATAGCCGGCGAAGAACTCACCCGCGAACTGCCATCCGGAAAAGAACCAGATTCCGAGCCCGAAGAGAACGGCGATGGCGACGTAGAAGACCACCCATCTGGACGCTTCGCCGATCGTCACCTCGTGCGGCTTTCGATCGACGATCACCAGATCGATCGCGATCAGCGCCAGCAGACCGACGATCGTCGCGATCCACAGCCAGACGGGGACGTTCACCATTCACCTCCGGTTCACAGGCATGCGCCATTGACCGGAGGTCTCTTCCGCCGGCTGTCCAGCCGACCGACGGCACCGGGAGCGGAAGTGCCTCCGTGATGACGATGCCGTCGCGAAGGAATACTCCCCTCCAACAACGGAGCAAGATTCTCATGCCGGACCACCTCGGCACCAGCCGGGGTGAGCGGACACACGCTGCCGTTCCCCACTCCGGCTGGGACGATGCGTTGCCATGATCCTGGAAGTCGCCGAGATCCTTGTCCAACCGGGACAGGAGGAGGAGTTCGAAGCCGCCCACCGCGGCGCGGTCGAGCACCTGCTCGGTAGCCCCGGATGCCGCTCCGCTCGCTTGACCAGGGGCGTTGAGAATCCGAGCCGGTTCGTGCTGTTCGTGGAGTGGGACAGCCTCGCCGCGCACACCGAGGACTTCCGCTCCTCGCCCGCTTTCACTCGTTGGAGGGACGGGATCGCCCCGTTCCTGGACGGGGCACCCCGCGTGGAGCACTTCGTCCCCGCCGGCGGGTGAGCCACGGGCCGCCCCCTGACAAAAGTCATGGTGGGACTTCGGTCACGACCGTGCGACGATCCGTGCGTGATCGTCACGATCGCTGAGATCACCATCCGTCCCGGCGACGAAGACGCGTTCATCGCCGCCTATCGCGAGGCGTCCAGGTATATCGCCGACTCGCCTGGCTGCCGGGCGTTGCGACTCGTTCGCGGCATCGAGTCGCCGAACCGTTTTCTGCTGTTGTCCGAGTGGGTCTCACTCGAATCTCACATCGAAGGCTTCTACGGCTCGGACGGTTTCCTGTCCTGGCGCGCGGGCGTCTGCGAATACTTCGCCGAACCGCCGTGCGTCGAACACACCGTTGACCTGCGGGACTGACCGCGAGCGCACTGTGCGTGCCGTGAACGGCACGGTGCGTTGGTCCCGGACCCATATCAATTCCACGGTCCGTGACGCCCCGTTCACCGGAGTTCGCATAACGTCGCGTCCGTGCCCGCGCTGCGCTCCCGAAACCGGGCGTTGACCCTGCTCGCCCTCGTCGTGCTCCTGGTCTGCGCCGGGGTCGTCCTGTGGTCGAACACCCCGGCGACGCCCCCGCCCATCGCCACCCGTGCCGTGCTGCTCGACGTCGTCGACGGTCCACAACGGACGGAACAGGTCCAGATCGACGCCACGCTGTACCTCCCCGAGACCACCCCGGCCCCCGCGGTGGTCGTCGCCCACGGGTTCGGCGGCAACAAGAACTCCGTGACCACCGAGGCCACCGAGCTGGCCCGCAGGGGCTTCGTGGTCCTCGCCTACTCCGCGCGGGGTTTCGGCCGGTCCACCGGCCAGATCGCGCTGAACTCCAGGGACTACGAGGTCGCCGACGCCGAGCAGCTGGTCAGCTGGCTCTCCCGGCAGCCGGAGGTGGCGCTCGATGCGCCGGGCGACCCGAAGGTCGGGGTCACCGGCGGCTCCTACGGCGGTGCGCTGTCGCTGATGCTGGCCGGGGTTGACCGGCGGGTGGACGCGATCGCCCCGGTGATCACCTGGAACGACCTCTCCCAGGCGCTGCTGCCCAACGCCGCGAGCCAGGACGGCGCGGCCGCCGCGACCCCGGCAGGCGGCGGCTCCGGGGGCAACGGCGTGTTCAAGCGCGCCTGGGCCGGCATGTTCTTCTCCTCGGGTCTGGGCCCCGCGAGCACCTCCGGCGACGGCGGTGGCCCCGAGGCACCGGAGCCCGGCGTGCCCGACCAGAGCAGGCCGACGGGGGCGGACACCTCCCTGGCCACGCCACCGGGGAGCGAGCGCGGGGTGCCCGGCTTCGGCGCGCCCGGCCAGGGGCCCGCGACGTGCGGCCGGTTCCTGCCGGAGGTCTGCGCCGCCTACACCGAGGTGGCCACCACGGGCCGGGCCAGCCAGCAGACCATCGACCTGCTGCGGCGGTCGTCGCCGGTCAGCGTCGCCGACCGGATCAAGGTGCCCTCGCTGATCGTGCAGGGCGAGCGGGACACGCTCTTCGGGCTCGACCAGTCCGACGCCAACGCCAGGCAGATCGCCGGGGCGGGCGGCAAGGTCAAGACCATCTGGTACGCGGGCGGCCACGACGGCGGCTCGCCGGGCCCGCTGCTGCGCGGGCAGATCGCCGACTGGTTCTCCTTCCACCTCGCGGGCACGGGCGAGGACCCGGGCACCGGCTTCTCCTACGCCGTCCAGGGCGCGTTCCGCAGCAACGGCACGGCGTCCGTGCGCGAGGTGGTCGCCCCCGGCTACCCCGGCCTGCACGGGCAGAACGCGGTGCAGCGGGAGCGGTTCGCGCTGACCGGCCCGGCGCAGCCGGTGATCAACCCGGCCGGGGGCAACCCGGCGGCGGTGAGCGGCTTCCCCGGCCTGTCCGGGCGGATCGGTGGCGGCTCCTCCGCGCTGGGCACCGGGCTGGCCATCGACATCCCCGGCCAGTCGGCGAGCTTCGCGACGCAGCCGCTGGAGCAGCAGGTGCTCCTCGCGGGCTCGGCGAGCGTGCGGCTGAAGGTGCGCTCGGTGCCGGGGCAGCCGGGCAACGGCGAGGCGGTGCTGTTCGGCAAGCTCTACGACGTCGGCCCGGACGGGCGGCGAACCCTGGCCGGTGGCGCCGTCGCGCCGGTGCGGGTGACCGGCCTGGCGCTCGACGGGTCACCGGTCGAGGTGACCGTCGCGCTGCCCGGTGTGGTCCGGCCGGTCGAGGCGGGACACCGGTTGCAGGTCGTCTTCGCCACCACCGACCAGTCCTTCGCGGGCGCGAGCGAACCCGCGACGCACCTGGTGGAGCTCGCCGAGCCCACGTTGTCGGTTCCGGTGGTGCCGGGCTCGCGCAGCACCAGCCCGGTGCCCACCGGCGCGCTGCTGGGCATCGGCGGGGTGCTGGCGGTGGCCGTGGTCGCCGCCATCGTCGCGCGCTTGCGCAGGCGGCACGCCGACGACGTCGATGAGTCCCTTGTGGACACTCCGCTGGTGATCAGCGGGCTGCGCAAGGAGTACAAGGGCGGGCTCACCGCGGTGGACGGGCTGTCCTTCACCGTGGCGCGCGGCCAGGTGCTCGGGCTGCTCGGCCCCAACGGCGCGGGCAAGACCACCACGCTGCGCATGCTGATGGGCCTGGTCCAGCCGACCGACGGGGAGATCAGGGTCTTCGGCCACCGGGTCCGGAGCGGGGCTCCGGTGCTGTCGCGGATCGGGTCCTTCGTGGAGGGCTCGGGCTTCCTGCCGCACCTGTCCGGCACCGCGAACCTGCGGCTGTACTGGGCGGCGACCGGCAGGCCCGCCGAGGAGGCGCGTTTCGACGAGGCACTGGAGATCGCCGGGCTCGGCAAGGCGGTGCGGCGCCGGGTCGGCACGTACAGCCAGGGCATGCGGCAGCGGCTGGCCATCGCCCAGGCCATGCTGGGGCTGCCGGACCTGCTGGTGCTCGACGAGCCCGCCAACGGGCTGGACCCGCCGCAGATCCACCAGATGCGCGACGTGCTGCGGCGCTACGCGGCGACCGGCCGGACCGTGGTGGTCTCCAGCCACCTGCTGGCCGAGGTCGAGCAGACGTGCAGCCACGTCGTGGTGATGCACCGGGGCAGGCTGGTCGCCGCCGGTGAGGTCGCCGAGATCGTCGCGGGTGGCGGCGCGGCCTCCTTCCGGGTGGACCGGCCGAGCACCGCGGTGAACGCGCTGCGTGCGCTGGAGGGCGTGACCTCGGTGACCGCGGAGGGCGACGTGGTCTCGGCGGAGCTGGGCGGGCTGCCCCGCGCGGTCGCGGTCGCGGCGCTGGTGCGGGCGGATGTCGCGGTGGAGCAGGCGGGGCCGCGGCGGCGGCTTGAAGACGCCTTCCTTCAGCTGGTCGGTGAGGAGTCGGTGCAGTGAGCGAGCAGGTCAGCGAACGGATCGTGGCCGAGGAGCCCGCGGAGCCCGCTCCGGCGCGCAGGCCCGAGGCACGCGCGGACGGCGCGACCGCCGGTTACCGGAAGCGGCGCACGTTGCCGTTGCGGGTCGAGCTGGCCCGGCAGTTCGGCAGGCGGCGCACCCAGGTGACGCTGGGCCTGCTCGCGGTGCTGCCGGTGGTGCTGCTGCTGGCCTTCGAGCTGGGGGCCAGCGGCAACGCGCGGCGGCAGGGCGGCCTCGTGGACCTCGCTACGGCGAGCGGGCAGAACTTCGTCACCTTCGCGCTGTTCGCCTCGGCGAACTTCCTGCTGGTGGTGGTCGTGGCGTTGTTCTTCGGCGACACCGTGGCCAGCGAGGCGTCCTGGTCGAGCCTGAAGTACCTGCTGGCGATCCCGGTGCCCCGAGGCCGGTTGCTGCGGCAGAAGGCGCTGGTCTCGGGGCTGCTGTCCGCGCTGGGCCTGCTCGTCCTGCCCGCGATGTCGTTGCTGGTCGGGCTGATCTGGTACGGCGCGGGGGACATGGTGACCCCGACCGGGGAGTCGGTTCCGCTCGCCGACGGCCTCGTCGCGCTGGCACTGGCGCTGTGCTACATCGCGGTGCACCTGTTCTGGGTCGCGGGGCTGGCGCTGCTGCTGTCGGTGTCCACCGACGCCCCGCTGAGCGCGGTGGGCGGCGCCGCACTGGTGTCGATCGTGTCGCAGATCCTGGACCAGATCACCGATCTCGGTTCCCTGCGCGAGTTCCTGCCGACGCACTACGCGTACGCGTGGTCGGACCTGCTGAGCACGGACATCGACTGGTCGAACATGGCCAGCGGCGCGTTCGCCTCGCTGGCCTACGGAACCCTGTTCGTGCTGCTGGCCGCGCGGCGCTTCGCTCACAAGGACATCACCAGCTAGCACCGCACCCGCGAGTCCCCGCGTGGCGGCACCGGGTCGTCCGGCCGCCTCGCGGGGTCGCGGGACGAACCGCGGAGCCGCCCTAGAACCAGAGCAGCCCCACCGCTCCGCTCGGCAGCAGCACGGCGGCTGCGATCACGAGGAGCGGGAAGGCGATGGCGGCGACGATGCGTCCGGGGCTGACCCCGTCGCGACGCGGCTCACCGGTCATCGCCAGCACGATCACGATCGCCACGGTGATCGCCAGGAAGGTGATCAACCGGTCGGCGAAGGCGTTGGCGGGGGCCGCGAGGGAAGCGGTGACGGGGGCTGCTGCGGAGGCGAGAGTACCCATGCCCCCAGCATGGCACCCCCGGCTCCCCCAAGGTCAACTCCTCCCCGGCAGCCGCAGGAGGCTCCGCGCGGGTGACCGGGAATCCGCCCACGCCCCCGCACCGCATTGACGCACCCAAGCAAATGCCGAAATAATGGAAATAGGGGGATCCCGAAAACGTGCGAAAGCCACCCTCGCCCACCTCTTCCACGTCGTCGCGCTTTTGCCACCGTGGCAATCAATAACGCGTTGGAGTGATTCCCCGGACCGGACCCCGGTCGACGCCCTTTTTCGTCAGTGCCCCGCGTCACGATTGCGCCGAAATCGTCCACGACGCAGGAGGGCACACATGACCGATCCCGATCCGACGCTGCGCGGGCAGGAACTGGGCGAGGAGCTGCGCAGGCTGCGCGTGGCCGCCGGCCTGACCCTGGCGGAGGCCGGGGAGCGGATCGACGCGTCCAGCAGCAAGCTCAGCAGGATCGAGTCCGGCAAGCGCTACGCGCGGCTGGAGGACGTCGCCGCCCTGCTGGCCCTCTACGACGTCACCGGGGAGCGCCGCGGCAGGCTGCTGGCGCTGGCCCGCGAGACCGGCCGCAGGGGCTGGTGGCAGCCCTACCACCCCGACCACGACGAACGGCTGCGCACGCTGCTGAAACTGGAGTCCGAGGCGTGCGGCATCGTGGACTTCCAGGCCACCCACGTGCCGGACCTGCTGCAGACCACCGAGTACGCGCGGGCGCTGCTCACCGAGAGCGACATGCTCACCGACCAGGAGATCCGCCAGCTGGTGACCACGCGCAAGCGACGGCGGGCGCGGCTGCGCCACGAGGGCTCGCCCACCCTGCTGGCGATCACCACGGAGCCGGCGCTGCGCTACACCGTCGGCGGCGTGCCGGTGCAGCGCAGGCAGCTCGACCACCTGCTGAGGATGTCCACGCGGCGCGGGATAACCCTGCTCGTGGTGCCGAACTCCGGACGCGCGAACGTGGGCTGGACGGGTTCCTTCTCCATGTTCGCGCGCACCCGGCCGCCCTCGGTGATATTCGTCGACCACCTCACGTCGAAACTGTTCCTGGAGGACGACAGCGATATCCAGACCTACGAACGCGCGATCGACCGGCTGATCGGCGCCGCGCTCGACACCGGTGAATCCGCAGCGCTCATTGCGCGGGTGGCACGCGAATTGTCCTGAGCACGGGCGGGGTCACTGCACACAGAACTCGTCGCCCTCCGGAGCCAGCAGCACGACCCACCGCTCACCGTGCCTCTGCGCCGCCTCGCCTTCGGGAACTCGCTGGAGGAACAAGCGCGGACCGCGCCCAGTTCTCCCGGCCGTCGCGGCCGACAGGGAACCTGTCCTCCGCGTACCCCAACGCCAAGGCTCAGAACTGGCCGAGCGCCCGCGGAGCCGCCGCGTCGAAGGACACCTGAACGCTGATCGCCACGGGCCGGGACACCACACCGGACCCCTGACGGTTACCGGTCGATCATGGTCGGCGACCGCCTGTCTAGGATCTTGGGCTTCCCTGCCGACTTCCCCAACGGAGGAGACAGACATGGCAACCCCCGTCCACTTCGAGATCCACGCCGGCGACCCCGCCCGGGCGCAGGCG
Organism: Allokutzneria oryzae; assembly: GCF_042429765.1. Taxonomy (NCBI): domain Bacteria; kingdom Bacillati; phylum Actinomycetota; class Actinomycetes; order Pseudonocardiales; family Pseudonocardiaceae; genus Allokutzneria; species Allokutzneria oryzae. The sequence continues at coordinate 420,022 of NZ_JBHLZU010000027.1, read as the reverse complement.
TTCTACACGGCGGTGCTCGACTGGAAGTTCAGCCAGTTCGGCGAGATGCCGTACTGGGGGATCGAGACCGGAGAGGACGCCACCATCAACGGCGGTCTGCTGCCGCGCACCGGCGACGCCCCGGCCGACGGCCAGACCGCGAACTCCTTCGTGCTCACCGTGCTGGTCGAGGACTGCCAGGCCACCGTGGACGCCGCTGTCGCCAACGGCGGCTCGGTCGCGGTGCCGAAGACCGCGGTGCCCGGCATCGGCTGGACCGCCTACATCAAGGACACCGAGGGCAACGTCTTCGGCGCGATGCAGCACGACCCCGCCGCCGCCTGACACGGCGCGGACCGCTCAACAGCCCCGCCGGGCCGGTCGGCGCGACACCGACCGGCCCCACCGGCGCCGTAGACCCTGCGGCGGTGCCATTGGACGCCCGCGGCAGTGCCTACCTGGCGCCTGCGGCAGAGCTACCTGGCGCCTGCGACAGTGTTATTTGACGCCTGCGGCGTCCATGCCGCGCAGCTCCTTCTTCAGGTCGTGGATCTCATCGCGCAGCCGCCCGGCCAGCTCGAACTGCAGCTCCCGCGCCGCGTTCATCATCTGGTCGGTCAGCTGCTGCACCAGATCCGCGAGCTCGGCCCTGGCCATCGTCTTGACGTCGCGGTCGCCGAGCACGCCCGCGGTGGTGCGGCCGCCGCTGCCCGGCTCGCCCGCGGGCTTCTTGCCGCGTGAGGCGTTGCGGCCGGAACCGCCGACCGCCACCTGGTCGGTGTCCTCCGCCTCCGCGTAGACCACGTCGAGGATGTCGGCGATCTTCTTCCGCAGCGGCTTCGGGTCGATGCCCTGCTCGGTGTTGTAGGCGATCTGCTTCGCCCGCCTCCGGTTGGTCTCGTCGATGGCGTACTGCATCGAGTCGGTGATCTTGTCCGCGTACATGTGCACCTGACCGGAGACATTGCGCGCCGCGCGGCCGATGGTCTGGATGAGGCTGGTTCCCGAACGCAGGAAGCCCTCCTTGTCAGCGTCCAAAATGGACACCAGGGAGACCTCGGGCAGGTCGAGTCCCTCACGCAGCAGGTTGATGCCGATCAGCACGTCGTACTCGCCGAGCCGCAGCTGGCGCAGCAGCTCCACCCGGCGCAGCGTGTCCACCTCGGAGTGCAGGTAGCGCACCCGGATGCCCAGCTCCAGCAGGTAGTCGGTGAGGTCCTCGGCCATCTTCTTGGTCAACGTGGTTACCAGGACGCGCTCGTCGCGCTCCGCGCGGACGCGGATCTCGTGCACCAGGTCGTCGATCTGCCCCTCGGTCGGCTTGATCACCACTTCCGGGTCGACGAGACCGGTGGGCCGGATGACCTGCTCGACGAACTCGCCGCCGGCCTGGCCCATCTCGTACGAACCCGGCGTCGCGGACAGGTAGACCGTCTGACCGATGCGGTCGGTGAACTCCTCCCAGGTCAGCGGCCGGTTGTCCAGCGCGCTCGGCAACCGGAACCCGTGGTCGACCAGGGTCCGCTTGCGGGAGGCGTCGCCCTCGTACATGCCGCCGACCTGCGGCACCGTCACGTGCGACTCGTCGATGACGAGCAGGAAGTCCTCGGGGAAGTAGTCGAGCAGCGTCGCGGGCGCGGTGCCCGCCTCACGGCCGTCGATGTGCCGCGAGTAGTTCTCGATGCCCGAGCAGAAGCCGACCTGGCGCATCATCTCGATGTCGTAGTTGGTGCGCATCCGCAGCCGCTGCGCCTCCAGCAGCTTGCCCTGCTTCTCCATCTTCGCCAGCGTCGCTTCGAGCTCCTGCTCGATGTCCCGGATCGCCCGCTCCAGCCGCTCCGGACCGGCCACGTAGTGGGTCGCTGGGAAGATCCGCAGCTCCTCGACCTCCCTGACGACGTCACCGGTCAACGGGTGCAGGTAGTACAGCCGCTCGATCTCGTCGCCGAAGAACTCCACGCGCACGGCCAGTTCCTCGTAGGCCGGGATCACCTCGACCGTGTCGCCCCGCACGCGGAAGGTGCCGCGCGCGAAGGCGATGTCGTTGCGGGTGTACTGCACATCGACCAGGGCGCGCAGCAGCGTCTCGCGCTCGACCTCCTGGCCGACCTTCAACGACACCGAGCGGTCCAGGTACTCCTGCGGCGTGCCGAGACCGTAGATGCAGGACACCGAGGCGACGACGATCGTGTCCCTCCGGGTGAGCAGGCTCATCGTCGCGGAGTGGCGCAGTCGCTCCACCTCGGCGTTGGTCGAGGAGTCCTTCTCGATGTAGGTGTCGGTCTGCGGGACGTACGCCTCGGGTTGGTAGTAGTCGTAGTAGCTGACGAAGTACTCGACCGCGTTGTTCGGGAAGAGCTCGCGCAGCTCGTTGGCCAGCTGGGCGGCCAGGGTCTTGTTCGGCGCCATCACCAGGGTGGGCCGTTGCAGCCGCTCCACCAGCCACGCGGTGGTCGCGGACTTGCCGGTGCCGGTGGCGCCGAGCAGCACGACGTCCGGCTCGCCCGCCCTGATCCGGCGTTCGAGCTCGTCGATGGCCGCGGGCTGGTCACCCGCGGGCTGGTAGTCGCTGACCACCTCGAAGCGGCCCGACGTGCGTGGGATCTCCCCCACCGGGCGGTGTTCGGAGATCGGGCCGGTCGAGGGGTAGTAGTGCGGTTCCTGTGCCACGCCGTCGAGGGTATGCCGGACCCCCGACAATCGCCGGTTCCGCCGGTCAGCAGTCGCAGCCGCAGCAGTCGCACCCGTCGCAGCACTTGGTGCAGCAGCAGTCCGAACAGCCGCAGTCCCCGCAGTCGCAGTTCGAGCACCACGCCTCGCGCGGCTCGCGCGACCAGGGGCCCGGGTAGGGATCACGGCAGCAGATCTGGCCGGTGCAGAACATGAAGGCCGCGACCCCGCAGCCCGCGGCCCAGTTGCGGCGCGGCTTCTCCGGAGCCTGCTGCTCCTCCGGGGCCGCGTGCCGGGCGAAGGTGCGCGTCACCGCGGCCTCCAGCTCGTGCACGAGCAAGGCGTGCGCGAGGCGCTGGTCGGTGAACTCGACCTCCTTCAGCGCCAGCCGCACGCCGAGGACCGCGTCGTCGCAGAGCCGCCTGGCCTCCTCCAGGTCCGTTCCCGTTGCCAGCAAAGGGTTCCACGAGCCCGATGCGCGGTCAGCCGCCAGGTCCTCCACCGCGTCGAGCAGGTGCGCCACGCGGCCGAAGAGGCGCCCGGCCTCGGCGAGCGCGTCGGCGTTGCCGGGGCGGCCGACCAGGACAGCGGTGTGGGAGAAGGCGGCGGCGGTCGCGGTCTCAGTGGGCTCGGTGGCCAGCAGCGGCGAGTCGCCGGAGCCGATGCCGCGCTCCAGATCTCCTTGGCGCAGCACGGCTTCGGTGAGCACGGCGGTGTCGAAGCCCAGGCTCTCGCCGGTGCGCGCGCCCTGCCGGGCCCAGCGGGTGGCGACGCGGCGGCCGACCCCGGCGAGCCGCCGGTTGGCGAAGGCCCCGTCCCCGTCCTCGGCGTGGTCGCGGACCTTGGCCGAGGCCAGCACCAGGGAGACGGCCGCGGCGAGCTGGGCGCCGGAGCCGATGCTGATCTGCGCGGGCAGCATCGCGCGCAGCGGACAGGGGCCGGCCTTGCGGCGCGCGGTCTTCGCCGACTGCGCCTCGACCAATACGGAGATCACCAGGCCGTCGTAGTTGGTCACCACGCGGGCGAACTGGCCGTGCTGGTCGCGCAGCGCGTGGCAGAGCCCGCACAGGTGCGCCAGCCATGCCTCGCGCAGCTGCTGGTTCAGCCGGTTGCGGCAGGGCCGGATGATGCCGAACATGAATCCCCCTTGGATCCGGCCTCCCCGGGCCGAGCCGCAAGATCGTACGACGCGACCAGGCGTGTGAACCGCCTGGACGAATCACTTTTCCGTCGCGATCGTGGAGTGCGTGACGCTCAGCGCCGCCCACCAGGGCCCAGACCACATCCACCCGCCCAAGGTGGAGGTGTTCGATGTCGACGCCGGGACGAACACCGACCCCAAGGGGTTCGTGCGCCAGGTCGACGAGTACCGGACCGAGCCCTTCGGGCTGTACATGGCGCGGCCGACGCCCGGCCATCCGCGCCTGGCCTACTTCCGGAGCTGGCTGCTGCCCGATCTCGGGCTGCGCGTGGGCCGCTGGTCGTGGCACCCGGGCTGCGAGGAGAGCTTCGACTATTACCTCGATGTAGTGAATATCAGCCGCGTCGGAAACGTCTGGCGGACGAAGGACCTCTATCTCGATCTTCTGGTGACCACCGGTTCCGCGATCGAGGTGCTCGACATCGACGAGCTGCTGACCGCGCTCGGCTCCGGCCTGATCGCCGCCGAGGAGGCCGAGCGAGCACTCGCGGTGACGCACAGCACCGTCGACGGAGTCAGCCGGAACGGCTATGACCTGGAGAAATGGCTCACCGAACGCGGTATCGCCCTGTCGTGGAAACCGTGACCGTGCGTGAGGGCCGCCAGGCGTGACCCGGCGATCGGCGTGGGCGAGCCGTGACAAGTGGCGTAGCCGGATCGATACCCAGGCACTGACCAGACGTGATGTAACAAATCGACCCAGGCGGTAACGCCCCGCGCCGTCCCCGCTACTCTCCGATTTGTGAGCGCGGTCATCACACCGCAGCTGGTCGACGTGGTTGACACGTTTACCTCGGTGCGAAACTACTCGTCAGGAACTGCCCGGCAGCTGACTACGTGCCGGGTCGAGCAGTGGGGTCTCCGGACGGAGTGCCCCACCCCAGAGGATCCGTTCTCCGAGTGCGAGGTCACCTGGCTGTTGCCGGACCTCGGGCTGCGGTTGACGTACCACCGGCCGAGATCACGGCACGCCCGCAGCGCGCCGAGCGTGCTGACCGCGGTGCGCGTCCAGCGGGACACCCGCTCCTGGCGCACCACGGACCTGCTGCTCGGGCTCGCTGTGCCCGGCGGGACCACGGCGCGGATCGTGCGCTCCGAGGAGTTCGCCGCGGCCGTCGCGGGCCGCGTCCTGCGGGCGCCGGACGCCGACCTCGCGCTGCGGATCGTGCACCGGACGCTGGAGGAGATCAGCTACCAGCGCCACGACATCAGCAGCTGGCTGTCGTCGATGGGCATCTACGAGGCCTGGCCCCCGCTGTAGCGACCGGACGCGCCGACCGGGTCACCGGACGCGGTCGGCGTGGCTGTCGGCCCACTCGACGGCACGCGCCAGGGCCGCGGTCATCCACGGTGACTTGGCCTCGGCGTAGCGGGTGGCCCCGGAGTCCTGCGCGAACCGGGGAGCGAGGTCCCGCTTGAGCGCCGCATACGCCGCGACCTCGTCAGGGTGCGCACGCATCCAGTCGCGGAAGACCAGGGCGTAGCGCCACGCGGGCCACTCACGGACGCGGACGTGCAGGTTGACCGGGCGGCCGGGGTCGGCGGAGCAGTGCACCCGCTTGCGCCACAGCTCCGGATCGGGGTGCGAGGGCATGACCGTGTCGGTCAGCGGCTCCGGATAGCGCGGGAACCCCGCCTCGGCGAGCACGTGCGCCAGCTTGTCGGCCTCCTCCAGGGACTCGACCCCGACCTGGAGGTCGATCACGTCCTTGGCCGCTAGGCCGGGGATCGAGGTCGAGCCGATGTGCTCCACCGGCTTGCCGCCGGTGGCGGTCTCGATCCGCTTGACCAACCGCGCGGCCTGCGCGGGCCAGGACGGGTCGTGGTCGACGACCGCGGGAGCGCCGACGCGGTGCACCCGCTGCTCCCGCAGGTTCTTCTCGAAGGGCACCAGTCGCCCGGCCCACAGTCTGTCCACTTCGGACAGAACGGCGTCCCTCGGGCCGCTGTTGTCAAGCCACACGTCGGCGGTGGCCCTGCGCTGCTCGTCACTGGCCTGCGAGGCGATCCGCGAGCGGGCGTCGGTCTCCGGCATGCCGCGCGCGGAGACCAGCCGCCGTACCCGCTCCTCCACCGGCGCGTCCACGACCAGCACCAGGTGGTAGGCCGGGGCCATGCCGTTCTCCACCAGAAGCGGCACGTCGTGCACGACGACCGACTCCGGCGGCGCCGCCGCCATCATCTCGCCGGTGCGGGCGGCGACCCGGGGGTGCACGATCCCGTTGAGCGTGCGGCGGGCGGCGTCGTCGGTGAAGACGATCCCGGCGAGCGCGGCGCGGTCCAGCGAGCCGTCCGGCGCGAGGACCCCTTCGCCGAAGGACTCCACGATCTCGCGCAGCCCGTCCGTTCCGGGCGCGACGACCTCCCTGGCCAGCAGGTCGGAGTCGATCACCACCGCGCCGTGCTCGGCGAGCCGCGCCGACACCGTCGACTTGCCGGACCCGATCCCACCCGTCAGCCCCACACGCAACATGAACGGGATTGTCTCAGCTGCGTTCGGCCTTGTGCGCGTGGTTCCCGACCGGGCGGCCCAGCCTGGCGGTCTCCTCCTCGTAGCGGTCGATGAAGCCGCCCATCGCCTTGCGCATGACGAGGTCGGCGACGTGGCTGGTGATCAGGCTGCGCGCCCAGTAGGCGACCGCGACCGAACCGGGCACGTAGACCCGCCGCGACCGGCGCTCGATGCCGCGCACCACCGCGCGGGCGCAGTCGGTGACCTCGGTCGTGGAGTTGGCGGGCCAGGGCAGCCGGGACCGCATCCTGGCGAAGCTGGGCAGCTCCGCGTCGGCGTCGCGGACCATGTCGGTGTTGATCCAGCCGAAGTGCGCGGAGCCGACGGTCACGCCGAGGTGAGCGACCTCGTTGCGCAGCGAGCACGTCATCGCGTCCACCCCGGCCTTGCTCGCCGCGTAGGCCGCCATGCCCGCAACGGGCGTGAACGAGGCGAGCGAGGCGATGGTCAGCACGTGCCCCCGGCTGGCGATGATCCACGGAAGTGCCGCGCGCACCGTGTTGAAGACGCCGTTCACGTTGACGTCGATGGTCCGCGCGAAGTCGGCGGGCTCGGTGGTGCGCACCGTGCCGTAGTTGACGATGCCCGCGTTGGCGACCACGACGTCGAGCCTGCCGAAGCTGGCAACCGTGGCGTCAACGGCGGTGCGCAGCGACACGGGATCGGTGACGTCGACGGGATGCCACAGGTGTCCCGGGCCGAGCTCGTCGGTGAGGGCCGCGAGGCGCTCCGGCTCCAGCCCGACCACCGCGACCCGGGTTCCCCGTGCGGCGAGTGCCCTCGCGGTCGCCGCGCCGATGCCCCTGGCGGCTCCGGTGATCAGCGCGGTCCTCATCGGGCGGCCGCCGCCAGCTCGGAGCGCACCGCGAGCGGACGGACCAGCGCACGGTAGGAGTCGGGGTCGAACTTCCTGGTGGCCATGCGAAGAGTGAAGCTGAAGCTCGGCCACAACGCGATGTTTCGGCCCTGCTCGTCCAGGTACCAGCTGGAGCAGCCGCCGCGCGACCACACCGTCCGCCGCATCCGGCGCTGGATGCGCTTGTTGAAGCGGATTTGCGGCTCCCGCAACGGTTCCACGGCCGTGACGTCGGTGCGGCGCAGGTGGTCCACGGCGTCGAGCACGTAGGCGAGCTGGCTTTCGATGATGAACACCATCGAGGTGTGCCCGAGACCGGTGTTCGGGCCGATGAGCATGAACAGGTTGGGGAACCCGGCGATCGTGGTGCCGCGGTACGCGCCGGGATCGTCCTGCCACCGCCCCGTCAGGGACGCGCCCTCGCCGTTGAAGATCCGCCTGCCGATCGGGAAGTCGGTGGCGTGGAAGCCGGTGCCGAAGATCAGGGTGTCCACGGGGCGCTCGGTGCCGTCAGCGGTGACGATGGAGCTCGGCCGGATCTCGGCGATGCCGTCGGTGACCAGCTCGACGTTCGGCTTGGTCAGCGTCGGGTACCAGTCGCTGGTGACCACGACCCGCTTGCAGCCGAAGGCGTAGTTCGGGGTCAGCTTCTCCCGCAGCACCGGGTCCTCGACCTGCCGCCGGAGGTTGCGCAACGAGACCTTGCGCGCAACGCCCAGGATCTTGGGCTGCACGGTGAACCCCAGCGCGAAGCTCTCCCGGCCCCAGTAGACGGCGTAGCGCGCCAAGCGTTGCACGGCGGGTAAGCGCCCGTAGAGCCACCGCTCGATCCTGCTGACCTTGCGGTCCCACCTCGGCATCGTCCAGTGCGCCGTCCGCTGGAACACGTGCAGCTTCGCCGTCTTGGGCTGGATCTTCGGCACGAACTGCACGGCGGAGGAGCCGGTGCCGATCACCGCGACGTTCTTGCCGGTGAGGTCGTGCTCGTGGTTCCACCGCGCGGAGTGGAACATCACGCCCTCGAAGGACTCCAGTCCGGGGATCTCCGGGATCGACGGCTCGGACAGCGGCCCGGCGCCGAGGATGAGGATGTCGCCGGTGAACTCCCCGCGCGCGGTGCGGACGTGCCAGCGCAGCTCTTCCGGGTCCCAGCGCGACTCCAGCATCTCGTGGCCGAAGCGGCAGCGCGGGTAGATGTCGTTGTCGCGGGCGAAGCGGCGCAGGTACTCCAGGATCTCCGGCTGCGAGGAGAAGGACCGGGACCAGTCGCTGTTCTGCGCGAAGGAGAAGGAGTAGAGCAGCGAGGGCACGTCGCAGGCCGCGCCGGGATAGGTGTTGTCGCGCCAGGTCCCGCCCACGTCGTCGGCCCGCTCCAGCAACAGCACGTCGGTGACGCCGCGCTGCCGGAGCCGGTAGGCGGCACCCAGCCCGGAGAAGCCGGTACCGATGATCAACACGTGCGCGTGCTCGGTCATGTCCCGCACCCTCCGCCGCTTACTGAGTAGTACTCAACAACACGGTAGGGTGACTGTTGAGAGGAAGTCAATAGTGGCGACGGGTCCTTACACTGGGCCCATGTCGTCGATCACCGAGCCCGTACCCGGGCGCACCCGCGGCCGGATGACCCGGGACGCGCGCAGGGCCCAGCTGCTGGAGCTGGCCACGGAGCTGATCATCGAACGCGGCGTCGACGGCTTCTCCACCAACGAGCTGGCCAGGCGCGCGGGCATCTCCAACCCTCTGCTGTTCCACTACTTCCCCACCAGGGGCGACATCGTGCTGGAGGTGGTCAGCGCGACCATCGAGGACCTGGTGGAGCGCGTCCGCCCGGACCCGGCGCTCTCCCCGATCGACCAGCTGACCGAGGGCCTGCGCAGCTACGTGACCTACGTGGAGCGCACCCGCAACGGCTACCTGTCCCTGGTGCGCGGGGCCGCGGCGGCCGACGAGGACCTGCGGGCGGTGGTGGACTCCAGCCGGACCCGCATCGCCCAGTACTTCGCCGACAGCCTGGGTGCGGCGGGGATCGAGGTCGACGCCGCGCTGTCCCTGCTGGTGCGCGGCGCGGTCGCGTTCGTGGAGGAGATCGCCTTGCACTGGGTGGAGAGTCCCCAGCTCGGCCGAGAGGACCTGGTCGAGCTGCTGCGCCAGTCCCTCCTGCGCGCGCTGCCCTTCTCCCCCGAACAGCTCGAAGCCCTCACCGGCTGAGAACCCCGGGCCGGCGGGTCAGGGCAGGAAGCTGCGGTCCGGCAGGCCTTCGGGAAAGCGTTCCAACGCGTCACCGCTGCGGGAGGCGAGCTCTTCGAGGGCTGCGATCTCCTGCCGGGTCGCGATGTGCCGCACGGCCCAGTAGATGCCGATCGCGCCGATCGGTTCGGGCCGCAGGATGGGCGCCATCAGCAGACTGCGCACGAAGGTGGGTCTGTAAGCCGCCTGCGGGACCCGTTCATCGACGCGGATGTCGGGAATGGCCACGGTTTCGCGGTGCCGCATCGCCCATCCGCTGATGCACTTGGCCGCCGGGAACCGTTGCCCCTTCCACAACGGGCTCATGGCGTCCTCGTCGGCGTAGTAGCACCTGTCGCCGTCCAGCAGCACAACGGTCGCACCATGTGCCCGCAACCGGGCCCGTGCCGTGGTGCGCACGATCCGGTAGACGTCTTCCAGCGACTGGACCTGCTCGAAGATCTCTAAAGAGGGCGTCATACCGTGACCGTAACGAGCCCTCCCGCACCCGGTCATAGGCCGAACAGGTCGGCTTCCGTTACTCCGGATGCCGTGTCGGCGGCGACGTGTGCCGAGCAGACGAAGGGCCCCGCACCACGGGAAGTGGTGCGGGGCCCTCGTCGTGAAGCTGGGGTACCGGTCCGATCAGGTGATCAGGACTGGCCGCCGGAGAGCTTCTCGCGCAGAGCCGCGAGCTGCTCGTCGCTGGCCAGCGAGCCGGAGGACTCGCCGCCCGAGGAGTAGTTGCCACCCGACGCGGCGCCACCGGCGGAGCCGGCACCCGCGGCCGCGGCCTCGGCGCCACCGCCCGCAGCGGCCTCCGCCTCGGCCTCGGAGGCCTTGACGACCTGCTTGATGTGGGCGTCGTAGCGCTGGCGGGCCTCGGCGTACTGCCGCTCCCACTCCTCACGCTGCTTGTCGTAGCCCTCGAGCCAGTCCTGGGTCTCCGGGTCGAAGCCCTCGGGGTAGATGTAGTTGCCCTCGGCGTCGTACTCGGCGGCCATGCCGTACTGGGTCGGGTCGAACTCCGAGTCCGCGGTGAAGCCCTCGTTGGCCTGCTTCAGCGACAGCGAGATGCGGCGACGGTCCAGGTCGATGTCGATGACCTTGACCATGACCTCGTCGCCGACCTGGACGACCTGCTCCGGGATCTCGACGTGGCGCTCGGCCAGCTCGGAGATGTGGACCAGGCCCTCGATGCCCTCGTCCACGCGGACGAACGCACCGAACGGAACCAGCTTGGTGACCTTGCCCGGCACGATCTGGCCGATCGCGTGGGTGCGGGCGAACTGACGCCACGGGTCTTCCTGCGTCGCCTTGAGCGAGAGCGACACGCGCTCGCGCTCCATGTCGACGTCGAGGACCTCGACGGTGACCTCCTGGCCGACCTCGACGACCTCGCTCGGGTGGTCGATGTGCTTCCAGGACAGCTCGGAGACGTGCACCAGGCCGTCGACGCCACCCAGGTCCACGAAGGCACCGAAGTTGACGATGGAGGACACGACGCCCTTGCGGACCTGGCCCTTCTGCAGCTGGTTGAGGAACTCGCTGCGGACCTCGGACTGGGTCTGCTCCAGCCAGGCGCGGCGGGACAGGACCACGTTGTTGCGGTTCTTGTCCAGCTCGATGATCTTCGCCTCGAGCTCGCGGCCGACGTAGGGCTGCAGGTCGCGGACGCGGCGCATCTCCACCAGCGAGGCGGGAAGGAAGCCACGGAGGCCGATGTCCAGGATGAGCCCACCCTTGACGACCTCGATGACAGTGCCCTTGACGGGCTCGTCCTTCTCCTTGAGGGCCTCGATCGTGCCCCAGGCGCGCTCGTACTGGGCGCGCTTCTTGGACAGGATCAGGCGGCCTTCCTTGTCCTCCTTCTGGAGAACCAGGGCCTCGACGTGGTCACCGACTGAGACGACCTCGGCCGGGTCGACGTCGTGCTTGATCGACAGCTCGCGCGAGGGGATGACGCCCTCGGTCTTGTAGCCGATGTCGAGCAGCACCTCGTCACGGTCGACCTTGACGATGGTGCCCTCGACGATGTCGCCATCGTTGAAGTACTTGATGGTCTTGTCGATGGCGGCGAGGAAGTCCTCTTCCGTCCCGATGTCGTTGACCGCGACCTGGGTCTTGGCAGGCGCGGGACCGGTGTAGGAAGGGATGGTGACGGTGTCGGTGGACATTAGGTGGGGTGCTCCGGTACGGATAGGTGTAGTTGGCCTCTGCACGTTCTTTCGCTGCGGGCTTTGTCTAGCCGGCGCAAGTCATAGTGCTACAAGGCCAACAACGAGCGACGAGCGCCCCCTGTTCCGAGCTTCTGCTTCGTGAGAGAGATGCCGGTAGCAGGCAGCGCGCACCCACCGCGCGACCGGTATCGTACGCGCCTGCTCGACAGCCGGGCAAACCGGTTACCCCGATCTCGCCCCATTAGGAGCAGTGTGTCCGACCAGCACCAGCACGCCAGCGCGGAACGGGCCCTGGGAACCATCGGGATCGTCAAACGCGCGGCCGGGGTGGTGGAGTCGCGGCTGGCGAGTATGGCCTGGTGGGACGCGGACGCCGACGACTACCGCGCCGAGCACGGGGCGTTCCTGGGCGACGCGGACTTCGTGTGGTGCCCGGAGCGGCTGCGTGAGGCGGATGCCCACCTCCTTGGAGACGTCGCCGGGCTGGACGTGCTGGAGCTCGGGTGCGGCATGGCCGCCTGCGCCCGCTGGCTGGCCGCGCAGGGCGCGCGCGCGACCGCGCTGGACGTCTCGGCGGGGATGCTGCGGCACGCGGCGCGGGACAACGCCACGACGGGCATCCACGTGCCGCTGGTTCAGGCCAGCGGCGACGCGCTGCCGTTCGCCGCGGAGTCCTTCGACATCGTCTGCTCCGCGTTCGGCGGCGTGCCCTTCGTCGCGGACGTGGGCCTGCTGATGCGCGAGGTCGCCAGGACGCTGCGGCCGGGCGGCCGCTGGGTGTTCGCGGTGACCCACCCGATGCGCTGGTGCTTCCCGGACGACCCCGGCCCCGACGGGCTGACGGTGATCCAGTCCTACTTCGACCGCTCCCCCTACGTGGAGGTCGACGAGCTCGGCAGGGCGACCTACGTGGAGCACCACCGCACCCTCGGCGACTTCGTGCGCGCGATCACCGGCGCGGGCATGGCGCTGAAGGACATGGTGGAGCCGGAGTGGCCGGACGGGCTCACCGCGACCTGGGGCCAGTGGAGCCCGCTGCGCGGCGCGCTGTTCCCCGGCACCGCCATCTTCCTGTGCGAGAAGCTGTAGGGCATGGCGCACGGCGAGGACGCGGACCTGCTGGCTGCCCAGCGGAGCAGGTTCGCGGCGCTGGACCCCGCGCTGCCCGCGGCCGCTCCCCTGCCGAGCTCCTCGCACGACACCCGGGTGGAGGCGCTGACCGCCGCGCTGCCGGACGGCCGCCGGGTCACGGGCGGCCTGGTGCACGCTTCCCACCCGGCGGGCTCGGCGCACCGGCTGTGGTCGGCCGCCGAGGTCTGGGAGCTGCTGCCGCTCGTCGGTGACACCGGGGGCGCGGGCATGGACGCGCTGCTGCGGGTGTGGGCGGAGCGGATGCGGGCGATCGGCCCGCCGACGACGGACTCCGCGTGCCTGGTCAGCTGGCCGAGCCGGGACGCCGAGGCGACGAGGGCGCTGCTCGACCACGGGTTCGCGCCGCTGACCACGCTCGCGGTGCGGCGCGCGGCCCCTCAGCCGGTGCCGAGGGTGGAGCCGCTGGTGGTGCGGCGGGCGCGGACGGCGGACATGGACGCGATGCTCCAGCTGACGCTCGCGGAGCTGCGGTACTCGGCGCTGGTCGGCGCCGCGTCGTTGCGGGAGAACGCCGTGCCGCTCAAGCGGGACGCGCTCCGCAAGCGACTGCTCGACGGCGACCCGGTGTGGGTGGCCGAGCGGGACGGGATGACCTTGGGGCTCGCCGACTGCGCGTGGACACCGGTGACCGAGGGCAGCTGGGCGGGAAGCCGGTTGCGGCCGGGGCGTTGGGGCTACATCAACTGCGCGTCGGTGCTGCCGGGCGCGCGGGGCAACGGCATCGGGCGGCGGCTGATGGACGTGGTGCACGCGGAGTTCGCGCGGGCGGGCGCGTTCGGGACCTACCTCTACTACAACCCGCCGAACCCGCTGTCGTCGGTGTTCTGGCCACGCCAGGGGTATCGTCCACTGTGGACTCTCTGGGAGGCGCGCCCGGCGACGGCGCTGCGCTGAGACCCACCTCACCCGTCCTGGTGACCGTTTCGCGTAGTCCGGACGGAGATCACAACCGATCGAGTTGCCCCGACCGACCCCGCGCGCCACTATTTGAACTGACCAGTCAGTTCAAGCAGGAGGCGTTCGTGGAGATCCAGGCCAAGGCGGTGGGCGTCACCGGCCCGCACGGACCGCTGCTGCGCCCCACCTCGCTGCGGGTCGCCCCCGGTCAGGTCGCCCTGGTCACCGGCGAGCCGGGCGCCGGGCACACGGTGCTCGCGCTGACCCTCGCCGGGCGGATGCGACCGCACGAGGGCGCGGTCCTGCTCGACGGTCGCACGAACGAGTCGGGACTGCGCGCCGGAGTCGCCGTGGTCGACGCCCCTGGCGTGACCGAGCCGGAGGGCTCCCTGCGGCTGCGCGACGTCATCGGTGAGGAGCTGGCCATGGCGGGCGCGCCCGCGAACCGCAGGGCCGTGCGCGAGTGGCTTGCCGAGCGCGGCTGCGAGCAGCACGCCGACTCGCGCTTCGAGACCGTGCCGTCGACCGCGCGGACCCGGCTGCTCGTGGAGTCCGCGGCCACGCGGCCCGGGGTCGGAGTGCTCGTCATGGACTGCCCCGACCGGCACACCGACGATCCGCACGCGTGGTGGGCGCTGGCCCGGCAGCAGGCCGAACTCGGCCTCGCCGTCGTCGCGTTGTGCACCGAGACGTCCTCGCGGCTGCTGGGGATACCCGCCGCACGGCTCGGCAGCCAGGAGCAACCACCCCCGTTGGCCGTGCACGTCCGGCACGGCAAGCACGAAGCTCAGGAGATGGCACAGTGACCCCGTTCCGCCTCGCCGCGAACGAGCTGCGACGGTTGACCTCGGGGAAGCTCCCCCGGCTCGCCGTGCTGGCGATCACCCTGGTCCCCCTGCTCTACGGGGCGCTCTACCTCTACGCGAACTGGGACCCGTACGGGAAGCTCAGCGAGGTGCCCGCCGCGCTCGTGGTCGAGGACACCGGCGCGACGCGGTCGGACGGCACCGAGCTGAAGGCCGGGCAGAAGATCGCCGACAAGCTCGACGACTCGGGCACGTTCGCGTGGACCAAGACCGACTCGAAGGACGCCGACGCGGGCGTGCGCGACGGTCGGTACACCTTCTCGATCACGCTGCCGTCGGACTTCTCGCAGGCGCTGCTGTCCCCCGCCGAGTACAAGCCGCGGCAGGGCATCATCGTGATGACCACCAACGACGCCAACAACTACCTGGTCAGCACCATCGCGGACAAGGTGGTCGGCGAGGTGCGGCGCGCGGTGTCCTCCGAGGTCGGCACCGAGGCCGCCGACAAGCTGCTGGTGGGTTTCTCCACGATGCGGGAGAAGACGCAGCAGGCCGCCGAGGGCGCCGGCAAGCTCGCCGACGGGTCGGCGAAGGTGCGCGACGGTGTCGGCACCGCGCGGGAGAAGATCAACGAGCTCGGCACGGGCCTGACCAAGCTCGCCGACGGCGCGCAGAAGCTCAACGACGGGGTGGGCAAGCTCTCCACCGGGCTCGGCGAGCTGCGCACGAAGACCGCGGAGCTGCCCACGAAGTCCAAGCAGCTCGCCGACGGCGCGAAGCAGGTGGCCGAGGGCAACAAGCAGCTGGCGGACAAGGGCGAGGCGGTCGCGGACGGCGCACAGCACCTGATCGACACCCTCGACGGCAAGCGCGACGACCTCGCCAAGAAGCTGCGGGCGCTCGGGCTGCCCGAGGACCAGGTGCAGAAGGTGCTCGGGCTGGTCAACGAGGCAGGCAAGCCGCTGCACCAGGCCAACGACAAGGTGCAGGGCCTGTCCGGGCAGCTGCGGACGCTGGCCAACGGCGCCAAGCAGGTCTCCGACGGCGCGGCCACGCTCGCCGCGCAGACCCCTCAGCTGAGCTCGGGGATCAAGCAGCTCGCCGACGGCGCCGGGCAGCTGGCGGACAAGACCCCCGAGCTGCGCGACGGGCTGAAGAAGGCCAGCAGCGGCTCCGGGCAGCTCTACGACGGCACGAAGCAGCTCTCCGACGGCGCGGTCCAGGTCGCCGACGGCAACAAGGAGCTGGCGACCAAGCTCAACGACGGTGTGGAGACCATCCCCGACCTCGACGAGCAGACCCGCAAGGACACCGCGAAGACCATCGGCGACCCGATCTCGGTGCGCGCCATCGGGGAGAACAAGGCGGGCAGCTACGGTGCCGGTCTCGCCCCGTTCTTCCTCGGCCTGGCCAGCTGGATCGGCGCGTTCGTGCTGTTCCTGTTGGTGCGCCCGCTCTCCCGCAGGGCACTGACCTCCGGTGCCGCGCCCTGGCGGGTCGCGGTCGGCGGCTGGCTGCCCGCAGCGCTGCTCGGCAGCATCCAGGTGTCCCTGCTGTTCCTCGTGGTGACGACCGCGATCGGGGTCAGCCCGGCGAACCCGTTGGGCACGCTCGGGTTCATGGTGCTGACGTCGCTGGCGTTCACCTCGGTGCTGCACGGCCTGAACGCGCTGCTCGGACCGAGCGGGAAGTTCGTCGCGCTGGTGCTGCTGGTGCTCCAGCTGACCACGGCGGGCGGCACGTTCCCGTGGCAGACGACGCCGGAGCCGCTGCACGTGCTGCACCTGGTGCTCCCACTGTCCTATGTGGTCGATGGGCTGCGGCACCTGATCTACGGCGGCGGCTGGGCCAACATGGGCACCGACATCGGGGTGTTGGCTGGCTATCTGGCGATCGGCTTGCTGTTGTCGGTGGTGGCCGCGTACAAGCAGAAGGTGTGGACACCCAACCGCCTCAAGCCGGAACTCGTGCTGTGACCCCCCGCCCCGCGCGCACCGCGCTGACCAAGCAGAAGCTCTTCGACGCCGCGCTCCGGCTGCTCGGCGAGCGCGGGGCCGCCGAGGTGACCGTGGACGAGATCGCCGCGGCGGCCGGGGTGGCCAAGGGCACCGTCTACTACAACTTCGGCAGCAAGGACGCGTTGATCGACGCGTTGCTGCGGCACGGCGTGGACCTGCTCGCCCAGCGGCTCCGGCCGGACGGCGACGACAACGCGGTGGAGCACCTGGTGGGCGCGTCGCTGGAGTTCTTCCGCGACTACCCCGCCTTCGGCCAGCTGCTGGTGAGCGAGATGTGGCGCAGCCCTGGGCAGTGGCACGGCACGCTGAGCCTGCTGCGGGACGACATCGTGGCCATCTTCAAGGAGGTCGTGCAGCGTTCCGCCGACGCCGGGAAGCTGCCGGAGGGCGTGCAGGCGGGAACCGCGTCGGCCGCCCTGTTCGGCACGCTGCTGGTCGTGGCCCTGGACTGGCAGGTCTTCCAGCCGGACCGGAGCCTCGACCAGGTGCGCGACTCGGTGATGTTGCTCGTGCGCGGGGTCATTCCCGCCGCGTGACCCACTCCGCAACGCGGCACGGAACGTGGTCGCGCTCGGCTGCGCTCTCGTCGGGTGCCGCCCAGCCCCGCCGCCCCTCACTTCGCGTTTTGTAGGCTTGATGCGAAATGGGAGCGCTCCATCCCGCATCAAGGTGACAAAACGCGAAAACCCGGTCACGCCAGCCAGCCGACGCGCACACGTTGCGAGCACGGGGACGGCTCGACGCCTAGGGGCCCCGAGGCGTCGAGCCGACTTGCAGGACAGGCGCTAGCCGCCGCCCGTGACGACGCCACACGACACGAAGGTCGTGGCAACCGCTTGATCGGCCGCTGTCAGGACATGCACGAGCTGCGACCACAATGGACAGTGCTGCCGCTCGCCGCCGCGTTCCGCGAACATGGTTTCGCTGACATCGCCGTCCACGCCTCGGAGCCCGGCAGCGGCGTCATGGCGCGCTGAGGCAGGCCTCCAGAGCGACGAGCTGGGACTCGGTGCCCTGCCGCCGCCACTCCGGCTCCTCGTGGCCGTCAAGGTAGGCGCCCTGTTCGGTGAGGACCAGCCGCGCGCCCCGCTCCGTCGGCTCGAACTGCACGGAGGTCAGCGACGCCGTCGCGACGGTCTTTCCCGCGCGCAGCACGGAGCTGTAGACGATGCGGCTGCCGGTGACGATCTCGCGGTAGACGGTCTCGAAGCTCAGTTCGACGCCGTCACGGACCCCACGAGCCGTCTCCGCGCCACCTTCCCGGAAGTCGAGCTCGTGCTCGGAGCCTGGACCGGCGAACCACCGGGCCTTGCTCGCCGGGTCGGCCCACAGGGCGAAGACCTTGGCGGGCGGGGCCGAGTAGTCGCGCTCCAGCGTGAAGGTCGCGTGTTTGATCATGGTTTGCTCCTCAGTCCTCGGACGGTTGTTCAGCCAGCAGCTCGCCGAGCCGGTCCAGATGGCCCTCCCAGGCGGTGCGCTGCCGGGTGGTCCACTCCTCGACCAGCCGCAGCCCCTGCGGCTGGAGGGCGCAGGTGCGAACCCGGCCCACCTTCTCCGTGCGCACCAGCCCGCAGGCTTCGAGCACCCGCAGGTGCTGCATGACGGCCTGCAACGACATGGAGCGCGACGCGGCCAGCTCGCTCACCGAGGCGGGGCCCCGGACGAGCCGCTCGACCATGTCGCGTCGCGTGCCGTCGGCCAGCGCCTGGAAGAGCCGGTCCAACCCGGCCTGATGGTCAAGCATGCACTTGAGTATTGACAGGAGCACGCCAACAGTCAAGTAGCTGCTTGAGTATTCGTGCGGAAAAATCCCCTCCCAGCTGGGACGGCAGCTGGGAGGGGATCGTCGGTCGGCCCGGACTACCGGCCCGGCCAGCTGCTCGGGGCGTCGGCCCAGCCCGCGTTGCCCGCGGTGCTCAGGATCTCGATCTTCGAGCTCTTCTGGCCGGTGCTGACGGCCGTGCCGTTGCCCAGCGACACCACCACGTGGCCGTACGTGGAGTTCATGTACATGAAGACCAGGGCGCCTGCGGGCGCGTTGCCCGACTTGAGCCGCCCGTTGGACTTCTGCCAGTTGTAGTGCGACTTCGCCGAGGCGAACCGGCCGCTGGTGCCGTACGCCAGCTCGACGAACAGCTCGCAGTAGTGGTGGTACTGGCTCTTGCCGACCATCGACTTCGCCCAGGACACCGCGCGGGCGGCGGCCGGGTGGGCTGCGGCGATGGCGTCGAGCTCGGCCGCGGAGACAGCCTGGCCCGCTGGGGCGGCCGTTGCCGCGGGTGCGGCGACGCCGACGGTCGCGAGGGTGAGCGCGCAGGCGGTGCCGAGCTTGGCGAAAGCAGACAGACGCATCACAAACCTCCGTTGTGAATGGGGGCAGGGGACCCGCTTCCGAAGATCCGACAAGCCGCTTGTCTCCCGCTGGTCCCGAATCGTCCGCATTGCCCCTTGAGCCCTCGTTGCCGCAGGTCAGAGGCTTTGAGCATTCGGTTGTTCGAAGGCGACTGGAGCTGGCGACCGGGCTGCGGTGAAGATTGGGGCCACGACGAGGGGAGGCGCTGAGATGGAATTCCGGCTCCTCGGCCCGCTCGAAGTGGTGGCCAACAACGAGATCGTGCGCATTCCCGCCGCCAAGCACCGCGCCCTGCTCGCCGCGTTGTTGTTGCGCGCCAACCAGGTCGTGCCCTCGACCGAGCTGATCACGCAGCTGTGGGGCGAGAACCCGCCGTCGAGCGCGCGCACCACCCTGCAGGGCTACGTGCTGCGGCTGCGGCGCTCGCTCGGCCCGCTGATCGTGACCCGCAACTCCGGCTACCTCATCGAGATCGATGAGGAGTCCCTTGACCTGCACCGGTTCGAGCGGCTCGTGGAGCGCTCGCGCACGGCCGAGCACAACGGCGAGATCGCCGAGGCGGCCGAGCTGCTGCGCTCCGCGCTCGCACTCTGGCGCGGCCCCGCGCTGGCCGACGTCGGCTCGGACTGGATGCACCGCGTCGAGGCGCCGCGCCTCGCGGAGCTGCGCGGCCGGACCCTGCACCGCAGGGCCGAGCTCGACCTGCGGCTGGGCCGGCACGCCGAGGTCGTCGGCGAGCTGACCGTGCTGGTGGCGGAGAACCCGCTCGACGAGGGGTTCAGCGCGCAGCTGATGCTCGCGCTGCACCGGTGCGGGCGTCGCGCCGAGGCGCTGGAGGTCTACCGGCAGGCGCGCCGGATGCTCGTCGAGGAGCTCGGCGTTGAGCCGGGAACCCAGCTGCGCCAACGAGAGCAGGAGGTGCTGCGCGCCGATCCGGAGCCGGTTCGGCGCCGCCCGGTCGAGACCCAGCGGGCGCCCCACGTGCTGCCGCCGGACATCGCGGACTTCATCGGCCGCGCCGAGGTGGTCGAGTCGCTGCGCGCCGCCCTGTCACCGGCGGAGGGCACGTGCAGCAAGGTGGTCACCGTGGTCGGCATGGCAGGAGTAGGCAAGACCGCGCTCGCCGTGCACGTGGCGCACTCGCTGCGCGAGCAGTTCCCCGACGGCCAGCTCTTCGCGCGGCTGCGCACCGCGAGCGGTCCGGCCAGCCCCGCCGAGGTGCTCGGCCGGTTCCTGCGTCTGCTGGGCATGCTCGGCAGCCACCTGCCCGACGACGTCGAGCAGCTGTCCGAGCTGTTCCGCGACCGGCTCTCCGGCCGCCGGGTGCTGCTGGTGCTCGACGACGCGGTCGACGCGGCCCAGGTGCGGCCGCTGCTGCCCGGCGACGGCGGCTGCGTGGTGCTGGTGACCGGGCGCAACCGGCTCACCGGCATGACCGGCCGCTCGGTCGACCTCGACGTGCTGACCGAGGAGCAGGCGATCGAGCTGCTCGGCGAGATCACCGGCGTTGACCGGATCTCCGCGGAGCCGGAGGCCGCGCGGGTGCTGGTGCGGCGGTGCGGGCTGCTGCCGCTCGCGCTGCGCATCGCGGCGGCCAGGCTCCGCTCGCGTCCACAAAGGACGGTCTCGTGGCTGGCGGAGGAGCTGGCCGACGAGCGCAGGCGGCTGGACCGGCTGGCCACCGGGGACCTCGCGGTGCGCGCCAGCATCGGGCTCAGCGAACAGGGGCTGGACTCCGAGCGCAGGCGGGCGCTGCGGTTGCTGAGCGCGGTGAAGGTGCCGCACTACCCGTCCTGGCTGAGCGCGGCGGTGTTGGACCGCTCCCCCAGGGAGACCGAGCAGATCATCGACGACCTGCTGGACGCGCAGCTGCTGGAGGACGCCAGGGGCGCGGGCGGGACGGCCCGGGTCCGGTTCCACGAGCTGGTGCGGATCTACGCGGAGGAACAGCGCGAGGACCCGCGGGAGCCGGTGCTGGAGCGGGCGCTGTCCGCCGTGGTGCACGCGGCCGAGGAGGTCAGCGACCGGCTGCCCAGCCGCGCCTGGAACGCCGGTGTGACGACGGAGAAGCCCTCGGTCGGCCTGGACTGGTTCACCGCGGAGCAGCCGGTCCTGGTCGGCGCCGTGCGGCAGGCGGCAACGGTGGGCGACGCCGAGTCGGCGTGGCGGGTGACCGCGGCGATGACCGGCTACCTCGACCTGCGCGGCGACTGGGACGACTGGCAGCGCACCCACTGCTGGGCGCTGTCGGTGTGCCGGGCCACCGGTGACTGGTACGGCGCGGCCAGGATGTCCTACGGGCTCGGGCTGCTCGCGGCGGCACGGGATCGCTACCCGCAGGCCATGCGGTGGTTCGCGCGGGCGTTGGGGACGTGGCGGCCGTTGGGCGCCCGCACCGAGCAGGCGTACGCGTGGATCGGGCTCGGCGACAACCACCACCAGCTCAGCGATCTCCGCAACGCGGCGCGGTGTTTCCGCAGGGCCGCGGTCATGTTCGAGGAGACCGGCGACGAACGCGGGCTGGCGTGGGTGCGGATGAGCATGGCGTTGGTGCACCGCGACCGAGGCGAACGCGAGCTGACGCTGGAGTCGCTGCTGCGCACGATCGAGGACTTCGACCGCCTCGGCGACTGGTACTCCGCGACCGAGGCGCGGTTCTTCCTCGCCTTGACCTACAACCGTTGGGAGGAGCCGGAAGCGGCCCGGCGCTACGCAGAGCCCGCGTTGGCGGCGTTCGCCGAGATGGGCGCGCGGCTGAAGGAGCTGCGCTGCCAGCGGCTGCTGGGACACGTGCTGTCGTCCTCCGGTGACGCGGCTGCCGCGCGACCGCTGCTGGAGGAGTGCGTGCGGACCTTCCGCGAGCAGGGCGACACGTTCAGCGAGGCCATCAGCCTGTGGAGCCTTGGCGAGCTGATCCGCAGGCACGACCGGCCTGCCGACGCGGTGGAGACGCTGACCAAGGCGTGCGCCCTGTTCACCAAGGCCGGGGTCCGCACCTGGCGGATGCGGGCGGCGGCGAGCCTGGACGCCGCGTTGCGCGGGGTCTGAGACACGACGAAGCGCCCCCGGGACGTGCCCGGGGGCGCTTCGGTTTCCTGCTGCCGGGCCGGGAATCCCCCGCCAACCCCGTGCGGGGGCCCGGCCGCGCGCCGGTCAGCCGGGCAGACCCGGACGGCCGACGCCGGTCTCGAACTGGAAGAGCTCGCCGGTGGCGCGCCACATCTCGCAGCGGTTCATCCAGGTCTTGCTGTAGGAGATCTGCCTGCCGCGGTAGGTGCCGACGGCCGTGGTGGTGACCGGGTTGTAGTCGTCGGTGCAGGCGCCCTTGCGGTAGTTCATCGCGGGGATCTCGCCCTGCACCTCGCGCAGCCGGTCGCAGGCCTGGTGGGTGCGGGAGTGCGTGCCGCCGAGCGGCTCGCAGGCCAGCAGCGCGGTGTGCCCGGCGGGCAGCGCGCGCTCCCCGGTGGCGACCGTGAGGACCAGCGCGATCGGCCCGGCGCCCTGCACCCCCGACGTGCCCGCTGCCGCGGGAACCGCGAGCACACCCGCCAGCGCCGCGCTCGCCAGCACGGCCTTGACGGCCAAACGACCCGACCTCATCCGTGGACCTCCTCGTTCACCGGCGCCGAGCGCCGGCTCTCCGCCACCTGCCGGGGATATCCGATCACGGTCGAAGGGACGTACTTGACCATGTCCGAGGAGTCCACCGCATCGTGGGAGAAGGAGAACCCGGTCGATGGCGCCGGCCTCACACAGCGTTGATCATGAATCCGGGACGCGCCCGGCAAGCGCCTGAAGCGGCCCCCGGATCCCCGCACCGACCTGTCGCTGTCCGTGCGGGGCGTCCGGGCCGAGCAACGGCACCGGACGCCCCCGGCCAGCGGGCGCCTAGTGTGCCGCGTCGTCCCAGGACCGGCCGTAGCCGACCGAGACCTCCAGCGGGACGGACAGCTCGTACGCGCCGCCCATCTCGGCCCGGACCAGCTTCTCGACCTGTTCGTGCTCGCCGTCCGCGATCTCCAGCACGAGCTCGTCGTGCACCTGCAGCAGCACCCGGGAACGCAGCTCGGCGGAGGTCAGCGCCCTCTGCACGCCGAGCATCGCGACCTTGATGATGTCCGCGGCACTGCCCTGGATCGGGGCGTTGAGCGCCATCCGCTCGGCCATCTCGCGGCGCTGCCGGTTGTCGCTGTTGAGGTCGGGCAGGTACCGGCGGCGGCCGAGGATGGTCTCGGTGTAGCCGTCCTTGCGCGCCTGCTCCACGATGCGGTGCAGGTAGTCGCGGACGCCGCCGAAGCGCGAGAAGTACGCCTCCATCTGCGCCCGCGCCTCCTCGGCGGAGATCTTGAGCTGCTGCGCCAACCCGTAGGCGGACAACCCGTAGGCCAGGCCGTAGGACATCGCCTTGACCCGGCGGCGCAGCTCGCCGTTGACCTCCTCCACCGGCACGTCGAACGCCTTGGACGCCACGTAGGTGTGCAGGTCCTCGCCGGTGTTGAAGGCCTCGACGAGGCCCTCGTCGCCGGAGAGGTGCGCCATGATCCGCATCTCGATCTGGCTGTAGTCGGCGGTCATCAGCTCCGCGTAGCCGGAGCCGACCACGAACGCCTGCCGGATGGTGCGGCCGTCGTCGGTGCGGATCGGGATGTTCTGCAGGTTCGGGTCGGTCGAGGACAGCCGCCCGGTCGCCGCGATGGTCTGGTTGAACGTGGTGTGGATCCGGCCGTCGGGGGCGACGGACTTGAGCAGCCCCTCGACGGTCACCTTGAGCCGGGTGGCGTCGCGGTGGGCGAGCAGGTGCGCCAGGAACGGGTGCTGGGTGTCCTCGTAGAGCTTCTGCAGCGCCTCGGCGTCGGTGGTGTAGCCGGTCTTGGTGCGCTTGGTCTTGGGCATGTTGAGCTCGTCGAAGAGCACCACCTGGAGCTGCTTGGGCGAGCCCAGGTTGATCTCCTTGCCGATCTCGGCGTAGGCGTCCTGCGCGGCCTGCTTGACCTTCGCGGCGAAGGCGGCCTCCAGCTCCGTGAGCCGGTCGTGGTCGACGGCGATGCCCGCGGCCTCCAGCCGCGCCAGCTCGATCAGCAGCGGCAGCTCCAGCTCGGCGAGCAGCTTGGCGCCTCCGAACCGGACGAGCTCGGCGTCCAGCGCGTCGGCCAGCTCGGCGACCGCGCGGGCCCGCAGGATCTCCGCGGTCGCGGTCCGCTCGGCGTCCTCGTCCTCTGTGGACAGCAGCGAGAGCTGGCCGTCACCGCCGTCCTCCTCGACGCGCAGCTCGCGCTGGAGGTAGCGCAGCACCAGGTCACCGAGCTCGAAGGACCGCTGCCCCGGCCGCACCAGGTACGCGGCCAGCGCGGTGTCGGTGGTCAGCCCGGCCAGGGTCCAGCCGCGGTCCCGGATGGCGTGCAGCCCGCCCTTGACGTCGTGCGCGGCCTTGGGCACCGAGGCGTCGGCCAGCCACGCGGCCAGCGCGCGCTCGTCGTCCTCGGTCAGCGTCGCCGAGGCGAGGTAGCCGCCCTCGCCCCGCGCCCCGGCCAGCGCGAGCCCTTCGAGGTCGCCACTGCCCCTGCCCCAGGTCCCCCGCAGCGCCAGGCCGATCCGCTCGCCGCCGCGGGCGTGGCTGTCCAGCCAGGCCGCGACGGAACCGGGCTCGATCAGCCCGCCGGTGACCTCGAACCCGTCCTCGGCCTCCGGCTCGCTGGTGGACAGCGTGGCGAACAGCCGCTCGCGCAGGACGCGGAACTCCAGCTCGTCGAAGAGCTTGTGCACCCCGTCGCGGTCCCAGTCCCGCGCGGCCAGGTCGGCGACGCCGACGGGCAGCTCGACGTCGCGGACGAGCTCGGTGAGCTGGCGGTTGAGCAGCACGGAGGACAGGTTGTCGCGCAGCGCCTGGCCCGCCTTGCCCTTGACCTCGTCCGCGCGGTCGACCAGGGCTGCGAGCGAGCCGAACTCGGTGATCCACTTGACGATCGTCTTCGGCCCGACGCCGGGGATGTTCGGCAGGTTGTCCGAGGGGTCCCCGCGCAGCGCGGCGAAGTCGGCGTACTGGTCGGGCCGCACACCGTACTTCTCGGCCACCGCGGGCGGGGTGAGCCGCGCCAGCTCCGAGACGCCCTTGACCGGGTACAGCACGGTGATCTTGTCGTTGACCAGCTGGAGCGCGTCGCGGTCACCGGTGCAGATGAAGACCTCCAAGCCCTGCCCCTCGGCCTGGGTGGCGAGGGTGGCGATGAGGTCGTCGGCCTCGTAGCCCTCCTTCTCCAGCGTGGTCACCCCGAGCACGCCGAGCACGTCCTTGATCAGGCCGACCTGGCCGCGGAACTCGTCCGGAGTGGACTCGCGGTTGGCCTTGTACTCGGGGAACTGCTCGGTGCGGAACGTCCGGCGCGAGACGTCGAAGGCGACCGCGATGTGGCCCGGCGCCTCGTCGCGCAACAGGTTGATCAGCATCGAGGTGAAGCCGTAGACCGCGTTGGTGGTCTGCCCGGTACCGGTCTGGAAGTTCTCCTTCGGCAGGGCGTAGAAGGCGCGGTAGGCCATCGAGTGGCCATCGATGAGCAGCAGCTTGCGGTCTCCGGGAGCACTCACGCCGGCGAGTTTAGGCGGCCCCACCGACACTCCGATCGGGCTATACCTCGCTGAAGCTCAGCCTGAGCACCACCGCCCCGTCCTTGCCGTCCCCCGAGGCGAAGACGATCTGGTTGCGGCCGCCGTCGTTCGCGGGACTGCTGATGCTGCCGAGCTCCCCGCCGCCGATCGCCCCGCCCAAGGAGCTCGACCCGCCTCGGCCCATGGCGACGAAGAGGCTGAAGCCCGTGTCGGTCACGTCGGTGACCGTGAGGGAGACGAGCCCGGTCGCGGTGGCGTCGAACCGGATCCGGTCACCCTTCTTGACGATGACCTCGCAGGTGCCCTTCGCGCACGCCTTCAGGTTGGTGCCGTCGGTGGCGCTCAACGGTCCCGCCGGGGGCGTGTACGGGGGCCGGGTGGTCGTCGTCGGCCGCGGCGGAACCGTCGTTGTCGTGCTCGCCGCAGTGGCCTGGGCGGGCGGCGGCGCGGCGACGGGCTCCCGGCCACAGGACACGCCGAACAGGGCCACAGCGGCGATGAGAAGGACACGCACGGTAGTCATGGTCGGACCGTATGACCGGCCGTCGGGACCGGTCCCGGTCCATGTGCTTGGTTGTGGGATGAGAAGCGCGGACAGCTCAATTCCGAACCCAGCGGGTTCCGTTTACGCTGTCGGCCAGCGCACACACCGCCGCCCACGAGGAGAAGACCGTGAACCAGCCGAGCACCGAGTTCCTGGTCGGCACCGAACAGCTCACCGAGAAGCTGGGCATCGAGATCACCTCGTGGGACCCGGCGCGCCTGGTCGGCACGATGCCCGTCGCGGGCAACCGCCAGCCCTACGGCCTGCTGCACGGCGGTGCGAGCGCGGCGCTCGCGGAGACGTTGGGCTCGGTCGCGGCCGTGATGAACGCGGGCGAGGGCCGGGTAGCGGTGGGGCTGGAGCTGTCCTGCACCCACCACCGCGCCGCGCGCGAGGGCCTGGTGACCGGCGTGTGCCAGCCGCTGCACGTCGGGCGCAGCACCTCGACCTTCGAGATCGTGATCACCGACGAGTCCGGCAAGCGCACCTGCACCGCCCGCCTCACCTGCGTCGTCCGCGACGCCCCTCCCGGAGCCAAGTCGGCCGGATGACCGAGCGGCCCGGATGACCGAGAGGCTGAGCCCCTCCGACTGGCCGGTGCGCCTGGACACGCCGACCGAGGACCGGGGCGGGGCCGTGTGGGTGGCGGCCGACGAGTCCGGGTGGACGGGTGGGGCACTGCTCGAACAACGCGTCATGACGCACGCGACCGTGCGCATCGACGACCACCTCGCCGGTTCCGTGCTGGAGGAGCTCCGCGCCAGCACCGGTCTGCGCCAGAGCAGGGAGGTGAAGTTCTGGCAGTTCAGCAGGGACAAACCCCTTGCGGCACTGGCGGATCTGCTGCGTCCCGGGGGTGAGCTGCACGGCCGCGCCACCATCCTGGTCGCC
The DNA here is from genome assembly GCF_042429765.1 of Allokutzneria oryzae. NCBI lineage: Bacteria > Bacillati > Actinomycetota > Actinomycetes > Pseudonocardiales > Pseudonocardiaceae > Allokutzneria > Allokutzneria oryzae. Next base: position 393,134 of record NZ_JBHLZU010000027.1, on the reverse strand, counting down.
GACAAGACCTATGTCGCGGTGTCGGGGATCGTGGACCTGCTCCTCGGCGAACACACGCCGCACGAACACCTTGCCCGGACTCTGGTCACCGACGGCGCGCGCGTGCTGGGCCCGCTGTGGGAACCGCTCGTCGCGGGACTCGCGGGCTTCAGCCGAGGAACTCGGCGCAGGGAGACGACGGTGGACCTCCCGTCGTTCTTCGGCCTGCTCCAGGCGGCACACCGACGAAGCCGGGGCCATCCCACCGAGGAGGTCCTCGCGCTCCTGTTGCGAAGCCGGCACCAAGCGGAGGACCTGCTCAGTGCGGAGCGTCCCGCGCTTGACCCGTTCCCCCACATGCTGGCAACGCACATCGAGCACCGGCACGCCGAGCTCACCGAGCTCCGGCTGCTGCACGACCAGCACAAGATGCTGACGCCCGAGCTGGTTCTCCGCTGCACACGAGGGAAGAGCGTCCGGACGTTCGCGGTCGGGACCTCGTCGGAGCACCCGTCGATCCAGTTGGCGGACCTCATCAGCGGCGCGGGACGCGTGGTGTTCGACGCCCACCAGGGCCGCCCGGGCAAGCAGGCATCGGTGCTGCACGACGTCGTCCGCCCGCTGATCACCTGGGCGATGCAGGCCGACGACACCTTCTGATCCCCCTGCGGCGCGAAACAGAACGGGCACCCTCCACTGTGGAGGGTGCCCGTCGTCGTTGCCGGGTCAGGCGACGCCGAGGTAGGCCTCCTTGACCGACGGGTCGGCGAGCAGCTCCGCGCCGGTCCCGGACTTCACCACGCGCCCGGTCTCCAGGACGTAGCCGCGGTGGGCGCGGCTGAGTGCCTGCTGGGCGTTCTGCTCGACCAGCAGCACCGTGGTGCCCTGCTCGTTGATCTCCTTGATGATGCGGAAGATCTGCTGGATGAACTGCGGCGCGAGGCCCATGGACGGCTCGTCGAGCAGCAGCAGCCTCGGCCGGGCCATCAGTGCCCGCCCGATCGCGACCATCTGCTGCTCTCCGCCGGACATGGTGCCGCCCACCTGCGACTTCCGCTCGGCCAGGCGGGGGAACAGGTCGAAGACCCGCTCGAAGTCCTCCTCGATGGCCTTGCGGTCCTTGCGGGTGTAGCACCCCATCTCCAGGTTCTCCAGCACCGTCATGCCGGGGAACACGCCCCGGCCCTCGGGCGACTGGGAGATCCCGCGCACCACGCGCAGGTCGGCCCGCATCTTGCTGATGTCCTGGCCGTCGAAGACCACCGACCCGCCCGACAGCGGGCGGATGCCCGAGATCGCGCGCATCGTGGTGGTCTTGCCCGCGCCGTTGGCACCGATCAACGAGACGATCTCGCCCTCATCCACGTGCAGCGTGATGTCGGTCAGCGCCTGGATCCGTCCGTAGTGGACGCACATGCCGTTGAGCTCAAGCAGCGCCATCGTCGGGCACCCCCAGGTAGGCCGCGATCACCGCGGGGTTGTCCCTGATCTCCGCGGGCAGCCCCTCGGCGATCTTCTTCCCGAACTCCAGCACGACGATCCGGTCGGTCACACCCATGACGAGCTTCATGTCGTGCTCGATGAGCAGGACCGTGTAGCCGTCGTCGCGGATCTTGCGGATGAGCCCCATGAGCTCTTCCTTCTCCGCCGGGTTGAAGCCGGCCGCCGGCTCGTCGAGGCACAGCAGCTTCGGTTCGGTCGCCAGCGCGCGGGCGATCTCCAGCCGCCGCTGGTAGCCGTAGGGCAGGTTGCGCGCCTTGTCCGCGGCGCGGTCGGCGATGCCGACGAACTCCAGCAGCGCCATGGCCTTGTCCACCGCCGCCTGCTCCTCCCGGTGGTGCCGGGGCAGCCGGAGCAGGGCGCCGATCACGCTGGTCTTGTGCCGCGCGTCGGTGCCGACCACGACGTTCTCCAGCGCGGTCATCTCGCCGAAGAGCCGGATGTTCTGGAAGGTCCGCGCGATGCCGAGGCGGGTGATCGCGTTGCGCTTGGCCCGCCCGAGCGGCTTGCCCTCCAGCAGCACCCGCCCCTTCGTCGGCCGGTAGACACCGGTCATCACGTTGAAGCAGGTGGTCTTGCCCGCGCCGTTGGGGCCGATCAGGCCGAGGATCTCCCCGCGCCGGATCTGGAAGCTCACCGAGTCCATGGCGGTCAGGCCGCCGAAGGCCATGGTGACGTCGTCCAGCTCCAGCAGGGTGTCGCCGACCTCGACGGCGATCTCCCTGTCGGGGGCGACGGCCTCGGCCACCTCGGCCTCGTGCGCCGCCCGCTCCTGCGGGGTCATCCGCTCCAGTTCCGCGACCAGGCCGCCCTCGGCGGGGACCTCGGGCTCGGGCGTGGTGTCCGCCGCGTGGCTCACGACTGCACCCCCTTGGCCGAATCGATCATGGAACTCTCCTTGGCGATCTGCTCCGGTCTGCCCAGCAGCTTCCGGTACGCCTGCCGCCCCTTGGCCAGCAGTCGCTGGCGCGAGCCGAGCAGGCCCTGCGGGCGGAAGATCATCAGCACGATCAGCGCCAGGCCGAAGATCAGGTACTTGTACTCGGCGATGGCCTGGAAGCGGTCCGGGATGTAGGAGATCACGAACGCGCCCAGGATGACACCGACCTTGTTGCCGGAGCCGCCGAGCACCACCGCCGCCAGGAACAGCACGGAGGTGACCACGTCGAACTTCTGGTTGTTCACGAAGCCGATCTGGCCGGCGTAGATCGCGCCGGAGAGGCCGCCGATCGCCGCGCCCATGGTGAACGCCCAGATCTTGAACTTGAACGTGGGCACGCCCATGATCTCGGCAGCGTCCTCGTCCTCCCTGATGGCCACCCACGCGCGCCCGACGCGGCTGCGCTCCAGGTTCCCGACCAGGATCAGGACCACGATGATCACCGTGACGACCAGCCAGTACCACGGCGTGCCGTCGGAGGAGTTGAAGATCGCCGTGCCGTCGGCGTTGAGGCCCTCCGGCCGCCCGACGTCCTGGAACCCGCGCTGACCGCGCAGCGGGGCCACGTTGTCGGCGAGCAGCCGGACGATCTCGCCGAAGCCCAGCGTCACGATCGCGAGGTAGTCACCGCGCAACCGCAGCGTCGGTGCTCCGAGGATGACCCCGGTGACCATCGTGACCACCACAGCGACCGGGATGATCGCGATCCACGGGTAGTCCCACCGCAGCGCGGAGTCCGGGCTGGTCAGGATCGCCGCGACGTAGGCGCCGACGGCGAAGAAGCCGACGTAGCCGAGGTCGAGCAGACCCGCCTGGCCGACCACCACGTTGAGCCCGATCGCGATCAGCGCGAACCGGGCCGCGTTGAACAGGGCGATCTGGAAGTCGGTTCCCGGCTCGGTGGTCAGCAGCGGCGGGTTGAGGATCGGCAGCGCGTAGATCAGCACCACCACCGGGATGAGCACGCCCCACTGCTGGAACCGGTTCAGCCCGTTCCACCAGTCGCGCACGCGCTGCCCGAAGGGCGCCTTCTCGCTCTTCTGGGTCTGAAGGTGTGCGCTCATACCCGTGCCTTCCCAAGGGACTCGCCGAGGATGCCCGTCGGCCGGAACATCAGGATCACGATCAGCAGCACGAAGGCGACGATGTCGCGCCACTCCCCGCCCAGCAGCGACTGGCCGTAGTTCTCCACGACACCGAGCAGCAGGCCGCCGAGCAGCGCGCCGCGGAGGTTGCCGATACCGCCGAGCACCGCGGCGGTGAACGCCTTGATGCCCAGCAGGAACCCGCCGTTGTAGACCACGCCCTGCGGGATCTGCAGGATGTAGAACACGGCGGCCGCACCGGCGAGCACACCGCCGATGAGGAAGGTCAGCATGATCACGCGTTCCCGGTTGACGCCCATCAGCGTGGCGGTGACCGGGTCCTGCGCCACCGCGCGCACGCCCCGGCCGAGCCGGGAGCGGTTGATGAACATGTCCGCGACCACCATCAGGACCAGCGCGGCGACGAACACCAGGAGCTGGATGTTGGTCACCCGGGCGCCGAAGATCGTGAAGACCTCGGTCGGCCGGATCAGCCGCAGGGCCGGTTCCGGGTTCGCTCCCCTGGAGACGAAGAACAGCTGCTGGATGACGAACGAGGCGCCCACCGCGGTGATCAAGAAAACCAGCGTCGGCGCGTTGCGCTTGCGCAGCGGCCGATAGGCGATTCGTTCCAGTACGACGGCGGAGACCCCGGAAATGATCATGGCGACCGCCATCATCAACAACAGGAAGCCGATGATCTCGACTATGCCGAGTTTGGCAGTCGGACCGGGCTTGAGGCCGAGCGCCTCCATGGCGAAGTAAGCGCCGAAGGCGCCGGTGATGAAGATTTCGGAGTGTGCGAAGTTGATGAGACGGAGGACGCCGTAGACGAGCGTGTAGCCCAGCGCGATGAGGGCGTAGATGCTGCCGTAGGCGAGGCCGTCGACCGTGTTGCTCCAGAACTGGTCGAGGAAGAGGCCGACGTTGAAGTCGATCCAGCTGTCCTCGGCCTGCGCGAGCATGGCCGTAGCTTGAACAATCACTGATCTGCCCGTTCCCGTGCAAAGCGCTGGGGCGCGGCCCGGCAGGCGTTACCCGCCGTGACCGCGCCCCAGTGCGACAACCGTTGCGTCTAGCTCTGCAGGTGTTACGAGCCGATCGGCTTGTTCTTGACGATCTTGCCGCCCTCGACCTTGTAGGACCACACCGGAGTCTCGGTGAGCTCACCGGTGGCGTCCCACTTGAACTTCTTGGTCAGTCCCTGACCCTCGTAGGTCCGGACGAACTCCAGCACGCCCGCGCGGTCCTTCTTGCCGCTGTCGATCGCCTTGAGCAGGATCGTCGCGGCGTCGTAGCCCTCGGCCGAGTAGGTCGACGGTTCGGTGTTGGCGAGCTTCTTGTACTCGTCGGTGAACTCCTTGAACTCGTCGGCGGGCACGCACGGGCACGTGAAGTAGGCGCCCTCGGCGGCGTCGCCGGAGTTCTTGACGAACTGGTCGTCCTTGGTGCCGTCCGGGGCGACCAGCTTGGCGGTCACGCCCTTGTTGAACAGCTGGTCGGCCAGCGGGGCGGCCTCGGTGTAGTAGCCCGAGTAGAAGATCGCGTCCGGCTTGGCGGCCTCGACCTTGCTGACCGTGGCCGCGAACTCCTTCTGCTTGCTCTTGACCTGGTCCTCGCAGACGATCTTGCTGCCCAGCGCCTCCTTGACGGCGGCGGCGAGACCACTGCCGTACTCGGAGTCGTCCCGGATCACGCAGACCTTGGACGCCTTCAGGTCGTCGGTGATGAACTTGGCCGCGGCCGGGCCCTGCACGCTGTCGTTGCCCAGCGCGCGGAAGAAGGTCTTCCAGCCGTTCTTGCTCAGACCCGGGTTGGTGGCCGAGGGGCTGATGGTGACCAGGCCGGCGTCGCTGAAGGTCTTGCCGACCGCCTTGGACTCACCGGAGAACGGCAGGCCGACGACGCCGAGGATGTCCGGCGTGTTCACCGCCTGCGCGACGACGCCGGGAGCCTTGTCCGGCGAGCCCTCGGAGTCGAACTCCCGCAGGTTGACCACGCAGCCGGGGTTGGCCGCGTTGTGCTGCTTCACGGCGAGGCGAGCGCCGTTGAGAATGGCGAGTCCGAGCGCGGCGTTGTCACCGGCGATGGTGCCGATGTAGGCCAGCGAGGCGTTGCTGCACTGCGCCTTGCCGTCGCCACGCGGGTCGGCGGCGTTGGCCGCCTTCGTCGGAGCGGCCGCGCCGCCCGACGTCCCACCGGTCGATGAGGAATTGTCGTTGCCCCCGCACCCTGCGATCGCCAGCGCCACCGCGGCCGTCGTCGCCAGGGCCCGTACGAGTCGTGTCCCAGACACCCGTACCTCCGTAAACCCAATTCACCACAATGCACGCTTGCCCAGTGGTGAGCCCCGTTCCATCAGGGGCGTGGTCAGGGCAGGAAGCTAACTGTCGAAATGGGACATTGCCCAGGACCCGTCTACGCTCGTAGCCACATCGTGACGGTAGAGAGCAACCGGACTCGTCCATTAGTTTGACAGAAATGGACATTCGTCACCGACGGGTGACGCGGCCGTTACTTCTGGTCAACTAATATTCTCGACCACGGCTTCCGCGACCGCCTTCATGGTGGTCCGCCGGTCCATGGCGGTGCGCTGGATCCAGCGGAAGGCCTCGGACTCCGACAGGCCCTGCTTGTTCATCAGCAACCCCTTGGCACGCTCGACCACCTTGCGGGTCTCCAGCCGCTCGGTGAGCCCGGCGACCTCGCTCTCCAGCGCCTGCAGCTCCGCGAACCGGGAGACGGCCAGCTCGATGGCGGGCACCAGGTCGCGCTTGGCGAAGGGCTTGACCAGGTAGGCCATCGCACCCGCGTCGCGGGCGCGCTCGACGAGGTCGCGCTGGCTGAACGCGGTGAGGATGACGACGGGGGCGATGCGCTCGCCCGCGATGGCGGCCGCGGCCTCGATGCCGTCCTTGCGCGGCATCTTGACGTCGAGGATCACCAGGTCCGGCCGCAGCCGGGTGGCGAGCTCGACCGCCTCCACCCCGTCGGCGGCCTCGCCGACGACCTCGTAGCCCTCCTCGCGCAGCATCTCCACCAGGTCCAGGCGGATCAGGGCCTCGTCCTCGGCGACCAGGACGCGACGCTGGACGGGCTTGGCCTCGGGGGCCTCGGTAGCCGGCTGGGTCACCGGGGTCCTCCTCTGTCGGATGTGCCGGAGCCGGGCCGCTCGCGCGGCTCCGGGCCCGGACACGGGTGGTCATGGCCGAGTCCGCAGTTTACTCGCGCGCACCGGCCGCGACCGGGACCGAACGCTGTGACGTTGCGCCGAAAAGCGCCGGGCACCCGGCAGCGGCACGGGCACCGGACGTCCACAGTGGACGATAACGGCACCGTCCGAGGTGGACGGTGCGGTCACCGCGTCATGACCGCGGTCGGCACGCGTCGCACTGGCGGACGACCGCCGAGGACGAGGACCGCCACCGCCCGCCGCCCCGGACGCGGACCCGGCTGACAACGCCGGGACCCTCGGCTATAGAGGAGGTAGGGCCGCACGGCCCGGGACGGAGGACCACCATGAGCGAGAGCACCAGCAGGAGGAGATCAGTCGTCGGCACGATCGTCGGCGTCTGCGCCGCCGTCGCCGTCCCCGTCGCCACCACGCTCGGCGCGCTCGGCGCCGCGCTGTTCGTCGCCGCCAAGCACAGCGGCCCCGAGCCGGCCCCCGGCTTCGGCCCGAACCCGGTCGCGGAGGAAACGATCGAGGGCTCCGGAACGACAGACAGGGCAGCGGGCGCCGAACTCCCACGCTGAACCAGCAAACGGGCGAACCGGCCAGAAAACGGGCGGCGCCTCGCGTGAGAATGGCCCGGGAAGGGCGTCGGCGGTTTGACCGCCGCGCCGCCAGGTAATCCCGGCCGGTACCCGGAGCGTTGACGCTCCGCAGGAGGGAGGACTATCCGATGGCCGATGGGCGCAAAAAGAGGTCGGCGATCGTCGTGGCGCTGACGCTGGGTGTCTCCGTGGTCGTCCCCCTCGCGGTGACCACACTCGGCGCGGTGGGCGCCGCGTTGTTCGTCGCGGCGAAGTACAACACCTCCGAGACCACCGTCCCGCCCGCGCGGGCGACGGCCGAGAACGCACCGGGAAACTCCGGTGACCAAGAAGCGATCTCGACCACAGCCGGTTGATCCCTGTTCACTCGCCCGATGACCGTCGACCGCAGGTCGGCGGTCATCGGCGTACCGGCTTCGGACCGGGCGGCACGGCGAGCGACCACATGCCACCCGGTCGGGTGGCCCACCATCCCTACTCAGCCAAGGTTTCCGCTGATAGGGTGACGCGTTTACGCATTCCGGTGAAAACGAAGACGTTTCGGCATCCGCCAGGGCGCCGACACTCTAGGGTGTACTCCCTCGATCACCCTGTGCTATCGTTCGCGTCATTTCGACGGCCTGTTCGCACTGGAAGGGTTATCTCCAGCTGAACATATTGGAGAATACGACGGTGGCAATCCCACGAAGTAGAGCGCACAATCGCCACCGCGCGGAGCAGGCATTTCTACTGCAATCACCGCTATCCCGCACGGCGGCATTCCTCTCACCTGCGAAAAGTCCCCGGGATAGTTCAAGACTTTGTGGAGCGTCGTGAAGACGGACAACGGTATCAACAAGAGCCACAAGTCGATCAGGACGCGGCTCACCGGCACCGTTCTGATCCCCAGTGTGGCGCTGCTGGTGATGTGGCTGGCGGGCTCGTCGTTCTTCCTCTTCGACAGCGTGTACGTGCGTGCGGTGCTCAGCGGCGTGCAGGACGTCTCCATCCCCGCCGTCACCGCGCTCGCCTCGGCCGAGAAGGAACGCCAGCTGAGCATGGCCTACCTCGGCAGGCCCGAGAACGGGCTCACCGAGCTGCACTCCCGGCAGCAGCAGACCGACCGCTCGCTCACCACGATGCAGGCGGCGGCCAACGAGCTGGCGAAGAACGCCCCGCCGGAGATCGTCGACCGGCTCCAGCGGATCAACGGGTTGATCGCCCAGCTGCCCAAGATGCGGGCCAGGGTGGACTCCCGGGAGATCACCAAGACCGAGACCTACAAGTTCTACAACGACATACTCGACGCGGGCACCGACCTCTTCGAGACGCAGGCCCGCGTCCTGCCCGACGTGACGGTGGCCCTCGGCGGCCTCACGTCCTCGTCGTTGTTCCGCGCCACCGACCTCATGTCCCGGGAGACCGCGCTGATCTCCAGCGCGTTCGTCTCCTCGACCCTGAGCGCGGATGAGCACTACGAGCTGACCAAGCTCGTCGGCGTCTACCACACCGAGCTCACCACGAAGATCGCCTTTACCCGGCCAGGCGTGCAGGAGGGCTACCAGCGGCTGATCGAGAGCACGGCCTGGAAGCAGCTGGAGCAGGCCGAGCAGGCGCTGATCAACTACGGGCCGTGGCCGTCGAGCGGCTCCCGCAACCGGGCCGATCCCCCTGTCACCGAACGGCAGTGGACCGACATCACCAACCAGGTCGGCAACGAGCTGCTCCGGCTGACGATCCAGAACGCCCAGGAGGTCTCCTCGATCGGCCTCGCCGAGGCCGACACGGCGCTGCTGAACGTGGCCATCGGCACCGTGCTGGCGCTGATCGCGGCGATCGCGGCGATCGTCATCGCGCTGCGGATGTCCCGCAAGCTCGTCGACAAGGCCCTCGTCGTCCGCCTGGCCAGCCTGCGCAACGAGGCGCTCGAACTGGCGCACCGCAAGCTGCCCAACATCGTCAACCGACTACGCCAGGGCGAGACGGTCAAGGTCTCCGCCGAGATCCCCGAGCTCGACTACGGCAAGGACGAGATCGGGCAGGTGGCCAGCGCCTTCAACGCAGCGCAGCTCACCGCCGTCGCCGCCGCGGTCAAGGAGGCCCAGGCGCGCGAGGGCATCAACAACGTCTTCCTCGGTATCGCCCACCGCAACCAGGGCCTGGTGCACCGCCAGCTGAAGATCCTGGACAAGATGGAGCGGCACGAGGAGGACCCCGAGCAGCTCGAAGGCCTGTTCCAGCTGGACCACCTCGCCACCCGCGCCCGCCGCAACGCCGAGAACCTGATCATCCTCGGCGGCGAGCAGCCGGGACGGCGCTGGCGCAACCCGATCCGCCTGGTCGACGTGCTGCGCGCGGCGATCTCCGAGACCGAGCACTACGTCCGGGTCCGGCTGCAGCGGGTGCCCGAGGCCGCGGTCGTCGGTTCCGCTGTCGCCGACACCATCCACCTCGTCGCCGAGCTTGTCGACAACGCGACCTCGTTCTCCCCGCCCCGCTCCCAGGTCCAGGTGCACGGCTCGCTGGCGGCCAAGGGCGTCGTCGTCGAGGTCGAGGACCACGGCCTCGGCATGAGCGAGGAGGACCAGGCGGCGGCCAACGCGATGCTCAACGACCCGCCCGAGTTCGACGCGATGGCGCTCAAGGGCGACTCGCGGCTCGGCCTGTTCGTCGTCGCCCGCCTCGCCTCGCGCCTCGGCATCAAGGTGGAGCTGCGGACCTCGCCCTACGGCGGCACCCGGGCGATCATCCTGATCCCCAACGAGGTGCTGGCCTCCAAGGCCGCGCCCGAGACCACCTCCGACGGCCGCCCGCGCCTCGGCGGCCAGGACACCCCGCCCAACGGCACCCCGTTCCCACCGCAGAGCCGGACCGAGCAGACCGGGGTGGACCAGATGGCCACCCAGCAGCTCCAGGACACCGGTCCACGGCTGGGCGCGGATCTGGAAAGCTTCTGGTCCGACCCGCTCAACGGCGACGACGACAGCGGCAGCCAGCTGAACCTGCTCGGCGGGCTGAGCTTCGGCGCGGTGCGCGAGGAGCGGGGACAGGACCCCACCGGGTACACCCCGGATGGGCCGGGAACGGACCGGAGCGGACATGACAGAGCGGGACACGACACCGGGGGTGGCCACCCGATGGAGACGCCCAGGTACAGCCACACCGGGCCGATCCCGATCCATACCGGCAACAGCCTGACAGAGCAATCCGTTCCGGAGAGCTCGTCGGTGACGCCGCCGGATAACGTCGGTCAACGGCCGGCGTTGCCCCGGCGCAGACCACAGGAGAACCTCGCCCCCCAGCTCAGGGAGGAACCCGCACCGGTCCCCCAGATCATCGAGGACGCGAGTGAGAACCACCGCTCCCCAGAAGAGATCCGCAACACCATGTCGGCCTTCCAGCGGGGCACCCGTGAAGGCCGCAACGCGGACAGTCCGTTCGAATCATGAGCCACGTGGAAGACGGAGAAGGTCACTCCCACATGAGCGAGAAGGCTAACCAGCACACCGACCTGAACTGGCTGCTCGACGAGCTGGTCAGTCGGACTGTCGGGGTCCAGCACGCGGTGGTGCTCTCCGCTGACGGACTGCTGATCGGGCGCTCCAAGGCGCTGTCCAAGGACGACTCCGAGCACCTGTCGGCGATGGCCTCGGCGTTCCAGAGCCTGGCGCGAGGCACCGGCCGTCACTTCGGTGGCGGGGCCGTCCGGCAGACCGTGGTGGAGATGGAGCACGCCTTCCTCTTCGTCACAGCGGCCGGCCGGGGCGCCTGTCTCGCGGTGCTCGCCGAGGAGAACGCCGACGCGGGCATGATCGCGTACGAGATGAACCTGCTCGTCAAGCAGGTCGGTGTCTACCTGAGCTCCGCTCCCCGGTCCGAACAGGCTGCGGCCAACGGCGCGTCGAGGGCGTGATGTGATGTCCGAACCAGACGACCGATGGTTCGACGAGGCAGCAGGTCCCCTGGTCCGCCCCTACGCCATGACCAGGGGACGCACCCGCCCCGGAAACACCGAGCTCGACCTGGCCACCCAGGTCGTCGCGGTGTGGACCGAGAACGACTCGGGCTCACTGAGCACCGAGCACCAGTCCATCATCGAGCTGTGCCGCACGCCGTTATCGGTCGCGGAGGTCGCTGCCTACATCGACGTGCCGTTGGTCGTGGTCAAGGTGCTGCTCAGCGACCTCATCGAACGTGGTGACGTGGTGGCGAGGGCGCCTCGGATGGCGAACAACCTGCCGGACCGGAATCTACTTCAGGCGGTGCTTGATGGTGTCCGTAGAATCTGAGGCCCAGGGAGCCGCGATGGCGATCCCCACCTCGGTCAAGGTCCTCGTCGCGGGCGGTTTCGGCGCCGGCAAGACGACGATGGTCGGCTCGGTCAGCGAGATACCCCCGCTGAGCACCGAGGAGCTGCTCACCGAGGCCAGTGCCGATGTCGACGACCTCGTCGGTATCGAGGAGAAGACGACGACCACGGTCGCGTTGGACTTCGGTCGTATCACCATCAACGCGGAGATCGTGCTGTACCTGTTCGGCACGCCCGGCCAGAACCGTTTCTGGTTCATGTGGGACGAGCTGGCCAACGGCGCGATCGGCGCGATCGTTCTTGTGGATACGCGCAGACTCGACAGCTCATTCCCGTCGGTGGACTTCTTCGAAAGACGGAAGATCCCGTTCATCATCGCGGTGAATTGCTTCGACGACGCCCACCACTATCAGGTCGAGGAAGTTCGGCAGGCTTTAGCTCTCAACGCCGAGATTCCCATTCTGATGTGCGACGCGCGGGAACGGGAATCGAGCAAGCAGGCTCTGGTGTGCCTCGTGGAGCACGCGTTGAGCAAGGTTCCGGCAACGGCGGACGGTGGCCGGTAACCGGAAGCGCACGCAAGCGCACATGCTCCGGGTACGGAGTGAGCCACGCGAACGGCGGCGGTGCCGGAGCCCTCAGCAAGCCCCACCGGGTGACGAGGGTCCCGGCGCCGCTTCGCTTCGGCCTCAGTACTTGCGACCTGGAGAAGTACCTGGTTACGATCTTGCGCGACCATCCAGGGCGAACGCGAAATGATCTCAATTGATTGTGGTCACTTTGTGTAGCACGAGACGACAAAGCGTAACCCGCTTAGTGACAGGCCGTGACCAGCCCGCCACTATGTAGTGATAGGGCAGTCACTGAATGAGCGGTATTGGCACCAAGATCATTTCGCGTAGCATTGTTCAATAGTTGACAGTTCAATTTCTCTGCAAGAATATCGTCGGCCTTTACGAGTCGCCGACCACTTCGGCGAGCTGTTCGTTCTGGCAGGAGGACCCATTCATGGACTTGTCTGCTATTTCGCTACGCGAATACGCCAGCGAGCAGCTACAGGGCCTGCACAGGGCTGTCGGTTTCATGGATGCACCCCGTGACACGATGGATCTGCTCAGCAACCTGTTGGGCCCCGGTGGGGTGCACCTACTCTCTGAACCACCATTATGGTCGTCTGATCTGTCCGACGACAAGACTCCAATCGAGTTCTCGGTCGCCTTTGAGGGGGACGGTACGCCTACGGTCCGCTTATGCGTTGAGCCGACCGCGGAGAGGCCGAGTCACGCCGCGAACGTGCAAGTCTCCAAAGAAATACTGCAATTTTACTCCGAACGGTTCAATTTCTCGCTCGAACAGTTCCACCGAGTGAGCGAACTGTTCCTCTCCCCGGGACTGCGCGGACGATTCGCCATCTGGGTGGCGGTGGTGCTCAAACGGAACGACCGGCCGTCGTTCAAGGTGTACTTCACCCCGGACGAGCGGGCGCTCGCCGAGGCGCCCGCGCTGATCGAGGAGGCACTGCACCGGCTCGGCTTCCGGGACGCGTTCGGCCCGCTGTGCCGGCACGCGTTGCGCCCGGGGCTGGGCCTGGACCACTTCACCTTCTTCTCGCTGGACCTCGGCGAACGCTCGCGGTCCAGGGTGAAGGTCTACGCCTCGCACTTCTCCGCCGACGTCACCGACATCGAGCGGGCCGCGAGGCTGGCAAGGGGCGTGGAGCCGGGCAGGCTGCGCGACTTCTGCTACCTGGTCGGCGGCGGCCCCGGCCCGTTCGCGGCCCGGCCGCTGATCTCCAGCTACGCCTTCGTTGAGGGGGACACCGACCGGCCGAGCGGATACACGCTGCACCTGCCGATCCGGGACTACGTGACCGACGACGCGTTGTCCCGGGCCAGGGTGAACGCGCTGCTGTCGCAGCAGGGCTTCGACTCGGCGCCCTTCGAGGACGCGCTGGGCGTGGTCGCCCGGCGGCCGCTCGACCAGGGTGTCGGGATGATTCCCTACGCCTCGCTCCGCCTGGGGCTGGTGCGGCCCGGCGTGACGGTGTACCTCTCCTCGGAGCTGTACCAGGTCGTGCCGCCGCGCTCGTGGCACTCCTTGGCGGAGAACTTCTCCGTCCCGGCAGTCCCCGCCAGCCGAGCGGGCGACCTGTCGCTCAACTCCGCGCAGTAGCTCAGCGAGAAAGGAGCACCTGGCGTCATGCCGATCATGGAGCCGTACCGGATCAAGGTCGTCGAGCCTATTCCGATCACTACTCCCGAAGACCGGCGACGGTGGCTGGCCGCCACCGGGTACAACCAGTTCAGTCTCCGAAGCGAGCAGGTCACCATCGACCTGCTCACCGACTCGGGCACCGGCGCGCTCTCCGCGGCGCAGCAGGCCGCGGCGGCGTCGGCGGACGAGACGTACGCGGGCGCCAGGTCGTTCTACCGGTTCCGTGAGGTGGTCAGCGACCTGACGGGCTACCGGCACATCCTCCCGGTGCACCAGGGCCGGGCCGCCGAGCGCATCCTGTTCTCCGCCGTGCTGCGGCAGGGGATGATCTCGGTCAGCAACACCCACTTCGACACCACCAGGGCCAACGTGGAGCTGCTGGGCTGCCAGGCGCTGGACCTCCCCTGCGCGGAGGCCGCCGACCTGGACAGCGCCGAGCCGTTCAAGGGCAACATCGACCTGGCGCGGCTGCACGCGGTGCTCAGCGGGCCGGAGCGGTCCCGGGTGGGCCAGGTGCTCATGACGATCACCAACAACGGTGGCGGCGGGCAGCCGGTGTCGATGGCCAACATCGAGGCGGCCAGCAGGCTCTGCAGGCAGTACGGCGTGCCGTTCTTCCTGGACGCCGCCCGCTTCGCCGAGAACGCGTGGTGGGTCACCCAGCGCGAGCCCGGCTACGCGGAGATGACACCGCGCCAGGTGGCGCAGCGGGCCTTCGCGCTGGCGGACGGGTGCGTGGCCAGCCTGAAGAAGGACGGCATCGTGCACATGGGCGGCCTGGTCGCGGTCAACGACCCGGTCCTGGCCGAGCACTGCGAGATGCTGTGCACCGCGACGGAGGGCTTCCGCACCTACGGCGGCCTCGCCGGGCGGGACCTGGAGATGCTGGCGCAGGGGCTGATCGAGGTCACCGACGAGCGGTACCTGCGGTCGCGGGCGGACGCCACCGGCTACCTCGGCGAGCTGGCCAAGTCCGCCGGTGTGTCCATTGTGGAGCCCGCGGGCATCCACGCGATCTACCTCAACGCCAAGCGGCTGCTGCCGCACCTGACACCGGGGCAGTTCCCCGGCCACGCGCTGGCGTGCGAGCTCTACCTCCAGGGCGGCATCCGCTGCGTCGAGCTGGGATCGCTCTACCTCGGCACGCTCGACGACCGCGGTGAGCTGCTCAGCGGGCCGCCGTTCGAGCTGGTGCGGCTGGCGGTGCCGAGACGGGTCTACACCCAGAGCCACCTGGAGTACGTCGGCGAGGTGCTGGAGTCGATCGCGAAGCACCCCGAGCGGGTTCCGGGCTACCGGATGACACACGTTCCGAAGCTGTTGCGGCACTTCAACTGCCGGCTCGAACAAATGACATGACTGTCCGTTTTGCACTCTTTATTCCGATTTTCGGGGCGTGGTCGCTCGCCGGATAGGGTGAAGATCCCCAACCGTCCCGGAACCGGAGGAGAGTGCGCATGCCCAGCACTTCGACACTGCCGGTGGGTCAGCCCTGCTGGGCGGAACTGCCGACCCCCGACCTCGGGTCCACACAGGACTTCTACCGATCGGTGCTCGGCTGGGACTTCGAGACCCGGCGCGACGACAAGGGCGCCGAGTACACCGTGGCGACGCTGTTCGGCGAGACCGTCGCGGGCCTGCGCGCGCACGACGGCCAGGTCCGCGACTGGACTCTCTACCTCGCTGTCGCGGACCTGGCCCGCAGCGCACACCAGGTGCGGCGCTTCGGCGGCTCGGTCCTGGAGGAGCCGCAGGTGCTGCCGGGGCTGGGCGCGAAGGTGCTCATCGACGATCCCAGCGGCGCGACGGTCGGCCTGTGCCAGCCCGCGCGGGACTGGTCGTTCACCGTGGGCCTGCCGGGCTCCCTGGTGTGGGCGGAGCTTGTCACGCCGCGGCCGACGCTGGCAGACAGGTTCTTCGGCGCGCTGTTCGGCTACGAACAGCAGCAGATCGCCGACGGGACCCGGGTCGACCACGTCATCTGGTACGTCGAGGGCGAGTCAGTGCTGGCCCGGGTGCGGATGAACCTGGACAGCGCGGAACCGGTGCCGCCGAGGTGGATCGCGCACTTCGCCATCGACCCGGACGTGGGCTTCGACGAGACCCTGGAACGGGCACGGGCAGCCGGGGCGCGGTTGCGGTTCAAGCCCTACGGCTCCTCGATCGGCAAGGTCGTGGTGCTCTCCGACCCGCTGGGCACCCGGTTCGCGCTGATCGACCCGAGCCAGGTCGTGAACGAGTACGACTCGCCGCCCGAGGACCCTTACGACGACTAGGCCCCGCACTGTCCACTGTGGATCGTCTCGGCGTACAGCCGCTTCGGGACGACCATCCGCCACGCCTGCACGACGATCGCCTCCAGCTCCCGCTCGTCCACGGCGCCGAGGCGGAGGTTCAGCCAGTTGAAGCGCTCGTCGGCGGGCTCCGGCGGGAGGAACGTGCCGGGTTCCGCGGCCAGCTGGGCCGCGCGTTCCTCCCGGGGGAAGGCGAAGCCCATCGTCGTCTCGTCACGGGACAAGGCGAGGTAGACGATGCGGCCGACCCGGAACTTCACCCGGTCGCGGATGAGGTGCTCGGTCGTCCTCGGCAGTGCCAAGGCGATACGGCGGACGTGCTCGACGGTGACCATGGCCGCACCGTAGCTCCGAGGTCTGACTGTCAGGGGTCTGTCCTACCTTCGCGAACATGACGGATCAGGTAGTCGAACTTCGGCAGTACACGCTGCGGCCGGGCACCAGGGACACCCTCATCGAGCTCTTCGACCGGGAGTTCGTGGAGACCCAGGAAGCCACCGGCATGCGGATCATCGGTCAGTTCCGCGACGCCGGGAACCCGGACCGGTTCGTGTGGCTGCGGTCCTTCGCGGACATGGAAACCCGTGAGCGGGCGCTGACCGCCTTCTACGGCGGGCCGGTGTGGGCGCGGCACCGCGACGCCGCGCGGGCGACCATGGTGGACACCGACAACGCGCTGTTGTTACGGCCCGTCAGCAACGGCTTTCCCTTATGCGACAGGCCAGTTCCTGGGGCGACCGCCCTGCCGGAGAGCAGGTTCCTCGCGACGGTCCACTACCAGGATGCGCCGTTCGACGACTCGTTCGCCGACAAGCTCGGCTACGCGCCGATCGCGTGCTTCCGCTCGGAGTACGCCGCGAACACCTACCCCGCGCTGCCCGTGCGCGAGGGCGAGCACGTGTTCGTGACCTTCGAACGGTTCTCCGGGGCTCTCCGCGGTGGCTCTGGTAAGGAGGAGCTGGTGCTGCGGCCGACGTCGCGGTCCGCGCTGCGGTAACCGATCAGCCGAGCAACGACATCCAGTGGTCCCAGAACGCCTGGCCGACCAGCAGCAGGATCATCACCAGCCAGGTGGTCACCACGGTGCTGTGGTAGCGCACCAGCAGTGGCGCGCGCACCCCCAGGTATCCGCGGTCCAGGTTGTGCGCGGTGGTGTACCAGAAGACCGGGATCGTCGCCGCCCACACGACCATGCAGTACGGGCAGAGGGCGCGGATGTCGTACAGGCTCTGGATGATGAGCCAGTGGACGAAGACCACGCCGAGGGTCGCGCCCACCTGGAGGCCGAGCCACACCCAGCGCGGCAGCCGCGCTCCGGTCAGCAGGACCACGCCGAGGGTGGTCACCACCGGGAACGCGATCACGCCGAGCACCGGGTTGGGGAAGCCGAACAGCTCCGCCTGCGGTGAGCGCATCACCGAGCCACAGCTGAGCACCGCGTCCACGGTGCACGAGGGGATGTGGAACGGGTTGGCGAGGAGGAGGAACTTCTCCACCACCAACGCGAAGGACGCGGCGGTGCCGAGCGCGCCGCCGACGGTCAGCACGAGCGCGACGACGCGCGTCAGGAAGGAGGTGGTGTCCCGGTTCTCGACGGACTCCCCCGTGCCGGCGGTCATCGGCCGGCCAGGGCGTTGTCCACGGCGTCGCGCAGGTCCTGGAGCGACCGGGGGCTGAGCTTCACGCCGTTGACGTAGAAGCTCGGCGTGCCCTCGACACCGGCGGTCTCGCCGTCGGCCTGGTCCTTGGCGATCCGCGCGGCCGTGGCGGGGTCGGCGACGGCGGCCTTGAACCGGGCCACGTCCAGGCCCAGTTCGGCCGCGTAGCCCTCGAAGGTGCTCGCGCGGGACTCGGTGCTGTGGCCCCACTTCTCCTGGTTCTCGAACAGCTTCAGGTACATCTGCTCGAACTTGCCCTGCTGCGCGGCGGCCTCGGCGGCCAGCGCGGCGTTCTGGGCGTTGGGGTGGCTGGCGATCGGGAAGTAGCGCACCACGTAGGTGATCTTTCCGGCGTAGTCCTTGCGCAGCTGCTCCACCGCAGGGAAGGCGCCCGCGCAGGCCTCGCACTCGAAGTCGAGGAACTCGACCATGGTGACCTTGCCGTCGGGCGCGGTGGAGATCTTGTGGCTGTCCGGGCGCACCAGCACCTCCGCGGGCACCCGCTTCACGGTGGTCGTGGCCGGCGCGTCGCCGGGGGTGTTCGCCGCCTGCGGAGAGCCACCGCCCCGGAGGAACACGAACGCGGCCACGATGATCACCACCGCCGCGACGATGCCGACGGTGATCTTGGCGTTCTTCGTCATCCTGGGGCTTCTCCATGTGCGGGGGTCGTCCGGGACCTGTGTAACCGGACGGCCGTCAAGCTGAGGTGATATGCCCAGATTCGACCACGGTGCCCGGGTGGGTCGTTCTTCGGGGCGATGGGGTGGTCGGCGTCGATGACGTTGCTCTGTCGTTTCGGGGCCGTGTTGCCGAAGGGCGTTGCTGTTCAGGGCTGTGCTGCCGCGCTTGTCGTGCTGTTGAGGGCTGTGGCGGAGTTGACGCCGTGGCGGAGTTGAGGGCTGTGCTGCCGCGCTTGTCGTGCTGTTGAGGGCTGTGGCGGAGTTGACGCCGTGGCGGAGTTGAGGGCTGTGCTGCCGCGCTTGTCGTGCTGTTGAGGGATGTGGTGGCGTTGACGCCGTGGCGGAGTTGAGGGCTGTGGCGGCGTTGAGGGCTGTGGCGGCGTTGAGGGCTGTGGCGGCGTTGACGCCGTGGTGGCGTTTACGGCCGGGCTGCCGCCCCGACTCCGTCGGGTTGCCCTCGGATAATTCTCCCGGACTCGGGCGCGCATTTCCTTGACCACCCACTACCGCTAGCCCGCTCACCTCTAGTGGTGGCGGGCTAGCCGGGGTCGGGTTTTAAAACGGTGGAGCAGGATCCGCTATCGGCTCCGGTTCCCGCACATACGTTCTTCCCATCGGGGTGGTCCAGATATGGATACCACCCGGGAGCTGGGTTCGTTTCCACCGCGTGTGGTGTTTCATTACGTGATGCCGTCGACATTTCGCACCCAGATCATCCGCGACCGTGTTCGTCCCGTCGAACGGCTCGCAATGATCCAGATCGCACCGGTGCGCCGGTTGCCGACAGCCGATCGCCACACACGTGACATCCCGCGCCCGGACCAGGTCCGCGAGAGCCGCTGACGGGCGGTAGTTGGTGCGCCCCACATCCACCGCTACCCCAGTCACCGGGTCGGTGAGAATCCGCTTCCAGGTGCCGCCCGCGGCGATGTCACGGGCCACGTCTGCGGGAATCGGGCCATAGCCCGCGAGCATCCCCGGCTCCTGGTCCATCCCCATCAGCGTGGTGGCGGGGAGGGTCACCAGGACCTTCACCTCACCCTGCGGGGCTCCGGTCTCCTTGCCCATCAACAGGTCAAAGGCGACATCGGCGCGGCGCTGGTCCATGGTGCGCTCATCGTCCAGGCCTCGGGCGATCCGGTCCCACACCAGGGCTCCCTGGAGGGCGGTGAACTGGAACCGCAGCGCGCACATCGCGTCGTCGAGGTTGAGCTTCTCCACCCGCCGGGTGCGCTTCTTCTCCTCATGCCGCCGGGCGGCTGCTTCCGGGTCGATCTTGGCGATCAGGCGTTGGGCGTGTTGGCGGATCCGGCTGTAGTGATGGGTGCGGGCGTACTCCACCAGTACCGCTTCCACGATCTCGGCGTGCACAGCGGTCAACGGTTCCAGTTGGTTGACGATCAGCAGGGCTTTGCCTTGGTCGATCCGACCCTCCTCCAGGGCGGCGAGGACGGCGGGGCGGGAGGCGAGGTTCTCGGCGTGGTTGATCAGGGTGCTGGCCTTGCGTGAGGAAATCGAGAGCAACGCGCCGACCTCATCGCCGAGGTAGGGGTATTCCGCGAAATCCGTGCTGACCACCAATTCGGCGAGACAGCGTGCCAGGACCGCGTGCGCGTGATTCACGGCGCGGTAGGCGTCCTCGATTGCGTCGAGGGTCTCATCCGGGGCCATATCCCTATTCTATCGCGCCAAAAATGGTGATCATGGCTCTACAGGGTGAAATTGGGTGCTACTTTTCGTAGCGAAATGTGCGACCTCACGAAAGGGGGCTCTCGTAATCCTGGTGAAGGTCTGGGGGTATCTGTAGGCGATCATGGTCGGGTGCGGGTTATCACGGCATCGCGGTCGGAGTGGATTGCCCCGTTCACCAGGTTGGAGCCGGGCCAGTTCCAGCAAGCTGGTGCGACTGGTGGCCCGGTGGGGTGGCGAGGAGATCGTGGACGGCACGCTGGTGCTGCCCCGGGATCATCGGCTGGTCATCGCCGCCGGCGACCCGCCACCGGGTAACCGCAACGACTGCACCGTCCACTGCGGCATCCGCGCTCGGGTCGAGCGCGCCCTGGCCACCATGAAGTGCTGGAAGAACCGCCGCGAGCACCCTGACCGACGCGGTATCCGGGATCGCCCACCTGCACAACATCGTCCGCACCGGCTGACCGGAAACCCGCCAGCACCAACAACAAGATCAGTTACGGGAGGTCCCTCAGCGAGCGACCACGGGCAGCTCCACGGGGTCGTGGAGCTGCCCCGTCACGAGGTCAGCGGGGTGCCGCTGGGCCTTCCTCCAGGTCGCCCTCGGCGCTGAGGTAGATCTCCTGGAGCGCTTCGAGGGTCTGCGGCTCCGGGTGCTGCCACATGCCCCGGTTCGCCGCCTCCAGCAGGCGCTCGGCGATGCCGTGCAGCGCCCAGGGGTTGGACTCGGTGAGGAACTTGCGGTTCTCCTCGTCCAGCACGTAGGTCTCGGTCAGCTTCTCGTACATCCAGTCCGCGACCACGCCCGTTGTGGCGTCGTAGCCGAAGAGGTAGTCCACGGTCGCCGCGAGCTCGAAGGCCCCCTTGTAGCCGTGCTTGCGCATCGCGGCCAGCCAGCGCGGGTTCACCACGCGGGCGCGGAAGATCCTCGTGGTCTCCTCGCTCAACGTCCTGGTGCGCACCGCGTCCGGCCTGGTGCTGTCGCCGATGTAGGCGGCAGGTGCCTTGCCGGTGAGCGCGCGGACCGTGGCGATCATGCCGCCGTGGTACTGGAAGTAGTCGTCGGAGTCGGCGATGTCGTGCTCGCGGGTGTCGATGTTCTTGGCCGCCACCGCGATCCGCTTGTAGGCGGTCTCCATGTCCGGCCGCGCCTGCACGCCGTCCAGCTCGCGACCGTAGGCGTAACCGCCCCAGACCGCGTAGACCTCCGCGAGGTCGGCGTCGTCGCGCCAGTTGCGGCTGTCGATCAGCGGCAGCAGTCCCGCTCCGTACGCGCCCGGCTTCGAGCCGAAGATGCGCATCGTGGCCCTGCGCTCGTCGCCGTGCGCGGCCTTGTCGGCCAGCACGTGGGCGCGGACGAAGTTCTGGTCCGCGGGCTCGTCGAGCTCCGCGACCATCCGGACCGCGTCGTCGAGCAGGCCCACCACGTGCGGGAAGGCGTCGCGGAAGAAGCCGCTGATGCGCATGGTGACGTCCACGCGCGGGCGGCCCAGCTCCTCCAGCGGGACGACTTCGAGGCCGGTGACGCGGCGGGACTGGTCGTCCCACACCGGGCGGACTCCCAGCAGCGCGAGGACCTCGGCGATGTCGTCGCCCGCGGTGCGCATCGCGCTGGTGCCCCAGATCGACAGCCCCACCGACGGCGGCCATTCGCCGGTGTCGGCGCGGTAGCGGGCCAGCAGCGAGTCCGCCATCGCCTGGCCGGTCTCCCAGGCGAGGCGGCTCGGCACCGCCTTGGGGTCCACCGAGTAGAAGTTGCGGCCCGTCGGCAGCACGTTCACCAGGCCGCGCAACGGAGATCCGCTCGGGCCCGCCGGCACGTAGCCGCCGTCGAGGGCGTGCAGCACCATGTCCAGCTCGTCGGTCGTGCGCGCGAGCCGGGGCACCACCTCGACCGCCGCGAAGGTCAGGATCTCGGTGATCTGCTCGTCGGCGCGGCCGAGCACCTCGTGCGCGACACCGGCCGCGGCGGCGGCGTCCCACAGGGCGTTCTCCATGCCCAGCACCAGCTTCCGCGCGGTCTCCTCGACCGCGTCGGTGCCGGTCCTGGACGCCGTGCCGTCCTCGACCAGCCCCAGCGCCTCGCGCAGTCCCGGCAGCGCCGCGACCTTGCCGCCCCACATCTGGCGGGCCTGGAGCATCGCCAGCACCAGGTTCACCCTGGCCTCGCCGGTCGGGGCCAGGCCGAGCACGTGCAGGCCGTCGCGGATCTGGACGTCCTTGACCTCGCACAGCCAGCCGTCGACGTGCAGCAGGAATTCGTCGAACTCCGCGTCGTGCGGGCGGTCGGCCATCCCGAGGTCGTGGTCCAGCTTGGCCGCCTGGATCAGCGTCCAGATCTGGGCGCGGATCGCGGGCAGCTTGGCCGGGTCCATCGCGGCGATGTTGCCGTACTCGTCGAGCAGCTGCTCCAGCCGCGCGATGTCGCCGTAGCTGTCGGCGCGGGACATCGGCGGCACCAGGTGGTCGACCAGGGTGGCGTGCGTGCGGCGCTTGGCCTGCGTGCCCTCGCCGGGGTCGTTGACCAGGAACGGGTAGATCAGCGGCAGGTCGCCGAGCGCGGCGTCCGGGCCGCAGGCCGCCGACATGCCGACCGTCTTGCCCGGCAGCCACTCCAGGTTGCCGTGCTTGCCGACGTGCACCACCGCGTGCGCGCCGAAGTCCTCGGCCAGCCAGCGGTATGCGGCCAGGTAGTGGTGGCTCGGCGGCAGGTCGGGGTCGTGGTAGATCGCGATGGGGTTCTCGCCGAAGCCGCGCGGCGGCTGCACCATCACCACCACGTTGCCGGTGCGCAGCGCGGCGAGCACGATCTCGCCGTCCGGATCGCTTGAGCGGTCGACGAACAGCTCACCTGGCGCCTCGCCCCAGTGCTGCTCCATCTCCTCGCGCATGTCCTCCGGCAGCGTGGAGTACCAGGCGCGGTAGCGGGCGGCTGGCATCCGCACCGGGTTGCTGGTGATCTGCTCCTCGGTGAGCCAGTCCGCGTCCTGGCCGCCCGCCGCGATCAGCGCGTGGATCAGCGCGTCACCGTCGAGCGCGGCCAGTCCTGGCAGCGCGTCGGGGCCGTCGAGCGGGCCGACGTCGTAGCCGCGCTCCCGCATCGCGGTGAGCAGCCGCACCACGCTGGCCGGGGTGTCGAGCCCGACCGCGTTGCCGATGCGGGAGTGCTTGGTGGGGTAGGCCGAAAGCATGATCACGATGCGCCGTTCGGCCGGTGGGATGTGCCGCAGCACGGCGTGCCGGTAGGCGATTCCCGCCACCCGCCGGGCCCGCTCGGGGTCGGCGACGTAGACAGTCAGGCCGTCGGCGTCGATCTCCTTGAAGGAGAACGGGACCGTGATGATCCGCCCGTCGAACTCGGGGATGGCCACCTGCGTCGCGGTGTCCAAAGGGGACAGTCCGTCGTCGTTGTCGTCCCACGCGGCGCGGCTGCTGGTGAGGCAGAGTGCTTGCAGGATCGGCACGTCCAGCGCCGCGAGCGCGCCGACGTCCCACGCTTCC
This sequence comes from Allokutzneria oryzae, assembly GCF_042429765.1. NCBI lineage: Bacteria > Bacillati > Actinomycetota > Actinomycetes > Pseudonocardiales > Pseudonocardiaceae > Allokutzneria > Allokutzneria oryzae. The sequence continues at coordinate 369,523 of NZ_JBHLZU010000027.1, read as the reverse complement.
TCGTCGCCACCGGCGGAGGCGGCAGCGGGTTTGGTGCCCCCGGCCGCGAGCACTGTGACGACCAGTGCGTCGGCGGTGCGCAGGGTTTCCAGCAGCTCCGGCTCCGCGGTGCGCAGCGAGGAGCAGTAGATCGGCAGCGCCCGCGCCCCCGACTCCTCGACGGCGTCGCAGAGCGTGTGGATGAACGCGGTGTTCCCGGCGACGTGGTGTGCGCGGTAGTACAGGATCGCGACCGTCGGGCCGTCGTCGCGACGTGCCGTGCGCTCCAGCGGACCCCATGTCGGTGTCGGAGCCGGTGGGGCGAAGCCGAAACCGGTCAGCAGCACGGTGTCGGAGAGGAACTTGTGCAGCTCGGCGAGGTTGGCGGGGCCGCCGTGCGCGAGGTAGGCGTGCGCCTCCGCGCACACCCCGCCGGGCACCGTGGACAGCTCCATCAGCTCGGCGTCGGGGGCCTGCTCACCGCCGAGGACCACCACCGGGCGCTCGCCCGCGAGCAGCGCGTCCAGGCCCTCCTCCCAGGCGCGGCGGCCGCCGAGGATGCGCACCACCACCAGGTCGACGCCCTCGGTCAGCTCGGGCAGGTCCTCGGCGCCGAGGCGGGCGGGGTTGCTCAGCCGGTAGTCCGCGCCGCTGGCGCGGGCGGACATCAGGTCGGTGTCAGAGGTCGACAACAGCAGGATCACTCGGCACGCTCCGCTCCCCCGGGGTCCTCGCCCCGGCTCGTGTGGGCACGGCGGTGCCGGAGTTCCTGGCTCCCCCTCGCGGGGTGACAGTGGCGGGACCGCGCCGGACTCACACCGGCTTCCTCCCTGCATCGCCGTTCGCGGTGACCATACTGACAGTCCTCGGCTTCCTCCCCCACCTGCAAGTAGCATCCGCCGCGTGCCAGCCGACGCCACAGCCGACCGCTCGCGCCGGGACGCCTGCCCCGGCGCGGTCACGGTGCACCGCGCGGCCGACGGCGGGCTGGCGCGGATCAGGGTGCCCGGGGGAACGCTGACGAAGGCCCAGTTCAAGGCGGTTCTGACGGCGTCGGCGGCGTTCGGCGACGGGCAGCTGGAGCTGACATCGCGGGCGAACATCCAGATCCGCGGGCTGCTGGCGGGGGCGGAGGCACGGCTCGCCGAGCGGCTGTGCGCGGCCGGGTTGCTGCCCTCGGTGAGCCACGAGCGTGTGCGCAACATCATCGCCTCGCCGCTCGGCGGGGACCAGCCGCTCGTCGACGAGCTCGACCGCGAGCTGTGCTCCTGGCCGGAGCTGGCCGACCTGCCGGGCCGGTTCCTGGTCACCATCGACAGCCGGGGCGACGTGAGCGGGCTGGGCGGGGACGTCGGGCTGGCTCGGGTCGGGCCCGTCGGCACCGACTGGGCCCTGCTGCTGGCCGGTCAGGACACCGGCGTGCGCGTCCCGGAGAGCCAGACCGTCACCACGGTGATCGCCGCCGCGCAGGCGTTCCTGGTCGAGCGCGCGCAGCAGGGTTGCGCGGCGTGGCGGCTCACCGAGCTGGTCGAGGGGCCGCAGCGGGTTCTGCGGCGACTGGCGCTGCCGATCACGCGCCACCGCGTGGAGGTCCGGCCGTCCCTGCCACTGGCGACCGGCTTCGCGGGCCCGAGGACGCTGGTCGTTGGCGCCCCGCTCGGCAGGCTCGACGCGGCGCAGGGCTCGGAGCTGTTACGCGTCGCGGGTTCCACGCTGCGACTGACGCCGTGGCGCAGCATCGTGCTCGGCGACGTCGCGCCCGGCACCGTAGTCGGCCGGGACCTGATCACCGATCCCCGCTCGCCGTGGCACGGGGTGACCTCGTGCGCGGGCATGCCCGGCTGCGTGAAGTCCCTCGCGGACGTGCGCGCGGACGCGGCCGCCTGGCTGCGCGCCGAGCCGGAGCCGAGCTCGCGGCGGGTGCACTGGGCGGGCTGCTCGCGGCGCTGCGGCCGTCCTCAGGGCGAGGTGGTCGACGTCGTGGCGACGGCGGGCGGCTACGAGGTCGACGACAAGTACACAGTGGACACGGCCGCCGCACTCGCGGTGGCCCGGAGGGACAAGTGACCGGGTACATCAAGGACGGGGCCGAGATCTACCGGCAGTCCTTCGCCACCATTCGTGCCGAGAGCGACCTGAGCGGGTTGCCGGAGGACATAGCGCGGGTGGCGGTGCGCATGATCCACGCGTGCGGGATGACGGACCTGGTGCGGGACATCGGGTTCTCACCGCGCGTGGTCGCCGACGCCCGCGCCGCGCTGCTGGCGGGGGCGCCGATCCTGTGTGATGCCAACATGGTCGCGGCCGGGGTGACCCGCAAGCGGCTGCCCGCCGACAACGAGGTCGTGTGCACGCTGCGCGATCCACGCGTCCCCGCGCTGGCGGCCGAGCTCGGCAACACCCGCAGCGCCGCCGCGCTGGAGCTGTGGCGAGACAGGCTCGGCGGCTCCGTCGTGGCGATCGGCAACGCGCCCACCGCGCTGTTCCACCTGCTCGACATGATCGCCGCCGGAGCGCCGCGCCCAGCGGCGGTGTTGGGTGTCCCGGTCGGCTTCATCGGTGCGGCGGAGTCCAAGGACGCCTTGGCGGACAACACTCTCGGACTGGAGTACCTGGTCGTGCGCGGGCGGCGCGGGGGAAGCGCCATCACCGCGGCGGCCGTCAACGCGATCGCGAGCGAGGAAGAATGAGCGGGCGGCTGTACGGCGTCGGGCTGGGTCCGGGGGACCCTGAGCTGGTCACGGTGAAGGCGGCCAGGCTGATCGGCGCGGCCGACGTGATCGCCTTCCACAGCGCGCGGCACGGCCGCAGCATCGCCCGCTCGATCGCCGAGCCCTACCTGCGCGGCGACCAGATCGAGGAGCAGCTGGTCTACCCGGTCACCACCGGGACCACCGACCATCCCGGCGGCTACCAGGGCGCCATCGACGAGTTCTACGCCTCCTGCGCGCAACGCCTCGCCGCGCACCTGGAAGCGGGTCGCGACGTCGTGGTGCTGGCCGAGGGCGATCCGTTCTTCTACGGCTCCTACATGCACATGCACAAGCGGCTCGCGCACCGCTTCCCCACTGAGGTCGTGCCGGGTGTGACCTCGGTCAGCGGCGCGTCGGCGGAGCTGGGCAGGCCGCTGGTGGAGCGCGACGAGACGCTGACCGTGCTGCCGGGAACCCTGCCGAGCGACGTGCTGGCGCAGCGCGTCGCCGCGACCGACTCCGCGGTGATCATGAAGCTGGGCCGCACCTTCGAGGGCGTCCGGTCCGCTCTGGACACGGCGGGACGGCTCGGCGAGGCATGGTACGTGGAGCGGGCGACCACGGAGAAGCAGCGCATCGAGCCGCTGGCCGATGTCGACCCCGCGACCGTGCCGTACTTCTCGGTGGCGGTGCTGCCGAGCCGGGTGCACACGGAGACCCGTCCATCCACTTCGGACAGTCCGCGCCAGGGCACCGGCGAGGTCGTGGTCGTCGGCCTCGGTCCCGCCGGGCGGGAGTGGACGACGCCAGAGGTCCAGGCGGCTCTCGAATCCGCCGACGACCTGGTCGGTTACGTCACCTACATCAACCGCGTGCCACCGAACCCGCGCCAGCGCAGGCACGCATCGGACAACAAGGTCGAGGCGGAGCGCGCCGCGTTCGCGCTGGACCTGGCCAAGCGCGGATCGCGCGTCGTCGTGGTGTCCTCCGGCGACCCCGGCGTGTTCGCCATGGCCAGCGCCGTTCTCGAAGTCGCGGGCGAGGAGCAGTTCGCCGACGTCCCGGTCAGGGTGCTGCCCGGCCTCACCGCGGCTCAGGCCGTCGCCAGCCGGGTCGGGGCGCCGCTGGGGCACGACTTCTGCGTGCTCTCGCTGTCGGACCGGCTGAAGCCGTGGGAGATCATCGCCACCCGGCTCGACGCCGCCGCGCGCGCCGACCTGGTGCTGGCGATCTACAACCCGGCATCGCGCAGCCGCACCTGGCAGGTGGAGAAGGCCAGGGACCTGTTGCTGGAGCACCGTTCCCCGGACACGCCCGTGGTCATCGGCCGCGACGTCGGCGGGCCGGAGGAGTCGGTCAGGGTGGTCCGGCTCGCCGACCTCGATCCCTCCACAGTGGACATGCGCTGCCTGCTGCTGGTCGGGTCGTCCGCCACCCAGTGGCGTGACGGCGTGGTGTTCACCCCGCGCCGCTACCCCGGATGAGCCACTCCACCGCCTCCGGCACGGACGCGACCTCGGTCACGGCCGGAGGCAGCGGCGGGCGGCGCAGAATGACGACGGGCAGGCCGAGATGACGGGCCGCGACGAGCTTCGCGGCGGTCATCCCGCCGCCGCTGTCCTTGGTGACGAGCACGTCCACGCGGTGCTCGCGCAGCAGCTCGATCTCACCGTCCACAGTGAACGGTCCGCGCCCGAGCACGACTCGCATCCGGCCCAGCGAGGTGTCCGGGGCGTCCACGGAGCGGACGAGGAAGAACTTGTCCAGCCTCGCGAACACGGGCAGGTCGCGACGGCCGGTCGTGAGGAAGACCCGGTCCCCCAGGGTTTCCAGGACCTCGGCGGCTTCGTCGAGCGAGTCCACCCAGTGCCAGCGGTCACCGGGCTCGGGGGCCCAGCCCGGCCTTCGCAGCACGAGGAAGGCGATGCCCAGCATCGCAGTGGCCCGCGCCGCCGAGGCGGTCATCGTGCTGGCGAAGGGATGCGTCGCGTCAACCACGGCATCCACCGCGTTGTCCTGAAGCCACGTGGTGAGTCCTTCGACGCCGCCGAACCCGCCGACGCGCACCTCACCTACCGGCAGCTTGGGGTCGCGCACGCGTCCGGCGAGCGAGGAGATGACCCGCAGGTCCTCCCCGGCGAGCTCCGCCGCGAGCTTCCTGGCCTCTCCGGTCCCACCCAGGACCAGCACCGTTGCCGTCACTGTTGCATCCTGTCCCCGTGAGCACGAATCTGCGCTATGGCTGGACGACGGGGGCGTGCGCCACAGCGGCGACCACCGCGGCCTACACGGCGCTGCTCACCGGCGAGTTCCCCGACCCGGTGGAAATCCTGCTGCCCAAGGGCCAACGGCCCGCTTTCGCACTGGCCCGGGAAGAGCTGCTGCCGGGCTCCGGCTACGCCACGGTGGTCAAGGACGCGGGCGACGACCCGGACGTCACGCACGGCGCACTGATCTCCTCGACAGTGCGGCACGGTGCGCCGGGCAGCGGCGTGGTGTTCCGCGCGGGCCCAGGAGTCGGCACGGTGACGAAGCCGGGGCTGCCGCTGGAGGTGGGCGAACCGGCGATCAACCCCGTGCCGCGGCAGATGATGCGCGAACACGTCGCGCGTGTCGCGGAGGCGCACGGTGGAACTGGTGACGTGGTCGTGGAGATCTCCGTGGACAACGGCGAGGAGATCGCCAAGCACACGTGGAACCCACGCCTGGGAATCCTGGGTGGACTGTCCATTTTGGGCACAACGGGAATCGTCGTGCCGTACTCGTGCTCCGCGTGGATCGACAGCATCCGGCGTGGTGTGGACGTGGCGCGCGCGGCGGGCTACCGCCATGTGGCGGGCTGCACGGGGAGCACATCGGAGAAGGTCGCGGCGAAGCTCTACGACCTGCCCGAGGACGCGTTGCTGGACATGGGCGACTTCGCGGGCGCGGTGCTGAAGTACGTCAAGCGGCATCCCGTGCCACGCCTGACGATCGCAGGCGGCATCGGCAAGATGTCCAAGCTCGCCGACGGCCACCTGGACCTGCATTCCGGTCGCTCTCAGGTGAACCACGACCTGCTGGCCGACCTCACCGCCCAGGCGGGCGGCGGCCCCGAGCTGGTCGAGCGGGTCCGTGCGGCGAACACCGCGCTCGGGGCGCTGCACCTGTGCCAGGAAGCCGGGCTGCCACTGGGAGATCTCGTCGCCGTGGGCGCGCTCGCCACCTGTCGTCAGGTCCTCGCCGAGTCCCCGGTCGCGGTTGATGTCGTGGTGATCGACCGTGCCGGGGTGATCGTCGGCCGGGCCTAGGTACGACACCGGGCCGTGGAGTACAGGTGGCTGTCGAGGAACCCGCTCGCGGTGAGCACCTTCCCGACCACGATCACCGCCGCGCTGCGGACGCCCGCCGCGTGCACCTGCGCTGCGATGTCGGCGAGGGTGCCGCGCAGGACGACCTCGTTCTCCCGGCTGGCCCACGCCACGACCGCGACCGGGCAGTCCTCACCGTAGTTCGGCACCAGCTCCGCGACGACCTCGTCAATCCGTTGCACAGCAAGGTGAACGACCATGGTGGAGCGGCTGCGGCCCAACGAGGTCAGGTCCTCGCCCTCCGGCATCGGCGTCGAGCGCGCGGAAGTCCGTGTCAGCACGACGGTCTGACCGACGCCGGGGACGGTGAACTCCCGCTTCAAGGTCGCCGCCGCGGCAGCGAAGGCCGGAACGCCTGGCACGACCTCGTAGGGCACCCCGGCATCGTCCAGGCGACGCATCTGCTCCGCCATCGCGCTGAACACCGACGGGTCGCCGGAGTGCAGCCGAGCCACGTCCTTGCCCTGCTCGTGCGCGGCGACCAGCTCGGCGAGGATCTGGTCCAGGTTGAGGTTCGCGGTGTCGATGACGCGCGCGTCCGACGGGCACAGCTCCAGCAGCTCGGTCGGCACGAACGCGCCCGCGTACAGGCAGACCGGCGCCGCCTCGATGAGCCGCTGACCGCGCACCGTGATCAGGTCGGCCGCGCCGGGTCCGGCTCCGATGAAGTACACGGTCACTGCTGTTCTCCCTTGACGACGTTCCAGATGGTCACGGGCATCAACGCCCGCCAGCCGGTGAAACCGCCGACCGGCGAACCCCTGCTGACCGCGAGCCGCACCAGCTCCCCGCCCAGCTCGCCGTGCCACCGCGCGAGCACGGCCTCGGACTCGACGGTGACCGCGTTGGCCACGAGCCGACCGCCCGGCGCGAGCGCGGCGAAACACCGCTCGACCACTCCAGGCACGGTGATGCCGCCGCCGATGAACACCGCGTCCGGCTGGTCAAGCCCTTCGAGTGCGGCGGGCACCGCGCCGCGCACGACCCGAACCGACGGCACGCCGAGGGCTCCGGCGTTCCGGACGATCCGGTCGGCGCGTTCGGGGTGCTTCTCGATCGCGACGGCGCGGCAGCTCGGGTGGGCTCGTGACCACTCGATCGCGATGCTGCCCGCGCCCGCTCCCACGTCCCACAGCAGCTGGCCGGGCACGGGCGCGAGGGTGGCGAGGGTGACCGCGCGGACCTCGCGCTTGGTGAGCTGGCCGTCGTGTTCGAAGGCGTCGTCGGGCAGGCCGGGCACCGATGAGAGCCGTGGGCCGTCGAGCGCGCATTCGACCGCGATCACGTTGAGCGCGGCGCACTTCTCGTTCCAGGTGGCGGCGCTCGCGCTGGTCCGGCGTTCGTCGGGACCGCCGAGCTGTTCGAGCACGGTGAGCGTGCTCGCGCCGTAGCCGCGCGCGGTGAGCAGGGCGGCGACCTCGGCGGGGGTCCCGCCGTCCGCGCTGAGCACCAGCACGCGGCGTCCGGGGTGCACCGCGACGTTCAGCGCCTCCACCGGGCGGCCGACCGCGGAGACCACCTCGACGTCGTCGAGCGGCCAGCCGAGCCGGGCGCAGGCCAGCGACACCGACGACGGGTGTGGCAGCACCCGCAGGCGCTCCGGCCCGACCAGCCGCGCGAGGGTGGAGCCGACCCCGAAGAACATCGGGTCACCGCTGGCCAGCACGCAGAGCGCCTTGCCGCGATGGGCTTCGAGCAGGCCGGGAAGGGCGGGCAGCATCGGTGACGGCCAGCTGACCCGCTCGCCGTCACCGGGGACGAGCGCGAGCTGCCTGGAGCTGCCGAAGAGCACGTCGGCAGCGAGCACCGCGCGCCGTGCGGGCGCCGAGAGGCCGTCCCAGCCGTCGGCGCCGATCCCGACGACGGAGACCAGGTCAGCTTCCACGCGACGACCTTATGTCAGCTGCGCGGCGATCCAGTCCCCATAGTGAGCAACACTGCTGCCGACCGTCGGGTAGCGCAGCTGGCCGCACGGGCCGACTCCCCATGAGATCACGCCGACGAGCTTGCCGTTGGCGTACATGGGGCCACCGTTGTCGAACTGGCAACCGCCCTTGCCCTCGACGCCGCCGACGCACATCATGCCCTCGTCGACGCGCTGGACACCCTCGTAGTTCGCGACGCAGGTGCTGTGCGCCACCGGCTTGACGGTCACCTTCCGCAGCGCGTACGGCGGCTTGCCCTCGCGGTCGTGGCCCCAGCCCGCGAGCACCACGTCACCGGTCGGCTGCTCGCCCGTGAGGGCGGCGGGCTGGATCCGCTTTGTCAGCGCGACCTTTTCGGACAACCGTATGACCGCGACGTTGTTCGCCAACGTGGAGCTGTCGTACTTCGGGTGCACCACGACCTTGTCGACGCCGACCGCGCGCTGACCGGGGGCCGCCACCCTCAGGGAATGCCCACCGAGCACCACCTTCAGCGTGGCGGGGTCCGGCCTGTTCACGCAGCTCGCGACCGTGAGCACGTGCCGCTCACCGACCAGGACGGCGCCACAGGCGAACTCGCCGAGCTCCTGCACGTACGCGGCGGAGGGGAACTCCCCCGTCCTGGCCGGACCGCCACCGGCGATGGCGTGCGCCGGAACAGAGGGGAGCAGTGCTGTCAAGGACAGCAAGGTGATTGCGAGGACCTTTCGGCGCACAGTGGCGAATTCCCTTCGGTCAGCACGATTACTGGCTCGCAGAGTATGGCGAACATCGGCCGGGATGGCATGCTCGGTCCCATGGGTATCTTCACGGTTGAGGAGGCGCGCGCCGAGCTGGAACGACTCCAGCCCGTGCTCCGGGAGATCGTCGCCGTGCGCGCCGACGCCGCCGAGCTCGCCGGGGCCGTCGCGCACGGCGGCCGGTCGCTGAAGCTGGGAGGGCTGCCGGAACTCAAGGCGGCGCAAGCGAAACTCGACGACCTGATGACGCGCGTACAGGAAACCGGCGCCGAGCTCAAGGGGTTCGCCCCGCTGCTGGTGGACTTCCCCTCGGACTTCGACGGCGTCCCGGTGCTGTTGTGCTGGCTGGAGGGTGAGGCCGAGCTCGGCTGGTACCACCGCGCCGACCTGGGCTTCGCGGCACGGCGCAGACTTCCGGACAGCGAGTAGGAGAGCGCTCCCCGCGCGTCCACTTGGGACGATCAGGTCAGGTGTTCGACCACGGCGTCCAGCCAGCGCTTCGGCTGGTCGACATGGGCCATGTGCCCGGCCTCGTCGAGGACCACGGCCCTGGCGGCGGGGATCAGCCTCAGCGCCTGGTCCACCAGCTCAGCGGGGAAGGTCGTGTCCTGCCGCCCGTGCAGGAGCAGCAACGGAATCCGCAGCGCGGCCAACCGCCGCGGGGCGTCGTCGACGCGCGGCGACGGCAGGATTCCTTTGCGGAGCGGGCGAAGCCACTCCTCGGAGAACCGGACGCCTTCGAGCCGCTGGAGGTACTCGGCGCGCGCCTGCGGCCGCCAGACATCGGTGGCCGCGCCCGCGACGGCCATGGACCTGGTATCGCCGTCCCACCGCTTTTCTTCCTTGCGCGATACGGGAAGCACGCTGCTGGACGCCACGATCAGCCTGCGCACCCTGCGCGGCGCGGTGATGGCGAGGCGCTGCGCGATCAGCCCACCGTAGGAGAAGCCCAGCACGTCGGCGTCGTCGACTTCGAGCGAGTCGAGCAGCGCGACGAGGTCGGAGACCACGGCGTCGGGGGTGTACTGGTCGTCGGCGAGACCGCTCGTGGAGCGCCCGCACCCGCGCAGGTCCGGCAGGACCACCCGGCACGTCCCGGCGAGCTCGTCGAGAGGCCGGCGCAGATACGTGTGGTCCCAGTCGGGTCCGCCGTGAATCACCAACAGCGTCCGCTCGGCGGGACCATCCGACCGCGCGACGAACAGTTTTACCTCTGGCTCAACGGAAACCGGGACAAGGCTCTCGACAAACACGATGACCAGTCTGCCCGATCCGACCGGCGGGAGGCGCCGAACGCGCCGCGGTGCGGTGGGCCGACCTGACCCCGCCTGCAGGTCGGCCCCACGGCTTCAGGAGACGCGGCTCCGGTCGCCCTCGCGGCTCTCGGTTCCGTTCACCGCGGCACTCTCCCCTGGTGCCACCGTGAACGGAGCCGTGATGACCTGTTCGGTCCCGCGGCGGACAGGTGCGCTCAGGCGCACCGGCCGCGCGCCCTGGCGCTGAGGCATGGCGATGGCCTGCGCCAGGATGTGGTCGGCGTCCATGCCCGGCAGGTGGATCCAGGCGAGATCCTGGTAGTTGGCGCTGTCGATGCGGATCGGCGCGCACCTGGCCGGCGGGACCTGCATGATCCGGAACGGCTCGACGACGTTCTGCCACACCCAGCGCGAGATGATCAGGGTGGCGCCCACCTTGTCGCCGCAGGGGTCGGTGGCCATGCACTGCGCCACCGCCGCGCGGAAGACCGGAGCCTCCAGCAGCCTGCTCGCCACGATGTACGGCCGGTGGTAGTGCCCCTCCTCGCGCATGGGTCCACAGTGGACGGCCATCCGGGCGCGGAGCGGGATGCGGTGCTCCCGGTTGCGCCAGCGGAGCAGGTGGTCGAGGTGGAACAGCATCTCGACCAGCCGGGGCGCCGCCTCCTCGGCGTAGGCGAGCAGGACCCCGTCGCCGGTGTGCCGCGGCTGCACCGCGTCCTCGCGTTCGAGGCCCACCGCGCGCAGGGCCTCGTCGAGATGGTCGTCCAGATCGGTCTTCATGTTGTCGAGCTGGTCGTCGGCGACCTGGGTCGAGCTGACGACGTCGACGGCGAGCACAGCGTGCGTCGCCGGTACCTCCACGGCCACAGTCGCTCCCTCCGCGCGTCTGCTTGCGCAATGCATGGAGGAAGTCTGTCCGGCGTTGTTCGGGCGGACTCCCGAAAAATGAGGAATTGGGGACGACTGCTCTTGCGCTATCGGGTGATCTCGTCAGGGCTGAGTAAATTCGCGCAGCGCCGACAGGTCAAGAATGACCATCGTGCGATAGCTGGTGTCCACCAGGTTCATCTCGCGCAGCCGCCGCAGCGCCAGGTCGACCGAGGTCTCCGAGGCGGGCAGGCTCTGCGCGAGATCGCGTTGCGCCCACGGGATGTCGATCTGCCAGCGGCCATCGCCGAGGGGTTTGCCGTTCTCGGTGACGAGGTCGAGCAACCGCCGCGCCAGCCGATAGGTGACATCGCCCTGGGTTTGTTCGAGCCGTTGCTCATTGGCATATGCCAGCCTGGCGAAGTTCATCATCAGTGTTTCGCGGCGGGCGTCGTCGTAGTCGACGAGAAACCGCCGGAACGCCTCGGCGCTGATCCTGCGGACCTCGACGTCCTCGACCGCGACCACGTCGGCCATCCTCGGGCGCTCGCCCAGCACGGCCATCTCGCCGTAGAGGTCACCCGGCTGGCCGAGCGCGAGCACCACCTCGGAACCGTTGCGCCCGCGCGCGACCACCTTGACCCGCCCGGCGAGCAGCAGAACTACGCTGTCGCCTTGCTCACCGGCGTGCAGCACGGGTGTGCCGCGCTTGTAGAACTGCACGGTGCCCAGCGTTCGCAGGTGCGCCGCTGTGCTGGCGCTGAGGCGTTTCGCGAACACCGCGGGCGTCGTCGTTCCCTCGTCCATGCCGCCTCCCGCGCCTTGACGAAGGGCCTTGCGCCCCACGCAAGCAACCACGCAGGGTACTGGAGCGGCTACACAACGCCCGCGAGGCGTCGGCGACTCAGGCCGCGGCCTGGTAGCACCGGGCGGAGAGGTAGCGCCGCACGATCACGTCGACCACCCGGGGGTGCGCTCCCAGCGGCGCCGCGACCACATCCGGCTCGGCCGCGGCCACGGCTCGGTGGAACAAGCCGGGGGCGAGCAACCAGGACGCCACCGCGATCCGCCTGCCCCGCGCCCGCAGACCGGCGACCACACGGGGCACGGAGGGCTGCGCGGTGGTCACGTACGCCTGGTGCACCGGGGCTCCGACCCGCAGCGCCAGCATGGTCGCCGCGCGTCTGACCTCGTTCAGCGCGTCCTGGTTCGACGAACCCGCGGCGACGAACACCACGGCGTCGCCCGAGCGCCATCCCGCGGCGAGCAGCCGGTCGTGCGCTGCCGCGACCACGCCCGGGTCGGCACCCAACGCGGGTGTCACCTTCACACCCGGGCGCCCGGACGCGGCGATCTCCGTCGGGAGGTCCACACGGACGTGGTAGCCCGAGGCCAGGAACGCGGGCATCACGACGCACGGCCCCGGCGGAGTCCCGCCCAGCACGGCGGACAGCCGGGGTTGGCACACGTCGGCGTAGGCGACGGAGACCGGAACCATGGGCAGCCGCGCGCGCACGGCGTCCGCGATCCTTTCGATCACCCGTGTTCCCGCCGGGTCCCGAGTCCCGTGGGCGACCAGGACGAGCGTCACCCCGCTCCTCCGATCGGCCCGGTCTCCACCGGTAATCGGTAGCCGCGTTTGACCACCGTCTGCACGAGCCCCGGCTCGCCCAGGGCCGTGCGCAGCCGCCCGATCGCGGTCTCCACGGCGTGCCCGTCGCCGGTTCCCGGTAATGCCTGGAGTAATCGGTCTCGTGGGACGACTCGGCCGGAGTAGTCGGCGAGCAGCCGCAACACGGCCATCTGCGCCGGGGCGACCGGGCGAAGCCGGCCGTCCACGAGCACGGCGCGACCGCGCAGCTCCAAGTCGCGACCCGCCACTCGGAGTCTGCGGGCGCGCGCGGGCAGCTCCTCGGAGAGCAACCGCACCAGTCCGCCGATCCGGGCCCGCTCCGGACGCGAGCTCGGCACGCCGACGGCCTCGAACGGCCCAGCGCACACCGGGCCGACGCAGGCCGCGAAGACGTCCTCGCGCAGCGCCTCGCACAGCTGCGCGTGCCGCCCGTTCGCCTCCGCCCTGGCCAGCATGCTGGCGACCGCCGGCGCGCTGGTGAAGGTCACCGCGTCCACGGCACCGCCGAGAACACCGTCGACGAGCCGGTCGAGAGGATCGGTGTCCGCAGGGGGAATCCAGCGGTACACCGGCACCTCGACGACCTCTGCGCCCGCGACCCGCAGAGTTTCCACGAATCCGGGCAACGGTTCGCCGTGCAGCTGAACGGCGATCCGCATCCCGCTCACCCCGCCGTCGACCAGGTGCTCCACCAGCTCGGCGTTGGACTCCGACGAGGGGGACCACGCCTCGACGAGTCCGGCCGCGCGCACGGCGCCCTTGGCCTTCGGCCCCCTGGCGAGCACTCTCGCCCGAGCCATCCGGTCGAGCAGCGCTCCCGCGAGCCCCCAGCCCTCGGCTGCTTCGAGCCAGCCGCGGAACCCGATGGCGGTGGTGACCACGACCGCGTGCACCGCGTCGGCGAGGACCTGTCTGGTCGCGGCGAGGAGCTCGGCGTCGTCGGGCAACGGCACGATCCGGATGGCCGGGGCGTGCACCACCGCCGCCCCGCGCCGCTCCAGCAACGCGATCAGCTCATCGGCGCGGCGGGCCGCCGTCACGCCGATGGTGAACCCCGCCAGCGGTGGCGTCGCGGTCGCGAGCGTCATCGCAGTCCCACCTCGACCACGCCGTCGGCGGTGCGCACCGGGTAGACGGGGACGGTGATCGTGGGGTCGTCTACACACTCCCCCGTGACCAGGTCGAACGCGTGCTTGAGCATCGGCGAGACCACCACCGGCCGGCCCGCCCGGTCGCCGACGATGCCCCGGGACAGCACGGCAGCGCCGGTGCAGGGGTCGATGTTGCCGACCGCGTGGACGGCGCCGTCCGCGGTGCGGAACAGCGCGACCTGGCCGCCGTCGGGGAGCAGCGCCGCTGCTCCGCGCTCCGGCCACAACCGCTCCGCCGGGCAGATCCGCAGCCAGGTCAGCAGTGGCGCCTCGCTCGTTGTCACCTTCGAACCTCCGGAACTCCCAGTGGGACGGGAACCTTCTGCCCGCGCTCGGCGCGGAAGGAGATGGTCGGGTCGGGGGTGCCGGGCGCGTTGACGAAGGAGGTGAACCTGGCCAGCTTCACCGGGTCCTCCAGCACACCGCGCCACTCGTCGGCGTAGGAGTCGACGTGCGCGGCCATCGCCAGTTCGAGCTCGGCGCAGATGCCTAGGCTGTCCTCGACGATCACCTCGCGGAGGTGGTCGAGCCCGCCGTCCATCGCCTCCACCCAGGCCGACGTGCGCTGCAACCGGTCGGCGGTGCGCACGTAGAACATCAGGAACCGGTCGATCAGCGCGAGCAGTGACCGTTTGTCCACATCGGACACAAGGAGATCGGCGTGCCGGGGGGTGAACCCGCCGTTGCCCCCGACGTAGAGGTTCCAGCCGTTCTCGGTGGCGATGACGCCGATGTCCTTGCTCCTGGCCTCTGCGCACTCCCTTGCGCAGCCGGACACCGCCGCCTTGATCTTGTGGGGCGCGCGCAGGCCCCGGTAGCGCAGCTCCAGCTCGATGGCCAGGCCGACCGAGTCCTGCACGCCGTAGCGGCACCACGCCTCGCCGACGCAGGACTTCACCGTGCGCAGCGCCTTGCCGTAGGCGTGACCGGACTCGAAGCCCGCGTCGACGAGCCTGCGCCAGATCTGCGGCAGCTGGTCCACCGTCGCGCCGAAGAGATCGATCCGCTGCCCGCCGGTGATCTTGGTGTAGAGCGCGAAGTCCCGCGCGACCTCGGCGATCACCAACAGCTTCTCCGGGGTGATCTCGCCGCCCGGGATGCGCGGCACCACCGAGTAGGTGCCGTTGCGCTGCAGGTTGGCCAGGAAGTGGTCGTTGGTGTCCTGCAACGCGGCCTGCTCGCCGTCGAGGACGTGCCCGGAGCCCAGCGACGCGAGGATGGACGCCACGGTGGGCTTGCAGATGTCGCAGCCGCGGCCCCGACCGTGCCGCGCGAGCAGGGCGCTGAAGGTGCGGATGCCGGTGGCGCGCAGGATCTCGAACAACTCCGCCCGCGAGTGGTCGAAGTGCTCGCACAGGGCTTTCGACTGCTCGACCCCGCACGAGACCAGCAGCTGCTTGAGCATGGGCACGCACGAGCCGCACCCGGTGCCCGCTTTGGTGCAGGTCTTGAGGGCGGGTACGTCGTGGCAGCCGTCGTGCACCGCCTTTTCGACCGTGACCTTGGTGACCGCGTGGCACGAGCAGACCTGGGCGTCGGCGGGCAGAGCGTCAAGGCCGAGGGCCGGTGCGCCACCTGGAGGGCCGATCAGCGAGCCCGGGTCGGCGGGCAGGGCGCGACCCACCAGCGGGCGCAGCGATCCGTAGGCGGAGGCGTCACCCACCAGCACCCCACCGAGCAACGTGGTGGCGTCGTCGGACACAACGAGCTTCTTGTAGACACCGGTGACAGGGTCGTTGTGCACGACCTCAAGCGCGCCCGCAGTGGTGGCGTGCGCGTCGCCGAAGCTCGCGACGTCCACACCGAGCAGCTTGAGCTTCGTGGACGTGTCCGGGGTGGAGAACGTGGCGTCCCCACCGAGCAAGCGGTCCGCGACGGTCTCGGCCATCGCGTAGCCGGGAGCGACCAACCCGTAGGCACGGCCGTCGAAGCTGGCGCACTCCCCCACCGCCCACACGTCCGGGTCACTGGTGCGGCAGGTGTCGTCGACCACGGCACCGCCGCGCTCGGCGACGTCCAGCCCGGCCGTGCGGAAGAGCTCGTCGCGCGGTCGGACACCGGCGGAGAAAACAACCAGTCCAGTGTGGACATTGCCGCCGTCGGACAGGTTGACGAGCAGGCCGTCGCCATGACGCCGGACCTCGCTCACCGATACTCCACAGTGGACTTCGAGGCCCATGTCCTCGACGGTTCTGCGCAGCAGCGCCCCGCCGCCCTCGTCGACCTGGAGCGGCATCAAGCGTGGCGCGAGCTCGATGACGTGACCGCCCAGTCCCAGTCCGCGCAGCACGTTCGCGGCTTCCAGGCCGAGCAGCCCACCGCCGACCACCACACCGGTGGTGTGCCCCTTGGCTGCCGAGCGGATCGCGTCCAGGTCCTCGATCGTCCGGTAGGTGAAGCAGCCGGGGAGGTCGTGCCCTGGCACGGGCGGCACGAACGGTGAAGAACCGGTCGCCAGCACGAGCGCGTCGTAACCGAGGACATGACCGGTCACCGTCCGCACCACCCGCGCCTCGCGTTCGATCTCCACCACAGGGGCACCAAGGCGAAGGTCGACGTGTGGATCACCGGCGAACCCGGCACCGTCGAGCTGGAGCCGCGCCGCGTCCCAGTCGTCCACATAGGACGACAGGGCGACCCGGTCGTATGCGGGCCGAGCCTCCTCGGCGAGCACGGTGATCCGCCACTCGCCCGCGGTGTCCCGAGCGCGCAGCGCTTGGACCAGCCGGTGACCGACCATGCCGTGCCCGATGACCACGAGGTGCTTCATCCTGTCCCTCCCGCCGTCCGGTCGGGGCCCACTGGCAATGGTGGTGGCCCCGGGTTTCGCGTTGTTCTCCCGCACGTGACGCCGCTGTTAACCGGCGCGCGTCACACTCGCGCGTATGCCAGGCTCGGCACCCTCCTCACCAGGACCCGGCTGCGCAGGTAGCACCACCAGGTGACGCCCACGCAGACCAGGTAGAAGGCCAGGAACCCGTACAGCGCGCCGGTGATGCCACCGGTGGTGACGATGGAGATCCGGAACCCCTGGCTGACGAAGAAGCCGCCGAAGGCCCCCACCGCCCCCGCGATGCCGATCGCGGCCGCCGCCTCACGCCTGGCCCGCGCCTGGGCCGCCGATCCGGCCTGGGCGGCGAAGATCGCCGGGATCATCCGGTAGGTGGAGCCGTTGCCGACCCCGCTGGTGACGAACAACAGCAGGAAGGCGGCGAGGAACACCGCGAAGCTGCCGGTGCGCAGCCCGCCGACGACCAGGAGGGTCGCGGCGCCCATGGCGAGGAACGTCCACTGGGTCACCCGCGCGCCGCCCAGCCGGTCCGCGAGCCAGCCGCCGAGCGGCCGGGCGAGCGAACCGACCGCCGCGCCGAGCCACGCGTAGTGACTGCCGTCGACCTCGGGGAACTGGGTCTGGATCAGCAACGGCAGCGCGCCGGAGAAGCCGATGAACGAACCGAAGGTGCCGATGTAGAGGAACGACACCACCCACGTCTGCGGCCGGGTCGCCGCGAGCGCCTGGGACCGGAAGTCGGCCTTGGCCCCCTCCAGGTTGTCCATGAACAGCAGGGCGCACACGGCGGCGAGCACGATCAGCGGCAGGTAGAACACCCCCGCGTAGACCAGGTGGACGCCCGTGCCCATGGAGATGACCACCGGCACCACCAGCTGCGCGAGCGCGACTCCGAGGTTGCCGCCCGCCGCGTTCAGGCCGAGCGCGAGACCCTTGCGCGACTCCGGGTAGAAGTAGGAGATGTTGGCCATCGAGGACGCGAAGTTGCCGCCGCCGATCCCGGCCAGCGCCGCCGCGAGCAGGAACATCCCGAACGGCGTCCCCGGATCGGACACGCACCAGATCAGCAGGCCGCACGGCACGAGGAGCAACGCCGCGCTGACCGCGGTCCAGTTGCGCCCGCCGAAGCGCGGAACCGCGAAGGTGTAGGGCAGCCGCAGCGCCGCGCCGAGCAGACTGGGCACGGCGACCAGCCAGAACCGCTGGTCGACCGAGAAGTGGAACCCCGCGGCGGGCAGGCTGACCACGATCACGCTCCACACGGTCCAGAGCGAGAAGCCCAGGTGCTCGGCGAGGATGGAGAACCACAGGTTCCGCCGCGCCACCCGCCGGCCGGTGCGCTCCCAGAAGTCGGGGTTCTCCGGTTCCCAGTGCTGGATCCAACGACCACTCATACGACCTCCCTCGGTGTCCGTGCCGACGCTAGAAAACGGGCGTTACCCATGTGGTGCCGCTTGTGACGGCCACGAGAAATCAGCCTCACACAACGAAAACCGCCACGGTGAGCTCGATCGCGATCTGTGGACAGAGCACCCCGATGTGGACAACTCGCCGGCTGCGACACGGATTTCGGCCGTCGTTGTCGGTGGTGCGTGGAAAAGTGGAATCAGGGGGTTCCCCCTCGCGCGCGGGCGAATGAAAGACGGTGGACTGACTGGGCGGTCGTGTGCTGGGTCGTGTAGCTGGGTGGTGGGGCCGCGCCGCCGGTGAAGTGGCGTGGTGAGGGCATCCCGATTCGCGGTGTCCGACACGTCGTCGGGGTTGGATCCCCCAAGGTCTCCAGCGCCTCGGCCTCCGTCGTCCTGCCGTCCGGGGGACTTGCGGGGCGGGTCCCTCTCGGTCGTGTCCCGGTATGCGCGCCGGCTGGCTGGCGTGGACGGGGTTTTCGCGTTATGTAGCCTTATTGCGCAAAAGAGCGCTCCCATTTCGCATCAAGGTGACAAAACGCGAAAAGAAGGGCGTGCGCGGGGGTGAGGGTGTCAGGGGGTGGTGAGGTGGTGTTACCACTTGCAGGACACGACCTAGGCGGGAGCGGCGGGATGATCGGATCGGTGTGTCTCGGGTTTCCCGTTCCGTACTCATAGCGGGGTTCGCTAGACCGCTGTGGCGCGGGGTGGGGGTTCCTGGGCCGCCAGCCAGTCGACCAGGCCGCACACCGCGTCGCGGCAGCCGCCGCATCCCGTGGTGGCCCTGGTCGCGTCGGCGAGGGCTCCCGCGCTGCGCGCGCCCGCCCGCCACGCGGTGACCAGCTGCCCCTTGCTGACCGTGTTGCACCGGCAGATCACCGCGCTCGCCGGGAGATCCGCCGGTCCGGCGGGCACCGCCGACGGCAGGGCCCTGCCGAGCAGCAACGCCAGCCGGTCGGCGGGCGCCGGGATGCCGCGGTCGTAGAGCTGGGTGATCATCGCCGCCGCGTCGGGCGCTCCGAGCAGGATCGCGCCGGTCACCCGGTCCTCGCGCAGCACGAGCTTGGCGTAGCGGCCGCGCGCCGGGTCCTCCAGGCGCAGCACCTCCGCGCCCGGCTCGTCCGGTTCGGTGTGGACCTCACCGAGCGCCGCGAGGTCGATGTCGCGGGCCTTCAACCTGGTCACCACCGGGGTGCCGCGATAACGGGAGCTCGGGTCCGCACCGGTGAGCAGGTCAGCGAGGACCGCGGCCTGATCCCACGCCGACTGCACGAGACCGGAGACGGTTCCGGAATGCTCGGCGCAGTCGCCCAGCGCGAAAACCCTGGGGTCACTGGTGCGCAGCGCGTCGTCCACCAGGACTCCGCGATCGACCGCCAGCCCGCAGTCGCGGGCGAGGCCGACTTCCGGTCGCACTCCCGCCGAGACCACGACGAGATCGGCGGGAACGTGTCCGCCGTCGTCGAGCTTGAGCCCGTCACCGGGCAGGTAGCGCGTCGCCAGCACTCCGAGCCGGACCTCGATTCCCAGTGCCGCCAAGGACTTCGCCAGGGCAGCACCTGCGGACGCGTCGAGCTGCCGTTCCATCAGGTGGCCGACCGGGTGCACGACGGTGACCAGGTTGCCGCGCCCCGCCAAGCCTCGCGCGGCTTCCAGGCCGAGCAGTCCTCCGCCGAGCACGGCCACCGGGGAGCCGGGCGCCGTCGCGGCCATGATCCGCTCGCAGTCGTCCAGGGTGCGGAACGTGTGCACACCGGGCGCGAGCACCTCGTTCTCCCCGCGCAGCCCCTCGGTCGGTGGCACCCACGGAGCGCTTCCCGTCGCGAGAACCAGGGCGTCGTAAGGAACCACGGAACCGTCGTCCAGCACGACCTCACGCGTCGCTCGATCCACTGTGGACACGCCAATGCCCAGGCGCACAGCGACATTCTCGGAGCAGCGCAGCTGGACGGCCTCCGGCGCCAACGAGCCCGCGAGCACAGAGGACAGCAGCACCCTGTTGTACGCGGTGTGCTGCTCAGCTCCCAGAACCGTCAACGAGACGCGCTCCGCCTCGGGGTCACGTCGCCGGATCTCCTCGGCCAGCCGCGCACCGGCCATGCCGTAGCCCACGACGACCACTCGCCTCGGCCTCATGTCACCGCCTCCAGTCTGACAGCGCACACCTTGAACTCGGGCATCCTGCTGACCGGGTCGAGCACCGGGTTGGTGATCAGGTTCGCTCGCTGCTCTCCTGGAAAGTGGAACGGCAGGAACACCGTGTCGATCCGCATTCCCGGAACACAGCGAACGGTGGCCAGCACCGACCCGCGCCGTGAGCTGACGCGAGCCAGATCCCCTTGGGAGAGCCCGGCTCGGCCGGCGGTGTCGGGATGAACCTCGACGAAAGCCCCGGGCACGGCGGAGTTCAGCTCCGGAACCCGCCGCGTCTGCGCCCCGGACTGGTAGTGCTGCAACACCCTTCCCGTTGTCGCGCGGAGCGGGTACTGCTCGTCCGGAGGCTCCGCAGGTCCTCGGTGGTCCACGGGGACCAGGCGAGCACGACCGTCGACATGCGCGAAGCGGTCGAGAAACAGGCGCGGTGTTCCCGGATGCGACTCGTCGGGACAAGGCCAGTGCAGCGCCTCACCGGCACGCAGTCGTTCGTAGGTGATACCCGAGTAGTCCGCAACACCGCCCGCGCTGGCTCGGCGAAGTTCCTCGAACACGGTCTCCTCGGATGCGGGAAAGCGATCCGCTGGTTGGCCAAGCCGAACAGCCAGCTCGTGCAGCACTTCGAGATCAGTGCGCACTCCTGCCGGTGGGTCGATCGCGCGCCGGCGAAGCAGCACTCGTCCTTCCAGGTTGGTCATAGTGCCGCCTTCTTCCGCCCATTGCGTCACCGGAAGCACGACATCGGCCAGCGACGCTGTTTCCGACAGGACGAAGTCGGCGACCACCAGGAAATCCAGCGCCGCCAAGCGATCCGACACATGCGACGCGCGTGGTGCGGACACGACGACGTTGCTGCCGAACACCATCAGGGCACGCGGGCCTGACCCGAGCGAGTCCAGCAGTTCGTAGGCGGACTTTCCCGGACCCGGCAAGGAATTCGGGTCGATTCCCCACACGCCGGCGACATGTTCTCGTGCCGCTGGGTCGTCGATCTTGCGGTAACCCGGGAGCTGGTCGGCCTTCTGCCCGTGTTCCCGGCCGCCTTGACCGTTTCCCTGTCCGGTCAGGCAACCGAAGCCGGAGCCCTTTCGCCCTGGCAACCCCAGCGCGAGCGCGAGGTTGATCCACGCCGACACAGTGTCCGAGCCGCTCGCGTGCTGCTCGGTCCCACGCGCGGTGAGCACATACGCGTTGGCAGCTCGGGCAAGCATGGCGACGGCACGCCGTTGGTCCGCCGCAGCAACACCGGTGACACGCTCGACCTGCTCGGGCCACCAGCGCGCGGCGGCCTGCCACGCCTCCGCGAAACCCGATGTGCGGTCACGGAGGTACTCGGTGTCCAAGTAGCCGTCGGTCACGGCGACGTGGAGAAGGCCGAGTGCCAGAGCGAGATCCGTTCCCGGGGCCGGGGCGAGGTGCACCGCGGCCTGATCCGCCGTGGCCGTGCGGCGGGGATCTACGACCACGAGTCCGCCCGTGTCGATCGCCCTGCGGAGGTGTTGGGTGAACGGCGGCATGGTCTCGGCGACGTTGGCACCCACGAGCAGGACCGCATCGGCTTCCGCGAGATCCGTTACCGGGAAAGGCAATCCCCGATCGACTCCGAACGCGCGCATGCCCGCCGCGGCGGCCGAGGACATGCAGAACCGACCGTTGTAGTCGATGTGCGAAGTACCGAGCGCGACCCTGGCGAACTTGCCGAGCAGGTAGGACTTCTCGTTGGTCAGGCCACCACCGCCGAAAACCGCGACGGCGTCCGGACCGTGTTCCGCACGCAGGTCCGCGAGGCGTTGCGCGACAAGGTCAAGTGCCACAGTCCACGACACCGGTTCCAGTGTGCCGTTCCGTCGTACCAACGGGGAGGTGAGGCGGTCAGGAGTGCTGAGCAACGTCGCGGAGGTCCAGCCCTTCTGACACAGGCCGCCCCGGTTGACGGGGAAGTCCCTCGGCGCGACGACCGGGCCGGGCTGGATCGTCATCCCGCACTGGAGCGCGCAGTACGGGCAGTGCGTCGGAGTCGGCACGGAACACCCCCTTCGTCTCCGGACGCTAGGAGCCAGGGGTTATCCGGAGGTGGCCGCGTGTTTCCAGTAGGCAAACTTGTCCGCACATCGGGGGGTGTGCTCTTGACAGGTAGGTCTCGGAGCGCCTGGTCCGCCCATCGCGGAGAATGGGGCGCATGGATCTCGTGTGGCCCGAGGGCGAGGAGTTCGATGACCGCGCCAAGCTCCTCCGCGAAGAGCTGCCCAATCTCGAAGCGGAACTGAACACGTCGATTCGATTGGTGCGCAAGGACTCCGGCGTCGGGCCGCGGTGGGTCTGCCGCATCGACCCCGACCACGACGGCCCCGCGGTTCTCCGGCGTGACAGCGAGCTGATCGAGTCCGTCGGGCGTACGCACGAGGAGATGTGGGAGACCTTCAGCCTCCGGCACACGTGGCTGCGGACGGGCGCGGACGCCTCCGCCTCCGACGCGGCTGACCTGGATGAAGCGGTCGATCGGATCATCAACGAGGTCGGGTTCACCTATCCCGCGTTCGCGTTGCGGGGCTTGAACTGGGACAAGCTGTGCGACCACTACGCCCCGCTTGTCCTGGCGGCGGATGATCCCCTCGCGGTGTGCCAGGAATGGGTCGCGCAGCTCGGCGATGCGCACACCGCCGTGCATTCCACGCCACGGCACGTGCCGCTCCCCTACGCCGCATCGATGACGACACTGGTCAGGGTTCCCGAGGGCAGCGTCGCGTGGGAGGCCGGAGTTCGCCCCGGATGGCGGCTGCACGCGCCGCGGGCCGAGGAGATGACCCGACGGACGGGAGCTTCACCGCACATGCACCCGTACCTCGTCGGCAGGCGGCTGCTCTCCGGTCAGGCTCATGTCGAAGCCGAATGGCGTGCTTTCGGGCCAGACGGTGCGGATGTCACGTGGGTCGAAGCACCGACCGGACTGCCGTACGGGGACTTGGTGACGTGGCACCGACGGAACGGCGTTGGCCATGTCCGGCTGAAGCAGTGGGTGGCCGGCGCCGGGATCGCCGACGCGCTGGACGAAGCGCTCGCCGAGCTGGCCGACTGCGAGGAGCTGGCGCTCGACCTTCGCGGCAATGTCGGCGGGAACGTGGTTCTGGCGCGTGCGACGCGGGATCGGTTCCTGCACGAGGAAACCCTGCTCGGATCAGTGCGCTACAGCATCGGCAACAAGCTCTCCGAACCGGTGCCGATGATCGGGTGCCCAGCGGACGGAGCGCGGTGGCACGGACGGCTGACGGTGCTCACCGACGCGATGACGTACTCCGCGAGTGAGGACTTCCTGCTCGGCTTGCAAGGACTCGACCATGTTCGCGTGGTCGGCGAGCCCAGCGGCGGTGGTAGTGGAAGGCCCCGCGTCGTCAGGCTGCTGCCGGGGTGGTCCATCACCATCAGCACCGTGCTGACCTATGACCGCAACGGTCACTGCGTGGAGAACGCCGGAGTTCCCGTTGACTCCGCGAGCACGTCCAGGCAGTGGCGGTAGAACCGTTGCGCGTCAACCTTCTTGGCGCACTTGACCAGGCGACCGGAGTCGGCGCGAACAGTACGGCCCTGGCTCACCCCTTCGGTGAGCACCACGCAGCGGACGTCCTCGAACTCGCACAGGTCGGGCTCCGCGAGGTAGGAGGTCGTCAGGCTGTCCCAGCAGCAGTAGGAGAACCCGGTCGTCTCGAAGCAGCCGAAGGTCATGGCGAGCAGTGAGCCCGCGAGGTCGCTCAGCGGCGAGCCGTAGTGGCGGCCGAAGGAGCGCGCGAACTCCGGGGTGATCGGCACCTGGTCGGTGGCGTCCAAGGGGAACAGCGTGATCGGGATCTCCGACTCGAACACGCGGCGGGCGGCGGCGGGGTCCCAGTAGACGTTCCACTCCGCGCTGCCGTCGTGGCCGGGCCGGTCCACGTTGCCCGCGACGTCGATCGCGCCGCCCATGAAGACCAGCTCGGCGATCTTCGACTCGACCTCCGGGTGCTCCCGCAGGCACCAGGCCAGGTTGGTCAACGGCCCGATCATGAGCAGTGTCACGGGTTCCGGCGCGGTGCTCAGCCATTCGGCCAGCTGGAGGTGCGCGGGCAGCGGCGACAACCGCGCCGTGTTCTCCGCGCGCTGGTTGAGCACTGGCAACGCGTCCGCGCGCAACGCGTCCACCCGCCACTCCAGGGGGAACGGGTTCGGGCCCGCCAGGGTGCCCGCCGCGACCGGGACGTGCTGCGCGCCCGCCAGGTCCAGGATCTTGCGGGTGACCGAGACGGCGGGCTCGATCAGGCAGTCCGCCGGGGTGACCGTGACGCCCTTGAGCGAGACCCCCCGATATCTGGTGAGCAGGGTCAACGACAGCAGGTCGTCCAGCGCGCCGTCGTGGTCGAAGTAGATCGCGCGTGCCACGCGGGGATTATCCCCGCTCGGCGTCGGAGAGGAAGGTCAGCTCGTGGTCGAAGTCGAACCACAGGCTCTCCTCACCGGAGGGCACCAGCAGGTAGCTGTCGTTGAGGAAGTCCGCGAGCACCTCGGCGTCCGCGCCGAAGCGGGCCAGCCCGGCCGGGGTGCTGAACTCGATCTCGACGAGGTCCATCGGCCCGGAGATCGGCCAGATCTTGACGTCTCCCTCGCCCGCCTTGCCGAGCAGGCCGTCGGCCAGCAGCTCGCGGGCGACGATCCACTCGACGCTCTTGCCGCGCAGCGGGTTGAACAGCATGCGGATCGCGTACGGGTCGGTCGTGGAGTACTCCAGCTCCACCTCGACGGTGACGGCGGGCGCCAGCAGCAGGTTGAACATCGTCGTGGTGCGGATCTCGTCGTGCTCCATGCCATCTCCCTCACCTGTCGTGTGCTTGCGGGGAGGAGACGCCGCGATCCGCCGCGCTTGACGCGGTTTCGGCCACGTCACACCCAATCGTGACAAAAGGCGACCCCGCTCACAGTGGAGCGGGGCCGCCCGCCGCCTCAGCTGGTCTCGCCCGCGAGCGAGAAGGACCGCAGCCGCCTGGTGGCCGCCACGGTGCCGAACACCACGAACACCGCGGCCATCACCAGCGCCGTCGTGACCGACAGCGAGGCCTGCGCCAACGGGGTGCCGCTGACCGCGTCGGTGACCGCGATGGAGAAGTGGCGCACGCTGAGCACCTTCGTGCCGTCGACGTAGGTGCCGAGCAGGTTCTCCCAGATCAGGATGTAGCTCATCCCGATGATCACCGGCCGCCTCGTCGCCACGCTCAGCGCCAGGAACAGCGCCGAGTAGGCCAGCGCGCCCACCACGGCACCGGTGAGCAGCGACAGCCCGAGCCTGGGCGAGTCGGCGATCACCCCCGCCGCGCCGAGCGGGACCGCCGCGGCGACCGCGGTCACCAACCAGGCCACCAACAGCTTGGAGAGGACGATCTCCCGGCGCGGCAGCGGTTTGGTCAGGATGTGGGTGATCGTGCCGTCCTCGATCTCCAGGCCGAGCGCGCTGGTGCCGACGATGAGCGCGGTCAGCGGCAGCAGCACACCGAGGCCGAGGCCGGTGAGCAGCACCGGGCCCCAGTTCTCCACCGGTACCCCGGTGCTCGTCGCGAACAGGGTCATGCCGATGAGCAGGACCGGGACCGGCAGGAGGAGCAGCGCCCTGCGCCTGCCGAGCAGCGCCCGCAGGGTCATCCGGACAATCGTCAGGTTCATGACGCCACCAGGTAGGAGAAGACTCGTTCCAGGGACTCGTCGGAGGGCAGCAGCTGCGCCAGCCGGATGTCCTGCGCCCTGGCCACCTTGGCCAGCTCGCGGGTGAAGCCGCCGAAGTCGTTGGCCCGCACCTGCAGACCGGTCGTGCCGAGCTCGACGCCGGAGACCGACGGCAGCGACATCAGCGCCGCGGCCAGCCGCCGGTCGTCGGAGGAGGAGATGGAGAACTCGTGCGGCCGGTTGGTCATCAGCCGCCGGATGTGCCGGTAGTCGCCGGAGGCGGCGAGCCGCCCGGAGACGATCACCTGCACCGTGCCGGAGAGCCGCTCGACCTCCTCCAGGATGTGCGAGCTGAACAGGATGGTCCTGCCCTCGCCCGCCATCCGGTGCAGCAGGTCCATCATGTGCATCCGCTGCCGGGGGTCCATGCCGTTGAACGGCTCGTCCAGCAGCAGCACCCTCGGGTCGTGCACCAGCGCCGCCGCGACCCTGGTGCGCTGCCGCATGCCCTTGGAGTACGTGCCGATCCTGCGGTCCATCGCCTCGCCCATCTCGACGAGGTCGATCGCCCTGCGCGCCGCGGCCTTGGCGTCGGGCAGCTTGTGCAGCTTCGCGCTGGCGTGCACGAACTCCCACGCGGTCAGGTGGCCCGGCACGCTCTCGCGCTCGGTGACCAGCCCGAGCGAGCGGTAGAGCTCGGGGTTGCGCCAGCTGGGCGTGCCGTTGACCAGCACGGTGCCCTGCGAGGGCGCGAGGAACCCGGCCATCATGTGCAGCACGGTGGTCTTGCCCGCGCCGTTGGGTCCGAGCAGGCCGGTGACGCCGGGCCCGATGTCCAGGGTCACGTCGTTGACCGCGACCACGTTGCCGTACCACCGGGACACGGCGTTGAGCTCGATCGTGCCCGCGCCACTCATGACGTCACCTTCCGATACCTCAGCAGCAACAGGCCCACCGCCGCGCAGGTGAGCAGCAGGGTCACCACGCCGTACATCGGCCCCCAGACGCCGGGGTCCGCGTTGGTCCCGCCGAGCAGCCAGTGGTCGACGCCGTTGAGCAGGGTGACCGGGTAGATCATCCCGGGCACCTCGGGCGCGCCGCTGAACTCGGCGAGGCCCTGCGAGATCGGCGCGCTGATCAGGAACACCGCCAGCACCAGGGTCGATGCGAAGATCCGCCGCCCGGACAGCGAGGCCAGGGGCAGCGCGAGCGCGGCGAGCACGACGGCGTGGATCGCGACGGCGGCGATGCCCGAGGCGAACTGGCCCGCGTGGTCGAGCACCCCCGTGACGCCGTCCTTGGTGCTGAAGGCGTTGCCGGCGAACATGACCACCATCGACGGCGCCAGTGTCAGGAACACCCCGGAGACCAGCGCGGCCAGCTTGGACAGCGCGTAGTCGGCGCTGCTCAGCGGCCGCGAGAGGTACAGCGGCATCAGGGTGTTGCCCAGGTCGCGGGAGACCATCTCCGGCGCCGCGACGGCCAGGAAGATCACCACGACGTAGGAGAGGCTGCCGATCAGGTCGACGTAGCCCATCACCTGCAGCCCGGTCTGGGTGGAGATGATCATGAAGACCAGTCCGGCGATGGTGGCCGCGCCGCCAAGCGACCACGGCAGCAGCTTCGCCCTGAACCCGCGGCCGAGGCCGAAGGCGGTGCGCAGGCTGTGCACGTACAGCGACCACATGGCGTAGCGCTTGCCGAGCCGGGGCCCTTGGTAGCGCTGGTATCCGATGTCATGGATAACGCCGTTGACACCGCTCGTGCGCTCAGGCGTGGACATCGTCGACCTCCGATCCGGTCGGCGCGGGGTCGCGGAACAGGTCGGCGACCTGGTGGCGGCGCTGCTCCAAGCGGTGCAGCGACAGGTCCAGCTCGACGACGGCGTCGCGGATCACGTCGTAGGTCCGCTCGTCGTCGAAGCGCACCAGCAGCTCCGCTCCCTGCTGCCGCACGTCGAGCCCGGCCGTGCTGAGCGCGGCGGCGAGGCCCTCGGCGTTCTCGTCCACCTCCACCGCGAGCACCCCGCTGGCGCGGGTCATCGAGGACAGCGACGCGGAGCGCAGCAGCCTGCCGCCCTCGATCGCCACAAGTGAGGTGCAGATCCGTTCGATCTCCCCCAGCAGGTGCGAGCAGACGATCACGGAGATGCCGAACTCCGTGCCGATGCGCTGCACCAGGCCGAGCATGGCGCGGCGGCCCTCCGGGTCGAGTCCGTTGGTCGGCTCGTCCAGCAGCAACAGCTCCGGGTCGTGCACCAGCGCCTGCGCGAGCTTCACCCGCTGCTTCATACCGGTGGAGTACCCGCCGATGGCGCGGTAGCGCTCCTCGTAGAGCCCGACGTGGCGCAGCGTCTCGGAAGCGCGTTCCCGCGCGGTCGACGCGGGCAGCCCGGACATGCGGCCCATGTGCGTCACGAACTCCGCCGCGGTCACGTCAGGCGGCAGGCAGTCGTGTTCTGGCATGTACCCGACCTGCGAACGGACCTTCTCGACCTCGGCGAGCGGATCCAGCCCCAGCACCCTGATCCGCCCCGCGGTCGGCGCGATCAGCCCCAGAGCCAGCTTGATCAGCGTGCTCTTCCCCGCCCCGTTGGCACCGACCAGCCCGACGACGCCGGGCTCGATGCTCACCGTCAGGTCGGCGAGGGCGAGTGTCCCGCCGCCGTACCGTTTTTCGAGCGACTCGCTCTCGATGAGTGTCACGGTCCGCACAGTACGGTGGGCAAGCTGAGAGCCACATCCGGAGCAGCCCTGGAAACCCCCTTAAGGGGTTGCCTCACCGAACGACGATCGTGTGACCGTTCCGGGGAACCAGCTCGCCGATCACGGTGCCGCCCGGCACCTCGCCCGCGACGAGGAGACCGCCGGAAGTCTGGGCGTCGGCGAGCAGGAGCGCCTCGGACTCCTCCACAGTGGACAGATCGGAGTGCGGGCGCACCCAGTCCAGGTTGCGTCGGCTGCCCCCGCTGACGAAGCCGTCGCGCAGTGCCTCGCGGGCGCCGTCGAGGTACGGCACCGCGGCGGCATCGACCACCGCGGTCACCCCGCTGGCGCGGGCGAGCTTGTGCAGGTGGCCGAGCAGCCCGAAGCCGGTGATGTCGGTGGCGCAGGTGACACCCGCGGCCACGGCCGCGATCGAGGCTTCCTTGTTCAGCGTGGTCATCACCTCGATCGCCTGCGGGAAGACCTCACCGGTCGCCTTGTGCCGCGCGTTGAGCACGCCGATCCCGAGCGGTTTCGTCAGCGACAGCGGCAGTCCCGCGCGCCCGGCGTCGTTGCGCATCGTCCTCGCGGGATCGACGATGCCGGTGACCGCCATGCCGTACTTGGGTTCCGGGTCGTCCACGCTGTGCCCACCGGCGACGTGACATCCGGCGAGCCCGGCCACGTCCCGCCCGCCGCGCAGCACCTCGGCGGCCAGCTCGAACGGCAGGACCTCCCTGGGCCAGCCCAGCAGGTTCAGCGCGACGACCGGCCTGCCGCCCATGGCGTACACGTCGGAGAGCGCGTTGGCCGCCGCGATCCGGCCCCAGTCGTACGGGTCGTCGACGACCGGCGTGAAGAAGTCGGTCGTGGCGACCAGCCCCAGGTCCGGCCGCACTCCGACGACGGCGGCGTCGTCCCCGGCGTCGAGCCCGACCAGCAGCTCCCCCGCCGGGTCGGCGGGAGGCGGCGCGGCGGTCAGCCCCGCGACGACCCGTTCGAGCTCGCCGGGCGGGATCTTGCAGGCACAGCCGCCGCCGTGGGCGTACTGCGTGAGGCGGTAGGGGCCGGTCTCGGTGGTCACCCCGCCATCGTGTCAGGATGGACGGGTGTCACGAGGAGGTGTATCCGGTCTGGTGACCGGCGCGGTCTTCAAAACCGTTGAGTGGCAGGACCTGTCGCTGGCGGGTTCGATTCCCGTCCACCTCCGCGTCCCGGCCGCGCGATGACCGACCCCCGGCGGCACATCCCGCGAACCGACGCCCTCCTGGCATCGCCGCGCCTGGCCGAGGCCGTGCGCGCACTTGGCGTCGCGACGGTGAAAGCCGCGGTCGTGGCCGCACAGCGACGCGCGCGAGCTGGAGAGATCGAGCCGTCCGAGGTGGGCGAGGTGGCCGTGGCCGCGCTCCCCCGGCTGGCGGCGAGTCTGCGGCGGGTCATCAACGCGACCGGCGTCGTTGTGCACACCAACCTCGGCCGCGCGCCGTTGTCCCCGGCGGCCCGCGCCGCGGTGGATGAAGCGGCAGGCACCACGGACGTGGAGTTCGACCTCGTGACGGGGGCGCGGGCGAAGCGCGGACGCGGCGCGCTCGCGGCCTTGGCCGATGCTGTGCCGGACGCGGGCGGGGTGCACGTGGTCAACAACAACGCGGCGGCTTTGTTGTTGTGCGCCTTGGCACTGGCACCGGGTCGAGAGATCGTGATCAGCCGTGGGGAGCTGGTCGAGATCGGTGACGGCTTCCGCATACCGGAGCTCCTGCGCTCCACCGGCGCACGGCTGCACGAGGTCGGCACGACCAACCGCGTGCACCTGCGCGACTACGCTTGCGCGATCGGGCCGGACACGGGTTTCGTGTTGAAGGTGCACCCGTCGAACTTCGAGGTCACGGGGTTCACGTCCACAGTGGACATTGCGGAGCTGACGACGCTCGGAGTCCCGGTGATCGCCGACATCGGCTCCGGGCTGCTCGCGCCGCATCCGTTGCTGCCCAAGGAACCTGATGCGGCGAGTGCGCTCCGCGCCGGGGCGAGCCTTGTCACCGCGAGCGGTGACAAGCTGCTCGGTGGCCCGCAAGCGGGTCTGCTGCTCGGCGACGCCGAGCTCGTGGAGCGGCTTCGCCGCCATCCGGCGGCGCGTGCGCTTCGCGTGGACAAGTTGACCCTGGCCGCTCTGGAAGCGACTCTTCGCGGTCCGCTTCCCCCTGTGCGCCAAGCACTCGAAGCCTCCGCCGACGATCTGTTCGCCCGCGCGTCGGCCCTGGCCGCGAAGCTGTCCGACGCCGGTGTAGATGCCGAAGCGGTCCGCTGCCTTGCTGCCGTTGGCGGCGGCGGGGCCCCCGGCGTCGAGCTGCCTTCCGCGGCGGTCAGCCTGCCCGAGGAGTACGGGGAACCTTTGCGGTTGCGCGATGTTCCCGTGGTGGGCCGCCTCGAACGCGGTCGGTGCCTGCTCGACCTGCGCGCGGTCGCACCGGCCGACGACTCCGAGCTGCTCGACGCGGTTCTGGGCTGATGCGCGTCGTCGCGACCGCCGGGCACGTCGATCACGGCAAGTCCACTGTGGTGCGCCTGCTGACCGGGATGGAACCGGACAGGTGGGCGGAGGAGCGGCGTCGTGGGCTCACCATCGACCTCGGCTTCGCATGGACCACGTTGCCCGGCGGTGAGGAGATCGCGTTCGTCGATGTTCCGGGCCACCAGAAGTTCGTGCCGAACATGCTCTCCGGTGTCGGCCCGGTCCCGGCGGTGATGTTCGTGGTGGCGGCCGACGCGGGCTGGATGCCCCAGTCAGCCGAGCACCTGGCCGCGCTGGACGCGTTGCGCATCGAGCACGGCCTGCTGGTGATCACCCGTTCCGACCTCGCTGATCCCGAACCCGCGCTCACGGAAGCCAAGCGGCGCCTGGCGGAGAGCTCGCTCGCGTCGATTCCCCACGTCGTGGTGAGTGGCGCGACCGGCGAGGGGTTCGACTCGTTGCGCGCGGCTCTGTCCACCCTGGCGCTCCCACCACCCGACACGTCGGCCGATGTGCGGCTGTGGGTGGACCGCTCGTTCAGCGTGAGCGGCGCGGGCACGGTCGTGACCGGGACACTGACGGCGGGCACCCTGCGTGTTGGCGACGAACTGTTGCTACACGACTCATCGGTTACTGTGCGCGGACTGCAAACCTTGGGGTGTAAGCAAGATCTGGTGCCAGCGGTGGCCAGGGTCGCGGTGAGCCTACGTGGCGTGGAGCGCGACTCGGTGAGTCGAGGCGATGCGCTGCTGACTCCGGGCCGATGGCTGATGAGCTCCACTGTGGACGTCACAGTCCCGCCCGAGCTGCCTTCGCAGATGATGCTGCACATCGGATCGTCAGCGGTTCCCGTCCACGTCCGTCCACTGGGGACGCTCGCCGCCCGGCTGTCGTTGTCCCGTCCGCTGCCTTTGCGGATCGGAGATCGGGTGTTGCTTCGCGATCCAGGACGTGGCTCGGTTCTCGCCGGGGCTTCGGTGGTCGATCTCGATCCCCCGGTTTTGAAGCGTCGGGGAGCCGCGCGGGCGCGGGCCAGCGAGATTGCCTCGTCCACACCTGCCGGGCTGCAACGGAAGTTCGTGCACCGCGACCGTCTCCGCGCGATGGGACTGCCCTACGGCGACGCTGAGTGGCAGGTGGACCCGTCGCACTGGAAAGCCCTTCGTGGACGCTTGGTGTCCGAAGTGGACAACTGGCCGCCGTTGCAGCCGGGAATGCCCGTGGCGGCGGCACTCCAACGCTTGGAGGTGCCTGCGGCGTTGATCGGCCAGCTGGTCACCGAGGCGGGCCTGGTGATCGTCGGCGGGCGGATTCAGCGCCCTGGCGGCGTCGCGCTGCCGAAGCGCGTCGAGACGGCTTTGGCCGAACTGAGCCGAGACCTCCGTGCGACTCCGTTCGTGGCACCAGAGGCGAAGCGGTTGACGCAGCTGGGGCTCGGCACGAGGGAGCTCGCGGCGGCCGTGCGCGCGGGACGGCTGGTGAAGGTGGCCGACGGAGTGTTCCTGCTGCCCGGGACGGTTGAGCTGGCGCGGCGGGTCCTGGCACGGCTGGACCAGCCGTTCACGCTGAGCCAGGCACGGCAGGCACTGCGGACCACGCGTCGCGTCGCCGTGCCGCTGCTCGAAATGCTCGACCGCATGGGTGTGACCGAGCGCCTGGCGGACAGCACCCGCACGTGCCCCTAGTTCGCCTCCTGCGCGTGCCCCTGGTTCGCGTTTTGTAGGCTTAATGCGCGAAAGAGCGCTCCCAATTCGCATTAAGCCTACAAAACGCGAAAAGTCCGACCAGGCC
The DNA here is from genome assembly GCF_042429765.1 of Allokutzneria oryzae. Classification (NCBI taxonomy): domain Bacteria; kingdom Bacillati; phylum Actinomycetota; class Actinomycetes; order Pseudonocardiales; family Pseudonocardiaceae; genus Allokutzneria; species Allokutzneria oryzae. The sequence continues at coordinate 336,885 of NZ_JBHLZU010000027.1, read as the reverse complement.
AGCCAGCGCGCAGCGCAGCGCGGCGCTGGGTCAACCCGCCGCCTTGCGTGTTGGGACAACACACCTCGTCGGTGCCCTGTAAGCCCTCCTGGGTCGGCGCCGAACCCCGTTGCGTACCCATGACGGGAAAAGCAGGCGCAAACCGGCAGTCGGGTCGCCACCTCGACTGGGGGGGGCCGAGGTCCTAGCGCGTCAGCATCGGGTACAGCCACGCGATCATCGCGAGCACGAAACCGCCCGCGAGGCACAACGCCCGTGCGAGCAACGGCAACTCGGCCGTTACCGCGAACGACCCCAGCGCCGCGACGGCCGAACGGGTCACCACGAACCACGTCACCGGCTCATCGCCACCGAAGCAGCCGCACGGAGCGGACGACCGCCGGCTCCGCAGGATCCACAGGTAGATGGTGAACAGAGAGTACACAGCGCCCTGGATCGCGGCGGCGACCCCGAAGACAGGCGGAGCCAGCAGCAGGGTCACGAGAACGGTCGTGCCGACCAGGAGTTCGACCGGGCCCAACACCGCCGCCACCGGTCCCCACATGCGGCGCGGCAGGAGGGCCTGGACACGGAGCACCGACCGGAGGGGCGTTCGGCCACGCGTGTGGGCCGCTCCGGCAAATACCAACAGAGCCGCGGCGGCGGCCGCGACAGCACTTGCCAATTCGGGGAACACGTCACGCAACGTAGTGCACGTAACGGCTCACAGTCGGTGATCGATATCTGGCGTGGTTGTGAGGAGGCCGAGTGGCTCAACAGCAGATAGACCTGATCGCACCTAGCGGCGGCCAGGTACGGGTCACCCTGCCCGAAACCGCCCCTGTGTCCAGTGTGGTCACTGGTGTCCGATTCGCAGGCGGGTCCTACGGCACCGGGTTCCAGATCGGACCACGCGGCTACCACGACTTCGCGTGCACCCATGTCGCCCCGGCGAAGCTGCGGGAGCGGTTGGTCGTGCACGGCCGCGAAGTGCTCGTGGCCGAGGCGGACAACCGCGAGTCCTCAGTGGCCACCCTGATCGGCACCTACCACGAGCTGATGACGGTCTTCGCCGGTCCGGCGCCCAAGCGGGACCGGGTGTTCGCGCTCTTCAACTCCCTGCTCATCACCGACCACGTCGGCGGCATGGTCGTGCGGCCGCGCTCCGCCACGCTGCTGGACACCATGTCCGAGCAGGTTGTCGTGGTGGTCAAGGACTACGGGTCGATGTCCATCCCCGGCCCCAACCACGCGAGCGCGCTCGCGCCGAAGCACGCGGGTGCTCCGACGGTGCACGGCGAGGTCTGGAAGGCCGCCTACCCCGGCGTCACCCGATCCGCCAAGACCAGCGATCATGCGTTCATCCTCGGCTGCGCGCGAGGGGTCGCCGAGGTGCACCTGACCGAGTCGGCGGCGACCACCGAGCAGGAACGCCTGGACTGGCTCAACGAGCTCAACGTGTCCTGGGGCGATGCGGACGGAAAGGCGAACGTTGTCTGCTGAGCTGGCCTTCGACCTGATCACCTGGGCCGCGATCGTCGTCCTGTTCCTCGGCCTGGCCGCGACGCTGCGCGAGGTCCGCCTGCTGCGCGCGATCGTGCTGCGCAACCCGGACGGGTTCGCCGCGGCACAGCCGGACCTGACCCTGGGCGGCGCTTTCGCCGACGGCACCAGCCGACCGGTCGTCGCGGCCGTGGACTCGGGCTGTCCGCTGTGCCTGAACGTGGTGTCGGAGCTGGCCGAGCGCGCTCCCGGTGCCACGCTGCTGACCCACGAGTCGCCCGCGGTGTGGAGCGAGGTCGCGGACGGACTGCGGGTCATCAGCGACCGCGAGGCCTGGCGCGCGATCTCCCACCTGTCCCCTCCTGTACTGATGAACGTCGACGGCGCCGGAGTGGTGCGCAGGATGACGTTGCCCGTGCGGATCGACGAACTCGACAGCTGGATCGAACTGAAGGGACCCATCGGTGTCGTTGACGCTCGATCTGATTCCTGACCACGACCAGGCACCCGCCGGCGCCACGCCGACCCGCGCGTTGTCCGAGCTCAAGGTCAGCGGGACCAGACGGACCGTGCTCAAGGCGATGGCGCTGGGCGCGATGACGTTGGGCACCACGGCGTTGAGCTGGTCGGGCGGACCGAAGACGGCGCGCGCGGAGATCGGCAAGAACGGCATGCAGGGGTGGGACCGCAACGACTGCAAGGACGCCTATCCCGTCGGCTACGACGAGAAGGGCGACACCAGCGGCGAGTTCGTCAACACCTACGGCGCGTGCTTCAACGGCAGCTGGCGCGGCAGCAACTTCTGCGACGGTGGTTGGCACAAGTACGGCACGTGGCACGAGAACGGCGTGCAAGCCGACCACGCGCCCACCTCGACGGCGTGCGGCACCACGACCACGAAGAACGCGTGGAAGTGGACTACGCCCGACGGCCGGGTCTACCGGTGCTCGGACGGTTTCACCACGTTCTGGGGCGGCGGGCACAACGGCCAGACCTACCTGACGATCTGCCGGGCCTGACATGCGGTGGCACCCCCTGACGATCGCCGTGGGCATCGTGCTCACGACGGTTGCCGGGGCTGCCTGGCTGCTCCCCTCGATGTGGCTGCTGATGGGCGCGGCGTCGGGCTTCGCCACCAGCGGCTCCACTTGAAGCAAGAACTCGGCCTCCGTGCTGAGCTCGCCGGTCTGGCGAGGTTCTCCCGCAGTGGCGTTCTGCGCCGGTCTCGTCGTCGGCGGCATGCTGACGGCAACAGCACTGGTCGTGGTCGGATCGCTGATCCGAGCGCCACTGCCCGACGCTGCCCGCTGGACGATCGTGGCGGTGGCGCTGACGGCGGTGCTGCTGCGCGACTTCGGCCTGGTGCGGTTCACCCTGCCGGAGAACCGCCGCCTGGTTCCGGAGAGCGTGTTCAGGCTGGGCAGGCACCTCGGGCCGCTCCAGTTCGGCGTCGAGATGGGCACGGCTGTGCGCACCTACCTGCCGAGCGGCCTGCCCTACGTCGGTGGCCTGGTCGTGCTGCTCACCGCCTCGTTCCCGGCGGCGCTGTGCGCGGGCGTCGGCTTCGGCATCGGCCGGGCGCTGATGACCGCGTCGAACCTGCGCTACGGCAACGACGGCGAGTGGGACCACGAGTGGGTCAAGCACGCCCGGTCGCTCGCGATCCTGATGACCGTGGCGTTCGTGATCACCCTGCTCGGCCTGTACCTCTCCTGAACACCGCCCCTAGACGCGGTGGGCGCGGTGCACGGTCTGGGTGACCGAGTTGCCCGCGGTGTCCGCGAGCCAGCCGACTGGCACGGCCACGGTCATCGCGTTGCGGCAACTTAGCGCGCAAGACAACGCTCCCAAATCGCGCTAAGTACCCACAACGCGAAACCGGGCGCGGGGTGGTGGGCCCACCTGCGGGACGGCCTAGACGCGCGGTAAGCGCAGTGCACGGCCTGAGTGACGCCGACCCGCGCCACCGTGTGCACGAGCCAGCCAACTGACGCAGCCACGGTCATCGCGTTGCGGCAACTTAGCGCGCAAGACAACGCTCCCAAATCGCGCTAAGTACCCACAACGCGAAACCGGGCGCGGGGTCATGTGCCCACCTGCGGGACGGCCTAAAAACGGTAGGCGCGGTGCACGGCCTGAGTGACGCCGACCCGTGCCGCCGTGTGCACGAGCCAGCCGACTGGCACGGCCACGGTCATCGCGTTGCGGCAACTTAGCGCGCAAGACAACGCTCCCAAATCGCGCTAAGTACCCACAACGCGAAACCGGGCGCGGGGTCATGGGCCCACCTGCGGGACGGCCTAGAAACGGTAGGCGCGGTGCACGGTCTGGGTGACCGAGTTGCCCGCGGTGTCCCTGGCGGTGATGCGGAGCGCGACGAACCCCGTGCCCTCAGGGTGGTGGACCACCGCCAGTCCGCGGTCGCCCAAGCGGACAACCGGGACCGCGCTCCACTTCGCCCCGTCGTCGAACGACGTCTCCAGGGTGAGCGCCGCGACATCGCCTCTTGGCGCTCCTGGCTGGCGTTGGACCAGGAGGGACAGCGGGTGGATGCGCCCCACTGCGCGGTTCTGGTCGTCGACCTCGCCGCTGGCGCGGACCACCATCAGCGGGAGCGGAGCCGCGGGAGCCGAGGACCCCGGTTCGGTGAAGGTCCACGAGACGTCGGCCTTCGTCCCGATCACCGACCACGAGACAGAACGGTTCGCCTCGGCGCGCAAGGTGTACTTCGCCGGAGTCGGGGGGATCGTGAAGCTCGCCGATCCCGCGCCTTCGCTGGTGACCGGAGCGCCGCCTTCACGGGTCAGCGTCATCCTGCCGGTCATCGCCTCGGGCGGTGAGGTGTACTGGTCCGGTTCACTGCCGGACAGCAGCGGCAGGCCGACCGACAGCTGGTCGCCCGCCCGGTGGACCGCCCAGCCATCCACGGCGCTGCCGAACGCCGGTCCCATGGCCGCCTTGTTCCACCCGACCTGGTAGGCCCCCGGCTTGTAGGACCGGTAGGACCACGTGTTCTCCGAGTCCGCCGCTCCGACGGGGAAGGTCGCCAGGACGTGCCGCCACGTCACGTCGGGGTTCGCGGTGTAGTACTCCGTCCGCTTGCTCGGCAGCGCGTGGTCGTAGGTCTCGTACACACCGATTCCCGGCTCCTGCACGGCGAGTCGCGCGTAGTCGGCCCGGAGGGCCCGCACAGGCGCGCCCTGCGCGTAGTACCGCGACTCCACCCGGGCCAGGTCCCGGTCATGCGAAACGTACGTCGTGTTGCCGGGGATGCGCCCGCGCTCCAGGAACGCCAGCTGGTAGACCGACGAGGTGGACGGATCGTCCAGCCCCGCCCGGAACGTGAAGGCATAGGTGTGGTCGGTGACCCTCGACGCCGTCTCCACCGCGTAGAGCTGGTGCGACGGGTTCGCTGTCCAGCCAAGCGAACTGATCCGGTCGCCCTTGCCGGAGAGCAACGCCACCTGGCCGAACCGGAACTTCGCACCGGGGCGGTCGACGATCGCGCGAATCGGCTTGCCGGGCCTGGCGTCCAGCGTGACCGAGGTGGTGCGGCCGACAACGACTCCCGGCTTGGACAGGGCGGTCACGGCGAGCGGCTGGGCCTTGTTGGCCGGGTCGTCGGACACGTCGAAGGCGTTGATGTCGTAGCGGCCCTTCGGCAGCCGGGCTACGCCGATGCCGTCCGGGCCGAACGGGCGGATGCCGTACGCGGCACCGGTCTCGGTGTTGACCGCCTTCGCTGTGCTGCCGTTCGGGCGGCCGGTGCGGCTGATCAGCTGGACCTTCACGTCGTAGCTCTCACCCTCCAGAGCCACCGCGAGTGCCGTCTGCACAACGACTCCGGGCGCGGTCGCGGTCAGCCTGCCGCCGTGGTTCCCTGCCGGTTTGCCCGCCGGATCAGCCAACACACCGACCGTGGCCGTGCCGTGCGCGGGCACGGTGACCTTCGGGGTGGTCGGGGTGAACGGGCCGCTGGTGACCGCGATGTCGAGGGTGACCGGGGCCGCCCCGTCGTTGCGGTAGGTCACGGTCTTGGGCTCGGACCGCTTGTACGGCCAGGAAAGGAAGCCGAAGCTCACACCGCCGGAAGCCGCGCTCACCTGCTGGGTCACCGCTCGGCCGACGTCCAGGCGGCCCGCTCCCTGTTCGAGCGCGTCCGCCGTGGGCTTGGCCGAGCCGGTCAGCGCGGGCTTGAGCCGGTCGGCCTTCCAGTCCGGGTGCTGCTGCGCGAGGATCGCCGCCGCGCCCGCCACGTGCGGGGCCGCCATCGACGTGCCGGACAGCGTCGCGTGCAGCTCGTCGACGGGAGCGAGGTCGCCGTCGCGGGTACCCGGCGCGCGGGCGGAGACGATCTCGCCTCCAGGAGCGGCGATGTCGGGTTTGACCGCGAGATCGCCCATGCGCGGGCCACGCGGGGAGAACACGCTCGTCGTGTCCTGTTTGGACACACTGCCGACGGCGAGCGCCGCGTCCGCGGCGGCCGGAGCGGTCACCGAGGCCGTGGGGTCCGCGCCGTCGAGGTTGCGGTCGTTGCCCGCCGACGCGACGAACAGGGTGCCGTACTGGGCGGAGAGCCGGTTCAGCGCCTGGGAGACCGGGTCGGTGCCGTTGGTGGCCCCGCCACCGAGGCTGAGGTTGACCACCTTGGCCTTCGGTGCGATCCACTCCATCCCGGCGATGACCGCGGAGTCCGGGCAACCGAAGTCCACGCAGACCTTGCCGCTGACCAGCGTCACGTCCGGGGCGACGCCCCGGTACCGCTGGCCGCCGCCCGCGATGATCCCGGCGACGTGGGTGCCGTGGCCGAGGTCGTCACCGGCGTCCGGCCGGGTGCCGGTGAAGTCCTTGGCCTCCACCACCTTCCCGGCCAGCTCGGGGTGGTCGGCCTTGATGCCGGAGTCGAGCACGCCGACCGTGACACCCTTGCCGGTGAGCCCGGACCGCCACGCCACGGGCGCCGCGACCTGCGGCACGCTGGCGTCGACCGCGGGCTTGGCGACGCCGTCCAGCCACAGCCGGGTGTCCGGGGTGGACCGAGTCATCCAGGTCCAGAAGTCCCTGGCGCGACCGCGGTCCTGTCGCACGGCGGTGCCGTTGACGCTGGGCAGGTCGCGGACCTTGGCGACGCCGGGTGCCGAAGACGCCGAGGTCAGGATCAGCGGCAGCGTCGGCGCGGTGTCGGTGAGCCGCTGACGGGTCAGCTCGGTGATGTTGAACAGCCGGGGGTCCACCCGCCCCTCGGCGACCAGGGCGCTCGCGTCGGAGGGGATCACCGAGACGTCGGCGGGGCCAGGACCGCTCTCCCGCAGGAAGCCGATGTGCTCCCGCCCCGGACCGGGGGTGATGACCACGCCGGTCTCACCTCTGGCCTGGCGCAGCAGCCGGACGCGGTCGCCGGTGACCAGCGTGACGGAGCCGGCGTCCGCCGCAGTCGCCTCCGGCGAGGTGGGTGCGGCGACGGCCGGGCACGTGCCGGCGAGCACCGCGAGGACCACCAGCGACAAGTGTCCTGTCCTTCTCACGACGGGTACGTCGTCGGCCGCACGGTGGACCGTTACAGATCCGCTACTTTCCGTCACGTCATTCGAGACGAGCTGGGAAAACAGTGGCGAGATCCGCACGGTCCACCTCGGGGTCCTCCAGGTGACCGTCGACCATCGCGCCGTCGCCGAGCGGTGCCGCCGACGGTGGGAGGGGTCAGCGGCGGGAGCGGGCGAGACCGGCGGCGACGGCGCTGATCACCGCTCCCGCCCCGAGGACCGAGGGCACCCCGATGCGCGCCGCCTTGCGGCCGGTGCGGAAGTCCTGGACCTCCCAGCCCTTCGCCCGCGCGATGCGGCGCAGGCCGGAGTCCGGGTTCACCGCGACCGGCGTGCCCACCGCCGTCAGCATCGGCACGTCGTTCTCCGAGTCGGAGTAGGCCGTGCAGCGCCGCAGGTCCAGTCCCTCGCGGGCGGCGAGGGCGCGCACGGCGTGCACCTTGGCCGGGCCGTGCATCAGGCCGCCGACCAACCGTCCTGTGTAGACACCGTCGACGCTCTCCGCGACAGTGCCGAGCGCGCCGGTCAGGCCGAGCCGTCTCGCGATGATCGAGGCCAGCTCCACCGGGGTCGCGGTGACCAGCCAGACCCGCTGCCCCGCGTCGAGGTGCCGCTGGGCGAGCGCCCTGGTGCCCGGCCAGATCTTGTCGGCCATCAGCTCGTCGTAGATCTCCTCGCTGACCCGCGACAGCTCCTCGACCGTGCGACCGGCCACAAAGGACAGCAGCTGGTCCCGGCTGGAGTCGATGCTGGCCTGGTCCTCGCGCCCACCGACCCGGAACTTCAGCTGCTTCCACGCGAAACCGAACAGCTCCGTCGCCGAGACGTACTTGCGCGCCACCAGGCCGCGGGCGAAGTGGAAGATCGACGCGCCCATCATCATGGTGTTGTCCACGTCGAAGAACGCGGCGGCCGTGAGGTCCTGACCCGGCCCCGCCGCGGCCACCGCGGCCTCGGCCGATGCGGCTCCGGCCATCGCGGCCAGCCGTTCCAGCTCCGGTCCCCGAACAGGTTCCCGCACCGACATGCGCACCGCCTTCTCCATGCCACAGCGTATCCGGACTCCTCGCGGCCCGGTCTCCTAGCCCTTGAGCGAGCTCAGCGACCGCCACGTGTCCCACGGGTAGGCCCAGAAGTCGGCTCCCTTGGCCGGCAGCTCGATCAGCGAGCCGGTGACCAGAACCGGGTCACCCACCAACGCGATGTGGAAGTAGTCCTCGGCGTCGGCCATCGACAGGTTCGCGCAGCCGTGCGAGACGTTCCTGCGGCCCTGGTGGCCCTCGGTGCCCGGGTTGGCGTGGATGAACTCGCCGTGGTTGGACAGCCGCAGCGACCAGAACGCCTCGAAGTCGAACCGCCTCATGTAGTACATCTCGTGCTTGGACATGATGAAGTACCGGCCGCTCCTGGTGACGAGGTCCGGGTCGGAGTCCAGGCCGTAGCTGGCCGGGTAGTTGCGGATCCGCTTGCCGTCCCGCTCGACGATCAACCGGTACGAGTCGGTCTCCGCACGGACGAGCTGGTGGCGGCCGATGGTGATGTTCCTGGTGAAGTCGTTCCTGCCGTAGGCGTCGTTGCCGAAGTGCACGCCGCGCAGACTGCTGCGGATGGTGACCTTCGTACCGGGCTTCCAGTACTCCTTGGGTCGCCACACCAGGTTCTCGGCGTCGATCCAGGCCCACGCGCCCTCGGTCTTCGGCTCGGACTCGACCGAGACGGACCTCTCGATGCCCGGGCGGTACTTCTGCTTGATGCCCCCGGCCGGGAAGACCAGCCACACCGGCTGCGCGACGCCGTAGGTGCCGCCCTCGTCGACGCGGGGGCTGACGGTGACCTGCACCCGGGGCTTGGCGGTGCGGAAGGTGCCCGAGACCGTCAGCGGCGAACCGGTGGCGTCGGTCGCGGTGCCGGAGTAGCTGTAGTCCTTGTCGAAGTCCGGCTTCTCCGTCGCGGTCCAGCTGCGCATGTCTTCAGAGAGCTTGCCCTTGAGCCGTCGCCCGCCGGACTCGGTGAGCCTGATGTCGCCGAGGACGCCGTCGGTGACACTGACCCGCAACCGGGCGGCGGGAGCCACATCGGTCGCGTTGTCGGCAGGCTCGACCACGACCTTGCCCGCTGGTTGGGCCTGCCCGGCCGGTGGTGTCGCATAGCCTCTGCCGCACACGCCGAGTGCCAGTGCCGCAACGGCTAACCCGACCACCAAGAACCGGCTTCCCGCCATAGGGTTCTCCCTGTGCTGTTGAGGTTTCCATTGACATGACGCGACACGGCACACGAGGTTCTAGTGACCCAGCGCACACATTCCTGGTTCACTGGGTACGAGACTTCCCGTGCGCGGTACTACCGTTCTCCCATGAACGAGCACGGTGTCGCGGTCTGGTCGAGCGAGAAATGGCGAAGACAAGCCGTTTCCTGGCTGGACGACCGGCTCTCCTCGGCAGGGATCACGCGGATAGGCGAGGTCGAACAGCCACGGGTGCGCTCGTGGGCAACGGTTCTCCGCGCGGAGACCGACCAAGGTGTGGTGTGGCTCAAGGCATGCGGCCCCGGCACGGCGTTCGAGGCCGCGCTGTACCCGTTGCTGCACGAGCTCACTCCGGACCGGGTGCTCACCCCGATCGCCGTCGACGTCGAACGCGGCTGGATGCTGCTGCCCGACGGCGGGCCGACCATGAACGGCACCTCACGTGACCTCGCGGAGGTGCTTGCGGGGTACGGGAAACTCCAACGAGACCTCACCCCGCACGTCGACGCGCTGCTGGCCGTCGGCGTGACCGACATGCGCGCGGAGATCATGCCGACCAGGTTCGCCGAGGCCATGGACGCGGTCAGCGACTACGTCGACCAGCGCGGCAGTGAGGACGAACGGGCGACCTTCACCCGGCTGGCCGAGTTCGGTGAGACTTATCGTGGTTGGTGCGAACGGCTCGCGGCCGATCCGGTTCCGCCGAGCCTGGACCACAACGACCTGCACCAGAACAACGTCTTCGCGTCGGGGGCGAAGTTCTACGACTGGGGCGACAGCGTTGTGGCGCACCCGTTCGCGAGCCTGCTGATGCCGTTGACCGCAGGAGCCGACAGACGGGTGCGCGACGCCTACTTGGCCGAGTTCGCCGACCTGGCCTCGCACGCGGAGCTGGTGGAGTCCGTGAAGCTGGCGTGCCGGGTCGCCAAGGTCGCCCGCGCCCTGGTGTGGATCAGGTCGCTGGGCAACGACGTGGACAGCGAGTACGCCAACGCCCCGTTGGCGCACCTCGCCTCCCTGCTGGCGGACTCCTATCTGTTGACGTAGTCGTGCACCGGGGTCGCCGGTGCGAGGGTGAGGTCGGTCAGGATGTGGCTGGCCGCAACGACTTCGCGCACCGGCAGGTCCGCGATGGGCGCGAGCACGTGCTCGAAGAGCTGGAGCCGCGCGGGCCCGGTCCACGCCTGCTTCACCGTGACATCGGTGATCCGGGTGCGCACGAGCTCGGCGATCCTCGGCCGGGCGTCGTAGCCAGGAACGATCTTGACCATGTAGGTCGGCACGGTGATCTGCCGAAGCGCGTCCTCTTCGGACAGTTCCCGGTGCTTGTACCCCATGGTCGCCGTCGCCACCCGCAGCGACCCGACGTCCAGCGTCCCGACCAGCGCCCCGCTGTCCACCAGGAGCCGTGCCGTGCCAAGGCTCTTCGGGTAGGCGGAAAGCTCGCGCCCGCACGCGATCGCCGGGAAGTTGTCGAGGTACATCGCGTGCAGGTACTCGCCGCTCTCCGCGCCCAGGCGCACCGGCACGGCGATCCCGGCCTCGGTGTACGGCCCGAACCCACCGACGTCACCCATGTGCATGACCTCGAAGCGGACGAGCGGTTCGACGATCTCCAACGGCTCCGGCACGATCGCGCGAAGCGCGTCGGCATCGGTGCGGTAGAAGACGTTCAGGTACTCCCGGTCGGTGAACCGGTACACCCCCAGGGGATACGAGGGCGCCGCCAGGGGCGTGGTCACCTTCGTCAGGACCTCCTCAGCCCGCATCGCCCCTCCTCAGCGTCAATCCGAACCGGGAACCGTGGAAGGCGTTGACCCCGTCCACCGCGCACACGATGTCCGCGATCAGGGTGGGCTCGTCGCCGCCCCTGACCTCGGCGACGAACAGCTCGTACACCAGGCGCTCGTTGGCCGGGGTGATCTGCTTGCCACAGCGCCAGTCGTAGGTCTCGCGCTGGACCGGCTCGAAGCGCCAGCCGTCCCTGTCGACGGTGAACCCCAGTGCGGCCAGGTAGAACGCCATGGCCTGGAACCCGCCGTCGACGATCAGGTTGCCCGGCATGCACGGGTCGTCGCGGAAGTGCCCGTCGAAGAACCACGCGTCGTCGGCGACCGGCGTCTCCACCCGGAGGTAGCCACGCCCCCACGGCCCGCCCGCCGGATCGAACTCGGTGACCTCGTGCAGCAACCACGTCCGCTCACCGCCGAGCCGGGGCGAGCTTGTGTGCGACCGCATCTCCGGCTGCCCGAAGCAGTCCGCCGCCCTGCCGTTGGCGAAGGCCAGCATCTCCTGCGGGCCGAACTTCCTTGGCGCGCAGGCGTTCACCGGGATGTCCAGAGGAGCGCCGGCGGCGGGAACGTGGTCCGAGGGGTTCCACGGGACGCCGGGCGAGCTCGCGAGCGCCTCGTCGGTGAACAGGCCGCTGCGGGAGCGCACGGTCACGCGGAGCTCTTCGCCGACCCAGTAGTCGTACCGGCAGGCGAAGATGATCAACCCGTCGTACTCGCTGTGCCCGTCGACGTTGACCTCGCAGCTGATGACCTCGCCCGCTCGCGCGGGACTGCCGAGATAGGTCAGCTCCGCGTCCAGCAGCCGGTAGTTGCGGTCGCCGGGGTGCCCGAGGTCCGCGCCCAGCCAGCTCATCAGCACCAGCGTGCCCTGGCCGGTCTCCACCATCAGGCCGGGCGGCAGGTAGCCGGTGTGGTCGAGGTACCAGCTGTCCGGGTGCACGTCGGTCTCGGTCCTGATCACGCCGGTGCCCATCGAGGCCGGTTCCGCGTCCATCTCCAGCACCCGGTCGAACAACAGCATCGGCGGCTGCGGCAGGCGGATGTGCCTGCGGTGGTTGTCCTGCACGGCGAACCGCGGCCCGAAAACCCGGGAAACCGGCCCAGCACCGAGGAGCAACAGGTCGGAGCGGTCGAAGACGAGCTTCTTCCCAGCTTCGACGACGGGCTGTCCCATGAGCGCGATCGTTGTCCGTGTCTGGAGGTCGAGGAACCGCCGGTGCGTCTCGGTGTGCTGAGCGAGCACCGCGGCGTGCGCAGCGGCCAGTCGCTCCCGTTGCGCCATGACGAGGTTCACCAAGCCAGGCGTGAGGGCCGGAGCCGAGACAGGCGCCGGGACTGGCGCGGACGTCGGGGCCGAAACCGGGGCCGATCGCAGCTCCGGTAGCCGAACCTCGTTCCACAGCACCGGGAACCGCACTGTCTTGCCGGGAACAGCGCGCGGGCGTCGCAGCCGGTCGAAGAACTCCGCCGCGCGAACCGGAACACCAGCCGCGACAAGCTCCGCCAGCGCGAAACCGAACTGGCGCAGTCCCCGTCCGTCCGGTGCGTCCAGTGCGACGGCCAGGTGCTCACGGTCTCCCAGAGTCCGGCGGATCCAGCTCGTGCACAGGCCCTGCGGGCCGAGTTCCACGAACACTCTCACACCATCGGCCCACGCGCGCTCGACCACGTCAGCGAAGCGCACCGTGCTGACGCCCTGCGCACTGACCGCCTCGGCGGCACGAGCGGAGGTCGCCGTGTAGGACTCCGTGGTCGCACCGCTGTAGAACCGGACACCGGGGATCTCGCGAGCCGGTTGAGTGGCGAAGTCTCGCCACTCCGCGCGCACCGACTCCAGCTCCGGCACGTGCGCCGCGAAGTGATAGCCGATCTTGATCGCGGGCAGTCCGGTGCGCGCCAACAGCTTCGCGCACGCCTGCTCCGGACCGCCGACCACGCACACGTCGGGCGCGTTCTCGGCCATCACGTGCACGCCGGGGTGGTCGGCCAGCACCGCGCGCACCTCGGCAGCGGGGCCGTTGACCAGGTGGCTGGCCCACCGGTCCTCCTCGATGCCCGCACGCCGCCACTGCTCGCGCAGCACCCGGCAGTCGCCGGTGAGATCGTTGAGGAGCTCGTTCTCCCGGAAGTCGTTGTTCCACTTGGTGATGTCCGGCCACACACCCATGACCGTGAGCCCCACCGGCTCCCCCGCGGAGTACCCGATCACCGCGCTGGGCCGGAGACCGAGGGAGTCGGTGATCTCCTTGTGGAGCATGCTGAACTTGCCGAGATCGACGATGTCCTCGATCACGGAGGCGGGCTGTCCGTCCGAAAGGGACAAGGGGCTGCCGAAGCGTTCCGACGCACTGGCGACCGCGTCCGGGAACGCGAGCCACAGCTCACGCCCCATCGACGGATAGACCGCCGCACCGTTGGTGAAGACGAACGCGACCTCTCCGGTGAGCGGCTCGTCGCGGTAGGCAACACCGGCGGGCTTCACGCCGGTGTCGGTGAGCCAACGGCGGGCGCGCTCGATCGCCTTTCCCCGCTCTCCCTCGACCACCACGGCGAGCCGCGCGGGACCGTCGTCCGAGCGACGACCAGCCTCCAGCGCCGCAAGGACCTCAGCGCGATCACGACCCGAGTAGACCTCCAGGCTGGGTCCGTCCTCCGCCGTCCAAGGCTCCGGAGTGCCGAACGACCGCAGCCGCACTCGCCGCCGGTCCGCTTCGAGCGGGTCCACCACGACCTCAGCGGTCCGTACCACGGCCGGGGTCGCCGGAGCACCAGCACGAGGCAGCGCGCCATGCCGCAGCGCGGTGGCCGCAACAGCAATACCGACAAGCCCGACAGCAGCATGCGCCTCACCAAAGAAGTCCACAGTGGACAATCCGGAGTCGCCAACGACGAGGTCGGCAGGCTCAGTATCCGACTCGTCCAGCAAGGCGATCACACGGTCACCGTCGCGTTCCGCGTCACTGAGCCGCTTGAGCACCAACACGACGGCGGCATCACCGGGCGTGGTCTCACGACCGAGTTCGCGCAATGCCGCCTGGTGCACCGGGTCGCCGGACAGATCGACCGCACCGACGATCGCCGCGTCCGCTTCACCGACCCGCAGCGCCCGAGCAGCGATGTCGAGCGCGACGATACCCGATGCCTCCTCCGCCGAGACCGTGTAACCCGGGCCTGCGAGATCGAGCTGGGCGTTGATCCGGTTGGCGACGAGATTCGGCATCGCACCAACGGAAACCGCAGCGGTGTACGGGCCGGCGAAAGCCTCGCGGAAGGCGTCGATTTCGGTAGTGTCCGCGCCGGCGTCCTCCATCCACTGTGGAACGCGGAGCCTGGCGCCGTACCTGGTGCCGGTGAGGTCGGTTCCCATGCCGACGAGCACAAGCGTGCGCTCACGCGGCAGCGTCACGTCACGCACGGCCTCGCGCGCGGTCTCCAGCACCACGAGCTGCTGAGGGTAGGCGCGCTCCAGGTCCCGTGGTGGGAAGCGCAGTCCGGCCAAGGTCAGGTCGATCTCGGCGCGCGAGGTCCGTCGACGGTGCCCGGTGAGCACGTCCCGGCGGAAGTCCTCGGCGTCGGCCCCGTCGGCGACCTTCGCTCCGATCGCGACGATCGCCACCGGCTCGTCGCGACGAGGCGGCACGGGCGGGGCGACGGCTCCGACGTTCTCGACCCATCCGTCCACCACGAGATGCGCGTTGTTCCCGCCGAAGCCGAAAGCGCTGACCCCGGCGCGCAGCGGCCCGGTCCACTCCTCAGCCTCTGTCACGAGGCGGATCGGGGTGCCGTCCAGCGCGGTGATCGGCCGCTCCGCGCCAACGGTGGGCGGGCGCACTCCCGCCCGCATGCCGCCGACCACCTTGAGCAGACCGGCGATCCCAGCGGGCGCGAGAACGTGACCGAGGTTGGACTTCGCCGACCCGATCGGCAGGTCCGGGTTCTCCGCGAAGACGGTGGCCAGCGACCGCACCTCGATCGAGTCACCGACCGGGGTGCCCGTGGCGTGGCACTCCACAAGGGACACCGTCTCCGGCGCGAGCCCGGCGACCTCGTAAGCCTGCCGCATCGCGCGCTCCTGCCCGTCCTGCGCGGGCACCAGCAGACCTCCGGTGCGACCGTCATTGGACAGCCCAACGCCGCGCACCACACCGAAGATCGGCACGTCCTGCCGCACCGCGTCGGCGAGCCGCATCAGCGCGACCATCCCAGCACCCTCGCCGAGCACCAGGCCGTCGGAGTCACGGTGGAACGGACGGCTCTGCCCGGTCCGGCTGGTGGCCGACAGCGCCGCGAAGTTCACTTGCAGGATCAGCTGATCGGCCCGGTTGACCGCTCCCGCGAGCATCAGGTCCGCGGAGCCGTCGAGCAGTCGGTCGCACGCGAGCTTGATCGCGTACAGCGAGGACGCGCACGCCGCGTCGAGCGCGAACGACCCCGCGTCCAGGCCGAGCGCCTTCGCGGCGATATGCGCGGGAAGTCCTGCCGAGAAACGGTTCCGAGCATCCGGCCGAGTCCGTTCGCCGCGCAGCGCGGGCACGCTGTCCAGCAGCACGTGCTCGGCGAAACCCGCCATGCCGTCCGGCGGCATGCACAGGTTGCCGAGCACGAGCCCGGACCGGGGCGGCGCGGTGCCCCGGCCGGACTCGCGCAGTGCCTCGCGGCCGGCGTGCAACACCCACTGGAACAACGGGTCCAGTGTGAGCACGGAATCGGCGCCGATCGCGAAGCCGGAGGGGTCGAACACGGACTCGAAGCCGTGCACGTACCCGCCGACGTCGGAGTAGCTGCGGTCAACGGTCTCGGTATCAGTCGCCATCGCCCACTGTGGACCGAGACCCCACCTGCCCCGCGGCACGGTGGACAGGCTCTGCCTGCCCGCGACGAGGTTGTCCCAGTACTGGTCCGGGGTGAGCGCGCCGGGCAGCACACAGCCCCGGCCGACGATCGCGATGTCCACGCTGCTGTTCCCTCTCCGGCTCACTGGATCCGCAGGCGGGCGCGGAAGCTCGGCTCGTCGCCGACCTCGATGTCCACCGCCGTTGCGCTGATCCGCTTACCCCGCACCGTGATCCGGCTGCCCACCCCGCTCAGCTCCGGCAGCCGCAGCTCGTCGAGGTCCTCAACGTTGTCGAGCACCGGGTGGTCCAGCTCCGGGAACCACGTGCGGGCGGCACGGCTCATCCACTCCAGCGCCGTCTCGACGGGAACCCCGGTCTCGGCGTGCTCGACCAGCTCGGGGTGGGTCGAGGAGTGCAGCCGCACCTCCACCGCGGGCGGGTCCTGGTTCCTGCCGGTCATCACGGCCACGCCCTCCCCAGCGGTGACGATCACCCGGACATCGGCGCCGGCGCCGGTGACCTCGTCGGCGAACGCCGCGCCACCGTCCCGCAACGAGATCAAGGCGATCTCCCTGCGGCGGAAGAACTCCTTCAGCGAGGAGTCCACCATTCCGCCCTCCCAGGGGCCCCACGCGATGGAGCGCACCAGGCAGTCCGGCCTGCGCACGCTCTCCGCGACGGCCACGTGGTTCAGCGTCTCGTTGGCCATGGCGTAGTCGCTCTGCCGGTCGCTGCCGAAGGTGCCCGCGACCGAGGAGAACAGGCACAGCACGGTGAGCGGGTCCTGCGCGGTCGCGTCCAGCAACGCCCGCAGACCGGCGAGCTTCGTGCTGGTGACGAGCTCGTACTGCTCGTCGGTCTTCTCCACCAGCGGGTGGTCCTCGATCACTCCGGCCGCGTGCACGAGCCCGGTGATCGGCCCCCACTTCGCCCGGACCTCGTCGAGCGCGGCGGCGACCTCGGCGTGGTCACGGACGTCGACGGCGTGATAGCTGACCTCGGAACCGGCTTCCCGCAGGGCGTTCAGGTTCGCGTGCACCTCGCGGTTGGCCAGCACGCGGCGGACCGTGGCCCGCACGGCGGCCGGGGCGATGCGCTCCCGCTTCGCGACGGCCTGGACCAACGCGGCCTCGTCACCGATACCGGCGAGGTAGTCCGGCTCGTCGGCCAGCGGGCTCCGGCCGAGGATCGCCAGCCTCGGCCGGTGCGAACGCGCCAGCGCGAGCAGCCCCGGCGCGGTCACCCCACGGGCGCCGCCACCGACCACGATCACCGACTCCGGACCGACCGCGGTGCCCGGGGTGCCGTCCAGCTCCTCGGTGACCGTGCGCAGCGTCAGCCGGGTCCCGTCCGCGCGCAGCCCCACGTCCAAAGTGGACCCACCGGTGAGCAGCTCCTGGACGATCGCCTCGGCGATGTCGGCGGCGCGGCGACCACCGCGCTCGCAGTCGATCGCCCGGACGCAGGCGTCGTCCCACTCCTTGGCGACCACGCGGGACAGGGCGGAGATCCCGCCGAGCCACGCGCGGTCCGGGCTGCGCCCGTCGAGCCCGAAGTCGCCGCCGGTGTCCTGGACGGTGACGAACACGCCACCCCTGGCCGTGAAGCTCTTGGCGGTGCGCCAGGCGGTCTGGTAGGCGTCGCGGTGCTGGGCGAGCGCGTCGTCGACCGAGCCGATCTCGGCGAGCCCCCCGAGGAACACCACGCCGTTGGCGTCGGCGGGAACCTGGGTGACCACCTCGGCATCGATACCCGAGGCGGTGAGCTTGGCGGCGACGCACTCCGCGATGCCACCACCGTCGTCGGTGACGAACAGCGGAACGTCACCGAGCCCGACCATCGCCAAGCCGGGCGCGGGGGTCTCGACAGCCCGCAGCACGCGGCGGATCACCCTCGCGTCGGCGTCCGGCTCCGCCACCGGCGTGGGCGCACCGCCCAGCTCGCTGGTGATCTGCCGCAACGTCCGCAACGCCCCCAGCCGCGCGGAGTCCAACTCCGCCAGCCCCGGAACCTCCTTGCGCAGCCCGGAGAACACCTCAACGCGCTTGATGGAGTCGATACCGAGGTCGGCCTCAAGCTCCATGTCCAGATCCAGCATCTCCACCGGATAACCCGTACGATCCGCCACCACGCTCAACAACACCCCGGTGATGTCGCGAACCGGTGCCGCAGGAACAGAACCGCCCAACCCCGTGGAAATCTCACGCAACGTCCGCAGTGCCCCCAGCCGCGCGGAATCCAACTCCGCCAGCCCCGGAACCTCCCTACGCAGCCCGGAGAACACCTCAACGCGCTTGATCGAGTCGATACCGAGGTCGGCCTCAAGCTCCATATCCAGATCCAGCATCTCCACCGGATAACCCGTACGATCCGCCACCACGCTCAACAACACCCCGGTGATGTCGCGAACCGGTGCCGCAGGAACAGAACCACCCAACCCCGTGGAAATCTCACGCAACGTCCGCAACGCCCCCAGCCGCGCGGAATCCAACTCCGCCAGCCCCGGAACCTCCTTACGCAACGCGGACAACACCTCAACCCGCTTGATCGAGTCGATACCGAGGTCGGCCTCAAGCTCCATATCCAGATCCAGCATCTCCACCGGATAACCCGTACGATCCGCCACCACGCTCAACAACACCGTGCTGATGTCACCGGTCGGTTCCGCCACGGGCACCGGGCTGGCGGTGATGGCGGGAAGAGCCGGAGCCGCGGGCATCATCGGCGCAACAGCTGGGGCCGGAGCGAGAACCGGCGCTGGAGTCGGGGCCGGAGCCGGAGTCGGAGCGATGGTGGGCACGGCGACGGCAGGAGCAGCGGGAGCAGTCGGCAGCTCCGGCAGGCCACCGCTCGTCCCGAGCAGAGCGGCCAGCGTGGCTTCGGAGGACCGGAGGAAGGCGATGTGGCTCTCCGACAGCAGGCGCTGGTAGGTGTTGTGCGCCTCGACGGTCTGCCGCTGGCTCTCCTCCACCGCACGAAGCCATCCGGGCTCCTCAGTCCCTTGCACCACAACAGGTTCAGCAACAACCGGGTTGGGCGCGGGAAATGCCGCGGCTCCCCCGGCGGGCGGGTACTGGCGGCCCTGGTTCGCGCCGTTGATTCGCACCGTCATCTTGGTCTTACGCTCCTCTTTCGCTTCCGTGAGCGGTGCGTGCCGCTCCCACAACGCCTCGTAGTCCAGCTCGGTCCCGCTGACCGCGAGCCGGGCCAGTGCCTCGTTCAGGCTGCTGATCCCGTTGCGCCCCTTGCGGTCCGTCGCCACCGCCAGGTGCTCGCGGTCACCGAGGACACGCCCGACCAGGCCGGTCAGCGTCGATCCAGCGCCCACCTCGACGAAGCGCCGGACCCCCGCCGCGTACATCGCCTCGATCTGCTCGACGAACCGGACGGGCGCGGCGAGGTGGCCTGCGACGCGCGAGCGGATCTCCTCCGGCGCGGCCGGGTACACGGCGGCGTCGGCGTTGCCGAACACCTCCAGGGCCGGCGAGACGACCTCGACACCACGGAGGAAGTCCAGCAGCGGTGCCGAGGCGTCGGCCACCAGCGGACTGTGGAACGCCGTCGCGGTGTTGAGCCGCTTCACACCGAAACCCTCGGCGGCGATCTTCTGCTCGACGACGTCGGCGGAGCCCGCGCCCACCGAGACCACGACCTGGTCCGGCGCGTTGTGGTTGGCCACCCACACATCGGCGATCCCGATGCCGGACAGCAGCTTCTCCACATCCTCCCGCGCGGCGGTCACGGCGATCATCACGCCGGGCACCTCGGCCGCGTCCCGCATCAGCTCACCGCGTCGCCGGGCCATCAGCAGCAGCGACCGCTCGTCGAAGGCACCAGCCGCGCTCAGCGCGACGAGCTCACCGAAACTGTGCCCCGCAACGCAATCCGGGCGAAGGCCGAGGTCACCGAGAACGCCGAGCAGTGCGAGGCTGTGCGCGGCGAGCGCGGGTTGGGCCCACTCGGTCGCGGTGATCCGGGCGGACTGCGCGGCGCGCTCGGCGTCAGTGAACACCGGACGCGGGAACACCACTCGGTGCAGCGGCTCGTCGCCGAAGTCCTCAGCACCGACGCGATCCCACACCCGCTGAGCGCTCGGCACGTGCATCGCGAGGTCAGCGCTCATGCCCACGTACTGGGAACCCTGCCCGGGGAACAAGAACGCGGTCCGACCCACCACCGAGCCAAGTCCATAGTGGACTCCGGTCGGTGTTGCGAACGGCGCGGAAGGCGAGCGCTCGATCATGGCGGCGGCCTTGGCGAGCTTGTCCGCCAGGTCATCCGCGTCATCGGCGATCGCAGCGAGCCGAACCGGGTCGGTCGCCCGGAAGTCCCGCTGGCTGCGGCGCGCGATGTCGGCGAGCGAACCGCTCCTCTTGGCGCGCACCAGCTCCAGCAGCTCTTCGGAGGAGTCAGCGCTGAACAGCACGAGCTCGTTGGCCTGCGTGCGGTGCCGCCAGGCAGTGGCCTCGCCGGTGTACTCCTCCAGGGTCAGGTGGAAGTTGCTGCCACCGAAGCCGAAGCTCGACAGGGCCGCCCGCCGGGGGTGTTCCGGGTTGCCGACCCACGGCCGGGCCTGGGTGTTGAGGTAGAACGGGGTGCGCTCCAGCTCCAGCTCGGGGTTGGGCCGCTCGACCTTGATCGTCGGCGGCAGCACCTTGTGGTGCAGCGCGAGCGCGGCCTTCACCAGCCCGGCCGCTCCCGCCGCGCACTTCGTGTGACCGACCTGGGACTTCACCGAACCGAGCGCGCACCACTGCCGCTCGATCCGCCCGGCCTCGTCGAAGACCTCGCGCAGCGAGGTGAACTCCGCGCGGTCGCCCGCGATGGTGCCGGTGCCGTGCGCCTCCACCAGCTCGACGGTGGCCGGGTCGTAGCCGGCGGCCTCGTACGCGCGGCGCAGCGCCCTGGCCTGCCCCTCCGGCAGCGGCGCGTAGATCGCCGTGCTCCTGCCGTCCGAGGCCGCGCCGATCCCCTTGATCACCGCGTAGATCCGGTCGCCGTCGCGTTCGGCGTCGTCGAGCCGCTTGAGCGCGAGCATCGCCAGGCCCTCGCCGAGCATGGTCCCGTCGGCGTCGGCGGAGAACGGGCGGCAGTCACCGGTCGGCGACAGCGCCGGGGTCTTGCTGAAGGAGACGAACGTGCCGATGTCGTTGGTGGTGTCCACACCGCCGGTCAGCACGAGGTCGGCTCGGCCGACGGCCAGCTCGGCCACGGCGGCCGACACCGCCGCGAGCGAACTGCCGCAGGCGGCGTCGGTGGTGTAGTTCGCGCCGTGCAGGTCGAAGCGGTTGGCGATGCGCCCGGCGACGACGTTGCCGAGCATGCCGGGGAACGTCGCCTCCTGCCACTCCGGCCCGTGCCCGGCGATGCCGTCGCACACCGCCTGCGCGGTCTCCTCGTCAACACCGTTCTCCCGCAAGGCTTTCAGCCACACCGGGCGGTTGAGCCAGCCCGTCATCTCCGACATCAGCTTCATCGCGGACGCGCCGAGGATCACGCTCACCCGGTCGCGGTCGGTGTCGGCGAGCCCCCCACCGAGATCGGCGAGGACCTGCTCGGCGACGACGAGGGACAGCAGCTGCGTGGAGTCCGTCGCGGGCAGCACGTTCGGCGGGATGCCGAAGGCGACCGGGTCGAAGTCCACATCGGACAGGAACGCGCCGCGCCGCGCGTAGGTCTTGCCTGGCGCCGTGGGGTCGGGGTCGTAGTGGTCCTCCACCAGCCAGTGCGTGCCCGGCACGTCGCTGATGAGGTCACGGCCGTCGACGACGGTGCGCCAGAACCCCGCTACGTCAAGCGATCCTGGCATGATCGCGCCGAGGCCGACGACGGCCACCGGCGGTTGCGCGCTCTCGCGTGCCACAGACTTCTCCTGCGAGTGGTGGGTGGTTGGGTGCTCAGACCAGGCGGCGCGGCGTGAAGGTGAACGCCTCCGGGGGCACCGGCAGGCCGTAGACGCGCAGCTGGTGGGCGCGCGTGAGCACGGCGGCCCCCTCCAGCAGGTTCAGCGCGATCTGCACGACCGTGCGGTTGGCCTGCTCGGCGAGGAAGGTCCCAGCCGTCCAGCGGTTGAACGCGCCGATCGCCGGGCCGCACCAGATCTGGAAGTCGGCCCGCCTGCCGGTGTCGCCATCGACCGCCCAACGGCTGCTGCGGCCGAGGTAGGAGCGGAAGAGCAGTGCCATCCGGTGCTTCGGGTCGGTGCGGGCACGGACGAGTTCGGCCGGGTCGCGCTCCCGCCAGAACCGCTCGGTCTCCGCCCACGCGTCCGCGACCGGCATGCGCAGGATGTCCCGCTCGATCCGGGTGCGCACCCGCTCGGGCAGGTCCTCAAGCGAGTCGTTGTCGCGGTAGGCCTCGTAGAGCTGCGTCGCCCGTGCGGCGAACATGGTTCCGCGCCGCAGCACCTGCACCTTCACGCCCTGCTCGAACATGTCGGCGGCGGGCGCCATCGTCACGTCGGCGAGGTCCGCCGCGGCGAGCAGCGCCTTGGCCGCCGGGGACAGCCCGGACTCGACCGCGACCTGGTTGACCGACCCGGTCACCACGTACGCCGCCCCGGCCGCGAACGCGGCGGCCAGCGCTCCAGGAGTGCCGAGCCCACCCGCCGCCCCGACGCGCACCGGGCGCCGGTACCCGAACCGCGCGACGAGCTTGTCCCGCAACGCCAGGATCACCGGCAGCAGCGACACCAGCGGGCGGTTGTCGGTGTGGCCACCGCTGTCCGCCTCCACGGTGATGTCCTCGGCGACCGGGACCAGCGAGGCGAGCTCGGCCTCCTCGGCGGTGAGCTGGCCGCGCTCCACCAAGCCACGCAACAGCTCCGGCGGGGCCGGGGACAGGAACCGCTCGGCGGTCTCCGGGCGGGAGATCTTCGCGAACATCCGGGTGCGGCGGATGATCCCGCCCTCCGCGTCCCTGGTCAGCCCGGCCGCCGCGCACCGCACCACGGCGGGCGTCAGGTCGGTGAAGGCCGACGCGCACACGCACGGCACCCCGGACCGGATCAGCAGGTCGGCGACCCTGCCCTCGGTCACCGGCTCGTTCGGCGAGTGGATCAGGTTCACGCCCCAGTTCGGCAGGCCCGCCAGGGACCTGGCCAGCTCGGTGACGGCGTCCTGGACCCGGGGCAGGCCCAGCCCGCCCGCGCCGAAGAACCCGAGCATGCCGCCGCGCGCCATCGCGGTGACCATCTCGACGGTGGCGATGCCGCCTGCCATCTCCCCCGCCACGTACGGGAACCGCGTGCCGTGGGTCTCGTTGAACGTCCGGTCGCCGAGCCACTCCGGGTACAGCGGCGGCAGGACTCCGATCACCCCGTGCTCGGGGCCGTGCTCGCCGACGGCCAGCCCGTAGCCCGCGCCGGAGGCGACGACGTGGGCGGGCTCCCTGATCCGGTCGACGAGCTCCGCGATCCGCGCGGGCTGGAATGCGGGTTGGGGCAGCGTTTTCATGAGCCTTCCCGATAGTCGTTGTAGAAGCCGCGTCCGCTCTTCACGCCGAGGTGTCCACGGCCGACGTACTCGCGCAGCAGCCCGCGCGGCCCCTCCGGCAGCCCGTCGCGCTCGGCGGCGTACTGGTTCTCGATGTCCAGGACGACGTCCAGCCCCACCTGGTCCATCACCCGGAACGGCCCCGAGGAGACCCCGACGACGAGCCGGTAGATCAGGTCCACTTCCTCCGGCGTGGCGACGCCCTCGGCGACCACCGCGAGCGCCTCCCGCTTCACCGCGGCCCAGATCCGGTTGTAGATGAAGCCGGTGCTCTCGGCGCGCACCTCCAACGGCGTGAACCCGAATTCCGGAAGCGCTCCGAGAACCTTGTCCATGACAGCGCGCGACGTGCGCCCCGAGGACATCACCTCGACCGCGTTGATCAGTGGCGGGAGGTAGAAATGGGTGTTCAGCACACGCTCAGGAAAAGCCAGCCCGTCAATGAGACGACTCGTGGGAAACGACGACGAGTTGCTGGCGAGGACGACCTCGGAACCGGTCAGCCGGTCAAGTTCGGCGAATACCCACTTCTTGAGTTCGAGGCGTTCCGGAACAGCTTCGACAACGAGCCAGGCCCCGTCCACGGCCGCCTTGACGGAGTCGGCGGCAACCACTCTTCCCGGAGCGTGCGCGGCATGACCGGAAACGAACTCCACTGCTTCGGCGATCTGCCCGGGAACCGGGTCGGTGATGCGGACCTCGGCGCCGCCCGAGGCGAACATGAGCGCGAGGCGGCGACCGAGTGTTCCGGCTCCGACCACCGCGATCGGGTGATGGGTTGCGGCGGGTGGTTCAGCACTGCTGGGCACGGACCGAAGCATGGAAGGGCCGCGACGGCTCCGGCAAGGACGCACCGCCCGAACGTTGTCCACGGTCATCGCACAATGCGTAACCGCAGCTCAGCGCCTACTTCGTGATGATCAGGTGCAGCTGGACGTAGAGGCTCTCCGGGAAGAACAGCGTGCCGTTGGCGTCGGCCATCTTCCACCGCACGACGCACTGCCCGAGGGTGTCGGGGATGTGGAACGGGGCGGCGACGAGCACGGTCTGCCCGGGGCGGGTCATGGCGATCGGCACCCGCTCCGGCGAGGAGCAGCCGCCGGGCAGCACCGGGTCGATGCGCTCCAGATAACGGTCGGTCCAGGTCGCGGTACCGATGTTGACCAGTTCCCAGATCTTGACGATATCCGTTCCCGGCCGGACGTACGCCCCATTCGGATAGTTCACGATGCGCCGCACCCCGACATTGTCACCGGGAACCAGGCGGGCCAGGTGCGGGGGAACTCCGGTGGCGACCGGCGGCACCTCGGCGGCACTTGTCAGGGAAAAGCCGAGAAAGAGGACGACGGCGAGCAGGAATACTTTTCTCCAGCGCACCCGAACCGGGACGGCAGCCCGAGAGGCAGGCGGCTCAGGAACATTCGCGACGAAGTCGCTTCCCTCAATTCGGGCGCGCGCCTGCTCCCATTTCAGCCGCCATTCCGCGCGCACGAGGTCGACATCCTCGCCGAGCGCGTTCACCGCGAGCGCGCGAACGTACTCCCACGTCGTCTCCCAGCTCGGAAACTGCTGGCCACGCGCCGCGGCGGCGAGCGAGGACTTCGCGGCCGCGGCACCGTGGACGTTTCGGATACGGTCGAAGGAAGGGTCGCCCGCCCGAAGCTTCAATCGCCACAGCGCGTCGGCGAACTCCGCGACCGGACCGGACGCCGGGTCCGGCCGCACGGCTTTGCGCCCCTGTTTCGCCCGGTCAGCGCCCGCGCTCCCATAATCGTTAATGGGATTTCTCCACAATGTCCGAATATGACCGATGTCCCCATACAACTCAGAGAAACACCAGGATACAAACTCCGGAGCGCGAGCGTTTGTCGCCCGATCAGGCATATACCCCAAGAAGGGCGCGCCCGATGGCCACCTGCTCCGGATTCAGCGACGTCTCGCCGCCGCCGATGTCCCACAGGGAGTTCTGCAGCACACGGCCGAGCGTCCAGCCCGCCGCCCGCCGCCGGTCCAGCCCGAGCGCGTCGGTCATCAGGTCGAAGCGCCTGCGGACAACGCCCGGCACGTCGCCGGAGGCCACGACCTCCTCCCACCGGTCGTCCAGCGACGGCATCAGGTCGAACCCGGGATCGCCGACCAGCGGCTGCGGGTCGATGACCAGCCAGGGCTCCCGCCCCGAATCCGGCAGCGACGCGAGGACGTTGCCCTGGTGCAGGTCCCAGTGCAGCAGGTGGTGCCCTGGCTCGCCGACGAGGTCGCGGACGGCCCCGGCGCAGGTGTCGAGCAGCGCGCGCTCACCGGGGTCGGCCAGCCGCGGCAGTGCCCGCTCCACGTCGGCGAGCATGGCGGCGGCGATGTCGGACAACCGCCGAAGCCCCTCGGGCGGGGGCACGGCGATGACGCGCGCGAGCAGGCCGGTCAGGATGTCCAGCGCCTCCCACGGATCGGCGACAGTGGACAGTGGCCGGGCCGCGTCCAGCCGCTCCAGCAGGAGCACCCTGCGCTCCTGGTCCAGCTCCAGCAGCCGCACCGCGCCGTCGCCGTCCCACGCCCGCAGCACGGCGGACTCACCCTCGTTGTCCTCGGTGACCGGACCGAGCTTGAGCGCCGCGCGGGTGCCGTCCTCCCGGAGCACCGGCAGCACCAGCGAGCCCATGCCGTGCCCGGGGTCGCCGTCCACCCGCAGCCGCCACCGGTCCAGGTACTCCTCGACGATGCGCGGCAGCTCCACCAGCCATGCCCGGCCCTCCGGGCCGCCGTGCTCGGTCTGAGCCTTGATCAACCCGTCCGGAACCAGTGCGCTCACGAGCTGAGTGTGTCAAGGATCTGCTGCCCGTACTTGGCCAGCTTGTTCTCGCCGACCCCGTTGACTGTGCCGAGCTCGGCCAGGGTCTTCGGCGCCTCGGTGGCGATCTGCCGCAGAGTGGCGTCGTGGAAGATCACGTACGCGGGCACGCCCTGCTCCTTCGCGGCGGCGGCCCGCCACGAGCGCAGCTGCTCGAACACCGGAGCGGCCTCGGCTGGCATGTCGACCACGGCGGCCTTGCTCCGCGAGGACTTCGCGGGCCGCGCCGCGCGCTTGGGCTCCCGCCGCAGCATGACCTCGCGCTTGCGGCCGAGCACCTCGCCGCTCGCCTCGGTGAGCACGTAGGTGCTGTACTCGCCCTCGACGCCGAGCAGCCCCTTCGCCAACAGCTGGCGCATCACCCCGTGCCACTCCGAGCCGTCCAGCTCGGTGCCGATGCCGAACACGGAGAGCTGGTCGTGCCGGTACTGCTCGATCTTGGTGGTCCGCTTGCCGAGCAGGATGTCCACGATCTGCCCGGCACCGAACTTCTGGCCCCGCTCGCGATCGAGGCGGTAGACGGTGGAGAGCACCTTCTGCGCCGGGACTGTGCCGTCCCACGACTCCGGCGGGTTCAAGCAGGTGTCGCAGTTGTCGCACGCGGTGCCGGACTGGCCGAAGTAGTTGAGCAGCTGCACGCGGCGGCACTCCACCGTCTCGCACAGCGCGAGCATCGCGTCGAGGTGGATGGACAGCTTCCTGCGGTGCGCGCGGTCGCCCTCCGAGGTCTCGATCATCTGCCGCTGCTGCACCACGTCGGCGAGGCCGTAGGCCATCCACGCGGTCGATGCCAGCCCGTCCCGCCCGGCGCGGCCGGTCTCCTGGTAGTAGCCCTCGATGGACTTGGGCAGGTCGAGGTGCGCGACGAACCGCACGTCGGGCTTGTCGATGCCCATGCCGAACGCGATCGTGGCGACCACGACGAGCCCGTCCTCGCGCAGGAACCGGGCCTGGTGCTCGGCGCGGGTCCGCGCGTCCAGCCCCGCGTGGTAGGGCACGGCCGGAATCCCGTTCTGGTTCAGGAACTCCGCGGTCTTGTCCACCTTCGCCCTGGAGAGCCGGTAGACGATCCCGGCGTCGCCGGAGTGCTCGGTGCGGATGAAGTTCAGCAGCTGCTGCTCACCCCGGTCCTTCAGCACGATCCGGTACTGGATGTTCGGCCGGTCGAAGCTGGAGACGAAGTGCCTGGCCTCGGTGAGGTTGAGCCGGGTGGCGATCTCGCCGTGGGTGGCCTTGGTCGCGGTCGCGGTCAACGCGATGCGCGGCACGTCCGGCCACCGCTCGTGCAGCTCGGAGAGCGCGAGGTAGTCCGGCCGGAAGTCGTGGCCCCACTGGGAGACGCAGTGCGCCTCGTCGATGGCGAACAACGAGATGGTTCCCCGGTCCAGCAACCGGATCGTCGACTCCACGCGCAGCCGCTCCGGCGCGAGGTAGAGCAGGTCGAGCTCACCGGAGAGGAACGCCGACTCGACCGCGCGACGCTGCTGGGCGTCCTGGGTGGAGTTGAGGAAACCCGCCTTCACCCCGAGCGCCGTGAGTGCGTCGACCTGGTCCTGCATCAGGGCGATCAGCGGGGAGATGACGACGCCGACGCCCTTCCTGACCAACGCGGGAACCTGGTAGCACAGCGACTTCCCGCCGCCGGTCGGCATCAGCACGAGCGCGTCGCCGCCGCCGATCACGTGCTCCACGATGGCCTGCTGGTCACCGCGGAAGGAGTCGTAACCGAAGACCCGGTTGAGCACGTCCAGTCCGGCACGGATATCGGGGGAGGCCATTCCCCGATACTACGAGGGACACCGACATCCCCCGCCGCGGCCGCTCGGTCGGGCAGGGCGCGGGGAACCGGAGGAGCGGCGGGCGCGCGGAGTTCACCCGAACCGGGTCCGTCATCACGACCAGGTCGAGACCTGAACTTCACCAACGCGCGGGATCCTGTGTGCCCCAAGCAAAGGAGCGCACGTGATCCCCCACCAGACCCAGGGCACCGGAGAACACCGCGTCATCGCGCTGCACGGTTGGTTCGGTGACCGGACGGCCTTCGCGCCGCTGTGGCCGCACCTGGACGAGTCGGCCTTCACCTACGCGTTCCCGGACTACCGCGGCTACGGCGAGGCCAAGGCGACGCCGGGGGAGTTCACCATGGCCGAGATCGCGGGCGACGTGCTCTCCCTCGCCGACCACCTCGGCTGGGAGCACTTCTCCCTGGTCGGCCACTCGATGGGCGGCATGGCGGCGCAGCGGGTCCTCGCCGACGCCCCGGAGCGGGTGCGCGCCCTGGTCGGCGTCTCCCCCGTGCCCGCGACCGGCGTCCCGTTCGACGAGCAGACCTGGGACCTGTTCTCCGGCGCCGTCGACGACCCCGCGAACCGCCGCGCGATCATCGACATGACCACCGGTGGCACCCTGCCCGGCCGCTGGCTGGACGCGATGGTCGCCCGGTCGCTGGCCTGCTCCACGGTGGAGGCGTTCCGCGACTACCTCGCGGCGTGGGTGAAGACCGACTTCCACTCCGAGATCGAGGGCAACACGGTCCCGGCCCTCGCCGTTGTCGGCGGCCAGGACCCGGCCCTGTCGGCGGAGGTGATGCGGGCGACCTGGATGACCCACTACCCCAACGCCCGCCTGGAGGTCCTCGCCGACGCGGGCCACTACGCGATGGACGAGGCGCCGCTCACCCTCACCGCCCGCGTCGAGTCCTTCCTCACCGCCTCCGGCTGAGACGCGGGCGCGCGTCAGGGCTTGCGGGCGACTCCGGCGTAGGGCAGCGCGTTGATCTCCGGGCTGTCGGTGACGTCGCCCGCGCCCTCCGGGCGCCACAGCGCGCAGCCGACCAGCCCCGGCTCCACCAGCTCGAAGCCGTCGAAGAAGCGGAGCACCTCGTCGTGGTCGCGGACGTAGGGCAGGTTCTGGCTGGACTTGTACGCCTCGACCGCCTCGTCCAGCCGCGAGGCCCCCGAGTCCCCGGCCACGTGCGAGATCGCGAGGAAGCTCCCCGGCGCCAGCCGGTCGCGGTAGCGGGCGAGGATGCCGACCGGGTCCCACGAGTCCGGCACGAAGTGCAGCAGCAGCAACATGAGCAGGCCGACGGGCTGGTCGAAGTCGATCAGCTCCCGGACCTCCGGGGCGTCCAGGATGCCAGGCACGTCACGGAGGTCCGCCTGCAGCACCGCGGTGCGGTCGTTGTTCTCCAGCAGCAGCCGCGAGTGCGCCACCGCCACCGGGTCCCGGTCGACGTAGACCACCCGGCACTCCGGGTCCGCGGCCTGCACGATCTCGTGCAGGTTGCCGACCGTGGGGATGCCGGAGCCGACGTCGAGGAACTGGCGCACGCCCGAGGAGACCATGTGCAGCGCCGCGCGCCGCAGGAACGACCGGTTGAGCCGGGTCGCGTCCCGGATGCCCGGCATGATCGTGAGGATCTTCTCGGCCAGCTCCCGGTCGGCGGCGAAGTTGTGCCCGCCGCCCAGCCAGTAGTCGTAGACCCGGGCGGGGCTCGGCACCGCCGTGTCGACCTCGGAGGGAACCCAGTTCAGGCTTCCGGTCACCTTGCACCCCGATCATCCTCGGTCGGACATCATCTTCGTCTTCGGTCACGACCGGGACACCCGACCGCCGGACCCATCCGATCGTGTGTATGTGCCCCGGAGATCATCGCGGGCCGACCCGATTATTACCTACTGTCACCGGTTGACCTGACCTCGGTGATGAAGGTGGGTGGCATGGCGACCGAAGCGGACGCCCGGGCCCCGATCGCCCCCGGTCGCCTACCGCTCGTCGGCCACACGGTGTCGATGCTGCGCGGCCCGGTGCGCTTCCTGACGTCCCTGCGAGACCACGGCGACGTGGTGCGGATCTTCCTCGGCCCGCTGCCGGTGTACGTGGTCACCACCCCGGAGCTGGCGTGGCGGCTGCTCTCCACGGACGCGGGGCACTTCGACAAGGGCGTCGTCTTCGACAAGATGCGGCCGTTGTTCGGCGACGGTCTGGCGACGTCCAACGGCGCGTTCAACCAGCGGCAGCGGCGGATGGTGCTGCCCGCGTTCAGCCGCACCAGGATCGCCGGGTACTCCGAGACCACCACGACCGCGCTGGCCCGCGAGCTCGCCGACGAGTGGCGGCCCGGCCAGGTCGTCGCGGTGGACCAGCGCATGCAGGACCTGGCGCTGAGCATCGCCGGGCGGACGCTGTTCTCCACCGCGCTCGGCGACGACGTGCTCGCCGAGATCCGCCGCTCGATCCCGATCATGTTGGAGAACGTCCTGGTGCGGGCGTTCTCCCCGCGGGTGGTGGAGAAGCTGCCCATCCCGGGCAACCGCCGGTTCGACGCCGCGGCGGCCAGGCTGCGCAAGGTGATCCCGGAGGCGATCGAGGCGGCGCGCGCCACCGGCGCCGACCACGGCGACCTGCTGTCCACGCTGCTGCTGGCGCGGGACGAGGACACCGGGGAGGCGATGACCGACGAGCAGGTGCGCGACGAGGTGGTCACGATCCTCACCACCGGGGCCGAGACCACCGCTGTCGCGCTCGCCTGGTTCTTCCACGAGATCGCCAGGGACCCGGAGATCGAGCGGCGGTTCCACGCCGAGATCGACGAGGTCCTCGGCGGCCGCCCGGTCACCTTCGCCGACCTGCCGAGGCTGGAGTACACCCAGCGGATCATCAACGAGGTGCTGCGGCGCACCCCGCCGCTGATCCTGATGCGCCGCGCCCGCGAGGACGTCGAGCTCGGCGGCGTGCGGATCCCGAAGGGCACCGAGGTCGCGGTCAGCCAGCACACGCTGCACCAGAACCCGGATCTCTTCCCCGATCCCGCGCGCTTCGACCCGGACCGCTGGCTGCCGGAGCGCTCCGCCGCGCTGCCGAAGGGCGCCTACATCCCGTTCGGCGCCGGAGCCCGGTTCTGCCCCGGCCACTTCTTCGCGCAGACCGAGATCGCGATCGTCGCGGCGACGGTCGGCGCGCGGTGGCGGCTGGTGCCGGTTCCGGGAAAACGCGTCTACGCCAAGGTGAAAGCCACGATGCAGCCCAACCAGCTGCCGATGACCGTCATGCCGCGCGTCACCTGAAAGTGACGACTCCGTCACGAGCGGTACTGTCTGCCCCCTCTCGCGCTCGCCGAGCCTTGGAAGGTTGTCCCCGTGCGACTGCTGCCCAAACTGACGTCCTCGTTACTCGCGTGCGGCCTGCTGATGGCCGGGGCCGCGGCCCCGTCGGCCTTCGCCGCCGAGGTCAGCTGCTCCGAGGTGACACTGCCGGTCACCGCTCCCGGCCTGCTTCCGTTGCTGAGCCCGGGAATGCCTGCGGTGGTGCGCGGGCAGTTCTGCTCGCCGAAGGGCGCGACGCCGACGACCGTGCAGCTGCTGGTGCACGGCGGCACCTACAACCGCGCCTACTGGGATCTGCCGTACCAGCCGGAGAAGTACTCCTACCAGCGCGACATGGCCAAGCACGGGTACGCGACCTTCGCGGTGGACCGGCTCGGCACCGGCAAGAGCAGCAAGCCGCTGAGCATCCCGATGATGATCGACGCGGAAGCCCTCGCCATGCACGAGGTCGTCGGGCACCTGCGCGCGGGCAAGGTCGCGGGGACCGCGTTCACGAAGGTCATCATGATCGGCCACTCGGTGGGCTCGGGCATCGTGGCCTACGCGGCGGCCAAGTACAAGGACGTCGACGGCGTCGGGCTCACCGGCATCACGCACCTGCCCGCGCTGCCCGTGCTCGGTGTCGGCGCGGGTCTCGGCCTGCACCCGACGCTGCTGGATCCGTTGCTGGGCAGCAGAGGCAGCGACCCGCTGTACTTCGCGACCCGTCCCGGCGCCCGTGGCCCGCTGTTCTACGCGGCCGACGACGCCGACCCGAAGGTGATCGCGGCGGACGAGGCCACCAAGGACCAGGTGTCGGTGCCCGGCATGGGAACCGTCGCGGTGTTCGGCATCATCCTGCCCGCCACGCTGGGCATCAACGTCCCGGTCTTCCAGGCGGTCGGCGAGAAGGACATCCTGTTCTGCGGCCTGCTGGCGCTGCGCGACTGCTCCAGCGCGAAGGCGCTGCACCCGCAGGAAGCCCCTTACTACAGCAAGGAAGCCAAGCTGGAGACGTACGTCCTGCCGAAGGCCGGGCACTCCCTCGGGCTGCACAAGAACGCGGACGAGTACCGCGACGCGACCAGGACGTGGCTGAACAAGCACTTCGGCGCCTGACGAGCAACACCAGCGAAGGCCCGCCGTCCCACCAACGGGATCGGCGGGCCTTCGCCGTCAGCCATCACCGGAGTCCGCGCTCCGACCGTCCCCAACAGCGAACCGATGCCGACCCGCGCGGCCCATGCTCCCATCGGCACCAGCAGCTCCACTGTCCACAAGCGACGGAAGGCCCCAACGACACGCGTCCACTTAGGACGGACGCTTCCAGACTCCTTGCACGCGAACGGGTGCACGTCGGCAGGATCATCCCCGTCAAGAAGCCCCACAGCCCAAGGGAGAGGACCACCTCGGCGAGCCGGGCGGCGCATTCCCTCCCGACCCGCCACTGGCGCCCGTGGGCCTCAACGGCCACCCGCAAGGCCCCCACTCCCGGAGGCCGACAGGCCCCAGCTCGCGTCTACACAAGGCCCCCACCCCACCACCTCGCCCCCCACCACCCCATCACCTCGCCACCCCACCACCTCGCCCCCCACCACCCCACCACCCCCCTGGCGCCCTCACCTGACGCGTCACCTGGCGCCTCACCTGGCGCCCTCACCCACCTGCCCCCCTTTTCGCGTTTTGTAGGCTTAATGCGAATTGGGAGCGCTCTCTTGCGCATCAAGGTGACAAAACGCGACAACCCGACCACGCCAGCTGGCCCACGCGTGCACGAGGGCACGGACTAGACGCGGCGCTTGCAGGTGTCGCGGATCGTCCAGAAGTTCCGCACGTACTCGTCGTGAACCTCGCGGCCGGAGATGCGCATCATCACCTCATCGGCCTGACGCAGCGCCGACCACGCGTAGTTGTGGCTTCCGGTGTAGACGCGCGGCGTGATGTCGTTGTCGTACTTGCCGTCGATGAGCATGAACTTCGAATGCACCTGGAGGTCGCGCTTCCCTGCCGTGTTGTCGAAGTCGCAGAAGGTGAGCTGCGCCTTGCTCCCCTTGAAGGCGGCGAGGACGTCCTTGCTCGCCCCGGCGTAGACGACATCGACCCAGCAGCCCTTGTGGCTGAGCTCGGCGAGCTTCTTCGCGATCGCGGGCCGGTTGAACGACAGCATCACCACGCGGACGTCCGTCTGGTGCCACGACCCGTCGGGCTCCTGGTACCGGCAGCTGGGGTCGACCGAGAGCAACGTGTTGTAGACGGTGTCGCTGCCCGCGTCCTCGAAGGGCTTGCCCGAGCGCTCCTTGCGGGGGAAGAAGAACGCGCGGAACTGGGATCCGGATCCGGTGTCCACGTAGTAGTCGTTGTTGCCCGCGGCGGTGTGGCGGTAGGAGCGCAGATCGGCGAAGTACTTGTGGAACGCCCCGTAGACCTTCGCGTCGCTGAAGGTGAACATGTCGTTGTACGCCTCGACGGCGTCCCAGTCGCCGATGTTCGACGAGCCCATGAAGACCACGTTCGGCACCGTGTCGCCGTTGTTCATCCGGATCTTCGAAAAGGCCGCGAACTTGGTGTGGTTGTAGGCGTAGAGCGTGCCGTCGCTCCAGGTCTTGCTCCGCGTGCCGATGCAGCCGCGCTTCGCGGCGGGGAACTTGTCGTTGCAGGCCACCACGAAGCTGGGCTTGGTGTCGTCCGCCCCTAGCGCGGCCTTGAGCTTGGTGTGCGCGCGGTTGCCAACCTGCCCTGGGTCGAGGACCACTCCGCGGGCGTGCGTATTAAGCAACCGCGCTGTGGGGTCGGGGTCGTCGGAGGTGTCGGCGGTGCTGACGACGTCGAAGCCGCGGGCACCCGGTCGATGAGCCGCGCGAACTGGATGAAGTTCGCGTTCTGCGCGGCGGGCGGGCCCCACGGGTCGTTGAAGACCGGACGATTGACCACCGGGTCCGGTTCGGCGGCCAGGGCCGCGCCGGGGGTGAGCGTCAGCGCCGAGGCCACCGCCGCGGCCACCACCCACAAGGACATCCACATCCGCCTGGTCCGCACGGCCACCCCCATGACTCCGTCCTCAGTGGACCGCTGCCCCTTGAGAATCCGCCCGGTCGCGATAGACGATCACATACGAACGAGGGGTTCTTCGGCTCCGGTCGAATCACTTTCGCCTATGACGGCAAACATGACAGGAAGACACCTTTCCCAAAGGTCGGATGTCGGGCATGACCCAGAGCACGGCATCCGCAAGGATGGGTGAGACCGGTAACACAGGCCGGCGGTGGGTGAGGGATACCGTTGGCTGTGGAAAGGAACTGCGAGTGATGACGAGCCAGTCTCCGCCGTCCGACGTGCGGGCTCGCCCGCGTGCGGCGAAGAGCACGAGAGCGCGCCGCCGCTCCGGGGCGTGGTTTCGGCCCCGGCGGCAGCCGGGACGGCTTGGCGGCTTCGGCCTGGCCCGGCTGATCGCGCTGCAGGTCGTGCTGCTGGCCCTGGCGTACGCGGTGTTCCAGGGGGTGTGGGCGCTGGTCGCGGCGTGCGTGCTCGGCCTCGTCGCCCTCGCCCTGATCTTCGGCAGGTCGCACGGCCGCTGGTGGACCGAGAGCATCGCGCTGTGGATGCGGTTCCGGCGCAGGCGCGGCGCGGCGGGCGAGGTCCGGGACGACCCGAGGATGGCCGCGCTCACCGAGCTGGCCCCGACCCTGGTCGTTGACGACGTGGACGGCCCCAACGACCGCAAGCTGGGCCTCGGCAGCGACGGGGCGGGCTGGTTCACGGTGATCGAGGTGTCCGCGGAGGACGGCAGCGCGCCGACGCCGCCGGTGCCGCTCGCCGCGCTCGTCAAGATCGCCGCCGACGCGGAGCAGGCGGGCGTTGTCACCCAGGTCGTCGCGCACAACGGCCCGATCGTCGGACCGGGCAGGCGCGAGCACACCACCTGGGTCGCGGTGCGGCTGGACGCGCACGCCGCCGCCGAGTCCATGATCGACAACCAGGACGGCCGGGTGGACGTGCCCGGCGTGCTCTCCGAGATCACCAGGCGGGTGGAGCGGGTGCTGCGGCGCCGCGGCCACGACGCCCGCATCCTCGACGCCGACGAGGTGACCGAGGCGATGGCCCGCTCCTGCGACCTGGCCCGGCCCGGCGGCCCCGAGCGGATCCGCGAGGAGTGGGACGCCTGGTACTCGCCGTGGCTGGCGCACGCGGTCTTCTGGGTGCGCTCCTGGCCCGACCCGGTCCGCGGGGTCGAGCTGCTGGCCGCGCTCGCCGAGCTGCCCGCCCCGCTGGTCAGCGTGGCGCTGCTGCTGGAGCCCACCCACGAGGGCGCGGACCTGCGCTGCCTGATCCGGGTGGCGGCGCCGCCGGAGCGGTTCCGCCAGGCGTGCTCCGCGGTGGTCGATGTGGCTGCGCGTTCCGGGGCCCGGCTGACACAATTGGACGGACAGCACGCACCGGCCGTCTACGCGTCGGCCCCGAGCGGGGGAGGTGCACGGTGAACGAGCCAGAACAGCCCGACTCGCGGCCCCGGAACTCCCAGCAGGGACAGGGACCCCAGCGGCCTCCGGGCCCACCGCAGCCGCCCGGCAGGCAAGGGCAGCAGGGACCGCAGGGACCGCACCAGCAACCGCCGCCGCCCCAGAACGGGCCACGGCACGCGCAGCCGCCGACCCCGCACCGCGGCATGCCGCAGCAGCAGCGTCCTCCGCAGACGCCGGGCCAGGGCATGGCCCAGCAGCGGCCGTTCCCCCCTGGCCAGGGCGGTATCCGCCCGGTGCTCGGCGGGCAGTACGCGCACACGCCGCCCGGCGGCCAGCCGCGCCAGCAGCCACCGCCACCCCAGCACCAGCAGCGGCCGGGTCCGGGGCCGCACCAGCAGCCCGGCCCGCCCCAGCAGCGGCCCGCCGGACCGGGGCCCGGCCCGGCCCCGCACCAGCCCCAACAGCAACCCCAGCAGCCGGGGCCGGTCCCCGGCGCCGTCGCCATGCCCCCGCCGGGGCAGATGGGCCAGGTGCTCGGGGGGCCGATCGCCTACCCCGGCGCCGCGGGCGTCGGCGAGGCCGGGGCGGTGGCGACCGCCGCGGCCACCGGCACCCTGCTCGCGCAGCCCCTGGCGGCCGGTTCGAGCCCGCCGCTGGCTCCGCCCACTCCCCCCAGCCCCACCCCGGAGCGGAGCGGCTCCACGGAGCAGGAGGCGTGGCAGACCCGCAAGCACGGCGGGCTCGCCCCGCTCCGGATCGGCCACCACCACGCCCCCGCCGAGGCACTCGACCTGCTCCAGTTCACCGGGTCCTCGTTCGGGCTGCGGCTGGGCCGGGACCAGGCGGGTCAGCCGGTGGCGATCACCCTGTTCCGGCCGGAGGCCACCGAAGCCCTGCTTGTGGGTGGCATGTGGGCAGCGCGGCTGCTCGCTTTCCGCGCGCTTCGGTTCGGCGCGCGGGTGGTGATGTTCACTCACCAGGCGAACGGCTGGCACGACCTCGGCACTCTGGCTGTCGGGCGCTCCGACCGGCTCATGGTGCTGCCTCCGGGGTCGGAGAACGAGCTGACCGCATCGGCCGACAAGCCCCTGCTGTGCGTCTACGACGACCAGCCGCCGCCCGAGGAGGCCCCGGTCCCGTGGCGCACCAGGCTGACCGTGCTGCGCCAGCTCACCCCGGAGCGGGCGCAGCTGGCCAAGCGGGCGGACCTGGTGCTGCTGCAGCGGCTCGCGCCGTTCGAGGCCTCCCTCGTGGCATCGGAGATGAGCTTCACCCCGGACACCACGCAGGAGATCTCCCGGCTGCGCGACGACATGGTCGCGATGTTCATGGACACCACCCGCCAGTACGCCGCGCTCACGGTCACCGGCGAGGAACAGCGCCTGGGGCGCCCGGGCCGCTACTGACGACACCCGCGCACGAAGGAGGCCCACCCCCGCACCGGGGGTGGGCCTCCTTCGTGGGTCAGGGCCGCTGTGGGTCAGAGCCGCGGGCTCACCAGCCGCCGAGCCGGTTCCTGGCCCGCTCGGACTCCTGCTCGGCCAGGTCCTGCCAGTCCTCCTGGTCGGGCATCGCGGGCTGGCTGCCGATGTGCCGCTGGTCGGTCTTCGTGGGGTCGTCGCCCTTGGTCGTGTAGTAGTCCCGGGTGTGGGTGTTGTCGCCCGAGTTGGTCGTGGTGACCATGTGCTCGGTCTTGGTCGAGGTGACCTTGCCCTCGGCGTCCCGAGTTTCGAAGGTCGTCTGCTCGTGCTCGACATCGCCGTTCGCGGTGCGCTGGTTCGAGGTGGTCGTCGAGCGGACGGTGCTCCCGGCGACCTTGTTGTCCTGGTAGAAGGTCGTCGTCGCGCCCGCCTGGGTCGTCACCACCTCGTAGAGCTTGTCGCCCTTGTCGTTCTTGACCACTTCCTCGATCTTGCCGTCCGCGTGCTTGGTCACCACCCGGGTGCCACCGTCCGCGGTCCGGTACTCGGTGATCGTCCGCCCGTCGGGCAGGCAGATGGCGCTGGTCTGCACGTCGGTCTTCGTGCTGCCTCCGCCGCCCCCGGCCTCCTGGAAGAGGCCGTTCATGGTCAGCAGCTTGCCCTTCTCGTCGTACAGGTACGGCGGGACGTTGCCCGGCGGCGTGGCACCGGGCTCCTGGTACGCCCACATGATCGCGTTCAGGCTGATCGCGTGGTTGTTGGCCCCGGTCTCGTACATGTCCGCGAGCACGTGGGTGGCCGCGGAGTGCGCGAGCAGCTCCCGGTACTGGTCGCCCAGGTACTGCATCATCTCGCGGGCGTTGCGGGAGTCCAGGTCCATGGCGCGCTTGCCCTCGGCGAAGGTGCCCGAGGAGATCGACACGTCGTCACCGCCGCCGAACAGGCCCATCACCGGACCGTTGTTGTCGTCCTTGAGGTTCTCCCCGATGGTGGCCAGGTTCGTGGCGAACCCCTTGAGCGTGTTGGGGTCGGCCTTGAGCTCCTTGCCTTCTGTCGCCCAGGCGGCGGTGTCGTTCATCGGGCTCCTCCAACAGTCCGGACGGGGGCGTCCGGGGCGGCTTCACTGCGGTCGTGCTGGGTGGTCACTGCTTGGCGGTGACGTTCGGCTTCGGCTCGGCGCGGTACTCCTGCTCCGTGCGGCCCTCGACGACGGGACCGCCGGGGGTCTGCTGCGCGGCCCAGGCCTCCTCCGTGCTCTCCTCGACCTGCCTGCGGATGTCGCGGGCGACCTTGTCCGCGGAGCGAGCCGGAGCGGCGTGCGGGTCCAGTGCCGCGGCGGCCGTGGCGCCGAGCAGGGCCGTCGGCACCGACGCCTCCTTCTCGCGCTTGGTGTCCCTGGTGTCCTTGGCCGCGGTGCGGCCCTCGAACACCGGCGCGGAACCGGAGGGCAGGTTGTGGCCGAACTCCGAGCTGCGCTCGCGCTCCGCGCGCTGCTTCCGCTCCTGCAGGGCGCGCTGCCTGGCAGCCAGGTCCTCGGTGTAGGTCTTGGCCGGGCCCTTGTGGTGCGGGTTGGCCAGCACCGGAGGCACGATGGAGTCGTCGACCAGCGGGTTGACCTTCGACGCGCCCGGCGGGAGCGCGCCCGGCCGGTTTCGCCGCGACGCCGCGGGCTTGCGGTCGCCGAGCACCGAGGGCGTCGCCGAGGACGGCGGCGCCTGGAAGGCGTCCTCCACACCGGGCCTGAGCGGCGGCAGGCCCTGCTTCTGGGCTCCGGGCCGGTTGCGCTCGGTGCTGCCGGGGGACGGCGGCGGGTTCATCGAGCCGGACATCTGCGGCCCGTTCAGCGAAGGGGTGTCCTTGCGCCTCTGGGGCGCCTTCTGCTGGTTGGACTGCGGGGCTGGTGGCGGGTTGAACTGGCTGCCCATCGCGTTCGAGCCCAGCGTCGACCCGTTGAGTCCCGGCGGGCCGCCGCGGAAGGCGCCGGGGGCGGTCGTGGCACCACCGGGGACGTTGCCGTTGGTGAAGGCGGGGCCGTTGCCGAGCACGCCGAGGTTGTTCGCGTTGAACGCGGGCGCGGGCGACGGCGCGTTGAGCACCCCCGGCGACGGCGCCGTCAGGCGCGGCGTGGGGGGCGCGCCGGGGGTGCGCAGGCCGTTGGGCGATGGCGGGACCAGGCTGGTCGGGACCACCGGCGGGGTTGCGGCGGGCACCGGCGGGGTGTTCACCGTCGGCGGGGTGTTGACCCGCGGCGCCGGGGGCGGGTTCTTGGTGAACTGGTTGAGCTTGTCGCTGTTCGGCGGCTTGGTGCCGGGCGGAGGGGGCGGCGCCCCGCGGAAGGCTCCGGGACCGTTCAGCCCACCGGGCACGCTGGGCGGAGCGGGCATGGACGGCGTCGGCAGGCCCATGGCACCGGGGTGGTAGACCGAGTTCTGCGGGTTCAGCTTGTGGGACCGACCGCTGCCGAGCTTGCTCAGATAAGGCCCATAGGCGGTCGCGGTCTCGCTCAGCAGGTTCCTGGCCTTCTGGCTGTACTCCTCCTTGATCTCGTCCATGTGCTGTTCCTCGGTCTTGCCCTCACCGGTCAGACCGAGCGTGAACGAGTTCAGGTAGTCCTTGCCCATGTTCGCGGCGTAGTCGCCGAAGTCGTACTTGCCGTCTTCCCTGGCCTGCTGGTACTCGCTCCACAGCGTCCTCATCTTGCTCTGGGCCTCGCGCATCGCCGTGGCGAGGCCGGTGAGGGCCGAGGAGTTGTCGGCGGCGGCCCGCCGCCAGGTCTCCAGGTAGGCGAGGCTCTTGCCGACCTTGAGCAGGAACTGCTCCTTGGCGTACGGCGACTCCCAGTCTCCGTCGAGCTGGTCGGTCTGGCCGCGCATCTGCGTCTGGACCGTGTTGAGCATGGCGGCGACGTTGTTCCACTGCAGCGCCCGGTCGTCGGTGGTACCCGGCTGCTCGCCCTCGATCATCAGCTTGATCTGGTCGATCATCAGGCCCTTGGCGGCGTCGGAGTCCGGCGCCGGGGTCTCGGGCGCGGGCTGGG
Organism: Allokutzneria oryzae; assembly: GCF_042429765.1. NCBI lineage: Bacteria > Bacillati > Actinomycetota > Actinomycetes > Pseudonocardiales > Pseudonocardiaceae > Allokutzneria > Allokutzneria oryzae. The sequence continues at coordinate 296,644 of NZ_JBHLZU010000027.1, read as the reverse complement.
TGCTGGGCCGGGTGCCGTCAGGCGACGGGTTCGCCGCCTCGTCGGCCTCGGTGTAGTAGATGTCCTCCGGCATGGTGTGCATCGACCAGCCCTGACCGTTGCCCTGCTGGTCGAGGGAGTTCAGGTCGTAGCCGTAGTAGTCCCCGTTCTTGTCACCGGGCTTGCCCATGCCCACACCACCCTGCGCTCGTCATCGCCCCCGATGGGGATACCACCGTTATTACGACGGTGCCAGTGTGCCGGTGGTTCCAGCCGGACGGGGACCAATGCTGACCCACGACTTCAAAATACTTGCTTGAGCATGCTCCTGGATCAGCCTTCCTGATCCACCGCGGGCAGGTGGCCGAGCTGGATCAGCTGGTTGCCGTTCCGGTTGGCGAGCCAGCCGCGGCCGGGCGGGAGCGGCTGGGGCCGGATGTTGCCGAGCAACGCGCCCTCGTCGGGGCGGCCGGACATCATGATGCCCGGCGAGGCCAGGTCCCTGATCCGCGCGATGACCGGGTCGTACATCGCCCGCGAGGCTCCACCGGAGCGGCGGGTCACCACGATGTGCAGCCCGATGTCACGGCCCTGGGTGAGGAACTCCAGCAGCGGGGCCAGCGGGTTCTGGTGCGAGCTCGGCGCCACCAGGTCGAAGTCGTCGACCAGGATGAACAGCTCAGGGCCGCTCCACCAGTTCCGCTTGCGCAGCTGCTCGGGGGTGACGTCGGCCTTCGGCAGCCGCTTGGTCATCACGTCGATGGTGAGCTTCACCAGCTCCTGGACCGCGCCCTGGTTGGAGGTGTTGGCGATCAGGTACTCCTCCGGCACCAGCCCGAGCAGGCTCCTGCGGAAGTCGACCAGGGCGATCTGGGCCTGCGACGGGTTGTAGCGCCCCATGATGCCCGTGGCCAGCGCCCGCAGGAACGAGCTCTTGCCGCACTCCACGTCGCCGAAGAGCACCAGGTGCGGTTCGGCCTCGAAGTCCAGGTAGACCGGCTGGAGGTCGCTCTCGGCGATGCCGATCGGGATCCCCCGCTTGCCGACGGTCTCGGCGAGCGGCAGCGAGGAGTAGGGCAGGTCGGAGGGCAGCAGGCGGACGGCGGGCGCCCGCTCGCCGCGCCACGCGGCGTTGACCGTCTCCACCAGGTTCGCCATGCCCGACGCCAGGTCCTCTGCGGTCTCCTTGCCGTCGATGCGCGGCACCGCGCCCAGGAAGTGCATGCCGTCCGGAGCCAGGCCGCGGCCCGGGGTCTGCTCCGGCACGGCGGCGGCCTGCCTGCGGCCGACGACCGAGTCGATCGAGTCACCCAGGCGCAGCTCGATCTTGGTGCCGAACATGTCGCGCAGGTTCATCCGCAGGTCCATCCAGCGGTTGCACGCGATGACCAGGTGCACCCCGAAGGCGAGACCGCGGTTGACCAGCTCCGCCAGCGCGGGCTCCTGGTTCTCGAACTCGGTGCGGATGGTCGTCCAGCCGTCGATCACCAGGAACAGGTCGCCGAAGCGGTCCTCGGGGAAGCGCCCGGCGCGCAGCATCTGCCGGTAGGTGGCCATGCCGTCGATGCCCAGCTCGGCGAAGCGCTGCTCCCGCTCGGCGAGCAGGTTCTGCGCCTCGGCGATGGACCGGCGGACCACGTTCCCGTCCCGCCGCGTCGCGACCGCGCTGACGTGCGCGAGGTTGCGCAGCGCGGTCATGCCGCCACCGCCGAAGTCCAGGCAGAGGAACTGGACCTCACGCGGGGTGTGGGTGAGCGCGAGGCTGGCGACGATCGAGCGCAGCACGGTGCTCTTGCCGCTGTGCGACGCGCCCGCGACGGCGATGTGGCCGCCCGCACCCGTGAGCTCCAGCCAGTACGGGTCGCGCCGCTGGTCGGCCGGGCGGTCGATGATGCCCGCGACGGCCCGCAGCGCCCCGCGCACGCCCTCGTCCTGGCTGGTCAGGCCGCGGTCCGGGTCGACGACCAGCGGGCCGACCAGCTGGTCCAGCGTCGGCGGCTCGTCCAGCGGGGGCAGCCAGACCTGGTGCGCGGGCCGTCCCTTGCCCGCCATCCGGTCCACCAGCACGTCCAGCAGGGTCTCGCCGAGCGCGTCCTCGGCGGGCTCCGGCTTCTTCACCTCGGCGGGCTTCTCGGCGAGGCGGGGCTGCAGGTAGCGGGTGGAGTAGTCCTGGACCGGGTCGATCTCGCGGCCCTCGTCGTCGACGAGCTTCTGGCCGCCCTTGTGGTGCACCCCGGAGACGTAGGCGGCGCGGAAGCGGGCCAGGTCCTCGGTGCCGGTGCGCAGCAGACCGTTGCCGGGCGCCCTTGGCAGCTGGTGCGCGTCGGGCACGCCCAGCACCGCGCGGCTCTCCATGGCGGAGAACGTCCGCAGACCGATGCGGTAGGACAGGTGCGAGTCCAGGCCGCGCAGCCTGCCCTCCTCCAGGCGCTGCGAGGCCAGCAGCAGGTGCACGCCCAGCGACCGGCCGACCCGGCCGATCTGGACGAACATGTCGATGAAGTCCGGCCGCGCGGTGAGCAGCTCGGAGAACTCGTCGACGATCACCAGCAGCGCGGGCAGCGGGTCAAGCGGGGCGCCCGCGGTGCGCGCCTTCTCGTAGTCGCGCTGGTTGGCGTAGTTGCCCGCCTTGCGCAGCAGCTCCTGCCTGCGCAGCAGCTCGCCCTGGATCGCGTCGAGCATGCGGTCGACCAGGTGCAGCTCGTCCTCAAGGTTGGTGATCACCGCGCTGGTGTGCGGCAGCCGGTCCAGCTTGGTGAAGGTCGCGCCACCCTTGAAGTCGGTGAGCACGAAGTTGAGGATCTCCGGGTCGTGGGTGACCGCGAGCGCGAGCACCAGGGTCCGCAGCAGCTCGGACTTGCCGGAACCGGTGGCGCCGACCAGCAGGCCGTGCGGGCCCATGCCGTCCTGGGCGGACTCCTTGAGGTCGAGCTCCATCGGCCTGCCGTCGGCGGTGAGGCCGATCGGCACCCGCAGCCGGTCCCGGTTCGAGCGGGTGGTCCAGGTCTGGGTGGGGTCGATGGCGAACGGGTCGCCGAGGCCGAGCAGCTCGGTCAGCTCCAGCGAGCTGGACAGCGGCTGGTCGCCGGTGGACAGCGCCGACAGCCGCAGCGGCGCCAGCCCGCGCGCCAGGCCGAGCATCTCCTCGGCCGACAGCGCGTCAGCCGTTCCGATGGCGGCCTCGCCGTCCATGGTCCGGCTGCCCATGGTGCCGTCCTCGGCGATGGTGAGCACCAGGGTGGTCGAGTCGAGCACCCTGGGCGGGGTGTCGGAGAGGTTGAACACCGTCACCCCCTCGACACCGCCCTCGATCATCAGGTGCTCGGAGCTCAGGGTGTTGCCGCCGTCGATGAAGACCACCAGCTGCGCCGAGCCCTCCATCGGCGCCGCGCCCGGGTTGAACCGGGGCCGGTTGGCCAGCACGTCGTCGAGCATCGCCTCCAGCGCGGTGACCGCGGAGGCGACCAGCCGGATCTGGCCGACCGCGTCGAGCTTGCTGGCGTGCAGGGAGTGCGGCAGCCACTTCGCCCACTCCCACAGCGGCCGGTCCTCGGGGCGGACGCAGAAGGCGATGAGGATGTCGCCGGGCGCGTGGAAGGCGCTCAGCTGGGCGACGACGGCCCTGGCGAAGGCGCGCTTGTCCTCGTCGGCGCCGGTGACGTAGATCCGGGAGAAGCCTCGCAGCGCCACCGCGATCGGCAGGTCGGGCACGGTGGAGTAGCGGCTGACGAACTTGCTCAGCGCCATCGCCGACAGCGGTTCGAGCTCGTCGACCGGCTTGGTCTCCGGCGGCACCAGGGGGGTGGCCAGCGCCTGGTGGCCGAGCCCGATCCGCACGACGGAGAAGTCCCAGTCGACCGGTCTGCGCTCCCAGAGCCGGGCGCTCTGCACGGTGGACCAGAGCCGGTCGGGGTTCGGGTGGCGGTAGAACATCGCCTGCCGCTGGCGCTCGATGGTGTCGCGCACCTGGGCGCGCTGCTTGCTGAGCTTGCGCATGTAGGAGCGGCGGTTCTGCGCCATCTCCTGCTTGCTCGCGCCCTGCCCCTGCTGGCTGAGGATCTGGTAGAGCACCATGCCGAGTGCCGCCGTGCCGTACAGGCCACCGGCGACGTACATCAGCGGACCGCGGTTGCCGCCGGCGCCGATCAGCAGGGCCATGCCCGCCGTGCCCGCGAGCATCGGCAGGATCATCATGGCGCGGCCCCAGTTCTTGCTACCGGGAGGCGGGTTCTCCGGTGGAGACTCCAGAACCACCTCGCCCGAGGGCAGCTCGGGCGCCGCGCGGCGCTCCGGACGCCTGACGATGATCGTTGCCAAAACCTGAACCTTCTCCCGAAAATCCTGGTGCTGATCCTGGTGCTGAAACGGCCGACCTATTGATGGGGCAAACTACCCCGGTGCTTAATCGTGCTGCCCGCCCCCGCGATTCGCGGTGTCCTTCGGGGTGCCATTGGGCTTCGCGGGGTCGTCCGCGGTGCCATTGTGCCGGGTATGCCGGGTCCATTTGTGGGAGGTGCGCGTCATGATGCCCGTTAGGGGTGCCACGCTGGCCAAGGTAACGGTCGTGACACCGAAGCGGACGATAGACGTCGCGCTGCCCGAAGACGTCACCGTCGCCGAGCTGCTCCCCTACCTCCTGCGGCACGCGGGCGAGGACGCGGCTGACGAGGGCGAGCGGCACGGGGGCTGGGTGCTCCGCAGGCCGACCGGGGACGCACTGGACGGTCAGCGCACGCTGGCGACGCAGGAGGTGCGCGACGGCGAGATCCTGCACCTCGGCCCCGGCCAGGCGGAATGGCCGGAGATCTCCTACGACGACCTCGTCGAGGCGATCGCCAGCGGCTCCCGCCGCTACGGCCGCAGCTGGGGCAACACCGCGACCCGCCGCTGCGGGCTGGCGCTGACCGTGGCGCTCCTGCTCGCGGGCGCGCTCGGCGGCCTGCTGTTCCAGCCGCCGTGGCTGGTGCCCGGCATCGTCATGCTCTCCGGCGCGGCCGTGCTGATGGCGATCGGCGTGACCATCGCCCGCGCCGTCCCGGACGCGTGGGCCGGGGTGGCCTTCGCCGGGAGCTCGCTGCCCTACGCCTTCGTCGGCGGGTACCAGCTCACCGCCCCCGCCCACCTGCCGCTGACCGGCTTCGGCTCGTCGCAGCTGCTGCTCGGCACGATCTCGCTGCTGGTCTTCGGCGTGGTCGGCTACGTGTCCATCGCCGTCGCCGGGCGGGTGTTCGTCGCGGCCATCCTGGGCGGGGTGCTCGGTTCGCTCGGCGCGCTGCTCGCGGGCTCGATGAGCCCGGCGGGGGCCGCCTCCGTGGTGCTCGCCGTGGGCATCGGCCTGCTGCCGGGCTACCCGATGCTGGCGCTGCGGCTGGGCAGGCTGCCGCTGCCGGAGCTGCCGCAGCGGGCCGCCGACCTGCTCAAGGACGACAAGCAGCCGGCGTCGCCGGTGGTGGTGGCCGCGGTGGGCCGCACCGACGAGGTGCTCTCCGGCCTGCTGCTCGGCGTCGGGGTGACCAGCGCGCTGGCCTCGGTGTTCCTCATCTCCGAGGGTGGGGCCTCCCGGATCACCATGGCCGTCCTGGTGGTGCTCGCGCTGACGCTGCGCGCCCGGCTGTTCCCGATCCCCCGCCAGCGGCTGCCGCTGCTGCTGTCCGGGGTGCTGGTGGGGCTGATGCTGGCCGGGGCCTGGGTCGCTGTCGTGGACACCACGCTGTCCCGGGCGCTGCTGCTGCTCGGCGTCGTCGCCGTCGCCGGGCTGGTCGCGCTCTGCGCGCTGGTCTACAGCCGCAAGGCGCCCTCGCCGTGGCTCGGCCGGTTCGCCGACATCCTCGACGTGGTCGCGCTGATCGCGCTGATCCCCTACACCGGTTACATCACCGGCTTCTTCTTCTACGTGCAAGGACTGATGGCCTCGGTCGGCTGACGGCCCGGCCGACCCCACCCAGCGAAGGACGAGCGTGGCTACCCGACGCGACCAGCTCCAGGCGTACCAGTTCATGATGCAGCGGGTGATCTCCGCGGTGATGCTGCGCGAGACCGACCCGGAGCAGACCCCGCTGCGCCGCGGCGTCGGATCGGTGTTCGCGGGCGTGATGATCGCCGTGCTGATCGCGGCGGGCTACGGGATCTACGGCATCTTCACCGGGATCGGCGGCACCTCGTGGAAGCAGCCGGGGGCGGTGATCATCGAGAGGGACACCGGCGCCACGTTCCTCTACCAGGGCAGCAGCCTGCAGCCGACGCTGAACTACACCTCGGCCCGGCTGCTCAGCGCGGGTCACGCGGGGCCGTTCCGCGTCTCCGGCGCCGACCTCGCCGGGATGCCGCGCGGCGGGGCCACCGTGGGCATCCCGGGGGCGCCGATGTCCCTGCCCGCGGCGAGCGAGGCGATCACCAAGCCGTGGACGATGTGCTCGGTGCTCGGCGACAACGGGGTCGGCGGCCTGGCCCCGACCACCACGCTGATGGTGGGCGCCGAGGTGCCCGGCAGCACCCCGCTCGGGGAGCGCGGCCTGCTGGTGCGCGACGAGTCGGACAAGAGCGTGCACCTGGTGTGGCGGGACCACCGCTACCGGATCACCGGCAGCTCCCCCGACCAGCTGCTGCGCTCGGTCTTCGGCGTGCAGACCGCGATCGAGCCGGTGGGAACGGCCTGGCTGAACGGGCTGCCCGCCGGCCAGGACATCGGACCGATCTCCGTGGACAACCAGGGCCAGAGCTCGACCGTGCTCTCCGGGCGCAAGATCGGCGACATCGTCTTCCACCCGGTCGGCAACGGCGTGCAGAACTACCTGGTGCGCGGCGACGGCCTGGCCCCGATCACCGACTTCCAGGTGCGGGTCCTGCGCGGCCAGTACTCGGTGCAGCCGGTGGAGATCTCCGCGGCCGCCGCGAACGCCGCCCCCACGAGCAACGCGCTGGCCCCTGCGGCGGGCGAGGCCGCCCAGCCCGCGCAGCCGCCGACGCTGGCGCAGGTCGGCGACGGTGGCAGGGCCCCGGTGTGCTCTAAGGCGACCGACGCCAAGACCGCGGCGGTGGTCTCGCTCGGCGGCTCCGCGACCGCGCTGGCCACCAGCCTGGTGACCCGGGCGCAGACCACGGGCGGCACCAAGCTCGCCGACCGGGTGCTGGTGCCGCCGGGCGGTGTGGTGGTCGTGCGGGCGATGGGCTCGGACAAGGCCGAGGCAGGCGCGCTGAACATCGTCACCGACCTGGGCATGCGGTACCCGGTGCCCTCGGTCGAGGTGCTGGTCAAGCTCGGCTACACCCCGGACAAGGCGGTGTCGATGCCCGCGGCGCTCGTGCAGCGCATCCCGGCGGGTCCGACGCTCGACCCGGCCGCGGCCAGCTCGGTCCACTCGGTGGGATGACCCGGCCGCGACCCGGCTCCGATCCGAATAATTTTTCTATTATCGACGAAGAGTCAAGCCTTCAACCTGCGGTTAAGCTTGTCTAGGTTCATGGGAACCGCGCGCCGCGCGGGCGCGTCACAGAACGTGAAGGCGTTGCTGAAACCAAGATCGAAAAGGTGACCAGCCCATGTCGGAATCCAAGCTCACGCCAGACCAGATGAACCAGCTCGAGAAGGCCATCGAGCAGTGCGGCAACGACTCCTTGGAGATCATGAACAAGATTCGGTCGAGCTACATCGACAACGTGGGTGGCGCCTGGACCGGCCCGGCGGCGATGGCCGCACTGAGCAAGCAGGACGACTTCAGCGACGAGTGGCAGAAGATCCAGGAGATCCTGACCAAGCTGCTCAACGGCGTCACCCAGAGCAAGAACCGGGTGCTGGACTTCTCCGACGAGCAGAAGCGCATCTTCGAGGGGCTCAACACCGGCGAAGACGGCCAACTGATGGGGAACACCTTCGCCCAGCGCATGGGCGGCTGACCCTCCCCGGGTTCACCCCGAACTCTCGTCCTTCTTTCAGCGCAGACCAGACTCGAAGGTGGAACAACCATGCAACCGATCGGCTACAGGTTCGGCGAGGTCGAGACCCTCGGCGCCAACACGAAGACCCACGCGGAGGCCTTGAAGGAGGCGTTCGCCGCCCTGATGCGCGAAGCCATGCGGATCTGCGGCGACGACTGGAAGGGTGCCGCCAGCCAGGCGTTCGGCGAAGCCCAGCAGGAGTGGAACAGGATGGCTGACGGCATGGGCAACGCCCAGCAGAAGTTCGGCCACCAGACCCAGCTGGGCAGCCAGGACATGCAGGCCCTGGACCAGTCCCTCACCGGCCTCTTTCACTGACGGGGCACGCCCCACCCGACACGGGTGGCTCGCTCCATCTCCACCACCGTTTCCCCTGGCCCCGCCGCCACCGGAACTCAAGGAACGAGCAACCGTGCGGACGAAGACCTCAGCTGTTCCCGGCGCGCCCGCCGAAGAGCTCGGCGGGCGGCTGGGGCAGCTCGTCCTCGGGGTGCTCGACGGGGTCGGGCGCGAGGCCGCTGCGCCAGCGGCGCCGTCGTCCCCTCGGCCCGAAGATCGCCAGCGCGATCACCAGTGCGGCGAGCCCGACGCCGATGCCCGCGGCACCGTAGGCCCACGCGTTGGCGTTGTCCTCAGCGGCCAGCCTGGCCTTCTCCTCGGGGCTGATCTCCTGCTGCCGGAACGGCGGCAGCTCGGCGGGACGACCAGCGACGACCTGGTCGATCACCGCTTGGTACGGGTTGACGACACCGTCCCCGTAGCTGCGGCTGTCGACCCCCTCGTTGGCCGGGGTGGCGGTCGCTCGCAATCGTTTGACGACCTCCGTGTTGGACAGGTTCGGCCAGTAGGAACGCACCAGGGCAGCGGCCCCCGCGACGTATCCCGCGGCGAAGGCGCTCCCGGAGGCCAGACCGAGCCCGCTGCCCGGGAAGGTGGTCATCACACCGACTCCCGGGGCGACGATGTCGACCGAGGTGGCCGGGGGCGTGACCTGGCCGGCCGGGTCGATGGCTCCGACGGTGAGCACACCGTCCAGTCCGCCCGGGAAGGTCGGTTTGCCCGCATAGGGATTGTTGCCGTTCACCGGCTCACCGGCGGCGGCGACCACGACGACGCCCTTGGCGATGGCGCGCTGCACCGCCTGCCGCAGCGCGGCGCTGTCCTCTCTCGCCACCTCGGCGACCGTGATCACCGTGGCGTTCTTGCCGACCGCCCAGTCGATGGCGCCTGCCAGCAGCTCGGGCTCGACGGCCTGCGGCGGTCCGCCGGAGACGTAGGAGTCGGCGACGACCTTCGCCGACAGCAGCGTGGCGCCGGGGGCGACCCCGTGGAAGCCCACCCCGTTCGTGGCGGCCGCGGCGATGATGCCCGCGACGCCGGTACCGATGCCGAGGCAGTCCGGCTGGCCGCTGCTGGTGCGGCCGTTCGACTGGGCGAGGGTCGTCGAGTCCGCGACGCGACCGGAGAGCAGCGGGTTGTCCCCAATTCCAGTGCCAACCACCGCGACCCGCTGGTTGGCACCCGTGCTCATCGGCCAGGCACGAGCCGGGTCCAGCGCGCGCTGGGGCCAGGGCACCGACCGCTGGTCGGAGCCACCGCTGACGCACTGCTGCTGGGCAAGCGCGTGCGGCGCGGGGAGCACCAGGCCGGCGGAAAAAACGGCGGCGGCAAGAAGCATCCGGCCGATACGCTTCGCGTTCACGGCGGGGATAATAGGATAATCGCCGGGGGGAGCCAACCCGGCGACCGACGACGACAGTGTGCTCTTTGGGGAGGGCGGCATGGATTATTCAGCCCCTGGTGAGAACTTCTTGCAAAGCATGCTGGAGCAGCTGGAAAAGACGACGGCGTCCATTCCCCAGACGCAGCAGCGCATGATGGAGATCACCGGCACCGCGTGGTCGGAGGACCGGATGGTCAAGGTGGTCGTCGGCCCGCGAGGCCAGCTGGTCGACCTGGAAATCGACCCCAGGGTGTTCCGGCGGCCGGACTCGGCAGAGCTGCAGGCAAAAATCCTGAAGGCCTCCGGCGAGGCGGTGCGGGACGCCACGCAGCAGGCCCAGGACATCATGAACGAGCAGTTTCCTCCGGAGCTGGACGAGCTGCGGGCCATCGCAGGCGGAGAGACATTCGAGAATCCGATGGCCGACATGTTCCGCAGTGACGCCGAGGTGTATGCCGAGCGCAAGGAGAAGAAATGAACAACTACCTTCGTTTCAACACCGGCCTGGGAGCGATCGAGGCGCTCGGCCAGAACACCATCGCGATGGGCCAGGACCACCAAGAAGAGTCCAAGAAGCGGGCAACGGACGGCGACGAGCTGGACAACGACCCCCGCACCTTCGGCGACGACAAGTACGGCAAACAGTTCCTCGCCAATTACAAGGTGGGCACGGCCAAAGAAATCGCTGAAGCTTCGGGCCAGCTCGGGGGGAGTGCGGCCCAGCTGGGCGAGTCCATCGTAGAATGGGTCGGCACAATGCGCGGCGGCGAGGACGACAACGAGCAGCGACACAAGTCCGTCGACGTCTAACCATGCCGTAACGGCCTCGACACGCCCTGTGTCCGGTCCTAACTTTTTCATGTCGAGTGTTGGGGTGGCCTGGTGGGGAACGCGTGGGACAATGCCTTCGACGCATTCGCCTATGCGATGCAGGACTTTGCCGGGAGCGTGGACGAGTTCATCCACGAGTTCCAGAACTGGGCATCGAGTGTCGGTATCTGGGTGCCGCCGATCGACATGACCATGGCGGTCAACGGTCTGCTGGGTGAGTACCCGAAGGCCGATGCCGAGAAGTCCGCGCAGCTCGTGCAGTTCTACTTCGACGAGTCCAACCGGACCATCGACTTCGGCAAGGAACTGGCCCGGCTCGCCGAGAACATCGACCTCCAGGTCGAGGGCGGCCAGACGCCGTTCGCCCTCAAGCAGAAGCTGGTGGAGTTCCAGCAGTCGCTGCTGCAGCTGTCCAACGCCCAGCTCCAGGTCGGGCTGGGCGTCAACCAGTTCAACCAGCAGGTCGTGCTCATGAAGAGCATGTACCAGGCCAACCTGATCCTGCTGGCGTTCGAGGTGCTGCGGCCGCTGATCATGGCCGCGTTCTCCTTCGGCGGCTCGCTGGCCACCATCCCCCCGATGATCGTGGCCCGCACGCTCGCCGCGAAGAAGCTGGCCACCGAGCTGATGGAGGCCATCAGCCGGATCGCCGCGAAGGCCGGCGCGATCCGGCCGGTGATGGTGAGGGGCGCGGCCAAGGCGGCGCTGGGTTCTGTGCCGCGCTTCGTCACGCACACCGTGCCCAGGGTCGTCACGAAGGGCGTCCCGCACGTCGTCACGAAGACGGTGCCCCGGATCGCCCGGGCGACCCCTGCCTGGATCGCGAGCAAGGTCGGGCCGTCCGCCATCGCCGGGCGGATGGCCGCCACGCAGGTCCAGCACCAGCTCAGGCACCAGTTGCTCAGGGAAGCCCTGGAGGCGGGTGCCTCACAGACCGCGCGCAGGCAGCTGGCGCGGCAGCTGGCATCGCGCGCGGTGAACCGCGAGCTGGCGCAGCAGCTGGGCGCCCGGTTCGCCGGGCGCACGGTGACCCGGGCCGCTGTGGTGAACCCGGAGATGCGCGCGCTGTTGTCCCGCGCCGCCGAGAAGGCGGTCGCCAACGGGATGACCAAGGGCGGCCTGGTCCTCCAGCGGATCAAGGGATACGGCCTGCGCTCGGCGCTGATGTACGGCGTGGGCACGGACGTGGCCGCGCAGGCCGTGACCGTCATGCGCACCGACGGCCGCTACCAGTACAACCCGGTTTCGACGCTGGCCTCCTTCGTGGGTGCGGCGCTGGGTGGCGCCCCGCTCGGCATGGCGACCCGCTCGATGGGCTTCCTGACCATGGGCGCGGTCGGTGGTGTGCTCGGTCTGTACGGCTCGCACTACCTGACCCAGGCCCTCACGCCGACGCCGCCGGAGGTGCTGGCGCAGCGCGCCGGCCACGGCGCCAACCCCAGCGAGGAGCTCAAGGCCGAGGACATCTGGCAGGCCGGAGTCGGCGGCGCCCTCGGCGGTACCTGGGAACAGCTGATCGGTGAACGGGACATGGGCCAGGTCCGGATGGCCCTGGACGACATGCGGCTGACGTGGCGGAACCTGGGATCGGTCTCCATGCCCGACCTGTTCACGCCGACCATCCACACCCCCACTCCGACTCAGGCCCCGACCCCGACCCAGGCCCCGCAGCAGACCGGCGCGGGCGGTGGTCCGGGCAGCGGCGGCCCCGGGAACACCGCGTCGCAGCGCGGCGGCACTCCGGCCGGTGGCGACGACGGCGGTGGGAACAACCAGCCCGCCACGCCGGACAACGGCGAGCGGCAGAACGTCCCCGCGGGCGGGGACCCCAGTCAGGCGCAGCCGCAGCGGGGCGGGGAACCCTCGCGGGGCAACGACTCCGGCGACCGTCCACAGAGGACGGAGACGCGGACCGAGACGCGGACGCCGAGCCCGAACCGGGGCGAGGGCCAGCCCCAGACCAGCCAGCCGCACACCGGCCAGCAGTCCGGAGAGGGCCGGACCGACCGGGACACCACCACCAGCGACACCAACACCGACACGAACGCCGACCGCGACACCTCCGACCGTGGCGACACGAACAGCCGGGGTGACTCCAACGGCCGGGGCGAGGACAACACCGACGGCGACAACTCCAGCCGTGGTGACTCCAACAACCGAGGCGACTCCAACACCGACGGCGACACGAACTCCGACGGCGACACGAACAGCCAAGGTGACTCGAACACCGACGGCGACACCAGGACCGACGACTCGGACGGCGACAAGACCGACGATTCCGGGGACACCTCCCGCACCGAGGGGGACACCGACTCCGACAGCGGGTCGCGGTCGGAGGGCGAGGACACCGACGGCAACCGGCAGGGTGACCGGGGCGAGAGCGGGGAGCGCCGTTCCGCTCAGGTCGGCGACACCCGGCAGTCGCCGCCGCACACGCTGGAGCCGTCCGACTCCCTCAAGGAGATGATGGAGGGCGAGGACCACTCGGCCGTCTCGGCCGACCACTCCACGATCGCCGCGTCCATCGTGCTGGAGGACCTGCAGAGCAACGGCCAGGTCACCGTCAACTTCGCCGAGAACGGCAACGGGGACCGGGTCCCCACCACCATCACCGCCGTCTCCCCGGACGGCACCATCGTGGAGACGGCCCTCAAGTACGACGACGCCCTTCCGCCCGGCGCCTACCACGTCGTTCCCGGCGAGTTCACCCTCACGCCGGAGGGCTGGGTGCAGACCAGCCCCGCGGAGCTCCACATCTCCACCACCGTCGCCTCCGGTGTGGACGAGATGGTCGCGCACGCCCGGGAGCAGATGAACGCGGCACTGGACCACCTGTGGGCCGACAGCCCGGTGGTGCAGGTCGGCAGCATCGGCCCGAGCAACGGCCGCGCCACCCCGGCGGACAGCAGCGTCGCCACGCCCGGCCAGACCTGGCACACCGTGCCGCGCAGCGTCACCGTCGAGGAGACCGGCTCCGACACGAGTGCCACCGACGGCGATGACGCCGACACCACCGCTGCCGACGGTGACACCGACACGAGCGGCGCGGACGCGGTCGACCGCTCCTTGCAGCTGCTTTCCGACGAGATCACCCACCTGCGGACCACGGCCGCGGACGGTGTTCTGGTGCTGGACGGGCGACCGGTGCCGGTCGCGATCACCGGCAACGCGGAGGCCTCGACGCCGACGTTGACCGCGATGGGGGCGCTGTTCCTCCAGCCGGAGCTGGACCCGCGGCTGGACACCCTGCTCGTCCACTACTCCACCGACACGCGCGTCGCCGTCAACATCGTGCTCGACCCCACGGCTGCGCCGGACCGGGTCGTCGTCGACGCGGGCGACTGGGTCGGGCGGGCCGACGGGACCGTCGCCCAGCAGACCACCGCGACCCTCACCCTGCCCGTGACCGAGTCGGCCGACCGGATGCGGGAGCTGGTCGAAGCCGGTCTCCGGGAGCTGCACGACTCGGTCCCCGGGAACACCCCAGAAGGCGCAGCGCCGCAGGCCCGCAGCGGCTACAACGCCGACGACCTCCTCGCGGCCCAGCAGCAGGAACCGGTCGAGAAGCGGGTCTACGTCGGCGAGGACGCCGCGTACCACCAGGAGTTCGAGGCCGAGCTCGAGAAGGCGCTGCCCAACGTGGCCCGCCGCCTGGGGATCGAGGTGGAGCTGGTCGGCGACCGGGTCATGCGGCTGCACTACCCGAACGGCGCCACCCTCGACGTCGTCATCGGGGCGGTCAACGACCTGCCCGCGGGCACCACCCGGATCAAGGCGCCGACGTGGAGCGTCGTCGGCGGGCGGATGGTGCAGGACTCCGTCGCGGCGATGACCGTCTCGGCACTGAGCCCCAGCGGCACGGCACAGCAGAAGATGATGGCCCGGGTGCTGATGCGCCAGCTCCTGCAGGGCGGGGCGGACATCGCCCAGGTCCACGGCACCGACGGGCACGCGGCGATGCGCCTGTCCGAGCGGGCGCAGCCGATCCTCTCCGCTGTCGAGTCCGCGGTTCCCGGAACGCGGGTCCTCTCCGACCCCGCCGCCCCCGGCGACCCCGCCCGGTACTCCGTGCTGTTGTCCGACACCGAGGCCCTGCTGGACGCCCAGCAGGTCGTCCTGGGGCTGGAGGGCCAGGGCTACGAGCTCACCGGGGTCGCCAACGGCTGGGCGGACGGCGAGCCGGGTCTGGTCACCACCTGGCGGACGCCCGGCGGTGACACCGTCGTGCTGCGGCTGGAGACGCCCGAGTCGCTCGTCGCCCGGCAGCACATGGCCCTGCTCGACCAGCAGCTCGCCCAGACCGCTGACGACGACACGGCGCTGCGGGACGCGCTCGCCAAGCAGCGGCGCGAGATCCTCGAAGCGGTCTCCGAACCCGACAACCTCGCCGACGAGATCGCCAACGGCGACTGGCGGGACAACCCTCCCCAGCGCGACGCCGCGAGGCCGGCCAACCCTCGGATGAACCCGCACATGCGGGCGAGGATGGCCGTCAACCTCGCCATGCGGCAGACCACCGAGGACGCGGTGCTCCTGCCCGACATGGGGCGAGAAGGCGACACCACGCCGACCGACATGGTGCAGCTGCCGGAGACCAACCACGCCGAGCACGGCCGCACCTTCCTGGAGAACCTGCACCGGTTGGGTTTCCGGGTGGACGGTCCGATCGTCAACGGCTGGGCCAACGGCGAGCCCGGTGTCGTGGTGCAGGTTCGCGACGTCGCCACCGGGCAGCGGCTCCAGCTGCGGCTCGTCACGCCGCAGGCCGCCGACGTCCGCACCTACACCAACGCCCTCACCAGGGTGGACGTCATCGCCCGGCGGATGGCCGACGAGAACACCGACGCCGCCACCCAGCAGCGGCTGGACCAGGCGCTCAACCAGATGTGGGAGGTGCTCCACCCGGAGAGCCGGTCGGAGCAGGACGGTCAGCCGGACCGGGAGACCCAGGAGGAGCAGCAGCTCAGCGACGAGGAGCGGAGCACGCGGCTGGACGAGGTCCGGGCGGCGCTGGAGCAGCGGCGGGACGGGGCGCGGGACGGGCTGATCACCCCGCGCGACGCCGAGACCATCCAGGCACCGGAGATCCCGGTCATCCGCTCGGCGTTCGTGCGGGCGAACGAGCACGACTGGGCCGCGGACGCGGTCAGCGGCGCGGACGCGGTCGGCCGGATGACCGACGCGGCAGCCTGGCGGACCGGCGAGCGCCCGCACGGGGTCAGCGACGCCGACATCCGCGCGCTGACGGCGCACACCGACGGCGGCAACCAGACCCGCACCGAGGCGTACCGCGCCATGCGGCATCAGCGCTACCGCATCGCCTCGTGGCAGAGCGCCAAGGAGAAGATCCAGCAGAAGATCCTCGGCCAGCCGGTCAGGGCGTTCGAGCTGCGGGACACCAGGGTCTACCACGAGCACCTGGACCCGGCGGTCAAGAGGCGGTGGTGGAACACCGCCTCGTTCGAGCTGGACCGGCAGATGCTGAAGCAGGCGCGCGCCGACGCCAAGATCCTCAACCGCGTCACGAAGACGCTGAACAAGGCCGACCCGACCACCGCGCCGGTGCGGCTGCACTGGGGCTTCGACAACCTCGCCTCCGTGGTCGGCAGGACCGAGGGGCTGGTGGGACACCGCTTCAGCCACCTGGCACCGATCACCGCCTCCACCCAGGAGCACCACTCCAGGGTGTGGGACCACGAGGTCGTCCTCTACCTGCCGACCGGCACGCGGGCGCTGCACCTCGGTGACGGCATGCGCGGCGCCGAGTTCGCCGGGGACACGCTGATCGGCGGGGACGCGACGTTCGAGATCGTCCGGGTGCAGGAGCGGCAGGGCAAGCTCCAGCTGCACATCGTGCTCGTCGACGGTCCCGTTGTCGTCCCCGACGCACCGGCCAACGACGACCCCAGCGTCTTCGACGAGGCCGGCAGCGCGGACGGCGGCGACGAGGACGAGACCACCGTGGATCCGGACGAGGTCCTGGATCCGGACGAGCTGCGCGACCTGATCACGGCGGAAGCGGTCGACGGCGACGACGCGGTCACCCGGATGCCCGACGCCTCGGACTGGCGGACCGGTGAACGCCCGAACGGGATCACCGAGGACGAGACCGCCGCGCTGCGGGACTCCACGGGGATCGGCTACCAGGTCCGCAACCGCGCCGTGCGGCAGGTCATGGAAGGCCGCGCCCCTGACGAGCGCTCGGCCCCGGTCACCGGTGAGGAGCTGCTCTCCACCGGTGAGTACCAGGACTACGTCGACCGGCTCGGCTTGGCCGAGGACCGTCTGCCGGGGTTGGCCGACGGCGACGCGGCGATCCTCAACGGAGTGGCCAGCGCACTCGGCAAGGTCGATCCCACGACCGCGCCGGTGATGCTGCACTGGGGCTTCGAGGACCTCAACCAGCTGGTCGGGGACTTCGGCAGCCCGGAGCACCTCGTCGGCAGGCGCTTCACCAACTTCGCGCCGACCTCGACCTCCGTCGAGTCCGGACGCGCGGGGCAGCGGAACTTCGAGGCCACCGTCTACGTGCCGGGCGGCGCGAAGGTGATCTACCTGGGCGACCTGTCCAGCTCGCCCGCCGAGCGGGAGGCGTTGCTGCCCACCAACTCGGAGTTCGAGGTCATCGGGACCCGCGAGGTCGACGGCGCGCTCCAGCTGGACCTGCTGCTCGTCGGCGGCCCCGCGCTGACCCCCGACGCCACCGTGCGGAACGCCGAGACTTCCGGACAGGACACCGAGACCACCGGGCAGGACACCGAGACGCAGCAGGCTCCGGCCCCGGAACTGCCCGACAGCTTCCGCGGCCCGCTGGGCGAGGTGATCACTCAGGTCACCACGCTGCGCACGCTCATCGCCGAGGAGAACGCTCGCTCTCCCCTGCCCGAGGCCGAGGCCCTGACCTGGGCGCTGGACCGGGTCGAGGAGCTGACCGGACGGCTGGAGCTGGCCGCCCGGGACGCCGAGCAGAGCCCGGACAGCGGCCGCCGCGACCGGGGTAGCAACCGTCTGCTCGCGCTGCTCGACGACGCGGTCAGCGCGGTGCACGAGATCGCCATGAACCGGACGATCCCGATGGACGGCGTGCCGCTCGGTGGTCGGCTGCACGAGGCCAGTCAGCAGCTCAGGTCACCGTTGCACCCCGAGGTCCTGCGGCAGCACATGCCCGCGGTGAACGAGTCCGACCTGGTCCAGGTCGATGCGATGGGCTACCTGCTGTACAGCTACTTCCACCGGGCCAGCTGGTACGGCGACTACCGCAACGCGGTCCTGGCGAGCGACCAGTCCAGCACCTCGCTCTGGGATCTGGTCGGCGAGGACGCTTTCGTCCGCCTCGGTCTGGCGGACGCGGTCGGCCACCGCAACTCCGTGGTCACCCTGGTCGGACGCGCGCGGGCACACAGCGCGGAAGTGGCGGGCTCGCCGCTGGCGATGGGTGAGCTGACGCCGAGCGAGTCCGAGTTCGACCGGCTCGCCGAGGAGTTCCGGGACCGACGGCGGACCGGCGAGGCTATCGACGGCGACGGCTCGCTGGAGTGGTGGAACTCCCTGCCCCAGGAAGCCCGCGACCTCGTCGCCGAGCTCAACAGGCGCAACACCGGCGACGCCCTGCACCTGCACCGGATCCTGGACCGGCTGAACAGCTACCGCGCGTACGTGGCGAACTGGGACGGCAGTCCCCCGGCCCGCGACCCCCGGATGGACTCCCTGCTGGAGCGCTTCGACGCGCTGGCCGAGCGACCGTACGTCTCCGACGAACCGGTGGTCTTCTACCGCGGGTTGTCCTTGGACCGGCTGCCGCGACTGCAAGACGGCGACGGCCCGTCGGACCACTTGCGGCAGGATTCGGGTGCGCTGGCCGCCGGGTACTTCCGGCGCGGGTCGACGGTCGTGATCCCTACGACGGTCTACGCCTCGGAAGATCGGGGCCTCGCACAGAACTACGCCGAACGCGGACACGCCAACGGTGTGCAGGTCGTGCAACGGATCATGACCAAGCGCTTCCTGCGGCTCGACGACGAGGGCACCCTGAACGAGGTCGCCCTGGTCCCGGAGACCTACGTCGTCCAGGACACGCGCATCGTCTTCGATGAGGACGGTCGCCCCACGGTCGTCGTCGACCTCGTCGGCGAGAGCGTCTGGAACGACGACGCCGCCGTTGGGGCCAGCGACTTCGCCGCCAACGCGGGCACCACGGTCACCGAGCTGGACGCCCCGGCCCGGGACGCGATCACCGAGGTGGCGCTGCACGCCGCGGCCGAGATGGCACGGGTCACGGGCAGGGACGTGGCGGAGGCGATCGAGGCCATCCGCACCGTCACGCAGACGATGACGGTGCTGGAGGACTCCGAGGCCGGGGTCCGGTCCCTGGTGGACTGGGCGGACGGCGAGGGCCGGGTCGCCGTGCGGGTCGAGGACGGGGTCACCGTCGCCGAGCTGGCCGGTCGCGTCCTGCACGAGGCCACGCACGTGCTCCAGGGTGCGCCGAACGGGCGGCCCATCTCCGAACTGCGGCAGTTCGAGGTGGCCGCACACCAGGTTGAGGGGCAGCTCTACCGGCTGCTTCCCGCCACGGTGCTGGCCCCGGAACTGGCGGCCGTGGCCACCTGGACCCCGGAGCAGACCGCCGACGTGGTGCGGGAGAACGTGCACCCGGCGGACAGCCCGTACCTCGCGGCGCTGGCCAGTGGCGAGAGCACCCAGCAGCACTCGCACCGCGGACAGGGCCCCGAAGAAGCGCAAACGTTCGTCCAACAGGACGAAAGCTCGCGGCAAAGTGGCACGGCTAACACCGGGTCCACGATGGACGCGGCCCTGGTGCCCCGGCGGTTGCGCGGTCAGGTCGCCGACCTGCGTGCCGAGATCGAGACCGCGAGCGCTCAGCCCTCGTTCCACCGGGGCGCGGAGCTGAACGCGATCCTCGACCGGCTGGAAAGCCTCGCGGGCCAGCTGGAGGAGACCGCGCGCGAGTTCGCCGCGCGGCCGGACGACCAGGCGCTCGCCGACCGCGGAGCCCGGCTGGTTCGGGTGGCCAGCGACCACGTCACGGCGTTCAACGAGATCACCCGCGAACGCGCTGTCGCACTGGACGGGCAGCCGCTCGCAGGGATGTTTGTCGTCGACGGCCGCGAGCCCCTGCCGTTGCTGCACCCGGACGTGCTGCGCTCGGTGGCGCAGCATGCCACGACGACCGAGACCGACGCGATCGGCTACTTCCTCTTCCGGCACTTCCACTCCGACGCGTCGTACGCGGACTACCGCAGCGCGGTGGCCGCCAACGGCGGCACGGACTCCACGCTGTGGCAGGCGGTCGGCGACGACGCGTACCTGCGGACCTCGACGCTGAACATCCGCCAGCACCGCAGCTCCGTTGCGAGCATCATCGGTCACGCGAGCGGCGAGTCCGGTGTGCGGATGGAGCTGCCGCAGCTGGCGAGCATCCACGACAGCGACTCCGGGCAGCTCCCCACGCTGCCGGGCAGGACCGAAGCCGAACGCGCGTGGATCGAGGGCCTCAGCGAGGCCGACCGCGCGTGGGTCGAGACGTTCCGCGAACGGAACTACGAGGTCAACTTCTACCGCGCCTACCTGGCCGCGCACGACAATCAGCCACCGGTGCGCGACGCCGCCCTCGACGAGCTGATCGGGCACGTCGAAAGGATCTTCCAGACGCCGTTCGTCTCCGACGAGCCCGTCGTCTTCTTCTCCGGCAGGAAGATGGACAAGGGCTTCCAGGTGCAGGAGATCGACCCCTCCGCCACGGAGGGCCTCGACGACGATCTCAGCGCCCTCGTGCGGTCCTACCTCTCGCCGGGCACGGTGCTCAGCGCCCCCGGGCTCACCCCCGGCTTCGCCTACGCCGCGTACGACCCGTCTTGGACCGTCGACTACGCGCTCGACGGTGACGACACCTCGGTCGCCGTCGTGCAGCGCATCACCACCAGGCGCTGGATGCCGCTGGAGAGCTGGACCGAGCTCGACGAGGTGGTGCTCGCGCCCGAAGCGATGGTCGTGCGCGACGTGCACGTCATGACCGGCCCCGACGGCAGGCGGGTGCTCGTCGTCGACCTCGTCGGCGAGAGCGCCTGGCAGGAGGGCCTCATCCCGACGGCGAGCGCCGCTCCTGACAACACCGCGAACACCGGGGCCGTGGACCCCAGGACCGCAGCCGCGGCCAGTACCGCGGTGACGGAGCTGGACGCCCCGGGGATCAGGAGAAGCATCGAGACGGTCGCGGAGCTGGCCGCGGAGACCGTCGCGCGTCGCACCGGGACCTCTCCGGCCGACGCCAGGGACGCGATCCAGTACATCGCGCGGACCATGACGGTCGCGGGCGACGGCGCGCGATCGGCGCTGGATTGGCAGACCGGCGGTGCGTCGGTGCGGCTGGACCCCGGCGCCACGGTCGCCGAGCTCGCCGGGCAGGTCGTGCATCAGGCCACGCACTGGTTGCAGGGACCGCCCGCCGGGCGGAGCACGACCGAGGCGCAGGAGCTCCAGGTCGCCGCGCACCTGGCAGAGGCTGATCTCTACCGCCTCCTGCCGGAAGAGGCGCGGACCGCGAGGATGACCGAGATCGTCACCTCGCCGGACTACGAGAGCGTGGTCCGCGGCGAGATCCGCACGGCCCCGCTCCGGGAGCTCGTCCGGGACGCCGCGCGGAACACCCCGGCCGGGAGGTCCGTCAGGTTCGAGCCGGCGGATCTGCGCGCGTTCCTCGCCGCGCTTCCGGTCGTCCAGGGCGACCCGAGCTCCCTGAACCCCGACCTGGACTTCATGGAGCGGCGCAGCACGTTCGTCGCGTTCGCCGACGAGCTCGTCGCCGATGGCCCGGAGCGCGACGCGCACGTCGAGAACCTGCGGCTGTTCGCGGCCGAGCAGCTGGGGCTCCCCGACGCGGAGCTGGTCCAGCTGAGCAGGGGCCAGTACTTCCGGGTGGTCGACGGCAACGGCGAACCGGTCGCGGTCATCGGTGTCCACCGCACCCTGGAGGAGCTCGCGGCCCGCCTCTGGGCCGACGAACGGCTCAACGCCGAGGACTTCACCGAGTTCCACACGCCGACGTTCCTCGGCGCGGGCGTCATCTTCTCCGATGGCGTCGCACTTCCGGTCTCGCTGTCCACTCCTGAGCCCGGCGAGACCATGACGGAGGTCGCGAGGCGGATCGCCGACGCGCCGCCCGGTGAACGACAGCAGCACGTCGAACGGATGGAACGCCTGCTGACGAAGGCAGCGAAGGCGTTCGCGGAGCTGCACCTGCGCACCAGGGACACCGCGCGCGATGACGGTCCTGCCGGGGCCTACTGGTTGGAGACGGCCACCGCGTTCCTCCGCAACGCCCACGCCATGGCTGTGGCCGACGGCCGGCCCGAGCTGGTCCCCGGTGACCTGGCTTCTCGGCTGGCGCCGACGGCTCAGAGCCAGGTGTCCCTGCCGGACGGCTGGGTCGCCGCGGTGCACGACCACGCCCACGGCGAGAACATCCTGTACTTCCGGGACGAGGTGACCGGCGAGGAACGCCTCACCATGCTCGACCTGGAGGGGCTGCCGAGGTCGCTGGACAGCGACTACAACCCGACCGGCGAGGCGCGGCGGACTCAAGAGGACGTCCAGTCCTTCGCCAACGACATCTACTACACGCTGGACGATGACCTCGGCCTGCCCGAACTCGTTCCGGGCATGACCGAGCACTTCCTGAGCGCGTACGAATCGGCCATCCGCGGGACGGCGCTGGACGGCGAACTGCACGGCTTCCAGGTCTTCAAGGCCGCGCAGGACGTGCTGACCGCCTACCGCGGCCTCGCCGACGGCGGTTCTCCCGAGGTGCTCGCCGAACGCGTGCACGCGGTGCGCGAGCTGATGGGGCTGGCCCGGCTGGACGCCGCGACGACCGCGGCCGCCGGTTCGGTGGTCACCGCGCTCGACGAGCCGTCCAGGGCGCTGATCGGCCAGGTCGCCGACTCGGTTGCCCAGGAGATCGCCGATCTCACCGGCCGCACCGTGGACGAGGTCCACCAGGCCGTCGCGGACGCCGTGCGGACCATGACCGTGCTCTCCGACGGAGACGACCAGGTCCGCGCCCACGTGGACTGGTCGACCGGTGATGGCCGGGTCAGCGTGCGGGTCGAGGACGGCGTCACCGTCGCCGAGCTGGCCGGACGCGTCGTGCACGAGGTCACCCATGTGCTGCAAGGGGATCCGACCGGACGCACGGTGGAGCTCCTGCAGCAGCGGGAGGTCGAGGCGCACCTGGCCGAGCTCGCGCTGTACCGGACGCTGCCCGCATCGGTGCTGACCGAGGAGCTGGCCAGGGTCGCGACGTGGACGCCGGGGCTGACCGAGGACGTCGTGCGGACGGCCGTCCACCCGGCGGACAGCCCGTACCTGGCGGGACTGTCCGAGGGCGACAGCTCGGTCCAGCACTCCCGGCGGGGCCCCGGCCGGTTGAGGGGCCTGTTCGGGCGGGCGGGCGAGGTGGTCCGGTCGCTGCGGGCAAGCGCGGACGGCGACTCGATGACACCCGCGATGGCGCAGCTGCGTGGACTCGTCGACAGCGTCCTCGTGGGCCCGACCGGGCAGCGGGTGCGTGTCTCCACCGAGGCGCTGAACGCGTTCATCGACGCGCTGCCCGTGGTCCAGGGGACCCGCGAGGGCACCACGGTCCCGCACATCGACACCCGGATGGCGGCGTTCAGCGAGTACCAGGCCGCTCTCGTGGGGGCCGACGAGCCGGGCAGCCCCGGAGCAGAGCACCGGGAGCGCCTGCGGCTGTTCGCGGCCGAGCAGCTGGGACGCGACGAGGCCGACGTCACGCTGGAGCTCCTCGCCGGGGAACGGTTCTTCAAGGTCGTCGTCGACGGCGAAGCGGAACACGTGCTCAGCGTGCACCAGTCCATCGAGGACCTGGCGTACCGCTTCTGGTCGGACCAGCGGGTGGCCGAGCACGCCGTCGAGAAACACGGTTACGACCACTTCGAGATGCCGGAGTACCTCGCGCTCGGCGTGGTGCACGGGCCCAACCTGGTGCTCGGCGTCTCGCTGACCACATTGATGCCCGGCGAGACCATGGGCCAGCTCGCGCAGCGGGTCGCGGAGGCGCCAGAAGACCAGCTGCCGCGGGAGACCGCGCGGGCCGAGCGGATGCTGACGCTGGTCGCCAAGGCGTTCGCGGAGCTGCACCTGCGGACCCGGCACCGAGCGGGCGAGGACGGTCCGGCAGGGGCGCACTGGCTGACGCCCGCCACCGAGATCATCCGCGTCGCGAACGCCATGGCCGAGGCCGACGGCCGTTCCGACCTGGTGGACAGGGACCTGGTCACGGCGCTGGAGGAGCGCGGGCTGCTGACCGAGTTCCTGCCCGCCGCGTGGGTCTCCGCCGTGCACGCCGCCGCGCCCGGCGAGGCGCACACCACCGTCGACAACTTCCTCTTCTTCAGCGACGAGGAGGGCAACGAGCGGTTCTCGCTCCTCGACTTCGAGGCGCTGGCCCTGTCCCTGGACGGCTCGGGGGTTCCCCTGGGCATGTCCAGCGAGAACGACGTCCGGGCGATCGTCACCGGTATCCGGATCGCCTTCACTCGGGCGGGCCTTGAGCACCTCGTCCCGGGGCTGACCCAGCATTTCGAGGCCGCCTACGACTCGGCCGTGCGCGGGGCGACGCTGGACGGCGAGCTGAAGAACTTCCAGACGTTCACCGCCGCGCAGCGAGTGCTGATCGAGTACCGGCAGTTCAGCAGGAGCGGCGAGGACTCCACCGGCGTCGAGGACGCGGTGCGGGCACTGCGCGACCTGCTCGACCCGGTCCTGACCACCCAGGCCAAGACCGTGGTGACGGACCTGGACGCCGTGAGCGCGGAGATCGAACGGGTCGCGCTGCTGGCTGTTGACGCGATCGCCGACGCGGCGGGTACCGCCAACGGCTACGCCAGGGAGGACATCGCCGACGAGATCCGCGAGATCGTCGAGACGATGACAGTGCTCACCGATGGTGACGCGCGGGCCGTTCTGAACTGGGAGGACGGGAAGGTGTCGGTCCGGGTGACGCCCGGCGTCACCACCGTCGCCGAGCTGGCCGGTGCCGTGGTGCACGAGGTGACGCACTGGTTGCAGGGGCAGCCGACCGGGTTGAGCACGACCGAGCTCCAGGACCGTGAGGTCGCCGCGCACACGGCCGAGCGCGCGGTCTACGAGGCGATCCCCGCCGAGGCGCGGACCGCCCGGATGAACGAGATCGTGGACTCGCTCAACTACGAGGCGGTGGTTCGCCAGGAGATCCACCCGGCCAACAGCGAGTACCTGGCGGCGCTGAGCAGCGGCGAGACGCTGCTCCAGCAGTCCGCCTCCGACGACCCGGTCACCGCCGCCGCTGCCGAGCAGGCGTTCTGGGAGACGCTGACGGCGCTCGACGTCTTCATCGACGAGAACCGGCTCGTCGAGCCCGGGGTCGACGTGGACCTGCGCGAGCTGTTCCGGCTCTTCGGGCCGGAGGACATGCCCGCCGCGATCGTGACCGCGCTGGCGCGGGGCATGGACACCGCGCGCGTGATCGGCGACGTCCAGGACCCGCTCATGCGCCAATCCATGCTTCATTTCGCATGGAACGGAGCGGACGACGCGGGCCGGGCCCGGGTCCCGGCCAAGCTGCTGCGGATCGCGGTGGAGCGCCGCTACGGCGACGCGGTTCCGGACCGGGTGGCCGCCTTCCAGGCCGACGTGGCGCGGCTGAACGCGGGCTACTCCCCCGTTCCCGCGAACGTCGCCGCCGCCGCCTCGTTGTTCGGCTACGACCCGACCAACGCCGCCGACATGGCCGACTTCGGCGAGGTGCTGCGGCAGGCGGGCATCGACCCGGCCACGCGGTCCTTCACCGAGCTGAAGGCGCTGCGCTCGGCGGCGGCCGACCTGTCCGTGCGACGGGGCATGGCCACCGGCGAGCAGCGGCGGAACGTGATCGAGGGCGACCCGCAGGTGCTGGGCGCCGCCGTCCGGTTGCGGCCGTCCTTCCTGCGCCCGGGCGAGGTGCTGCCCGAGGCTCCGCTGCCGGAGGACTCGGCGGCGCGGGCGCAGCTGGACCGCACCGCCCGCGAGGTGCTGCTGCGGTACATGCACGGGCTGCCCGCCGGGATGTCCGCCCCAGGCAACCTGGCCACCGAGCAGGTGTGGAACCAGGTGCGGTCGGCGGTCTACTTCCACGGCGTGCCGTACGCGGCGCTGATGGTGAACCAGATGGCCGGTTCCACGGGGGTGGAGGGCCTGGCCGCGCACGACTTCGTTGCCGAGGTCGGCGACCCGAACGCGCCGACGGCCGCGCAGCAGGAGTTCCTCAACGACAACTTCCTGCGGATCGAGTGGACCATGCCCGGCGAGGGCACGCTCGGCCGCGCGCTGGACCAGGCGGGTCCGCGCACCGGCACCGACGAGCTCGCCGCGACCACCGAGGACGATCTGGCGGAGCTGGCCGACCGGCTCGGCGTGCGGATCGTGCTGGTCGACGAGAACGGTGTGGCCCAGGAGCACGGCGAGTCCGGCAGGCGCCGCCTGATCGTGCTGCGGCAGGGCGGGCACTACGTCTCCGCGCGCGCATCCGCGCTGCCCGTTGACGCGGCGCTGGGCGAGGCCGCCCAGCCGGGGTCCGCGGCCACCGCGCCGCAGCAGCAGCCCCAGTCCCAGCCCGTCCAGCAGCCCCCGGCCGCGCCCGCGACGACCGCACCGGCTGCCCAGGCGGGGAGCACCGGCATCCCGGTCACGGTGTCCTGGACCGGTGGCACCGCCGCCGATGTCTCCCCGCAGGTCCTGGAGGACCTGCGGCAGTCGAGCGCCGCGTCGGCGGAGGGCCTGTACCCGAACGAGGTACCGGTGCTGATCGACGGCACGACCGTGCCGGTGATGATCAAGGCGGACTCCTCCGTCACCGCTCCCGAGCTCGTCGTGTCCAGCCAGGCCGGCGACTCCGGCATCGCCGAACTGACGCTGATGCTGCCGCTCCTGCCCGCCGACCCCGACGCGCAGCGGGCCGCGCTCGAAGCACTGCTCGACGAGGTCCCTGCCCTGCTCGCCCAGGCAGGCCACAGCGCAGGACAGACCCAGCCCGCCGCCACCGCGGAGTCCGGCGCTGGGAACACCGGCTCGACCCCGCAGGGGCAGATCCGCGGCGAGGGCCGGGAGGTGGACGCCGACGGGAACCCGATTCCCGCGGGCGTGCCCACGCTGGCCGGGTTCATCGCGGGTGGCGCCATGGGTCGCATCCCGCACGCCGCGGCGGTCGGCGAGCTGCTCGGCGTCTCCGCGACCGAGGTGGACCTGCGGATCCAGGCGAACTGGCAGGACGCGCTGAGCTCACAGGGCGCGCTGATCACTTTCACCACCGAGGACGGGCGCAGGACCACCCGGCTGATCCACCTGGAGCTCAGCGACGCGGCCCAGGTGCGCTCCGAGGTCAAGCCGCACGAGCAGGGCCACGGCACGTTCGCCCAGGGCCAGGGCGGCTTCGAGACCTCGGCGAACCGCAGCAGCGGTGTCGGCGTCGGCGCCACCGCCTCGGCGGAGGACCTGCTGGGCCTCGCCATCGGCTTGGCCCCGCTCGGCGGCAACCCGATCGCCTCGGCCGGGGTGGGCAAGAAGCTGCAGTTCTCCACCGGTCAGTCGGTGTCCTCGAACCGCTACACCGAGACCAACCACGCCGTCGGGACCAACCGCGGCCCCGCGACGCCGTTCGAGGTCCAGGTGACCGTGAAGGTCACCGAGGTGCACGAGACCGACGGCGCGACCCAGGAGACCGTGGTCTTCGAGCCGGGCGAGTGGACGCCGGAGAGCCGGGACACCCTGGTCATCGGTGTCCCGGACGCCTACCTCACCCGGGTCGAGGACCCGGTGCGGCGCGACGTCTCCGGCGACACCAGCCGCGACTCCAACATGCCGCACATGGCGATCTCGGCCTGGGACTCCAGGGACGTGGTCATCCAGGAGGTCCTCGACCTGCTCGGCCCGGACGTCGCCCAGGCCGTCCCGGACCTGCGCCAGCAGGTGACCACGCACGTCGACATGTTCAGCGCGAGCATGTACAAGGCGGCGAACAACCCCAACGGGTTCACCTTCCCGATCGTCAACAAGGCCGGGCACGTCATCGCGCGGCCGCAGCTGAGCCCCGAGATGTTCCCGGACCGGGCCACGATCATCGGTGGCCACGACTCCGGTGAGTTCGCCGAGGGCGGCATGCTCCTGGAGGAGGTCGGCGTCGGCTTCTACAAGACGGGCGGGGTCACCGCTGTCGGCCGAGGGCTGGACACCGAGGCCAAGGTGGGCTCGGCGATCCTCGGCGCGCTCGACGCCACCATGGACGCGCCGCTCCCGCACGGCGTGGGCAGGACCTGGAGCCGTTCCGGCTCCACCGTTACCTACGCCGACTCCACCGCCATCCACGTCCGGGTGGAGCGGCGCGCCGCGGTCATGCACGAGGTGCCCGCCGTGGTCAACGTGCAGATCCTTTCCGCCACAGGGACGCCCGTCGGCAACCCGAAGGCCATCGAGACGAAGCTGCTCACCCAGATGTGGCGGGCCGACGCCGTGAAGGCCGGTTTCCCGACCTCCGCGCAGGCCGTCGACGCCAACGGCGACCCGGTGGACGTGCCCACCAAGGACGCGGGCCAGCCCGACGCGGTGTTCCCGAATCACCTGCACGAGGCCGGCTCCGGCATGGCCAACGTCCGGGACTTCACCCTGGGCAACCCCGATGGCACGCCGCGGGAGAAGGGCGACGGCGACGGCATCGCGCCGCTGCAGCAGGCCCTGATGAAGATGCTCGCCGACCGAGGGGTGGTCGCGACGCCCGGCGAGGCCGCACTCCGGCAGTCCACGCAGGACAAGCGCGTGCTCAACGGCGAGCGGGTCGGCAAGCAGGTCTCCCAGGCGACCTTCGACGTGGAGTTCGACCAGCTCGTCCAGGACGGGATCAACTTCGACCTGACCTACTCCGACCACCGGTTCCCCGACGAGCTGCGGCACGTCGACGTCGCGTTGCAGGGCACGCCCGACTTCGCCAACGCCGAGTTCCTCGGCTTCATCGACTCCCGGCTCGCCGAGCTGGACATCGAGACCGCCGCCGGCTCGTTCAACACCAGTGACGGCAAGTCCAAGAACTGGGGCACCAACCGGGCAGGCGACGACGAGGTGTTCGGCGGGGCCACCGGCCAGGGCGGTGGCAAGGGCAAGGGTGTCAACGCGGGTGTCTCCATCGCCCGCCGCGGCAACGAGGTGCACCTGTTCGAGACCGGCGCCCGGATGGCCGCGTTCAAGGTCCCGGTCACCGTGACCGCCACGGTGACCGGTCCGGACGGCAAGCCGGAGCAGGTGACCCTCACCGGCACCGTCGAGATCCACCTGCCGGAGGACTTCGCCGACCGGATGGAACCGGTCACGGTCGCCGAGGAGACCGACCACGAGCTGTTCGAGAACAACGACGTGGTCTTCACGTCGCTGGCGGTGCGCGGCCTGCGGAAGGCGTTCCAGGGGATCGCCCCCGACCTGCTGAAGGCGGGCGCGGCCTCCCGCGGCGTCGTGGAGAACATGCTCAGCCCCTCCTACCTGCGGACCAAGCTCAAGGAGGCGCTGGCGGGCGAGATCGGCAACGACCAGCTCTTCGAGGCCGGGGCGGGCACGCACACGCGGCACGGCATCACGATGCGGGCCAAGGCAGGCAAGACCGAGATGATCGGTGTCGTCGACAACTCCGTCACCGGTCACTTCATGTTCCGCATCGACGCGGTGACCGGCAGCGTGAGCATCAGCCGCCCGGTCGGGGTGGACGGCTCGTTCACCGAGGGCTGGGACGCGCTGGCCGGCGAAGGCGGGATGAGCCTGGGCGGAGGCCGCACCGACGGCACCGGTCGGTCCGAGACCCAGATCGCCGGTCTGGAGCAGCTGCCGCTGAGCTTCGAGGACCGCCGGGTGCACCTGCGCACCGAGATGGAACTTGAGGTCGAGGTCAGCTCCGACAAGGCGCTCACCTTGCCAGGGACCGGGTCGACGCAGCGCACGACCACGGTGCCGATCGTGGCGACCTGGGTGATCTCCGAGTCGGAGGCCATGCGCGCCTACGCCGAGGACAAGCTCGCCCTGCCCGCCGACTACGTCGCCGAGTCGCTCAAGCGCTGGCGCGAGGGTGACGCCGAGTTCGGCCGCAACGTGGTGACCCAGGCCGCGATCCGGCTCTCCCGGGAGCAGGAGGCCGCGGGCCAGGAGGTCGACCACACGCTGCTGGCCGAGGCGCTGGAGCAGTACTCCGCCGACGAGCGCGGCGACATCGACGCCGCGAGCTTCACCGCGGCCAGCGACGCGTTCACCCTGCTGGAGCAGATCGCGAAGAGCTCGCCGGCGGCCTCCGAGGCGCTGCGGTCGCTGCACGTGCCGCCCTACCTGGCCAAGGGGCAGTCGCTCGGCGGCAGCCGGGCCATCCGGTTCCTCAAGTTCTTCAAGGGCGAGGGCGTCGAGACCGCCCGGGTCCGCGAGAACCAGGCGCTGGCGGCGCTGATCGAGCGGAACATGCCGAAGCTGCTGAAGTCGATCCGCGGCCTGCAGCGCGGACTGGACGCGCAGACCGCGGGCACCCGGTCGTGGGGTCCGCTGACCGCCATGCTCAACCGGGAGCACACCCTGTGGGCGGGCAACATCCCGGCGGCCGGGACGAAGCTGCCCTTCCTCTCCGAGCACGTCGAGATCACCGCGACCGCGCGGATCACCGGCGACCCCACGGTCACCGGCAAGCAGCGGAAGACCGGCACCGAGAACCAGGGCTACTTCTACAACGAGGTCACCATCTCGCGCAGCCGCAACCACCGGCTCGGCGGCGGCCTCAGCACCGGGGGCCTGTTCGGCGAGGACGCGACGGCACCGGACTCGATGTCGGTGAACACCGGGCGCAGCCGCAGCGCCACGGAGGCGCACACCATCCAGATGACCACGATCGGCAGCCAGGTCAACTGGAGCGGCACGCACCACGTCGAGACGCCGATCGAGGTCACCTTCACGATCACGCGGACCCCGGGCAAGGGTCTGCTCAACAGCGTCCTGATGGCCGGGCGCAACCTGTTGCCCGGCCGGATCGGCAGGCCCAGCAGCGACTCCGAGGTGCTCAGCGGTGTGCTCGGGCTGCAGCTGCCGGACGGCCTGCTCACCACGGAGCGGCTCAGCCCGCCGTCCTGGATCGGCTACCAGGAGCTGACCGAGCTGCCCGCGCGGGTCGGCACGGACATGGTCGAGGGCAAGCCGATCGAGGACGCCCTGCTCAAGGTGGCCAAGGACCTGGGTGCCTCCCCCGATGAGCTCAAGCACCTGATCGAGACCGTCACGAACGCGGACTTCCTGGACAGCAACCTGCGCAGGCTGGTCGACGGCTACCGGGCGCTCGACGCGTTCCGGGTGCCGGGCACGCTGCGCCCGGGGCACAAGGTCAACGAGTTCACCGCCGACGTGAAGATGAAGCTGCGCGGCGTGCACGTGATCGCCGAGCGGGGGGCCGAGTTCGGCATCGGCCGGGCCAACCGCTACCAGCTGATCGAGAAGGTCGAACAGGGCAACCAGCGGCCGGTGCCGTTCTCCTTCGGCCTCGGTGAGGGCCTTGAGGGCACCCCGGACGGCATCGACGGGGCGCTCTCGTTCTCCACCGGCGCCCAGACCAGCCGGGGCTTCTCCACCTGGGGCGGCCGCCGTGGCGAGCACTTCCACAAGGAGGTCGGCGAGGTCGTCGACGTGGTCGCGTTCTACCACGTCGACATCGACGGGCAGCGGTTCGTCCACAGCCCCAACGGCGAGCAGGAGCTCGCGACGAAGATCGTCCGGCCCAACGCCGCCCGCGGCCAGGTGTACTTCCGGGTCTACAAGCGCGATCTGCCCGCGCTGATGGCGCAGCTGGAGCAGGCCGACCCGTGGGACCGGGCGGCGGCGCTCGGGCTGACCGACGTCAACCCGAAGAAGGTCGCCGCGAAGCTGCGGGAGCGGGAGGAGAACGCCCCGCGCTTCGACCTCGACGAACTGGTGGACTCCGCCGCCGCTGCGGACTCGCTGGACACCGACTACCCGCACGTGGGCGCGGCGCAGCAGGCCGAGGACCGGCTGCCGGGCTCCGTCAAGCGGTTCCTGAAGCGGAACAAGGACACCGACGTCACCGGGCAGGTCCTGCTGCGGCTGGACAGCGACCCGACCGTCGCCCGCCTCGACGAGCAGGCCGACCTCGCCCGGCAGGTCCTCTCGGTGATGGCCGAGCAGCGCACGCGGCTGGACGAGCTGGTCGCCGCCGCGCAGGGCGACCAGAACACCCGCGAGGTCGCCGAGCGGGCCGTCGAGCACGCTCGCGTCGCGGCCGACCTGGCCGCGCGGATCATCGTCACCGGTGAGCAGCTGCCCGCGGCGCGCTCCGCGCTGCGGACCGCCGAGGCCGCGCACCTGGAAGCGGTCGCCCTGGTGGAGACCGAGCAGCGGCGGATCGACGACCCGGGAGCCATGCGCCGGACGCTGCGCGCGCTGGGGATGGGGCGGTCCGGCGACGGGCGGCTCACCGCCGCGCGGGAGCAGATGCAGGAGACCGGGCAGCGGCTGGACACGGCCCGGCGGGAGTTCGACCAGACGCTGGGCGCCTGGCAGGACGCGGTCAGCGACGGCGGCAGGATCCACGACGAGATCACCGCCCTGCGCCGCGATCTCGGCAGGGTGCTCGACGAGCCGGCCACGGCGCTCGACGAGCTGCTGGGCACGAAGCTGCGGCACGAGGGTGACCCGTTGCAGACCGCTCGGGGCGTCGCCTCCGAGCTGCGGTCCGAGGTGCTGCTGACGCTGACGGAGCCGGACGGCACCGAGGTCCGGTTCTGGGTCGCGCCGGACGGCGGCGTCCGCCGGGACGACGCGAACGGCGGTCCGGCGGCGGCGCTGGAGAGCGACACCGCGCTGCGGGAGGAGGCGCTGCGCAAGCGCCTGGACCTCGACGAGCTGGTGGAGCGGTCCGTCGCCACCGGCAAGCCGATCGAGATGCTGGTCCACGAGGCCAGCGACCCGGCGATCGTCACCGCCGCGCGCTACGGCGTGAACGTGGACCACGCGCTGGCGACGGCCGCGGTCAACGCGGAAGCCCGCGAGCGCCTGGGCTACAGCCTCCGCGACCCGCGCGGCACCGTGCTCGCCGAGCGCACCGAGGTCGCCAGGCAGCGGTGGGAAGGCATGCGCGACGACTTCGCGCTGGCCGTGACCCAGGCCGGGCTCACCGAGACCGATGTGGTTCGGGCACTGGTGCACGGGGTGAACCTGCGCGCCGGCTACGAGCACGCGGTCGCGCAGGGGGACTCCCCCGTCGACGCGCTGCGCCTGCAGAACTTCACCGTCCCGCCCATGCTCGTACCGGAGTCGTTGGCCGAGCTGGGCGCGCTGTTCGGGTTCCAGGACACCCCTGGCGACATGGCGAAGTTCCGGCACCTGCTGAACCTGGCCGGTCTGCCGCAGACCCTCGGCGGCTACGAGGCGGCGCTGCTGCGCGGCATCGCCGCCGACATGGCGGTGTCCGACGGCCTGTTCCAGGCGTGGCAGCGCAGGCTGCTGCTCGAAGTGGACACGCGATCCGTCGTCGGCGCCGCGATCATGCGCCCGGCCGACCCCAGCGTGGCCGCCCCGCCCGCCGACGACCCCGAGTCGGTCGCGGCCCGCGCGGGCACGGTCGAGCAGATCGTGCGCCGCTACTACCACGGTCTGCCGATGGACCGCGTCTACCGCGGCGACGCGCCGCTGGACGCCGACGGCAGGGCGCGGATCGACGCGGCTCTGGCGCAGTGGGGCGTGCCCTACGCGGCGTGGGTGGCGACGCAGCTGCCCGGCTCGCAGTTCACCGGCGACTTCGCCGCCGAGAACCCGGCGCGGCAGACCGGCGACAACAACGTGCCCACCCCGGCGCAGCTGCGCTACCTGTTCACCAACGACGCGGTCACCGAGTGGGTGCCGAACGGGGCGAACAGCCTGTTCGAGGCGATCTTCCGCCAGCTCCCGCCGGACGCGCTCGCCGAGCGGGGCATCCACACGGCCGAGGAGCTGGGCAAGGACCTGCGTGCGGCCCTGGCCGCCGACCTCAAGGAGAACGCGGGCGACCGCGACCTCCTGCCGCTGGCCACCGACCTGCGCAGCGAGGCGCAGCGCGCCGGGGCGATCGGCGCCTGGCAGAACAACAACCGGATCGACGGCGGGCTGCTGGAGGCGCTGCCGGAGATCATCGCCGCGCGCTACGGCATCGACACCGTCGTCGTCGACGAGCTCGGCGCCGTGGAGCGCCACGGCGGTGAGGGAACTCCGGTCGTGGTGCTGCGCACCGGCGACCACTTCATGCCGGTGCGGTTCACCTCGACGCCACCGGCCCTGCCGGACGCCACCGCGCCGGTCACCCCGGAGGCCCCGGCCCCCGGGACGCCGGACACCGAGGCCCCGGAGCAGCAGCAGCAGCAGCCGACACAGACCGCTCCGGAGCCCGACCAGTTCGCGGGGTGGAAGCAGGCCACCGTCCCCGTCCCCTTGTCCATCCCGTGGACCAACGGCACCGCGACCGCGGTCGACCCCGTGGTCCTCACCGCGCTCGGGAAGTCGAGCACCGCCCCGGTCACGGTGGACCAGGACAACCCGGACCGGCTGCTGGTCGAGATCGGCAACGGCACCGTCCCACTGGTGATCGAGGTGAGCCCGAAGGTCTCCCGGCCCACGCTCGTCGTGACCACCGAGCCCGGGGCTCCCGCGCGGCTGCTCGTGCCCGCCCTGCCCGCCGACGCGCCCGTGCAGGGCGTCGCGCTGGGCATGCTCCTGCGCCAGGTGCCGGACGTGCTCGCCGACACGCGCCGGAGCCTCGGGCTGCCGGAGACCGTCCCCACGACCCCCGACCCCGTCCAGGTCGCCCAGCACGACCCGCTCGCCGAGGCGATCCAGGCGCAGCTCGGGTTGCAGGGCCTCGACGGCCAGGGCCAGCCGGCCGCCGACCCGCTCGCCGGGCTGCGGACCGGCACGAACCAGGAGGTCGGCGCCGACGGCAGGCCGGTGCCGATGGGCATGCCCTCCCCCGGCGCGCTGCTGACCGCCGGGGTGATGAGCGGCGTCCCGCTGGCGGCCGAGGCCGCGGCCGAGATCGGCGTGGCGACGCGCACGCTGCAGGACGCGATCCTGGACAGCTGGGCCGACGTGCTCTCCGCCGACGGCGCGATCCTGGAGCTCGACACGCTCGACGGCGGGCGCAAGCGGTTCCGGATCAAGTTGGAGCTCGACGACCTGGTCAAGGTCCGGTCCGAGGTGACCATGGCCGACCAGGCGCGCGGCCGGTACCCGCTCGGCCAGTGGGGCCAGGCGGCGACCAGCGGTCGCAGCAGCCAGTTCGGCCTCACCCTCTCGGCAGGGGTCGCGGGGCTGCTCTCGGCGGTGACCGGCGTCCCGGGCCTCGGCAAGATCGCCAACGCCACCCTGGGCAAGGCGTTCTCGCTGTCCCAGGGCCAGCAGGTCTCCGCGCGCAAGACCCGCGAGGCGCACCGGGCGGTCGACGGCAGCCAGGGTCCGTTCACGGTGTTCGAGGCCGCTCCCAAGCTGACGATCTCCGAGCAGCTCGCCGACGGCACCGAGAACACGCTGCCGCAGTTCACCTCCAGCGAGTGGTCGGAGGACAATCCGGGCACGATGCTGCTGTCCGTCGCCGACTCCTACCTGGACCGGGTCACCGAGGTGGTGCGGCGCGAGCTCGACCCGAGCGACGCCGACGCCAAGATGCCGCGCACGAAGGCCACGGGGATGACCGGCAGGGACAAGCTGGTCGACACCGTCATGGCGCAGCTGGGGACCGCGCTCCCGCTGGAGTTCGACGGCATGAGCCCGCAGCAGCGGGCGACCGTGCGCAACCAGGTCTTCGACCGGGTCAGCGGGATCCTGACGGAGTGGACGAAGGCGGTGAACTCCGGCTTCCAGTTCCCCGTCTTCATCGGCAACGCGGCACCGCTCCAGGTCCGCGTCACCCCCGGCATGCTGCGGGAGAGCGCCACCATCATCGGTGACGGCCGGGGCGGCTACCTGGAGTTCTGGGGCTACACCTCCTACTCGGCGGGCGGGACCACCGCGATCGGCCGGGGTGGCGGGATCGACGCCAAGGTCAAGTCCGACGCCGCCGCGGCGGCGGACAAGGTGGTCGACGGCCCACTGCCGCACAAGCTGAGCCGGAGCTGGTCGCAGGGCGGCAGCAGCAGCACCTCGGCCGACTCCACCGGCATGCGGTTGCAGATCGACCGCGACCGGGGCGACTCCATCACGCACCTCACCGACGCCACGTACAAGATCGAGGTGCTCGGCGCGGACGGCCGGCCCGTGCAGACGTTCGAGAGCACGGCCGACGAGACCATCACGGTGCAGACGACGACGTCCGCCGCCGCCGCGTTCAAGGCCGGTTACCCGGTGCCCGCCTCGCTGGTCGGGGCGGACGGCAAGCCGGTGCGCGGGGTGCCGAAGAAGGACGAGGGCGCCGAGGACCTGGCCTACCCGGAGCACCTGCGGTCCGGGCCCGGCATGTCGGCCATCGACCAGCTGGTGGTGGAGAACCCGGACGGCACGCCGCGGACCGCCGACGACGGCGACGGTCTCTCCCCGGTGCACAAGCTGCTGATGGAGCAGCTGGCCAGCATGGACTTCGTCCTGCCGACGGCGCACCGCTCGGCCCAGCTGACCGCGGTGGCGCAGAGCCTGCTCGTCGAGAACGAGCTGATGATCAAGGACCAGCTGGCCAGCGGCGCGGTGGCACTGGACTTCGCGCAGCTGGTCCACGACGGCGTCCGGGTCACGGTCAAGCGGCTGAACCCGGTGCGGGGCACCGTGGAGAGCGTCGAGGTGGTGCTCAAGGGCATCCCGGACTACGCCGCCGCCGAGTTCCTGGGCCACAGCGCCGAGCGCGACGTCTACGAGATGGACTGGGACGACTCCGGCATGGCCTTCGGCCAGGGCCACAGCAAGAACAAGAAGTGGGGCACCGGCCGCTCCGGGGGCGAGGAGGTCTTCGGCAACCCGGCGGGCGAGGGCGCCGGCAGGGGCAAGGGCGTCAGCACCAGCCTCACCGTCGAGCGGCGCGGCGTCGAGGTGCACCTGCTGCACAACGACAGCCGGGTGGCCGCCTGGAAGGTGCCGCTGAAGCTGGAGGCGAGCGCCACCGGCGCCGACGGGAAGACCGTCGCGCTCAGCGACACCGGCAAGAACGGCGTGGCGACCTTCGACGGCAGCACCGAGATCTACGTGCCCGAGGGCTTCGTCCACACCGAGGCTCCGACCAGCGTCGCCGACGAGACCGACGCGGAGCTGTTCCGGGACAACGACGCCATGTTCGTCTCGGTCGCCGCCCAGGGGCTGCGGGACGCGGTGGCCGGCGCGGCCCCCGAGCTGTTCGGGCTGGACGCGGTGAGCAAGGACGCCCTGGAGGCGATGCTCAACCCGTCGGCGCTGCGCACCAAGATGAAGGAGTACATCCTCGGCACGATCACCAACGACCAGCTGTTCGAGCTGGGCGCGGTCGGCGGGCTCGGCCCGCACACCCGCTACACGGTGACGATGTCGGCCACCCCGGCCGACACCGAGGTGCTCGGCCTGGTGGTCGGCAACACGGTGACCGCGAACGCCCTGTTCTACTCGTCCGCGGTGACCTCCGGCATCAGCCGGAGCGGCTCGCTGGGCGTCGACGGTTCGCTCGCCGAGGGCACCGACGCGATCGGTGGCGACGTGGGCCTGGGCCTGTCCGGCGGCCGCAGCACCGGCACCGGCCGCAGCGAGGGCGAGATCGCGGCCTTCGAGCAGGACACCCTCAGCATCGAGTCCGACCAGCGCCTGCACCTGCGCACCCGGATGACGATGCGGGTCGAGATCACCCCGGAGAGCGCGACCGACCGGGTCCGCCCCGGCACGCCCAAGGCCGACCCGATCGTGGTCGAGGTGCCGATCGAGGGGACCTGGGTCAGCCCGGAGTCCGACCTCATGAACGCCTACGCGGGCGGGAAGCTGAACCTGCCCGCCGACTACGTCGCCGAGTCGATCAAGCGCTGGCGCGAGGGCGACGCGGACGTCGACCGCAACGTGATCACCCGGACGGTGGCCCGGTTCTCCCGGGAGCAGGTCGCCGACGGCGGCACGGTCGACCACGCGCTGCTGCGCGAGGTGCTGGAGCAGTACACCCTGGAGGAGCGGCACGACGCGGCCGAGATCGCCGCGGCGAGCGAGATCCTGGACATGCTCGAAGCCGTCGCCGAGCACTCGCCGGCCGCTGCCGAGGCCGTGCGCTCGCTGCACGTGCCGCAGTACCTGGCCAAGGGCGAGGGGCTGGGCGGCAGCCGGATGGTCCAGTTCCTCCGGTTGTTCCAGCAGGACCCCAACGGCCTCGCGGGCACCCAGGTCCGGGAGGACGCTGCGCTCGCGGGGCTGGTGGAGCGGGCGGCGCCGAACGCGCTGAAGTCGATCAAGGGCCTGCGGAAGGCGCTGGACAGCCTGACGGCGGGCACCCGCATGTTCGGGCCCGTCGCGTCGGCGATGAACAGCGAGAACGTGCTGTGGGAGGGCGTGGTCCCCTCGGACGGGCCGTTCCCGTGGATGACCGAGCGGGTGCGGGTCACCGCGAGCGTGCGGGTGACCGGCGACCCGGAGATCACCGGCTACCAGCGCAGGCGCGGTACCGAGAACGGCGCGTGGAGCTTCCGCAGCCGCAGCGACTCCCGCAGCCTCAGCCACCGGGTCGGCGGCAGCCTCTCCGGCGACGGCGTCCTGGACTCCGGGCCGGACAGCCTGTCCGCGAGCAGCGAGCGGGGCAACAACACCTCGATCGCCCGCTCCGAGACCGCGCTGTGGGTCAACACCCAGCTCGACTGGCGCGGCGCGCACAACGTGAGCCTGCCGATCGAGGTGACCTTCAAGGTCACCCGCTCCGGCGTCACCCGCGGCCTGCTGAACAACGTGCTGCTGTGGGGCCGCAACCACCTGCCCGGCCTGAGCAGGCCGAAGTCCGCCGTCGAGGTGCTGCAGGGCGCGCTCGGCCTGCACGTCTCGGACGGGCAGCTCATGCGCGAGCGCCCGGCGCCGCCGGACTGGATCGACTTCCGGGCGATCAGGGAGCTCCCCGGCAGCCGGGTCGGCAGCGACTCGGTGGAGCGGGAGCCGATCAAGCAGGGCGTGCTGAAGGTCCTGCACGAGATGTACGGCGACAGCGCCGACTCGCTCTACGCGGCGGTCGACACGGCGACCTCGACCGAGGCGCTGGACGCCGCGCTGACGCGGATGGTCGGTGAGGAGCGGGGCGACCGCAGGCTCACCGTGACCAGGCCGCCCGTGCGCGGGCGGGCGGGCTTCGACGTCACCAAGATCGACGTCAACGTCAAGCTCACCACCTCCGGCGTGCACGTGGTCGCCGACCAGCCGGACAACGGCGGCCTCGGCACGGTCTCCCGGCGCATGCGCAAGACGAGCGTGAGCCAGGGCAGGCAGCACTCCACGCCGGTGGGACTCGGCGGCGGCGAGGGCCTCGGCGAGCTGCTCGACGGTGTCGAGGGCACCGGGTCGATCTCGGCGGGGGCTGGCAGCCAGCACACGATCTCGACCGCCTCCGGTGACCGCAACGACCAGAAGACCGAGGAGTTCGGCGCGCTGGTCCACGTGCGGGCGACCTACCACGCCGAGGTCACCGTCCGGGAGTTCACCGACAAGGCCAACGGCACGAACATCCTCTCCAAGGAGGTGAGCAGGCCCAACTCCGCACGGGGCACGCTCAGCTTCAAGGTCTACGAGCGCGACCTGCCCGCGCTGATGGCGCAGCTGGAGGACGCCAAGCCGTGGGACCCGCTGGTGGCGCTGGGCCTGCGGGGCGCGAGCCCGGACACCATCCGGCAGGCGCTGGCCGAGCGCGACGCCGTCGCGCCGGAGTTCGACCTGGCGACGCTGCTCGACGACGCCGCGGCGGCGGGCAGGCTGGACTCCGACTACCCGCACGCCGGGGCCGCGCGGGCCGCCGAGAGCCGGCTGCCCAAGGGCGTCCGGGGGTACCTGGAGCGCCAGGCGACCGACATCAGCGGGCGGCTGCTGCTGCGGCTGAACAGCGACCCGATGCTGGACCGCGCGACGGAGCAGGACGCGATCGCCGCGCAGGTCCGCGAGGCGATGGTGGACGCGCGGGCGCGGCTGGCCCGCCTCGGCGCCGACGCCGCCGATCCGGGTCTGGTCCTGCGGGCGCAGGAGGCCGCGCTGGAGGCGGTCGCCATCGCCGAGCAGATCCAGGCCACCGGCGAGCCGCTCGCCGATGCCCGCGCCGCGCTGCGGACGGCGGAGGAGGAGTGGAAGGCCGCCGTCGACCGGGCCTACGCCGAGCACGGCGCGAACGCTCCCGAGCGGTCGCTGCTGCGGCGCCTGGTCGACAAGCTCGGCCGCACCCAGCTGCCGAGCACCGGCGTGGCGGGCCTGGACGAGGCCCTGGCGCGGGTGCGGCGGGACGAGGGGCTGCGGCTGGAGCGCGCCCGCCAGGAGTTCGACAACGCCGTCGGCGCCTGGGAGGTCGCGGTCGGCCGCGGCGGTGAGATGCACGACGCGCTGAGCGTGGTGGACAACAGCCTCCAGCGGCTCACCAGGACCCGGGACGCCGGGCTGGCCCAGCTGCTGCAGACCCCGCCTCGGCAGTCGGGCGACCCGGTCCAGCTGGCGCGCGGCATCGCCAACCAGCTGCGGGCCGAGATCCTGTTGTCCCGCACCGAGAACGACGGCACCGTGACCCGCTTCCGCGTCGCCCCCGACGGCGCCGTGCGGCGGGAGGGCGAGGACGCGGCGGTCACCGAGCTCAACAAGCTGATCGTGCCCCAGGACGTGCAGGGCGAGCGCGACGCGGAAGGCGCGCTCATCCGGGAGTTCGACCTGCTCAGCGAGGCGCTGCGGCTGCGGGTCGACCTGCCGGGGCTGGTGGAGCGCTCCGCCGCGATCGGCAAGCCGATCGAGATGGTGCTCGCCGAGTCCAGGGACCCGCTCGTGGTCGC
This sequence comes from Allokutzneria oryzae, assembly GCF_042429765.1. NCBI lineage: Bacteria > Bacillati > Actinomycetota > Actinomycetes > Pseudonocardiales > Pseudonocardiaceae > Allokutzneria > Allokutzneria oryzae. Next base: position 256,147 of record NZ_JBHLZU010000027.1, on the reverse strand, counting down.
GGCCGCCCGCGCCGGGGTCGACGTGGACGCCGTGCTGTCGGAGGCCGCCCGCGACGCGGACGTCTCCCGCGAGGAGCTGCTGGCCGCCCGCACCGAGGAGGCGAGCCGGGTCTGGGAGGCCCAGCGGGCCGACTTCCACCAGGCCCTCGCCGACTCGGGTCTCCCGGCGGCCGCGGTCGGGTGGGCGCTCGCGGAGGGGCTCGACCTGCGCGCCGTCCACGCTCAGGCGGTGCGGGACGGCAACTCCCCGGCCGACGCGCTGCGTGCCGAGGTGACCGCGCTGCCCGTGCCCACGAACGCCAACACGCTGGCGGAGCTCGCTCCGCTGTTCGGGTTCAAGGTCGACGCGCGCGGTGGCGATCTGGCCAGGTTCCGGCACCTGCTCAACCAGGCCGGCCTGACCGGCCCGATCACCTCCTACGAGGCGGCGCTGCTGCGCGGTGTCGCGGCGGACCTCGCGCTGCGCCACGGGCTGTTCGACGCGTCCGCCCGCAGGCTGGTGCTCGAAGTGGACCCGCTGTGGCTGCGGGGCGCGGCGCAGACCCGCCCCGCGAACGTGGACCAGGCGCCACCGCCCAACGCCGACACGGACCGGGCCGCGAGGGCCGAGACGGTCGAGCAGATCGTGCGCAGCTACTACCACGGCCTGCGGATGGACCGCGCCTACCGGGGCTCGAACCCGCTGGACGCCGCGGGCCGCGCCGCCATCGACGAGGCGCTGGCCCGCTGGGGTGTGCCGCACGCGGCGTGGGTGGCCACCCAGCTGCCCGGCTCGCGGTTCTCCGGTGACCTGGCGGCGGAGAACCTGGGCAGGCGGATCGGGGACAAGAACATCCCCACCCAGGCCCAGCTGCGCTTCCTGCACTTCAACGACGCGGTGACCGAGTGGGCGCCGAACGGGGCCGCCAACGTGTTCGAGGCGGTCTTCCGGCAGCTGCCGCCGGACGCCTTCGCCGCCGAGGGGATCGCCACCGCGGCGGACCTGGCCGCGGACATGCACGCCGCGCTCCGGGCCGAGCTCGACATGCCCGTCCACGAGCGGCGGCTGTTCCCGATGGTCACCGGGCTGCGCAGCGACACCCAGCGCGGTGGGGCGCTCGCCACCTGGCAGGTCAAGGGCCAGCTGACCGGCCCGCTGCTGGCGGCGATGCCGCAGATGATCGCCGCGCGGCACGGCATCGCCATCGCGGTGATCGACGACGAGGGCGTCGTCCAGCACGACGCGGGCGTCGGCGGCCCCGAGGCCGTCCTGCTGCACAACGACGGCCACTTCATGCCGGTGTACTTCAGCGACCCGGCGGACCGCGACGCACTGGGTTCCGGCGCCGACGGCCCGGACCCCGACGCGGCCGAGCCGGACACCGGCGCCCCGGCCAACGGCGTCGCGTCCACGGTGCTCGACGTCCCGGTGCCGGTCGTCGGCGCTCGGGCATGGGCGGGTGGCACGACCGACCAGCTGCTGCCGGGAACCATGCAGGCGGTGGCGGCGCGGGTGCCCGGAACCGCGGTGGCCGAGAACGCCCCTGGCACGGTCATGGCGACCCTGGACGGGGGCGCGGTTGTCCCGGTCATGGTGCTCGTCGACGGCACCGCGAGGCCCGGGCTGACCCTCGCCCAGGACGGGGCCGCGGTGCAGCTGCACGTGCCGCTGCTGCCGGGCAACGACGTGGGTCAGCGGCTGATGCTGACCCAGTCGCTGGAGAACGCGATCAAGCAGCTCCCCGACTTCGTCCCCTCCGAGTGGCTGGGCACCAACGGCACCAACGGCACCAACGGCACCAACGGCAACCAGAACACCAACGGCCACGAGGGCGCCAACGGGCGGGACAACAGCCAGAAGGCCAACGAGCAGCTGCGGGCCATCCAGGTCCAGCAGGAGGAGCAGCGGGCGGCCGACGAGGCAGACGTGCTGGCCGAGGAACAGGCCGAGCAGGAAGCCGAAGAGGCGGCGGAGCAGGCCGAGCTGGAGGAGGCGCAGGCGGAGGCGGAGGCCGCCGCGGCCGCGTCGAACGCGCCCGCCGTGCTGACGCCCGCCGCCCTGGCCGCCAGGCCGGGTCCCGCTGACTTCACCGCCGACGCCACCGCGCTCGGCACCCTGCGGCAGATGCAGGACAACGTCGCCGGCCTGCGCGAGGCGTGGGCGCCGTTCCTCGCCCCCGGTGCGAACCGGGCGGGTGAGTCCGCGACGTCGAACGAGCCGATCGGGGCGTCCACCCAGCTGCACCAGGACGCGGTCGCGCTCGCCGAGCAGTTCCGCGCGCTCGCCGAGCAGCACGCGGCACCGACGGAGCCCGGCCTTGCCGCCGCGCAGATCCGGCTCTCCGACCGCTACCGGCGGCTCGCCGACGCGATGGACGCCGTCGTCGCCGTCACGGAGCAGCGCCAGCCGCTCATCGCGGCCGCCGACGCGGCGACCAGGGAGGCGGAGACCTGGGCTCTGCAGGCCGCCCAGGCCGCGTTCGCGGAGAGCCAGGGCGAGACGTCCGAACTGTTCGGCAAGCCGATCAGCTCCGAGGTGCTGGAGCAGTTCAGCGCCGCCGCGGCGGAGCAGGCCGATGCGGCGCTGCTGGAGGCCGACCAGCAGCTCGCCGAGCTGGACCGGGCGCTGGCGAAGGTGCAGCGCGAGGCCGAGCTGCTCGAGGACCTGTACGCAGCGCACCCGGTGCTGCTGGACACCGGCGACGTCGCGCTGGGCATCGCGCCCGACGCAGGCAAGCCGGTGTTCATCGCCGACCCGAAACCGGGCCGCTGGCCCGGGATGGGCAAGATCGCCGAGAGCGACCTGGAGTCCGTCGCCCGCGTGCTCGCGCTGGTCGACCAGCACCAGGACCTCGTCGCCCAGCTCCGGGCGAACGGCTTCGACGGACGCAGGGCCGCCGACTTCGCCGCCCTGCGCTCCGACGACGCCCAGCCGGAGAGCGTGCGCCGCCTGGCGGCCGAGCTGCACCAGGTCGAGGAGCGGCTGCGCCAGCTCATCAACGGCGACGGGCGGCAGCACGGGCTCGGGCTGAACGAGGCGATCCAGGGCAGCGAGACCCGCCTGCGCTGGCTGGAGCGGATCGCGCTCGGGCACCCGCGCTTCCGCGGCGATGTCGCCACCATGCGGGGGCTGCGGCTGGTCAGCGAGATGTCCCGGATCGACGAACACCCGATGCCCGCGCTGGCCCGCACGCTGTCGCTGCTGCAGACCGAGAACTACGGCAACTCCTCGGTGCGGGGCAGGCTCAACGACGCGCTGCACCGGATCAACGTCCGGCAGACCACCGAGCTGTCGGTCGACGCGGTCAGCTTCGAGTTCGGTGAGCACTCGCTGCCGAGCAAGCACGAGGCGGCCAACCCCACCTTCACCACGGTGCTCAACACGTCGTGGAACTCCGGCCCCCTCCGGCTGTTCCGCCCCGGCTTCACCCTGCAGCTGCGGGTCGTCGACGACCCGGCGGCGCCCGCGGTGCGCCGCTCGGACCTCGCCAAGGACGGCTGGGTGGAGCGCGGCCAGCTGGTGCTGGACGTCCGCGCCGACGCGACGAAGGACGAGATCGACGCGGCGCTGCGCGAGATCCTGCTCGCCGAGGCGGCCAACTACGTGCCACAGGTCCCGCCGACCGCCGTCGACGTCCGTTCCACGCTGCTGTACCAGGCGGGCAACCTCGGCGGTCTCGCCGTCGGCGCCGGGATCGTCGCGCTGCTGGGCATGCCGCTCATGGGGCCGTACTTCGCCGGTCTGCTGGCCGTGAGCCTGTGGTCGACGCTGTTCGGGACCGCGGCCTGGTACACCTACGCCGGCAAGAGCACGGAGGCGGGCAACGCGGCCCGAAGGCTGCGCTCGACCTGGCGCGGTGGCATCGGACCGACCAACAGGCAGATCACCGACCAGACCTTCACCACGCGCAACCGCATGGCGCCCGCCGCGGAGGTGTTCGGCGTCGACCTGCCGAACGTGCGCCCCTACGAGCGGACGCGCGAGCTCACTGACGCGGAGCGGGTCCAGTTCACCCAGTGGGTGCGCGAGGCCGGCGAGTCGATCGCCGCGCAACTACGCGACGGCACCTTCCTCAGGAACCACTCGCAGAGCCCGGACATCGCCAAGCTGTTCCAGCAGATGACCACGGTGACGTGGTCGGAAGACACGATCGCCGCTGCCGACGCTTCAGCGGGCCAGACGCCCAACGACCTCGGCACGCTGGTCGGCACCCTGCCGACGGGTGAGACGGTGAAGGTCTCCCTGGTCGAGGGCGACATGTCGCACACCGACCAGTTCATCAAGGGCGCCGACGTCGGCAAGTCGGAGCTGCGGTACTGGATCAAGATCGCGCCGAACCTGTTCGACGAGGGGCAGGCGGCGGTCGAGGCCGCGATCGCCGCGAAGTACGGCACGCTCACCGGTGACGCGTCCCGGGTGATGTTCCAGCCGGAACTGAAGACCTACGCCCATGAGAAGTTCCTGATGGCCAGGCTGGACATCCCTCTCATGGTCATGTTCTCCGTCCTCTCCAGCACCCTGCCGCTGCTGCCCCCGATGATCGCCAGCAGCCTCGGCATCCGCGCCGGGTCCACCCTGCAGGCCTACATCAACTTCAGGCACCGCAAGGCCGCGGCGGCGCTGTACGCCGCGGCGAGCCGCGAACGCCAGGCCGGGCAGGAGCTCGCCAGCGTCGACGACCAGACCAGGCACGCGGGCAACGCGCTGGACCTGGTCGGCGCCGCGACGCAGATGCTGGACGGACTGCGCGCGGAGGTCGAGTCGCAGCTGCCGCCCAAGCCGACCGGCCGGCTGGTCGCCGAGGACGACCTCGGGGAGCTGCTCGTGGCCGCCAAGCAGATGGCGGCCGCGCAGATGGAGCACCCCGATGAGCACCTCAAGTCGGCGCACATCGAGCTGGACGAGAACGACGGCTTCCGGCCGGTCGTCGTCCTCACCTACGAGAACCAGGACTCCCCCGTCCGGGTCCCGATCGACGACGCGTTGGTGGGCCCCATCCATCCGGGCACGGCGCCCGAACCAGAATCGGTCGTCCGCCACACCGCGATGCTGCTGGTGGCGGCCAAGCACCTGAAGGCCGAGGCGGAGACCCTGAGCCGGGTCGAGAGCGTCCGCATCGAGCTGGACGCGGAGGACGGCTTCCGCCCGGTGGTGGTCATCAACAGCAAGCCGGAGCTGCGCAACCCGAAGATGCCCGCGGTGATCCGGATCGCGCTGTCGGAGTCGGCGAACCTGCCCGGCGCGTTCAGCCCGTTCACCACGCACGCGGACATCAGGACCGAGAACCGCAAGGACGTCCGCGAGTTCGCGATGCTGCTGCCGACGCAGTGGACCGAGGACGGGACGGAGCTCACGGTCGCCGAGGCCGAGCAGTGGCTGACCGAGCACCTGAACGAGATCGCGGCCACCGAGCGGCTGGTGCACCCCAGGGAGAAGCGCCAGCTCGCCTGGAACGCCGGCATCCGGTCCATGGGCCGCGGCGTGCTCAACGCCATGGTCAGCACCGCGCAGGGCGACACGGTCGCGATGGGGCAGTCCTTCTCGGACGCGGTGACGGCGATCGGTGAGAGCATGACCACGGTCATCACCGCGCGCCGCATCATGGAGCAGAACGCGGCGACCCTGCGCACCGGGCTGAAGCCGCAGGCGGTGACACCGCGCGCGATGGACGACTGGGTGCGGCACACCTCCAACCGGCTGCGCCAGACCAGTCAGGCGGTGACCGAACTGCTCGGGACCGTCACCGATCCCGACCTGGCCGCGCGGCTCCAGCCACTGGTCGACCGCGCGCAGGCGCACGACGTCGATCCCGAACAGATCATCGACGACTTCGACGCGCTGATCGACGCCGGGGAGCTCGCCGGCATCCCGTACCTGGGCGACATCAGGCGCATCGGCCGCGGCCAGTACCAGCTGCGGGTCGACATCTCCGAGAACCCCGGTCCGAAGGACCTCAAGGCCAAGGTGGAGGGCAAGCACCCGCGCTTCATGAACCTCCGGCTGCTGCCGCCCGTCCCGGGGGAGCCCAACAGCCTGCTGGTGCCCAACGGCGGCGACACGCACGCCCTGGCCATGGGCAGCGACGCGCGGGGCCTGCTCCCGCTGATCGAGTCGTGGGTGGCGATCTACCACCACGGGGCGACGGGCGTGCCGAGCCAGGGCGCCTTCCTGCTCCAGGACGCCGGTACCGGCAACCTCCCCGGCCTGATCGGCCGGGTCACCAGCCAGGCGGCCGGTGCGGGCCTCGACCCCGTGAAGACGGGTATCCAGGTCAGCAGCGCGGTCATCTCGACCGGCCTGAACGTGACCGCGGCCGGATGGCACTCCAAGGGGACGTTCCAGCGCGGCGAGCTGAACATGTACGTCCTGTCCCGCGACTCCAAGGTGATGTCGCCCGACAGGATCCTGTACGCCGTCGGCTACGCGAACGGCTTCGCCGACGCGCACGCGGAGCTCACCGACGTCTACCTGGAGCACGCCCTGCACACCGGGCGGCTCTCGCCGATGACGGTGGAGATCCTGCGCAGGCAGCTGGGTGCGCAGGAGTCCTCGTTCGCCGAGCTGCTGGCCACCTACGAGATCGACGCGAGCCGGCTGCCCGCGGGCTGGAGCTTCGACGACCTCGACCAGGTGGTCCGGGAGGTCCACCCGGACCAGGAGGCCCCGGAGCCGCCCCCGCTCCCGGAGGCCGAACCGGTCCACACGCGCCCGGAGCTGCCGCCGTCACAGGCGGCCGCCGAGTGGGCGGCCGGGCTGGTGCGGCTGGACACGACCCAGATCGACGAGATCGTCGTGGTCGACGACCCGGCGACGCTGGCGATGATGGAGCGGGAGCGGGCGCTGGGCGCCACGCCGGTCGACAAGGGCGGCCGGGTGATCTGGCTGGCGCCGTCGGCCTTCGCCAACCTGGAAACCCTGGTGGAGACCGTCGCGCACGAGCTGCGGCACGCCGAGCAGCTGCGGGAGGGCCTGACGCCGGGCAACACGCCGCTGGTGGTGTTGGAGTCCAACGCGCACGCCCACGGCCGCGCCGCGGTGGCCCGTCTGAACGGGCTGCTCAACGAGAGCAACACCCCGATCATGCCGCCGCCGGAGGTGTTCGCGCACCTGCCGCTGGCGCAGGACCCGGTCCCGCTGCTGTTCCACAGCCACAGCGAGTCCCACAGCCACGGCGATCCGCTGATGAGCGACGCCGAGCGGGCGTTGCAGGACCGCCTCGCGACCGGGGCTCTCGGCCACGAACCACGGGGCGCTCGCCCGGCCGACACCACGGCGGAGCCCGCGGCGGAGCCGGACAGCGATGCCGAGGTCGACGTCGACGCACTGCTGGCGAGCTTCCCCGACCTGGAGGACAGCGGGGACGCGGATGCCGACGTGGACGCGATCCTCGCCGGGTTCGCCGACCTGGAGGACAGCGCGTCCGCCGTGGCGGACACGACCCCGGCCGGGCGTTCGCTGAACAACAGCCAGCGCGTCACGCTGAACGACGGCACTGACGTCTTCAACAAGGTCTCGCTCACGGCGGACGCCAAGACCGGGGCGAAGGACCCGCAGGGTGTCCGCGAGTCGGCGTTCTCCCGGGCCGCCGAGGACCTGGGCGCTCCCCCCAGGCTGGTGCCCACGACGACGCCGTGGCCTGATGGGCCGAACGGGCCCGGTATCGCCCAGGACTGGGTCCACAACGCCGAACCGGTGTCCAACCAGGATCTCTCGATCTTCGACGAGGCCGAGGTCGAGTGGGCCGGGGTGCTCGACTGGCTGACCGACAACATCGACCGCAAGCCCGGTGACGACACGGACCCGCCGAACCAGCTCTTCGACGGCGTCCACCTGTACCTGAACGACAACGGCCTGACGTTCCCCGGTGACGACTGGTCGGACTACATGATCAAGCGGGGGGAGCTGCGCTCGCCCTTCGCCCACAAGGTGGTCTCCGCCGAGCTCGCCGACCCGCAGCGCCAGGTGCGGCCCGAGATCCTGGAGAAGGTCCGGGCGCTGGACCTGGAGTGGCACGAGGCCCGGCTCAGGGCAACGGGTCTGGCCGACGTCGTCGGGGGTGAGGCCGGGCTCCAGCAGTACCTGGCCAAGCTGAAGGTGCTGCGGGAGACCGGCAGGCTCACCGGGAACCCGGACACGGCGCGCCCCGACGGCGACAACCCCGACCGGGGAGACGACGGCGACAGCGGCGGCGTTGCGGACGACTCCAGCGGAGACGACTCCGGCGGGCGGGCCGCCGAGCCGGAGGCGACCGCACCGGCCGAGGCTCCGGACACGACGGCAGCCGCGGAGCAGCAGGCTCAGCGGGAGGAGTTCCGCGCTGACGAGGTGGCCCTCCAAGGTCTGCGGCTGGCGATGGACAACGTGTTCGGGCTGCGCTCGACGTGGGAGTCCTTCATCGAGAGCGGCGCGGCGGCGCAGGAGGGCGTCACCGCCACCGGGAGCGAGCCGATCGGCGCCTCCCACCAGCTCCTCGCGGACGCCGTCGCGCTCGCCACCGAGATGCGCGGTCTCGCCGAGCGGCACGCCGCCGCCACCGAGCCCGGACTGGCCGCGACCCAGTCCGAGCTGGCCGAGCACTACCGGCGGATCGCCGACGCGCTCGACGTGGTCATCGACATCGCGCGGCGGCGGCAGCCGCACATCGACGCCGTCGACATCGCGCTCGACAAGCTGGCGGAGTGGTCCGAGGCCGCGGAGGAGGCGGAGCGCAACGGCGGCACGACCGAGCTGTTCGGCAAGCCGATCACCACCGCCGAACTGGACGGGTTCGCCGCCATCGAGCGGCAGTGGGCCGACAAGGCGCTGGCGGAGGCCGACAAGCTGGTCGTCGAGCTCGACCAGGCGTTGGAGGCCGTCGAGAACGCGTCGGACGCGCTGGAGGACCTGTACCGCGACAACCCGGTCCTCCTCGCCCACGCAGAGACCGGTGTTGGCATCACCGACCGGGCGAAGCCGGTCTTCGCCGCCGACCCGAAGCCGGGCCGCTGGCCGGGGATGAACGCCGTCACCGGCAGGGACCTCGACTCGATCGAGCGGCTGCTCACCCTGCTCGGCAACCACCAGGACCTGGTGACGGCGCTGCGGGCGGCCGGGCACGAGGGTGGCCGGGCGGCCGACTTCGCCGCGCTGGTCGCCGACACGGCCCAGCCGGAGGACGTCCGGCGCCTCGCGGCCGGTCTGGACCAGGTGGAGACGCAGCTGCGGCTGCTGGTCAGCGGTGACGGCCGGGACCACGGTCTCGCGCTGAACGAGGTCTTCGACGGTGCCAAGAAGCGCTTGCGGTGGCTGGAGAAGGTCGTGACGGGGCACCCGCGCTTCCGCGACGGTGCGACGCCGACGGACGGCCTGCGGCTGGTCGAGGAGCTGACCAAGCGCGGCGAACACCCGGAGCCCGCACTCGCCGCCGCCTGGCACCTGCTCCGGACCAGGAACTACGGCGACCCCTCGGTGCGGGGCCGGTTCAACGACCGGCTCTTCAGGATCTTCGGCAAGCAGGTCGTCGAGGCACCGATCAACGCCGTCAGCTTCTCCTTCTCCTCCTACGCGCTGCCCACGGTCGAGCAGGCGCGGACCCCCGGATTCACCTCGGTGACCAGCATCGCGTGGTTGTCCGGGCACGCGCGGGGGCTCAAGCAGTTCCGGCCCGGGTTCACCGTGCAGACCAGGCTCACCGACGACCCGGGCGCACCGGCGGTGCGCCGCGCCCAGGAGTTCCCGGACGGCTGGGTCCAGGGCACCCAGCTGGTGCTGGACGTCCGGCGGGACGCCTCCGTCGAGGAGATCGACGCGGCGCTCGGCGAGATCATCCTCGCCGAGGCGGCCGACTACGTCCCCCAGGTGCCCTACCCCATCACGCTCGCCCGCACCGCGCTGCTGAGCGAGGGCGGCGGCGCGGTCGGCGCGGTGCTCGGCAGCTCGGTCTCCGTGCTGACGGGACTGGGCTTGAGCGGCGCGTACCTCGCGGGCAGGCTGGCGCAGAGCCTGTGGGCCTCCGCGCTGCACCCGGTCACGTTCTTCACCTCGTGGGGCAAGGAGACCGAGGCGGGCAACCAGCTGGGCAGGCTGCGTGCCGCGTGGCGCGGCGGCATCGGGCCGACCAAGCAGCAGCTGGCCGAGGGGTCGTCCACGCTCAGGGAGCGGCTGGCGGCGCGGGCGGGCACCGAAGCCGGCCTTCCCGACGCCTCCGCTCCGGAGGAGGTGCGGCGGCTCACCGACGCCGAACGCGCGGAGTTCGCCGCGCGGGTGGGTGCGGCCGCCGAGCGACTCGTCGCTGACGTGCGCGGCGGCAGCTTCCTGACGAAGTACGTGGTCAGCGACGAGGTCGCCGCTCTGATCGAGTCGATGCGGGACAGCGCGCGGTGGAGCGCGGAGCCGAACGCGGCGCAGGACGCCCGCGCGGGCAGTGAGCCGCACGACTTCGGCACGCTCCGCGTCGACCGGCCGGGCGCGGAGAGCGTGCAGATCTCGCTTGTGGAGTCCGCGCAGTCGCACTCCGACCAGTACCTCAAGGGGGCCGAGGTCTCCGACTCCCTGCTGCGTTACTGGATCACCCTCGCTCCGAACCTCCACGACGCCCCGGACCCGGTGCTCGAAGACGCGCTCGCGGCGAAGTTCGCCAGTGCCGTGACGGCCGCCGCCGCGGTGATGTACCAACCGGAACTGAGCAAGCTCGCCAAGGAACAGCTCACCCTGTTCCCCGTGGACGCTGCCGTCATCGGCGGCTTCACCGCGCTCTCCGAACACCTGTCGGACAACGCGGGGAGCCTGGAGATGCTCATGGCCGCCACCGCGGCCAGCCTGGGCTCCAGGGTGGGCACGACGTTCGCGAACTACTTCAACTCCAGGCACGGCCAGGTGGCCGCGGCGATCTACTCCGACGCGATCCGCTACCGCCAGCGCGGGGAGAAGATCTTCAGCGCGGACGACCGCATCCAGGTCGCCGACACCTCGCTCAGGCTGATGGCGGCCTCGGTGGGGCTTCTCGACGAGGTGCACGCCGACATCCAGCGGCACCTGCCGGCTTCGGCGTCGGCTCCGGTGGACCTGGTGCCGGACACCCCGGCGGCGATGGTGCGGCAGGCGGCAGAGGACCTGAAGGCGCACGCGGAAGGGATGGACGGGGTCCAGAAGGCCGACATCCGCTTCGACGGCGACGACGGCGAGCGCCCGGTCGTGGTCATCACCGCGAAGCGCGCCCGGCTCAACCCCAAGCTGCCCGCGGTCATCGAGATCGCGCTGTCGGCCTCCGACGCGCTGCTGGGCGGGTACATCCCCAACACCACCAACTCGGGCATGTCGACCGAGGGCGGCAAGGACGTCCGCCGGTTCCAGATGCTGCTGCCCACCCAGTGGACGCAGGAGGGCACCCGGCAGAGCGCCGAGGAGGCCCAGCGCTGGGTGACCGAGCACCTCGACGACGTCATGGCCACGTCCTTCCACCTGCACCCGTACGAGAAGCGCCAGCTCGCGATGAACGCCGGTATCCGGGCGTTCGGCAGCGGCGGTCTGAACGCGGCCACCAGCACGGCGCAGGGCGACATCGTGGCGGCGGGCCAGGCGTTCGTCGAGATGGGCCAGGCCGTCGGCCAGGGCGTCGCCAGCGTCATCACCAGCAGGCGCGAGCTGGAGCAGTCGAACGAGAACATGCGCAAGCCGCTGCGCCCGGAGTCCCTGACCTCGCGGTCGATGGACGACCTGGCGCGGCACGGCACGGAGCGGTTGCGGCAGACCACCGAAGCGCTGCGCGAGGTGATCGCGAAGGCGGCGAGCGACGACCCCGACGTCGCCGCGCGGCTCCAGCCGCTGCTGGACGAGCTGACCGCGCACGAGTACGCCACCGCGAGGGACAAGCTCGTCGACGACTTCGAGGCGCTGTTCACCGACGGCGAGCTGACCGCGATCCCGCACGTCGCCCGCGTGCGACGGATCAGCAGGGGGATGTACCTGCTCATGGTCGACACCGTGGACAACCCCGGTGTCTGGGAGCTCAACGCCAAGGCCCAGAGCAAGCACCGGCGCTTCATGCTGCTGAGCCTCATGGAGCCGGTTCCTGGCGGGACGACGGCGCTCAAGCCCAACGCGGGCGACACCGACGCGCTGGCCCTGGGCACCGACGCGCGCGGCCTGCTCCGCGAGATCGAGTCGATGGTCACCGTCGAGCACCACGGCCCGAGCGGGGCGGCCAGCTTGGGCAGCTTCGCGCGGCTGGAGATCGGCTCCGGCAACGTCGGCAGCCTGGTCGGCCGCAGCGCCAGCCAGATCGCCGCGGGCGGGATCAACCCGGTCAAGCTGGGCGTCCAGGCGACCAGCGCGGCGATCTCGACGGCGGTCAACAGCATCACGGCGGGCTGGAACATGCGTGGCGCCATCCAGCGCCGGGAGCTCAACTCCCAGCTGCTCTTCCGCGACTCCTCGGTGATCGCGTCGGAGCGGGCGCAGTACGCGCTGGAGTACGGCAACGGCTACGTCGACGCGGCGCGCAACCTCACCGACATCCGCCTGCGGTTCGAGGCGGTCACCGGCGTGCTGGACCCGAGGACCTCGGCGATCCTGCGTGAGCTCAACGCCGACGAGGGCGCGCGGCTGCACGAGGTCCTGGACCGGTACGGGGTCGACGGGAGCGGGCTGCCGGAGAGCTGGACCGAGGGCGACCTCGACCAGCTGGTCCGCGCGGCGGACCCGGACGTCGCGGTCCCGGAGCAGGCGCAGACGCAGGCCGCCGGTGTCCGGGCCTCCGACATCGACCAGCGCCAGCTGCCGGTGGGCATGGCCTCGGTCGAGTGGGCTGCCGACCTGGCGGGGCTCGACCACCGCACGGGCGTGGAGATCACCCTCCTCGACCCGAGCGACCCCGGTCACCGGGCGACGCTGGAGATGATGGAGCGGGAACGGGCGCTCGGCATGATCCAGGCGGAGGCGCTGCCGGAGGGCGAGCCCAGGAGGATATGGCTGTCCCCAGGGGCCTTCTCCAGCCTCGACACCCTCGTGGACACCCTCGCGGAGGAGCTGGCGCACGCGGGCCAGCTGCGCGACGGCCACAACCCGGGCAACACCCCGGTGGAGGTGCTGGAGGCCAACGCCCGTGCGCACGCCGAGGCCGCCAAGGCCCGGCTGCACGGCCGGCTCGACGAGGGCACCGCCCCGCCGATGCCGGACGCGGCGGACTACGCGCACCTGCCGCTGGCGCAGGGCCCGGTCCCGGTGCTGTTCCACTCCCCGCACGTGTCACCGCAGGGCTCCGGCGACGCGATGCTGAGCGATGCCGAGCAGCGGCTGGTGGACAGCCTCGCGACCGGTGTTCGGGGCCAGTCCCGCATCGGCGCGGAGGACACGGCGAGTGCCACCTCGGACGACGCTGCCGCCCTCGACGACGCCGACCTGGGCGAGTTCGCGGCGTTCAAGGTCGACGGCGACCTCGACGACTTCCTCGCCAACGCACCCGACTTGGAAGACACCGCGCCCACGCCTGCGGACGCCAAGGCCGAAGAGCCCGATCTTGGCGAGTTCGCCGACTTCAAGGTCGGCGACAACCTCGACGACTTCCTCGCCGGGGTCCCCGATCTGGAAGACACCGCGCCAGCCCCGAAGGACGACAGCAGCACCGCGGAAGACGCTGATCTCGGCGAGTTCGCCGACTTCACGTTCGACGGCGACGACATCGACGCCTTCCTCGCCGGAACCCCCGACCTGGAAGACACCGCACCCGCCCCCACGGACGGCAGGTCCGAGCAGGAGCGCGTCCAGGACGCGGTCGTCGGCCGCTACGGCGACGACGACTCGGCGGCAGACAACGCCAACGCCGCGTCGCTCAACAACACCAACCGCGTGACGACGAACGACGGCACCAGCGTCATCAACAAGGTCTCGCTCACCACGCTGGGCAGCGCCGACGGGCTGGACGGCCAGTCGGTCCGCGAGTGGGTGTTCTCCAGGATCGCCGAGGACCTCGGCGCGCCGGAGGGGCTGGTCCCCCTGACAGTGCCGTGGCTGAACGGCCCGAACGGACCGGGCATCGCCCAGCTGTTCATCCCCGACGCCAAGCCCGTCTCCGCGCACGACCTCTCGGTCTTCGACGAGGCCGAGGTCGAGTGGGCGGCAGCCCTCGACTGGCTGACCGACAACATCGATCGCAAGCCCGGCGACGCGCTGAACCCGCCGAACCAGCTGTCCGACGGCCATCTGCACCTGATCGACAACGCCATGGTGCTGACGGGCACGGACTGGTCGGACCTGTTCATCCGCAACCCGCGGCGCTCGCCGTTCGCCCACCACATCGCCAACGCCGAACTGTCCGACGCCACCCGCCGACTGCGCCCGGAGATCCTGGACAAGATCCGCGCGCTGGACCTGGAGCAGCACGAGGCACGGCTGCGGGCCACCGGACTCGACCGGGTCGCCGAAGGCGAGGAGGGGCTCCAGCTCTACCTGGCCAAGTTGAGGGTGGTCCAGGAAACCGGCAGGCTCACCGGCGCGCCGGACACGACGGCGAACACGGACCAGAACCCCGATGGAGGAGACAACGGTGACAGCGGTGGAGTTCCGGGTGACGATCGTGGACGACCTGCCGACCAGGGCGGGGCTGCTGGTGTCGGGGTATCTGACGGCGGGGACGCTGACGGACGACCTGGTGCTGCGGGATCCGGAGACGGACAACCGGTGGCGGGTGCTCGGGGTGGAGTTCCCGACGCCGAGGGCACGGGCCGAGGGCAGGACGACGGTGCTCGTGGAGCGGACGGACACGCCACCGCGACCGGAGATGACGCTGACGGCGTAGTCCGGCGGCCCACCGTCGCCGATGTCCCGCCGAATGTCGGGCAGGGCGTCCCGGCCGAGGCGATCGACTTCATCTCCTTCCACACCAAGGAGTTCCGCGCACAGGGCGGAAAGATCGAGATCCTCCGCGAAGGCGACGAGAACCTGATCGGCTTCCGGTACCAGGCCGAGGGGCTCGCGCCGCGGCAGGACGGCGAGAGCCGCGTGGAGGTCGGCCGCCGCTACCTGGGCGACGCGCTCCAGTTCGGCGACACGTTCATCGTCGCCCACGTGGACGGCAGGCTCCATGCCGCCATGGGGGTCACCCACGTGGACGGCTACCTGAGGGCCAACACGCTCGGCAGCGCGCATTCCGGGGTGCGGGGCGCCGGGGTCGCCGTGGAGCACGGGCTGGCCGAGTACGCCGCGTCGGAGGGTCTGCCCGTCTTCGGTGTCACCGACTCCGGGTCCGATGTCGAGGTGTTCCACAACGCGGTCGGGCGCAAGCTGGACGAGACGATCGAACGCCCCGACGAAGAGGAGCCCTTCAACTCGATCTGGTCCACCGACGACGTGCGGCAGATCGCCGACTCGGTGAACGCGCGGCTCGCTGACACCTCCACCAACTCCGACGCCTCCGGCTCCACCCGTGCCGAGGCAGACAGCCGTCCGCCCGCCGTCGCCGATGTCCCGCCGAACGTCGGCCAGGGCGTCCCGGCCGAGGCGATCGACTTCATCTCCTTCCACACCAACGAGTTCCGCTCGCTCGGCGGCCAGGTCGAGATCATCGACGGGATCGCGGACGACCGCTGGATCGGCTTCTTCGAGCAGGCGCGGAACATGGCGGACGCCCCGACGGGCGACCGCAGGGCCGACACCGGCCGCTCCTACCTCAAGGACGCGTTGCAGTACGGCGAGAAGTTCGTCGTGGCGCACGTGAACGGCGAACTGCACGCCGCCGCCAGGATCACCGAGGAAGACGGGCACGTCGAGATCGACACCCTCGGCAGCTCGCACGCGCCCGGCGTGCGCGGGGCCGCGGTCGCCGTCGAGCTCGCCCTCGCCGAGTACGTGGCCGAGCGGAACCTGTCCGTCCGCAGCGTCACCGACGAGGACGCGAGGCCGTTCCACAACGCGATCGGCCGCCGGATGAACGAGACGGTGTCGCGGTTCGGCGCCGAGGACTTCAACTCGATCTGGTCCACCGAGGACGCCCGGCAGATCGCCGACCAGGTCGGGGAACGGCTGGGCACAGCCCCGCCGGAGTCCTCCGACCTTCCCCGGAGCCCGGCGGAGCGGGTCCGGCAGACGATGGACCTCGCACTGAACCTGCGGCTGCTGCCGCCCGACCACCTGGCCGAACCGGCGGGCAACAACGCGGCGCTCCACGAGTTCGCCGAGAACACGCCCAGGCTGGTGCCGGAGCTGAGCGGCAGCGAGGCGCGAGCCGCGCTGAGCAGGCCCAACAACCCGCACCGGCCGACCATGACCGCCCTGGCCGCCGAGGCACTCGGCCTGTCCGATCCCGCGAGCGTGGCTTTCCAGTTCGTCCAGGACGGCGTCTACCTCGTGTTCGACCGCACGGCCGGTGAACCGGTCGGCGTGGTCAAGCTGTACGACGGCTGGGCCGCGGGTGACTACTCGGCGCTGGGTCGCTACGCCCGTGACATGCAGTCCTTCGCCGCGCTGGAACAGCACTTCCAGCGGGCCGGTCGATCCGTTCCGATCATGCCCCCGGTCGAGGCCGGTGTGGTCGGCACGCCGGGAGCTCCGGACGCGACGGGACTCACCATCTCGCGGTTCGTTCCGGGAGCGCGGTCGCTGCACGAGCTGATCCAGACGACTCGCGTTCCCAGTGCGGGCTCGGAGCAGCGGGACGCCCTGGAGGCCCTGGTCGCCGCCGCCCCGCAGGCGGGCGAGCACGCGGCGACGCTGGGCCTGATGTCCGTGGACGACAGCCAGCGGCCGGAACCGTTCCACCTTCCCGAGGAGCGGCTCGCCTCCGCCCGGCTGCGTTCGGTGCTGGAGAACCGCGGCTTCACCGACGCCATCGGTCTCACCCCCACCTCCGCCGTCATCGAGGAGGCGATCCTGACGGCGGAGCGGGAGCTGGGGAACACCGGCAGCGGCCGGGTCTCGGTGACGCACAACGACTACCACCCCGGCAACCTGCTCCTCAGCTCCGACGGCCAGGTGTACGTCATCGACATGGAGAAGATGGCGAACTCGCTGCGGGAGGGTGGTGTCCCGACGATCGCCGCCCGGCCCCAGACAGTGATGGACACGAAGAACGAGTCGCCCGTCCTTTCTGACTTCGGCGACCCGCTCGTGGACTTCGACGTCTTCGTGACCGAGGCCCACTACCACCTGAAGGACAACCTGCCCGCGCTGCTCCGCGTGGTGAACGCGTTCGCGGAGGGCTACAACCGGGTGTGGCCCGGCGTGGTGACCGAGAGCCGGGTCAACTACCTGCTGCTGCAGCTCAACGTCGTCGACCTGGCGGTGGCATCGGCCCGGTACTCCCCCGGCGGCCTGCCAGGCACCAGCGACTCGGCGAACACCGCCCTGCACAACATCCGCAAGCTCCTGGGTGTCGGCGACGCCGCGGTGGCGGACACGCGGCAGGACGCGGACGCCGTCGATGAACTGCTGTCGGGGCTGAGTGAGGTCGAGACGGTCGCGCCGCTGCCCGCGGAGCAGGAGCTGCGGGAGCAGCTGGCGGGCGCGGTGTCCGTGTCGGACGCGCCGATCGCCACCGGCCCCGACCGGTTCCAGGTCAGCGAGGGCGGCGAACCGGTCGGCGAGTACATGCCGCTGCGGCCGCACGCCGACTTCGCCGACGGGCTGGACGGCAGGCCGCGCCGGGTGGTCGGCGCCGCGCACGTCGCCGAGGAGTTCGACCTCGCCGAGCTGATCACCACGGCCACGACCTGGCCCGGCCCGCACGGTTCCGGTGCCGTGCACCGGACGGTCCCCGACACCGAACCGGGTCACCTGGACGTCCGGGACTACGACGAGCTGGACCAGGAATGGGCGGCGGTGCTCGACTACGCGATCGGGCACACCGGCCGCGAGTACGGCACGTACGCGACCGGGCCGGACGGCGAACTGGTGCTGACCGTCAACCACACCTCCTTCCCGCCGCGGACCCCGCAGGGGGTCACCGCGAACTGGACCGCCGTCCGGTCGGACTTCGTCGCGAACCAGGTGGGCGTCCGGTTCGACGAGCGGACGATGATCAAGCTGGACATGGTGTTCACCGACCGGCTCGCGGAGCGGCTGCGCGGGGACGGCTTCGACGAGCACGAGATCGCCGGGGTGATCGCGCGGGTCGAGGAGATGCAGAACCACGGCATGATCACCGGGCAGGCGGCGCGGGTCGAGCGCTCCGACGGCACTCCCGTCGACCTCCCGGCCTCCGCCGCTCCCGAGGAGACGACCGTCCCGGCGGAGTTCGCCGGGATCGACGTGGCGAGCCTGCCTCAGTTCGGCCCCATCGCCGAGGTCTCCACGGAGGGCCTGAACGACGGTGAGGCCGACCTCGCCGTCCGCTTGGCCTCCCCGGAGGCGAGCCAGGTGAAGCGGGTGTACGGCGAGTACCGCATCGGCCCCGCCGACGACCCGATCGGCACCTTCACGCCGGAACGGGACGACCCCCTCTTCCCCAACAAGCCCGATGCCGCGACGAACCGCCTTGTCGCGCACTGGCGGACCCTGGACGCGTTGGGGTGGCAGCACCTCGGCACGCCGACCACTCCGTGGAACGGCGCGCTGGGTCGCGGTGTGGTGCAGCAGCACATCCCCGGCCTCGACCCCACGAGCCCGGAGAACGCGTACGACGCGCTCGACCGGCAACGCGCGGCGGCCATGGACTACCTGCTCGCCAGGACCACCGCCAGCAGGTACGGCACCGGGGCGGACGGCCGTCTCGTCATGTTGGGCGACCGGTACTCCCTGCCGACGCGGGCCCACGCGCAGCTCGCGACCACGGCGATCACGTCCGACTTCGTGCTGGAGCAGGTGAACCTGCCGTTCGACGCGCGGGTTCTGGCGGAACTGCGCGCGGTCGACCCCGACGCCGTCGCCGCCGCGCTCCGCTCGGCGGGCCTCGGTGAGTACGAGGTCCAGGCCGCGCTCGGGCGCCTGTGGGAGATGCGGGAGCACGGCACGATCACCGGCCAGTCCTGGGACCGCCGCATCCGGGGCGAGAACCTGCCCGGTGAGTACCTCCCGATCGCCGAGGACTCCCTCACGACCGTGCCGCAGCCGGGCACCGCCCTGCCCATGACACCGGAGGTCGTCCAGCGCGCGGCGCAGCTGGCAGGTCTTGAGGCCGATCTGGCCGCGATCGGCAACCTCGTCCTCGACCACAGCGAGGAGACCCTCGGGTGGTTCGAGGAGGAGAACGCCCTTGGTGCGACCCCGGTCGTGGTGACCGGCGAGGACGGCACGCCGCGCAGGGGCGGTGACGAGATCTGGCTGGCGCCCGCGGCCTTCGCGAACATGGACACGCTGGTCGAGGTCCTGGCCCACGAGCTCGCCCACGCCAAGCAGCTGCGCGCCGGGCTCACCCCCGCCAACACCTCCGTCGACCTGCTCGAAAGGCACGCCCACGCCGAGGCACACGCCGCCATCAGCAGAGCACGCGGCTTCGCGCCCCAGCCGGTGCCCATGCCCACCCTCGGCCAGGAACCGCCGGTCCCGGGTACGGAACACCGGGAGTTCCTGCTCCACGGCGAGCACCACGAGCGACAGCTGCTGGAGCGGCTGTCGGGCAACGTGAGCGTGCGGAGGCTGGAGATCGGCGGCAGCGGGGCCTACGTGGTCAGCGACGCCGACGGCATCATCGGTGTCTACAAGCCCGAAGAGGAGCTGCCCGGCATGCCGGGGGTGCCCGACGGCAGGCCGATGCGCGAGGTCGGCGCCTCCGAGCTGGCGAAAGCCCTCGGCTGGCAGGACCTCGTTCCCGTCACCGCGTGGTGGGAAGGAGAGCACGGCCGGGGTTCGGTCCAGGTGTGGGTCCCGAACACCAGGGCGGGCAACCGCAACGCCCAGGGCTACGACGCCGTCGACGTGCAGCGGGCCGCGGTGCTCGACTACGTCATGGCGAACATGGACCGGGGCGGCGCCAACTACCTCTCGATCGGCGACAACCGGTTCATCCTGATCGACCACGGCTACTCGTTCCCGCCCATGGCCCAGCTGACCGGGCCGGAGCGCCCGCTGTTGTCCGACTTCGTGCGGATGCAGCGCAACGAGCCGCTCGGCGCCGGGGTGATGGCCCAGGTCCAGGCCCTGAGCGTCGACAGGCTCGGCGAGATCCTTCGCGAGCTGGGCTTCGGCGAGGAGCAGATCGCCGGCGCGCAGGCGCGGCTCGGTGAGATCCAGCAGCGCGGAATGATCACCGGCGAGAAGTGGGACGGGCACTTCGAGTGGCCGAAGGACGCGTGGCACAACGGTGCCGTGCCGGTCGAACCGGCGCGGCCGGAGGTGGCACCCCTCACGGAGAACGTCGGGGACGGTGTTCCGCTCGCGGCCATCGACTTCATCGCGCAGGACGCGCATCGCTTCTTCGGCGCGGGCGGGCAGCTGCTGGTCGCACAGCCCGGGACACCGCAGTGGGAGTGGTTCCAGCGGCAGGCGGACGAGTCGCTGTTCGACGCCGACGCGAACCTCGCGGTGGTCGCCTACGCCCCCGACGGCACGATCCTTGCGGCGACCACCGCCTCGGTCACCGAGGACAGCCTGATGACGCGCGGAGGAACCCCCTTCGAGGGCGCGCCCGGCGCCAGGACGGCGACGCAGCTCATGCTCGCCGAGGTCGCCATGCAGAACGGGCTCGCCGTGCTCGACGCGGTCGAGGACCCCGCCGCCGAGGGCTACCACAACGCGCTCGGCCGTCGCCTCAACGAGCACGCGCTGGAACTCGACTGGCTCTACCAGGAGCTGGTGGCAGAACACGGTGTGGAGAACGCTTTCACCAAGTTCCAGGAGACGTATCCCGGGGAGACGCTCTACACCTCGGTGTGGACTTCGGAGGACGCCGAGCAGGTCGCTCTCCAGGTCAGGCACCAGCTGGGCCGCCTCGCAGAACAGGACCAGGCAGCGGCGACCGCCCGGGGCGCCGAGGCACCGAACGAGGCGCGGGAGGCGACGGAAGCCGTCGACCACGAAGTCCTGCTCCACGACGGGGACGGCATCGCCGAGGACGGATCCAGCCCGGCCGAGCGCGCGCTGCGGGCGCGGCTGGACGACGTCACCGCCACGCCTTACCGCTACGGCGGCTCTATGGCCAAGATCACTCCGCTCGACGGTGACGACAAGGTCGTCTACAAGGCGGAGGGGGAGGACGACTGGCCAGCCAGCCAGGAGGCGCGCGAGATCGCCGCCTTCCGGGTGGTCGAGGAACTCTCCTGGAGCGACCTGATGCCGGTCACCACGGAGTGGACCGACGGGCCGGACGGTCGCGGTTCGGCTCAGCTGTGGGTGCCGGACTCCCGTGCCCCGCACCAGGACATCGCCGAGTACGGGATGTACGACGTGCAGCGGACAGCGGTCGTCGACTACGTCATCGGCAACTTCGACCGCAACACCAGCAACTACCTCACGGCGAACGGCAAGCTGGTGCTGATCGACCACGGCCTCAGCTTCCTCACCGAGCTCATGCGCGACGCGGGCGACGAGATGCCGCTGCAGTCGGAGTTCGTGCTGCGGATGCGGGGCGAGACTCTCGACCCACGAGTGCTCGCGGCCGTGGACAACGTGAACGTGGACCGGTTGACGCAGCGACTGCGGGCGCTCGGCATCGAGGACTCGGAGATCGCGGACGCCGTCGCCCGACTCCAGGAGATCCGGGACAACCGGAAGATCACCGGGGAGACCTGGGGCGGCGTCATCGAGGCCGGCACGCGAACCCATGGCCGTCCCGCGGCCGAGGTGGGTGCCGACTCCGTCCCGGCGACAGCGGCCGGCCTGCCGCAGACGATGCAGACGGTGCGGGAAGCCGCCGAGCTCGCGGGTCTCACCAGCGCGCTGGAGACGCTCGACAACGTCGTGATCGCCAATGACACGCTCATGACCGCGCGGCTGGAGCGGGAACAGAAGCTCGGTTCCACGCCAGTCGATCAGGACGGCAGGGTCGTCCTGTTGTCCCCCAACGCGTTCGTGGACATGGACACGCTGACTTCCACGCTCGTCGAACAGCTGGCGATCGCGAAGCGGCTCCAGGCAGGGCTCAGCCCCGACAACACGGAGGAGGGCGCGTCCCTCGCCCGCGGTGCGACGCCAGACTCCGTGGAGATGTCCACCGAGGGCCGACGCCCCCTGGAGCCCGGCAGGGAGAACGACGAGTTCCTGCTCCACGGCGGGGACGGCATCGCCGAGGACGGTTCCAGCCCCGCTGAGCGCGCGCTGCTCGCGCGGCTGGACGACGTCACCGCGCCGCCCTTCCAGTACACGGGCTCCAGGGCCGTCATCATCAGGCTGGACAACGACGACAAGGCCGTCTACAAGTCGGACGAGCACGGCAACTGGACGGACAGCCAGCCAGCACGCGAGGTCGCCGCCTACCGGCTGGCCGAGGAGCTGGGGTGGGCCGACCTGGTTCCGGTCACCACGGAGTGGGCCGACGGGCCGGACGGGCGCGGCTCGGCGCAGCTGTGGGTGGCGGATTCGCGGGCTCCTTACCCCGACATCACCAGGTACGACGCGTTCGACGTGCAGCGGGCCGCGGTGTTCGACTACATCATCGGCAACATCGACCGCAACACCGGTGACTACCTCACGGTGAACGGGAAGCTGGTCCTGATCGACAACGCGGCCAGCTTCTACGACGCGAGCATGGGCGAGTTGAGCGACCGGTTGCCGCTGCAGTCCGAGTTCGTGCTGTGGGTGCTCGACGAGCAACTCGACGCGCGCGTGCTCGAAGCGGTCGCCAACATCGACGTGAACCTCCTGACGGAGCGCCTGCGCGCGGCGGGCATCGAGGACGCGGAGATCACCCGTGCGCTCGCCCGGCTCCAGGAGATCCAGAACAACGGCAAGATCACCGGCGAGACCTGGGACGGTGACATCCAACGCGGTGCGAGCTTCCTCAGCGCGGTCGAGTCGAGCAGCGACACCGACGTGGCCGCGGCGGAAGGCGGTCTGCCCCAGACCATGCGGACCGTCCGCCAGGCCGCCGAACGCGCGGGCCTGACCGAGTGGCTGAACACGCTCGACAACGTCATCATCCTCAACGAGTCGCCTGCGGTCGGCCGGCTGGCGGAGGAACAGACACTCGGTTCCACACCAGCCGATCAGGGCGGCAAGGTCGTCCTGTTGTCCCCCAACGCGTTCGCGGACATGGACACGCTGACTTACACGCTCGTCGAACAGATGGCGACCGCGGAGCGGCTCCAGGCGGAGCTGACCGCGAACGACACCGACGTCGACGAGCGGACCGGCGCGAGCGCGGCCGAGCGCGAGCTGGTGGCGGAGCTCGCGAGGTTCGAGGACCTCAGGCGGCTCGGGCTCGGCGGCTCCCAGGCCGATCTCGTCACCCTCCCCGACGACACCGACGCGGTCTACAAGGCGCTCGACGAGCGCTTCGAGTGGGCCTTCAGCGACGAAGCGCGCGAGGTCGCCGCGTTCCGCATGGCGGAGGAGCTCGGCTGGGCCGATCTCGTCCCCACGACCACCGAGTGGCCGGACGGGCCGAAGGGACGCGGCTCGGTCCAGAGGTGGGTCCACGGCGCCGATGTCGGCCACAGGGACATCGCCGCCTACGACGAGCTCGACCGGCAGCGGGCCGCGGTGTTCGACTACGTCATCGGCAATCTCGACCGCAACACCGACAACTACCTCACGGTCAACGGGAAGCTGGTCCTGATCGACCACGGGTTCACCTTCCAGCCCCAGGAACTGCTGACGGAGAACCCGGATCTGGGCATCGCATCGGCGTTCGTCGTGGAGTGGCTGAACGAGTCGCTGGACGCCTCGGTGGTCGAGGCGCTCGCGTCGGTGGACGTCGACCGGCTGGCCGCGCGGCTGCGCGCGGCAGGGCTGGACGACGCGGAGATCGACGCCGCGCTGGACCGGCTGCGCGAGGTCAGGGACAACGGCATGATCACCGGCGAGCGGTGGGACGGCCTGATCGAGCCCGGGATCAGCAGCTCCGACGTGGTCGGCAAGGCCGCGCCGATCAGTGCGGCCGAACAGGAGCTGCTGGCCAGGGTCGCCGGGGCCGACATCACCGAGCTCGGCGAGGGCGGCAACGGCCTCTACCTGGCCGAGTTCCCCGACGGGCGTGCGGTGTACGAGGCGGAGCTGTCCGCCCCGGACAACCCGGACTGGGAGGACACGGGGCCGCGCAGGGAGGTGACCGCCTCACGGACGGCCGAGCTGTTCGGCTGGCAGGACCTCGTCCCGACCACCGCGGACTGGGTGCGGGGCCCGCACGGGCGCGGCTCGGTGCAGGCATGGGTCGAGGGCGCCCGGCCCGGTCACGACGACATCACCCGGTACGAGCGCGAGGACACCGAACGGGCCGCCGTCATGGACTACGTCCTCGCGAGCATGGACCGTGGCAGGGACAACTACCTCACCACTGAGGACAACGGGCTCCGGCTGATCGGCAACACCCTGTCGTTGCCCACCGAGGACCAGTGGCGGGACACCACGCCGACGATCGTCTCCCCCTTCGTCGTGGAGCACATCGGTCTCGAGCTCAGCGAAGCGGTGCTGGACGCCGTCCGCCGGGTCACCCCGGAACAGCTCACCGCGGTGCTGCGCAAGTCCCGGCTGAACCAGCGGGAGATCTCCGACGCCGTGGAGCGGCTGCGGGAGATCCAGGACAACGGCATGATCACCGGCGAGGCGTGGCAGGGGGAGATCGAGAAGGGCTCCCCCGCCGAGCCGGACATCGCCGAGGACGGCACCAGCGCCGCGGAGCGCGAGCTGCGCAGCCGGCTGGCCGCGGGCTCGGAAGCGGACCGGAAGATCAAGCCCATCGGGAGGGGGAGCACCGCCCCCTCCGTCGCCACGCTCGCGGACAGCACCAAGGTGGCGTACAAGCCGCTCTCCGGCTCCAGCACCTGGGTGAACAGCGGCCAGGTGCGGGAGATCGCGGCGTCCCGGGTGGCCGAGGAGCTCGGCTGGGCCGACCTCGTGCCCACCACGACGGAATGGGCCGACGGGCCGACGGGGCGAGGGTCGGCGCAGCTGTGGGCCGAAGGCTCCCGGCCCTCCCTCCGGTTGCACTCCAGCTACTCCGAGTACGACCTGGCGCGGGCGGCGGTCTTCGACTACGTCATCGGGAACACCGACCGGAACCCCGCCAACTACCTCACCGACAGTGAGAACGGCCTCATCCTGATCGATCACGGCTACGCGTTCCCGAGCGTCGCCGACATGCTGAGGTTCCCCGGCGGTACCGAGATCGACGACGTGTTCGTCGGCGAACTGGTGGGCGAGCCCCTCGACGCCGATGTGCTCGACGCCGTCAGCTCGGTGGATGTGGACCGGCTGGCCGAGCGGCTCCGTGCGACCGGCATGGGTGAGCTGGAGGTCCTCGCCGCGCTGGGCCGGCTCAACGAGATCCGCGAGCACGGCATGATCACTGGCGAGGCGTGGGGCGGCCAGATCGGCGAGGTGGAGGAGTCCCACGCCAGCGACGAGTCCTCGTTCGGGGATCCCGGTATGCCGGTGGAGCCGGTCGACGACGGCCGCCAGCCCTCGGACGCGGCGCTGCGGGCGGTGCTCGTGCAGGTCGCCAAGCTCGCGGGCCTGGAAGCCGACCTCGCCGCGGTGGACCGCGTCGTCTTCGTCCGGCGGTCGGACAACCTCGGGTGGATGGCGAACAACGACGCCCTCGGTGTCACCCCGGTCTTCGCCGAGGGCGATCCGAGGAACGGCCGAGAGATCTGGCTGGCCCCCGGGGCGTTCGCGGACTTGGACACCCTCGTCGGAGTCCTGGCCCACGAACTCGCCCACGCCGCGCAACTGCGCGCCGGTGTCCGTCCCGGCAACACCTCCGTCGAGCTGCTCGAGGAGCACGCCGAGAACGCGGCGGCGGTCGCCGTTGCCCGGCCGCACCCGGAGCGGCCGCAGCCGGAGGCCATGCCCCTGCCCGAGATCGGCCAGCGGGTACCGGACCCGGGCAGGGAACCCGTCACCCGGCCGGACGCCGAGCACGAGGACTTCCTGTTCCACGGCGAGCACGGGCACGACGAGCACGGGGCGATGCTCCCGTGGCTGGCGGCGATCCCCGGTGTCTCGGTCGACCACGCCCCTGGCGCGATGTGGACGGGCATCACGTCCGCCGAGTTCGGGCAGAGCCTGATCCTCAGGGTGGTCCACGACTCCTCGAAGTTCCGGGACTACCACACGATCGAGATGGGTCCCTCGGGGCGCCCCGAGGTGACGATCGCGCTCCACTGGCGGATCAACGCGGCCCAGATGACCTGGGCGGTGGCCGAGCAACTGGGCGACGCACTGGTGGAGCTCTACGACGCCCAACCGGCGCACGACGACCAGTACGAGCTCAACGGGCGGGTCGTGGGGCAGCTGGCCAAACTCAACGTGGTCGCCGCACTGCTGCCGCACGCCACCGACGGGGACGTGCGCCAGCGATTGGACGACGCGGCCGACGCCGCTGTCGCCGCGCTCACGCTCTGGGCGAACGACTTCCTGGACCACTCGGTCGTGACCAGGAACCTGTCCCCCGCGGCGCTCGCCCTCACGACGGAGAAGGTCGTGGGCCCCGTGGTGGAGGACGCGGACGAGCCGTTCATCGGTCCGGACGGCCTCGACCAGTACGGCCGCGGTGACGCCGAGCGCGAGCTGCGCCACCGGCTGTCCACCGAGGAGTACAGCCACTGGCTGCTCGGCACGGGAACGTCCGCGCCACGCATCATCGACTTCGGTTCGCGGGATGACTGGCTGATCTACAAGGCGGCCGACCCGGACACCGACTGGGCCGACGACAAGGGCGTCCGGGAGGTCGGCGCCTACCAGGTCGTCGAGGAGCTCGGCTGGACCGACCTCGTCCCCGCCACCGCGGAATGGGGCAACGGCCCGAAGGGACGCGGCACCGTGCAGCGGTGGGTGCCCGACGCCGCTCCGGCGATCATCAACCCGGACAACGCCAACGACGTCTCGGGCTACGACATCGAGGACGTCGAACGCGCCGCGGTGTTCGACTACGTGATCGGCAACACCGATCGCCACGGGGGGAACTACCTGACCCGGGACGGCCGTCTGGTGCTGATCGACCACGGGAACTCCTTCCCGAACGACGGCAGGGTCGTCGAGAAGGAGATGTTCATCGACTCCCCCTTCGTGTGGGACCGGCGGAACAAGCCCCTCAGCGCCGCGACTCTGCGCGCCGTGCGGCAGGTTGACCTCGGACGGCTTGTCGAGCGGCTGCGTAGCACCGGCATGGGCGACGAAGCGCTGGACGCGGCGGTGAAGCGCCTGATGGAGATCCGGAACAACGGCAGGATCACCGGCCAGGCGTGGAAGGGGTTCTTCGAGGACCAGCGCGTGAAGAGGTTCCAGGAGCAGCAGGCCGCCGAGGAGGCCGCGCTCGCCGGGGAGAACCCGGACGCCGCCCCCGCGGCGACCGAGCCGGTCGAGGACGAGGCACCTGCGGAGGTCACCAGGGAGATCACCGAGCAGGACCTGCGGGCGTGGTTCTCCGTGGCCTCGGAGGACGTGGAGCTCTGGCGAATCGGCGTCGGCGCCACCCAGCCGATGCTGGCCCGGATCGACGAACACGACGTGCAGGCCGTCTACAAGCAGCAGGACAAGGGAAGGCAGTGGGCGGACTCCGGACCGGCGCGCGAGATCGCCACGTTCCAGTTGACCAAGGCGCTCACCTGGACCGACTTGGTGGCCCCCACGATCGAGTGGGAGGGCCCAGGGGGCCGCGGTTCGCTGCAGCTCTGGCACGCCGGCGCCGGCCCCGGTCACGGCGACATGTCGAGCTACCGGGAGCTGGACCGGCAGCGAGCGGCCGTCGTCGACTACGTCATCGCGAACGCGGACCGGGGGCCGGAGAACTACCTGACCGGCCCGGACGGACAGCTGCTGCTGGTCGACCACGAGATGGCCTTCTCCCGGTTGAAGCACTCGTCCTACATCCACGCGCAGTTCATCGGCGAGTGGCAGGGCAGGCAGCTCGACGCGTCGGTGCTGGAGGCGGTCCGCGCGGTCGACACCGGTGAGCTGGCCGAGCAGCTCCGGCTGACCGGACTGGGCCATGCCGAGATCGATGCCGCGATCGCCCGGCTCCGGGAGATCCAGGACAACGGCAAGATCACCGGCGAGTCCACGGAACTGGCGATCGCGCAGCCGTCGAGCCCCGAGGACGTGGCGGCGTCGCTCGACTGGCGGGCGGAGCCGGAAGCCGAGCGCGTCACGACCGCGACGCCACCACCGGCCGAGACGACCCCTGTCACCGAGACGACCGCTGCCACCGAGACGACCGCGCCGGTGGCACCGGCGCCGGGCGCGCGGGCCGTCGACGCGCCCGTGCCCGCGTCGGCGATCGAGCTGATCGGCAAGGAGACCAACCGGTTCTTCGCCGAGGGCGGCCGGGTGCACGTGGTCGAGCGGAACACCGACGCCTGGCGCTGGATGGAGCAGCGGCTCGCGGCGGCCGCCGCCGCTGACCCGCTGGCCGCCGGACTGCACCAGGACCTGCCGAACGCCCACTTCGTCGTGGTCGCCTCCGACGGAGGCGGCATCCGAGCGGCCTCGACCGTCTCGGTCACCGGGACCGAGCTGATCGTGCGGCGGGGCGGCGCCCTGGTCACGGGCGCGCCGCACACCGAGACCGCGATGCAGTTCGTGCTCGCCGACGTCGCGAGGAAACGCGGTGTCGGCGTGTTCGGGTGGGCGGAGAACTCCGGCGGCGAGTACCAGACCGCGATCGGACGGCGCATGGGCACGGCGGCGATGGAGGCCGACCCCGTGTACCAGCAGATGGTGGCCAAGCACGGGCAGCAGGGCGCCTACACCGCCCTCACCAGGGAGTACCCGGGCCGGCCCAGCCCAACGTCGGTGTGGACCGCCGCGGACGCGCGTCAGATCTCGACGGCGGTCCAGCAGCGGCTGGCCCGCCCCGCGGCACCGCCCCAGCAGCCGAGGCCGGTCGGCACGGCTCCGGTCGCGCCGCCCGCTCGCCCGTTGCCGAACGTCGGAGACGGCACCAGTCCGGCCGAGCGCCAGCTGCGCGCCCGGATCGCCACCGTCGCCACCGTGAGGCCCGCGAGGTTGCAGAACGGTCCCAGTGGCACCTACGTCTCGTCGCTGGCCAGGGACCAGCACGTGGTCTACCGGACGCTGGAATCGCAGCAGGGTGTCTCGTGGGGCGACAGCCGGGCGGTGCGCGACATCGCGGCCTACCGGGTCGCCGAGGAGCTGGGCTGGGCCGACCTCGTTCCGGTGGCCACGGAATGGGTGGACGGGTTCTTCGGCCGCGGCTCGGCGCAGCCACTGCTGCCGGGTGCGCGCCTCGGGTCGGTCCGCCTCGCCGACTACGCCATGTACGACCGGCAGCGGGTGGCGGTGTTCGACTACGTCATCGGTAACCTCAACCGCGGCCCGAGCACCTACGTCGACGACGCGCAGAGCCGTCTCGTCCTCGTCGACAACGGGTCCTCGTTCCCCACGGCGGACGAGCTCGCCCGCGGAACCGCGATCATCCACTCGCAGTTCGTCCTGGACGAGCTGCGCAACCCGGCACAGCTCAGCCCGGAGCTGCTCGCCGCGGTGCGCGCGGTGAACGTGGACCGGCTGGCCGCACGGCTGCACGCGGCGGGGATCACCGACCCCAAGGTCGTGGCGGACGCGATCGCCCGGCTGCGTGAGATCCAGCAGTACGGGACGATCACCGGCCAGGCGTGGGGCCGGCCGATCGGCTGAGCCCGACCTTCCCGAAATCGCGAGGAGAGCACACGATGACCGAGAAGACCCCGACCCTGATCACGCTGTACGCCTATGCCTCCGGAGAGCCGAAGCGTGCCGCGGAGTTCCGCTGGAGCGAGGACAAGGGCGTCACCGTCACCGTGGTCGACCCGGAGTGGGGCGTTGTCGGCAAGCAGTTCTACGACGAGGGCGTGCTGTGGCGCGAGCGGGCGCGGCGGGTCCTGCCGAGCGAGGGGCCCGCGTTCATGCACGCCCTGCTCAGCCGCACCAGCATGAGCTACTACGGGCTGGTGGACGAGAGCGACGGCCCCGCCGCGTAGGGCTCAGCCGTTGCCGCTGATGGAGTGCAGCAGGTCCTCCAGGGAGAGGGTGCGCAGGTCGTCGCGGGTGGGGCGCCTTCCGAGGCCGCGCAGGCGGGTGGACTGGGACTTGCGCATCCGCTCCAGCAGCTTGCGGGCCTCGCGGGCGTTGCCGAAGTTGGCGTCGCGCTCGATCTGGTTGAACCACTCCAGCAGCGCGACCTCGACGTCGGAGCCCAGCTGGTAGTCGGCGCTCTTGGCGACGAACTGGCTGATCTTGACCAGCTGCTCGGGGCTGTAGTTCTCGAAGGTCAGCGTCTTGGCGAACCGCGAGGCCAGACCGGGGTTGGTGTCGAGGAAGTCCGCCATCTCCTTGGTGTAGCCGGCGACGATCACGGCGACCTCGTCGCGGTGGTCCTCCATCAGCTTCACCAGGGTGTCGATGGCCTCCTGGCCGAAGTCGGCGCCGCTGCCGCTGGAGCGGGCCAGCGTGTAGGCCTCGTCGATGAACAGCACGCCGCCGCGGGCCTCGTCGAAGACCGAGGCCGCCTTCTCGGCTGTGTGGCCGATGTACTGGCCGACGAGGTCCCGGCGCGAGACCTCCTTGAAGTTGCCGTTCGGCAGGATGCCCAGCGCCTTGAGCAGGCCGCCGTAGATGCGCGCGACCGTGGTCTTGCCGGTACCCGGGGCGCCCGCGAAGACCAGGTGGTTGCTGACCGCGTCCACCGACAGGCCCTCGCTGCGCCGCCACTCGTTGACCTGGATCTCGTCGATCAGCGCCCGGACCTCGTCCTTGACGCTGTCCAGGCCGACCATGCCGTCGAGGTCGGCGAGCAGCTTGTCGACCTGTGCCAGGTCCTGCTGGTTGCTGCGGGCGACGGTGGCGCCCACCGGGGCCTTGCCCGCTGGGGAGTCGCCCTTGCGGATCTCGGTGCGCGCGCCGTCGGCGAGCTGGATGCCCGGCTCGGCGGTGTTCTCCACCCGGCAGTCCTCGATCACCCCGCCGCAGCCGCGGCCGACGGTGATGCCGACGCCCTGGGTGTCGTGCACCCAGCACTCGACGATGTTCGGCGAGGTCTGGTCGGCGACCGCGATACCGGCGTCGCCGGTCTGGGAGATGTCGCAGCGCTCCACGCTGGAGCTGCCCGCCTGGTACATGTACACGCCGCGGAAGCCGCAGCCGGCGATGGTCAGGTTGCGCAGCGCCACGTGCGCGCCCAGCCGCAGGATCACCGCGTCGTCGGCGATGTCGCGGATCTCGCAGGTGTCCACGACGCCGTCGGCGTCCTCGACGATGAGGCCGTACTGGCCACCGAGGATCTTGGAGGTGCGCAGCTCCATCGAGGCGCCGTCGGTGACCATGATCACGGCGGCGAAGCCGGAGGAGACGACGACGTCGGTCAGCTTGAGCTTGCCGCCCTTGACCCGGATCGCCGGGTGGTCGACGCACTTCACCTCGATGCCGTGCAGTTCGAGCGTGCCCTCGGTCGAGGTGATGGTGGGCTGGTCCCCGGACGGCGGCAGCAGGGTCACCGTGCCCGCTTCCTTCGCCCGCAGCACGATGTCCTGCCGGTTGAGCACCAGCTCCTCGGCGTACTCACCGGGCGCGATGGAGATCACCGCGTCACCATCGGCGGTGTCGATGGCGTCACGGATGGTCGGTAGCGCGCCCCGCTGCCCGGGTGCGACGAGAAGTGTGCGAGTCATGGGTCCTTGGCGGGGTCCGTCGGAGTGGGGCACTAGCCTTCCGGACAAATTACCGCAGAGAGGTGGTCCCGCGTGGAGTCCGGATGGGCCCCGGCCAACCAGGTCGAGCAGAACATGGCGGCGGCGCTGGAGGAAGGGGACGGCAAGCGCTACGCGAACACGGTGATGTCCGCGCCGCTGTTCCTGCCGGTGCTGCCGGAGCGGGGCAGCGAGCGCTGGCGTGAGCTGAACACCCAGCTGCCGCTGGACCAGCCGCACGTGCTGGTCTTCACCTCGACCGAGGCGATGGAGCTGCTGCTCGGCAGCTACACCCGCGGTCACATCCAGACCGACTACCCGTCGCTGGCCAAGCGCTGGCCGAGCCCGGACTTCCACCTGGCGCTCAACCCCGGGCTGCCGATCGGCTCGGTGATGCCGTTCGGAGCGCTGGAGCAGCTGCGCACCGGCCAGGAGTCGCTGGTCTCCGCCGAGGCCGTGGCCGAGAGCGTGCAGGAGGAGATCCGCAAGCAGGTGCGCGTCGCCTGCCTGACCGGGCTCGGCCTGGCCGCGACCGCCGCGCCCCGCCCCGGCCCGCCCGCCAACGAGCTGGAGGTCAACCTGGCGGCGGCGATGGCCGATGCCGACGGCGAGGCGTTCCTCACCTCGGTGCTGGAGGCGGAGCTGGTGGTGCCGACCAGCGCGCCGGTCGCGGACCCGGAGGCCATCCACGAGCCGGGCTTCCCGTGGCTGGAGCTCGGTCCGGCGATCCCGGCGTTCACCTCGCAGGAGATGCTGGACCGCACGGTGGCCGACGCGCCGGAGCACCTGGTGACGGTGCCGTTCCTGGCGTTGCTGGCGAACTGGCCGGACCCCGACCACGCCCTGTGCCTCAACCCGGGCGCGGACACGGAGCTGATCCTGACCGGCGAGACGCTGTTCACCATGCTCATCGAGATGGCGGACGACTTGCCGCAACAGGACGGGACCCCCGACCTCCCGCCGGTGCACGGCGCCCCGATGGACGACCACACCCCGCCTCCGGTGGATGACCACATCACGATCACGCCGCCGTTCGACTGATCTCCAGTCCCTGTCCCGGAGCGGTACTCCTCTCCCGGAACACCAGGCGGGCCAGCGCCACGGTGACTCCGCCGATTGCCATGGCGCACAACAGAACCATGAACACCGGATAGAAGTAGAACAGGTGCGTCCACCCCACGTCGCGACCGCGGTAGAGGTAGCTCACCACGTGGTGCGCGGTGAGGCACAGCATGAGCGGAGCGACGAGAACGGCCAGTGACAGTCCCGTGCGCCAGGGTCCGCGACGCACGGGGCTGCGCACCGCCCGCCGGACTCCGCGAGCGGAGAACGCCACCACGAAAACGGCCAGGGCGAGCATCACCGCGTCAGTGACGACGAGGCCGGTGCGACTCGGCTCCCCCGGTGTGGCCTGCCCTTCGGCGGCGGCGATCACCGTGCGAGCGAGGGTCGACGCGTCGCCGTACACGGTGCCGGTGTTGGCCATGACGGCGATGCCGTAGCCGGAGCTCGGGAGCACGGCCTGGTAGGCGGTCGACGTGAACAGGTCGCCCGCGTGCTCGATGACCGGTGATCCGCTCGCGGTGGTGTCCAACGACCAGCCGAGCGCGTACGAGCCCGACACCGGCGTCGGCGTGCGCAGTTCGGCAAGACCGGCGGGAGACACGACCGCTCCCCCGCCGTAGTTCTGCGCGATCAGCCAGGCGGCCATGTCCCGCGCGGTGCTGAGCACGCCGCCGGAGCCGTTGCCGAACGAGGTGGGCTCGGGCACCGCGAGCGGAAACCCCAGGGGCATCAGGTGACCGCGCGCGGACGGTGGCAGGTCACGGTCGGTGTCGGCGGTGGTGCTGTCGTTCATGCGCAGCGGTGCGAACACGTGGTCGCGAAGGTAGGTCGCGAACGGCTTCCCGCTGACGACTTCGACCAGGCGGGCGGCCACGACGTAGTTGGGGTTGTGGTAGCTCCACGCGGTCCCGGGCGCGGCGGCGAGCGTCGCCGGTTTCAGCATCGCCACCGCCTCGCCCAGTGTCGCGGCCTGTGGCCCGCTTGTCGCGGCGTAGGTGCTGTCGGACATGCCCGAGGTCTGGTTCAGCAGCTGCCGCACGGTGATGCCGGCGGAGCGCGGGTCGGCCATCGTGAACTCCGGCAGGAACTCCCTGACCGGAGCGTCGAGCCGGACCCACCCCGCCTCGGCGAGCTGCACGACGGCCAGCGCGGTGAACGACTTGCTCACCGAGGCGACGGCCATCGGAGTGCGGTCCGTGATGGGCCGCCCGTCCGGGGAGTGGCCGTACCCGGCGGCGTGCACGACCTCCGTCCCCTTGGTCACCACGACCGCGACACCCGGTAAGCCGGTGGCCTCCCGGTGCTTGACGACGAGGGCGTCGATGGCGGCCGCGGTGAGGGCACCGGGCTCTGCCGCTGTCGCGGGCGACGCCGCGAGCAGCAACAGGACAGCTGTGAGGATCCAACGCATCGCTTGAGTGTCGGAGAAGGGCGGGCCGGGCGCATCGGACTCAGCTCCGTCATACCCAGGTCTGACCCTAGCCGTTGCTGACGAGGTGGCGCCGGGCAGACCACGCGGTGAGCGCGGCGGCGATGGCTTCGGGCCGGTCCTCGGGAGCCATGTGACCCGCCGGGCCGCAGTGCTCCGTCTCCAGCGCGGCGATGTTGTCCACGCACCACTTCGTCAGCACCTCGCGCACCATCAGGGTCGGCGAGGTGTCGAAGGTCAGCAACAGCTTCGGCACGTCCGGGCTGGCCACCAGCCACTTGTCGTAGTCCTCGATGCGGGCGACCACGTCCTCAGGAGAGCCTTCGAGCGGCATCGCGCGCGGCCACTCCAGCAGTGGACGGCGGCTCTCGCGAGTGGGGTACGGCGCGCGGTAGACCCGCGCGTCCTCGTCGCTGAGCCCGTTCAGCACGGTCTGGGCGAGCGCTTGCTCCAGGAAGACGTTGCGGTCCAGCACGAGCTCCTCGCCCACTCCGGGCGTGCGGAACGCCTCGAAGCGGGGCCAGGCGGCTTCGGGGAACTCCGCACGGCTCATGGGTTTGACGATCGTCTCCATGAAGGCCACCCCGCGCACTCGGCCGGGGTTGCGCGCGGCCCAGTCGAAGGCGAGCGCACCGCCCCAGTCGATGCCGACGAACACCACGTCCTCCAGGCCGAGCGCGTCCAGCCACGCGGCGAGGTAGCGGGCGTGGTCGTCGAACCGGTACGCGATGTCCGGCTTGCCGGAGCGGCCCATGCCGATCAGGTCCGGAGCCAGCCTTCTGCCCCCGACAAGGGGTAACACCTTGCGCCACAGGTGCGAGGACGCGGGGTTGCCGTGCAGGAAGACGAAGGGCGTCCCGCTGCCCTGGTCCTCGTAGTACATGGTCGAGTCGAGCACGTCGGTCGTCGGCACGTGAACCTCCCAGTTCGTTAGTGCGACTAACGTTAGTCGCACTAACGATAGGAGTCAACGGCTAGGATCCGCGACATGGAGGAGACCCCCGCCCGGCTGGCCGCGCTGCCGAGCTGGCTGCTGACCCAGACAGCCGCGCACACCCACCGCCTGGTGATCGACGGCCTGGCGACGTTGGGCGCGAGCGGGTACCACTACCGGCTGCTGGTGGCGTTGGAGGAGTTCGGGCCCGCCAGCCAGGCCGCACTGGGCAGGCGCGCGGGCATCCACCTCAGCGACGTGGTGGCCGCGCTCAACGAGCTGGCCGGGCAGGGGCTGATCGAGCGCTCCCCCGACCCGGACGACCGGCGGCGCAACATCGTCACGATCACCGCACCCGGGCGGCGGCAGCTGAAGAAGCTGGACAAGCAGCTCGCCAAGACGCAGGACGAGCTGCTCGCCCCGCTCTCCGAGGACGAACGCGACCAGCTCACGCGGATGCTGGCGCGGCTGCTAGAGCACCACAAGCGGTGACAGCTCGTCCCACGTCGGCACGCGTGGGGCGAAGCGCAACCGCATACCGGCCTCCTCGGGCAGCCGGTCGGCCTTGCGAGCGTTGCAGCTGCGCGAGGTCCCGCCGCACGCGGCGACGGTGTTCAGCCACGCGGTCTTGGCACCGCCGCGGCTGATCGGCGTGATGTGGTCGACGGTGGTCGCCGTGCGGCCGCAGTAGGCGCAGATGTGGTTGTCGCGCTTGAGAACGCCACGACGGGACCAGCGTGGCGCTTGGGAGTACCGCCACTTCATCACGACGTAGCGCAGCAGGCGGACCGAGCGCGGCCTCGGGAACAGGCCGTAGGTCACCTCGGACTCCGACTCGTGGATCTCCGCGACGTGGCGCAGGAGCATGCGGATCGCGTGCGGAACCGACACCGTGTGCAACGGCTCGTAGCTGGCGTTGAGGACGAGGACACGCATGACGGAACACACTCCTTCCGAGACGGACACGGGATTTCGTTGCCGGACAACGGGTTCATCTTCGGTAGGCGCCCCGGGGGCGGCAACTTCATTTCACCCGGCCGCGAAAGAGGGCAGACTGTGCGGCATGTTCGTGAAGATCTGCGGCCTGCGTACCGTGGCCGATGTCGAGTGCGCGGTCGCCGAGGGCGCCGACGCCGTGGGGTTCGTGCTGGCCGCGAGTCCCCGGCAGATCAGCGTCGATGACGTCGCGCGGCTGGTTCCGGTGGCGTCGGAGAACGTGCTGACCGTCGGCGTGTTCCTCGGGCAGACCACCGCCGAGGTGCGCGACGTCGTCGCGGCGACCGGTCTCGGAGCTGTGCAGCTGCACGGAAACGCTTACACCGCAGAGAACTTCGCGGAGCTGACCGATCTCGGTGTC
The DNA here is from genome assembly GCF_042429765.1 of Allokutzneria oryzae. Classification (NCBI taxonomy): domain Bacteria; kingdom Bacillati; phylum Actinomycetota; class Actinomycetes; order Pseudonocardiales; family Pseudonocardiaceae; genus Allokutzneria; species Allokutzneria oryzae. The sequence goes on along the minus strand of NZ_JBHLZU010000027.1, from coordinate 219,697 downwards.
ACCCTGGTCCGAGCCACGTCGGTCACCGGCGAGGAGCGGGTGACCGTGGGTTCGCACGGCGAGGACATGCTGATCCTGGACTCGCCACGGGCCGGGTCGGGTGAGCAGTGGGCGTGGTCGGGGCTTCGCGGGCAGTCCGGCCGGTGGATGCTCGCCGGTGGCCTGGGTCCGGACAACGTGGCGGAGGCGGTCGCGTCGGTTCAGCCGTGGGGCGTGGACGTCTCCAGCGGCGTCGAGGTGACGCGCGGGACCAAGGACCACGGCCTCATCCGCGACTTCATGAAGGCCGTCCGGGAGTCCTAAGAGGACAGCCATAGGCAGGCCGGGTCGCGCATCAGGACCCGGCCCGGCTCCTTGGCCGAGGTCTACCTCGGTGCGAAAGCGTCCACACCGGTCAGCTCGGCGGACAGCGCCCACAGCCGCGCGGCTTGCTCGGGGTCGGCGGCGTAGTCGCGGACGCCGACGCGCTCGCCGTCCGCGGGCGCGGGCTCGGCGATGTCGCAGTCCTCGCAGTAGACGCCGCCCTTCCCGTCGAGCTGGGGCGAGGTCGCCGCCCACACCTGGGTGGCCGCGCCCTGTTCGATGGTCTTGACCTCGCCGATGACGTTGCCGTCCTGGTCGAACATGCCCATGTCGATCAGCTCCTGGAGCTCCAGGTGCCGCCCGAGGTTGGTCTGGATCCGGCCGGGGTGCAACGAGAACGCCCGCACGCCGTGCTCCTTGGCGAGGCCGTCGAGGTGCAGCGCGAACAGCACGTTCGCGGTCTTGGCCTGACCGTAGGCGGCCCACTTGTCGTAGCCGCGCTCGAACTGCACGTCATCCCACCGGATTCCGGAGAAGTGGTGGCCGCGCGAGGACACGGACACGATCCGGGCGCCCTCGGCGAACACGGGCCACAGCCGGTTGACCAGCGCGTAGTGACCGAGGTGGTTGGTCGCGAACTGCGCCTCCCAGCCCGGGCCGACGCGAGTCTCCGGGCACGCCATGATCCCGGCGCTGTTGATCAGGATGTCGATACCGCGACCCGAGGACAGGAACCGCTCGGCGAAGCCACGGACGCTGTCGAGGTCGCCGAGGTCGAGCTCGTCGGTCTCGACCCCCTCGATGCCTTCCAGGGCTTCCACCGCAGTGGCGGGCCTGCGCGCGGGGACCACGACGTGCGCGCCCGCCTCGGCCAGGACCCTGGTGGTCTCCAGGCCGATTCCGGAGTAGCCGCCGGTGACGACCGCGAGCTTGCCGGTGAGGTCGATGCCGTCCAGGACGTCGGCGGCGGTGCTCCGGGCGTCGAAGCCGGACCCGATCTTGTGCTGGGGAGTGGTCATGGCGTCGACGCTAGGACTTGGAGCGCGCTCCAGCTCAAGTCAGCACCGCCAGGATCGCACCGACCAGGGCCATGCCCGCGCTCATCAGGATCGCGCCGTTGCCGCCGCCCGCCGCGACGACCATCGCGGTACCGAGGGCGGAGCCGAGGTAGCGCACCGTGTTGTTCGCGCCCGACCCCATCGCCGACCGGTCAGCGGGAACGCTGCCGATCGCCAGCCGGGCCAGGGTCGCGTTGAGCAGCCCGGTCGCCACGCCCGCCACCGGCAGCGCCACCACGAGCCGCACCCAGTCGTGCCGGTCGACCGCACCGAGCAGCGCCACCTGCGCGACCGCGATGACCAGCAGGCTCGCGACGACTTGGTGCCGGTCCGTGAACCGGCCGGCGAGCCGTTTCGCGTGCAGTGAAGCCAGGAACGAGGTTCCGGACCACAGGCTGAACACCCCGGCGACGGCCAAGGACGACAGGCCGGTCGCGTTCCGCACCATCGTCGGCAGGTAGCTCATCAACCCGATGACCGCGAGCCCGATGAACAGCGCGCCGCCGACCGCCAGCAGGAACGCGGGTCTGCGGAACAGCGCCAGGTCCAGCATGGGCGCCCGTGCGCGTGACTCGACCCGCACGAAGGCACCGAGCAGGACCACGGCCAGCGCCAGCGGGACGAGCACCCCCGGTCGCGCCCAGCCCTCTCTCGTCCCGGTCACCGCGGCGACGAGGAACGCCAGCCCTGGCCCGAGGGTGATCAGCCCGAGCACGTCGAGCCGTTGCGGCGCAAGTGACTTCGACTCCGGCAGAGTGAGCCGGGCAAGGACGGCGAGTACCGCGGCGGAGAGCGCGAACAGCCAGTAGACGACGCTCCAGTGCGTCAGGTCGGTGAGCGCGCCCGCGACGATCGGGCCGAGCGTGATCCCACCGCCCAGCATCGCTCCCCACAGCCCGGCAGCCCGCGCCCGCTCCGGTCCGGGCGGGAAGGCGTGGCCGATCAAGCCGAGGCTGGTCGCGAGCAGCGCGGCGCTCGCGGCGCCCTGCGCGACCCGGCCGACGGTGAACGCCAGCGGGTCCCACGCCACCGCGCTCAGCACCGACGAGGCGGCCAACCCGGCGGCACCCACGACGAACACCAGCCTGCGGCCGTGGTTGTCGGCCAGGCTGCCCGCGGCGAGCAGCAGCGCGGCCAACCCGACGCTGATGCCGCTGAGCAGCCAGGTCTGTTCGGTCGCGCTCGCCCCGAGCGGCCCGGCGATCTGCCCGAGCACGGTCATCGGCGCGGTGAAGTTCATCAGCACCAGCAGGGTGGCGGCACTGGCCACCGGTAGGACCGCGCTGCGCTGTCCGGGCACTGTCAGCATGCCGCCTCCTCGGTTCGGTGAACGAACCTAGCATGTAAGTTCGTTCACTGAACTGACTGGGAGTACACTGTGTCCCATGGCACTCGGCAAGAACTACGACGGGCAGGAGTGCGCGCTGGCCGCGGCACTGGGGCTGCTCGGGGAGCGGTGGACGCTGCTGGTCGTGCGGGACGCCTTCTACGGGGTGCGCCGCTACAGCGACTTCCTCGCCCATCTCGACGTGCCCAGGGCCGTGCTGGCCGACCGCCTCCAGGCCCTCGTCGACGCCGGAGTGCTGGAGAAGCAGCGATACCAGGAATCACCGCCACGCGACGAGTACGTGCTCACCGAGCGCGGCGAGGAGCTGTGGCCGGTGTTGCACCGGATCGCCCGCTGGGGCGAGCGGAACATGGCGGGCGTGAGCCCCAGGCGGCTCTTCCGGCACACGGAGTGCGGCACCCGGATCGACCCCTCCGGGCACTGCCCGGCCTGCGGTGGCGAGATCCCACCGGCCGAGGTGGAGACCGTTCTCGCACCGGAGGTGACGTCGAGCCGCCGCGACGACCCGGTCACCAAGGCACTCGCGGCCGGTCCGCACCGACTGCTGGAACCTCTGCTGCCCCGGTCTAGCTGAGCGTCGCTCGCGCGATCGCGCCGATCTCGGTGCCTACCTCGGCGATCACGCTGCCGTCGGCGTCCCAGATACCCGACCGCGCCGCGACGTGGTCGTACCCACCGCCCGTCGGCCCCGCGAAGCTGGCGATCGCGACCCGGACTCCGTGCGTCAACGCGACCCGACGCGCTCGCTCGGCGTGCTGCGTCGGCGTTTCCCCCGACTCCAGCACGCCCGCGACGTAGACGTCCATACCCAGCGAGGCGGTGTCGGCCGCATGCTGGAGAACACCGGTGTCCTTGCAGATGGCCAATCCGAGCCGCCAACCGTCCACTTCGAACACAGCGGGCGCGTCACCGGGGACGAACCTCTTGGCCTCCTCCTCGACGAGCCACATCTTGTTGTAGGCAACGGAAACCCCGTCTGCGTCGATGGCGAGCATCGCGATGTGCTCCCCCTGGACCGGAGCGCCCGCCAGTGCCACGGAGCCCGTTTCGGCGCAGGCCGCGACGATCGGTGTGAGGCGCGGGTCTTCGACTGAGATGACCGATGCGTCCAGCTCGTAGCCGGTCAGGGAAAGCTCGGGGAAGACGACCACGCGCGCATCGGCGGCACGAACCGTCTCGGCATGCGTCATCGCGTTCGCATCGACGTCGAAGGACACGCACTGGGGCTGGGCAACGGCGATGACAAGCGGCTCACGCATGTGAGCCAGCCTGCCACAGGGAAATTCGGATGCGTCGCGACGACGCGGCTGCTACGTTCCCGCGCGGCACGCATCCAACTACCGGGAGGACTCCATGCGCCGAGTGACGACAGGCCCCATCCTCTGTCGCCCACTCGCACGTAAGGACCTCATCCCGCATGCGGATGCTCAACCTTGGCATCGTCGCGCACGTCGACGCCGGTAAGACCAGCCTCACCGAACGCCTCCTGTTCGACTCCGGCGCCATCCGCCGCCTAGGCTCCGTCGACGACGGCAGCACCACCACGGACGGCATGGACCTGGAACGCCGCAGGGGCATCACGATCCGCTCCGCGGTCGCCGCGTTCACCGTGACGGGCCACCGCATCCATCTCATCGACACACCTGGCCACACCGACTTCGTCGCCGAGGTCGAACGCGCGCTCGGCGTGCTCGACGGCGCGATCCTGGTGCTGTCGGCGGTAGAGGGCGTGCAGGCGCACACGCGCGTGCTGATGCGCACCCTGCGCGCCATGGGCGTGCCGACGATCTTGTTCGTCAACAAGATCGACCGCGTGGGCGCCCGCCACACCTCCCTCATGGCGGACATCCGCCGCCTGCTCAGTCCGTCGGCGGTCGCGATGAACCGCCCCACCGACATCGGGACCAAGTCGGCGGACGTGATGGCCCTCTCCCCCGGCCTGGAGCTGGCCGAGGTGCTCGCCGAGCACAGCGACGCCGCACTCCGGTCCTATGTGGACGGAATCGACCCGGTGGTGCTGCGCGAAGAGCTGGTGCGGCTGTCCAAGGCCGGAGCCGTCCACCCGGTGTTCTTCGGCTCGGCCATCACAGGTACGGGAATCTCCGATCTGCGCAAGGGAATCACCGACCTCCTCCCGTCCACGGAGCCGACCGGGGCCGGTCCCCTGGACGGCGTGGTCTTCGCAGTGGAACGAGACCGCGCCGGTCGGCGGTTCGCCCTGGCACGCCTGTTCTCCGGCGCGCTCGCCGCGCGCGACCGAGTCACCTTCGCTCGCCGCGACTCCTCGGGATCGGTGATCACGGACTCCGGTATCACCACCGGAGTCCTTGACGCAGAAGGCAATCCCGCACGCGTGAGTGCCGGCGGCATCGCGCGCGTCACCGGCTTGCCCAGCCTTCGCGTCGGCGACCGGCTCGGTTCGACCGCAGCAGCTCCCACGTTGGCCCGGTTCCGCCCTCCGACGCTGGAAACCGTTGTGACACCGCGGTCGGCGGCCGAGGCGCCCGCTCTCTTCACCGGCCTCACGCAGCTCGCCGACCAGGACCCGCTCATCGACGTGCGTCGCGGGCCGAGCCCGGGCAGCCTGGTCGTCTCGCTGTACGGCGAGGTGCAGCGCGAGGTGATCGCGGCGCGCCTGGCCGAGGAGTTCGGCGTAGTGGCGGAGTTCTCGGCACCGCGCGTGGTCTGCGTGGAACGACCGGCGGGCACTGGCTCCGCCGTCGAGACGATCGGCGACACCAGCCCGGTGCTGTTCTGGGCGACCATCGGCCTGCGGGTCGAACCCGGTCCGCTGGACTCCGGTGTGCGGTTCCAGCTGGAGGCGGAGCGCGGTTCGCTGCCAGCCGCGTTCATCACCGCGATCGAGGACTCCACCCGCGCCACGCTCCGCGAGGGCATCCACGGCTGGCAGGTGGTGGACTGCGTGGTCACCCTCACCCACACCGGCTACTGCAGCCCGATCAGCACGGCGGCCGACTTCCGTGGCCTCACCCCGCTCGTGGTCGCGGAAACCTTGCGGCGAGCGGGAACCGTGGTGTGCGAGCCGCTGGACGACGTGGAGCTGGAGGTGCCGGAGGACACGCTCAGCCAGGTGCTCTCCGCGATCGTCCGACATGACGGTGTTCCAGAGACACCGTTGGTGCGCAACGGTTCCGCCTCGGTCGAGGCCGTCATCCCGTCGGCAAGGCTCCAGGAGCTCCAGCGCGTGCTGCCAGGGCTCACGGCCGGAGCCGGGGTAGTGACCTCGCGGTTCGGCGGTCACCGCCCCGTCTCCGGAGAGCCGCCGAACCGCCCGCGCACCGACCACAACCCCTTCGACCGAGAGGTGTACCTGGCGGGTTAGCCGAAAGTGGCGCGGAGAGCGTCCTCCAGCGGGCCCTCTCCGCGCCAGCACACCGTGGCGTCCGGCCGGACCAGCATCGCGCCGAGGTCCTCATCGGCCTTGGCGCGCACCAGGTCCACCCGGCCCGACCACTCTTCGGGCAGCTCCACGGAGCCGGTCAGGTCGAGCAGCACACCGCGACCGGAGCGCAGCAGCTCCGCCAACCGCGTGGGGCCGTCGTCGGTGACCAGGTCGAGGTCGGGCACCCTGCCCTCAGCGTCCAATCCGGACATCATGCCCGCGAGGTAGCGGTTGGTGTCGGGCAACCGCATCAGGTCGGTGAAGATCTCGCGGAGTGCGAGCACGTCCTCGGTCGGCTTCGGGTTGGCCAGAACCCGTTGCGCCGACGTGTGGTGCAGCACGCGCGCGGCCTCCGGGTGCCGCTCGGCGTGGTAGCTGTCGAGGAGGCCCTCAGGCGCCCACCCGGCGATGGTCGCGGCGAGCTTCCACCCGAGGTTGATCGCGTCCTGCACGCCGAGGTTCAACCCCTGGCCGCCCAGCGGCGAGTGGATGTGCGCGGCGTCGCCCGCGAACAGCACGCGCCCGTGCCGGTACTGCTCCAGCTGGCGGGTCGCGTCGCTGAAGCGGCTGCACGTCAGGACCTCCGCGAGCGTGGTCGGCTCCCCGTAGATCGCGGTGAGCGCCTGCCGCACGGCCTCCTCCGACGCCGGGGTCTCCTCCTCGTCGAGCTTGCCGAAGGTGAACCGGTACTTGTCGCCGCCGACCGGCACCAGCATCCCCCAGTAGTTCTCGACCTCCCGGGTCAGCGTGCTGAAGTGCCCGGCGGAGGTGGGCACCAGGTCGGAGACGGCGGACAGCCGGACATCGGCCAGCACGGCGCGGTAGCTGCCGGACCGCCCGGGGAACGGCAGGTCGAACAGCTTGCGCACGGTGCTGTGCGCGCCGTCGCAGGCGACGACGTACTGGGCGCGCAGCCGAGTACCGCCGGCGGTGACGGTCACCCCCGCGTCGTCGGCCTCGACCGCGGTGACCGGGTGATCGCGCAGCACTCGCACGCCGCGCTCGGTCGCCGCCGCCTCCAGCACCTCCTCGACCCTCCACTGTGGAATGGCGATCGGATGGGGGCACCTCGTGCGCCAAGGCGTGCAGTCCAACGCAACCGGCAGCCCGCCGAAGTGCCCGCCGGACTCCGAGCGGGGCAGCGCGCGCTCCTTGATGGCGTCGAGCAGGCCGCGCGCGTCCAGCAGCTCCGCCGTGCGCGGCTGGAGGGCACCGCCCTTGGTCTGCTCGACCCGCTCGGTCAGCTTCTCCACGACAACGGCCCGCGCCCCGCCCAGCGCGAGCTCGTGGGCCAGTGTCAGCCCGGTTGGCCCAGCTCCGACCACGATGACGTCCACAATCTCTCCTCAGTGCAAAAGTAGACTGAGTGCAATATAGCTCCGGGTGCAGCGGAGCGCTAGCCTGGTTCCGTGGACGAGCGGATCGGGCTGCGGGAGCGGAAGAAGCAGCGCACGCGCGAGGCGATCTCGAACGCGGCCATCTCGCTGTTCTTCGACAACGGCTTCGACCAGGTGTCGATCACCCAGATCGCGGCGGCGGCGGAGGTCTCCCGCCGCACCCTGTTCGCCTACTTCCCGGCCAAGGAAGACCTGGTGCTGCACCGCATTGCCGACCACGAGACGGAGAGCGGACGGGTGCTGCGCGAGCGCCCCGGCGCGCCGCTGGCGACGCTGCGCGCGCATTTCCTGGACGGACTGGAGCGGCGGGACCCGATCACCGGCCTGAACGACGCGCCGGAGGTCCTGGCGCTCTACCGGCTGATCATGGACACGCCGACCCTGGCCGCGAGCCTGCTCCGCTACCGGGAGAACGGAAAGCAGGCGCTGGAAGAAGCGTTGCGGGACAAGGAGAACCTGCCCCAGCTCACGGCCCGTCTCGCGGCGGCGCAGATCATGTCGGTTCAGTGGGCGCTGTCGGAGGACAACTACTGGCGCATCGCGGGCGGCACGAGCGCGGACGACGCCTACCCGGCGGCCCGAGCCGCCGCTGAGCAGGGCTTCGACCAGTTGGCCGGGGGTCTGGGCGGGTTCTTGTAGAGCCGGTCCCCTGCTCACGCCGTCGAGGCTGGCGGGGTGCGTCCGCTGGAAGCGTTGGTAGCGCTCGGGGTGTGGCGACGACGTACGCCGCGCCGGTCTCCGGGGTCGATGGCCGCGGTCCCCTGCTCACGCCGTCGACGCTGGCGGGGTTCACCAAGCTCCACACGCAAGGCGTTGATCTGGTCACCGGCGAGCGCGATCACTTCTCGCCTTCGGCCGCAGTGGGCCGTTGGGGCGCAGGAGAACCGCGTGCGCTCTTGTTGGCTGGCGTGGTTTAAGGGCCGTTCTGCCGCCCCGACTCCGTCGGGTTGCCTCCGGATAATTCTCCCGAACTCGGGCGCGCATTTCCTTGACCACCCACTACCGCTAGCCCGCTCACCTAATACGGTGGCGGGCTAGCCGGGGTCGGGTCTAAAACGGTGGACCAGGATCCGCGATCGGTTCGGGTTCCCGGACATACGTTCGTCCCATCGGCGTGGTCCAGATATGGATACCGCCCGGAAGCTGGGTTCGTTTCCACCGGGTGTGATGTTTCATCACGTGATGTCGGCGGCATTTCGCACCGAGATCGTCCGCGATGGTGTTGGTGCCGTCGAAGGGTTCGCAATGGTCGAGGTCGCATCGGTGGGCCGGTTGGCGGCAGCCGATCGCTACGCAGGTGACATCGCGTGCTCGCACCAGGTCCGCGAGAGCCGCTGATGGGCGGTAGTTGGTGCGGCCCACGTCCACCGCCACCCCAGTCACCGGGTCGGTCAGGATCCGCTTCCACGTGCCACCCGCTGCGATGTCCCTCGCCACGTCTGCGGGAATTGGCCCGTACCCGGCCAGCATCCCGGGCTCCTGGTCCATCCCCATCAACGTCGCGGCAGGGAGGGTGACCAGGACCTTCACCTCGCCCTGGGGTGCGCCGGTCTCCTTGCCCATCAGCAGGTCAAAGGCGACATCGGCCCGCCGCTGGTCCATGGTCCGCTCATCATCGCCCAGGCCTCGGGCGATGCGGTCGATCCGATCCCACACCAGGGCGCCCTGGACGGCGGTGAACTGAAACCGCAACGCACACATCGCGTCGTCGAGGTTGAGCTTCTCCACCCGCCGGGTCCGCTTCTTCTCCTCATGCCGCCGGGCCGCTGCTGCGGGGTCGAGCTTGGCGATCAGGCGTTGGGCGTGTTGGCGGATGCGGCTGTAGTGGTGGGTACGGGCGTACTCGATCAGTACTGCTTCCACGATCTCGGCCTGCACAGCCGTGAGCGGCTCCAGTTGATCGACGATCAGCAGGGCCTTGCCCTGGTCGATCCGGCCCTCCTCCAGGGCGGCGAGGACGGCCGGGCGGGAGGCGAGGTTCTCGGCGTGGTTGATCAGCGTGCTCGCCTTGCGCGAGGAAATCGACAACAACGCGCCGACCTCATCGCCGAGGTAGGGGTATTCGGCGAAATCCGTGCTGACCACCAAATCGGCGAGACGGCGTGCCAGGACCGCGTGCGCGTGATTCACCGCGCGGTAGGCGTCCTCGATTGCGTCGAGGGTCTCGTCGGGGGTCATATTCCTATTCTATCTCGCCGAGAATAGTGATTATGGCCCTACAGGGTGAAATAGCGCCAATTCTTTCGCTGTTGGCGAACGGGAAAACATCGCCAAAGTCGGGTGGGTGCTCAGAGGGCGTCCCATTCGGTTTCCGGCGCGGGGTGGTCGTTGAGGCTGGCGGCGGACACCCCTGCCATCGGGGCGGGAAGGAAGGGCGTGCCCCGGTCCACCGGGTTCGGACCGGATCAGCGATCCCCCCTTGCCGCCCGCGCCGCGTCCAGCACCGCCAGCGACCAGTCGATCAGCCCCTGCGAACCCAACTCATCGAGCACGGCCCGGTGCAGCTTCGCCCACACCCCGGCCCGGGCCCAGGTGGTGAACCACCGATGCGCGGCGGGCACCGCCACCCCGAACGACGGCGGCAGATGCCGCCAGGCGCACCCGCTGGTCAGCACGAGCATGATCGCGGTGACACCGCACGGGGCCCGGCCCCGACCGCCCTCCTGCGGGCAGGAATCAACGGCTCCGCCAACACCACAACTCATCGGCACCAACCGCCGCGACAAATCATTCACGCCCGAGAACCATGCTCGACGTCCCATCGGGATCCAAACGAGGCATGCCCTTATCGCGTCCAGAACGCGCCTTGCGATCTTGCCGCGTGAGGTCGCGTACCCACCTGGTGCGCCGGAGCGGGTGGCCACGGTGATCGGCCCACCGAGCCACCCGCCGCCGCGCTGTCCCTGCGACGGGAACACCAACGGACCGCCGCCGGAACAGCGAGCCCCTCAGTACCTGCTGATGCGGAACACGCCCAGGTCGTCGGCCGATCGGCCCTCCGAGGGCGAGCTTTGGTTCAGTGACGCCTCCACCGCGACCCAGCCGTGGAAGTTCCCGTCGCTGTCGATGATCTGCATCATCGGCTTCACGTGGGAGTTGCCGGTGTAGCAGTGCTCTCCCCTGCCGTCGGCGAGTGCGGTGCGCCAGTGCCAGATGGTGTCCCTGCGGTCGGTCGCGCTGGCGTTCGCCGTCGACAGGTAGTACTGCGTGCTGGGCGTCTTGCCTCCGAGGCACCGCGAGCTGGAGCACTTCTTCCAGTCACGCATCCAGAACGGGCTGCCGGAACCCTCGTCAAGGTAAGGCTTTCCGGCGTTCGTCTTCCACAAGTGGTACTGGTGCTCGAATGCGCTGTGGTCGGCCGCGGCGATCTTCGCCATGGACGCGCGCTGGTCCCACCGCGCGTTGCTGCCGTAGCCGTAGCCGTGGGTGGCCTTGAACGAGCTGCCGCGGAACACCAGCTTGGCCAGCTTGCCCGGGATCGGCTGGCTGATCGTCCACTCCTCCCATCCCGCCGTGGCCCAGGTGATCCGCAGCACCGAGCCGTTCACCGTGTACTTGCCGCTGAGCTTCTGCGGCGGCGACCCGGCCTGGAACCCGTTGGCGGTCTGCACCTGGCAGGCGCGCGCGACGCAGTCCTTGCCGGTCACCCCGGTGTAGCTGCGCTTGACGCGGTTCTTCTGGCTCCAGTGGAAGTGCGACTCCGTCACCGAACCGGACGCTGTGAGCGAGTAGTTCGCCAGGCGCACCCAGTTCGACGTCGAGCCCGTGCTGAGTCCACCGACCGCCACGACGAAGCGGGACATCCCCGCAGGCAACGCCGCTGTCGCCGAGGCGGGCAGCACTGCTGTGAACGAGGCGACCAGGGAGACGAGCAAAGCGGCCAGAACCGAAGAACGCGCTGTGCGCACGGCACTCTCCTACCGTCAGGGTGCGGTGTGGCTCGCCAACCTAGCCAGCCACACCATGGTTCTCACATGCAGGTCACTTGCGGCTCACTGGTCGCGCACCCCCAGCACCGGCTGTCCTCCTCGGACGCCGCGATACCCGCGTTCCCAGGGCCAACGGCCGTGGAGGTCCGCGTGCACCAACTGCAACGCGCGCACCTCGGGGCCGTACAACCCAACGGCCACATGCAGGTGTGCGCTCGGCACGGCCAGCTCGACGACCTCGATGAGGAGTGCTTCCCCGAGCTCTATCCGTTCGCCTGCCTGGACCGTTTCCGGCGCGATGACGTTCAGCAGGCCGGCGGCGCCCTGGAACGGCATTCCGGTCACCACCAGCTCCGGTTTGCCACGGGGCGTGAGCCCGACCGTGTAAGCCCACGGCGGGTGCACCCCGTCGCCCTCGACGCCCTGGACCGCCCAGCCATGGCTGTCGATGATCCCGCGCAGATGGGCGAGGTAGTCACCGTCGGGGTTGTCGCAGTCCCAGCACATGGTTCCTCCGCAAGTCGAGTCGACGGATCGGCCCGCCACTATGAGGAGGTGCACCGACAAGATCGGGTTCAGCGCGCCCGGTGGATCTTGCCGACCAGCGCGTGCAGCCGCTTGCGCTCGGTCTCGGTGAGCGGCGCCAGGGTCTCCTGCTCGACCTTGGCCACCACCGCCTTCGCCCTGCGCAGTGCGGCGCGGCCGGTCGTGGTCAGGGTGACCCGGTAGCGTCGCCGGTCGGCGGTGTCCCGCTCCCGCGCGACCAGGTCGGCGGTCAGCAGCTCGTCCATCAGCCGCGCCAGGTCGCTCGGGTCGAGGCCGAGCGAGTCGCCGATCTCGCGCTGCGCGGCCGGTCCGGTGTCGGCGACGGCGGCGAGCACCGCGAACTGCCACAGCCCAAGACCGGCGTCCCGCGCCATCCGCTCCGCCACCGCGCTCCGGCTGGTCACCGCGACCCGGTGCAGGACGAAGGTGGTGATCCCCAGCAAAGTCGGTGGCAGGTCCATGCCCCAACTGTAGGGTAAAACCAATAGTTGGTGACTACCCACTAATTTGGAGGCACGGATGGACGCGTTGTACCCCCGCCTGCTGGTGCGCGACTTCGCCAGGGCGGTCGAGTTCTACCGGGCGGCCCTGCGCGATCTCCTCAACGCCGAGCCGGTGAAGGTGCTGCCAGAAGCGCAGTACGCGAACTGGGACGTCGCGGGCGAGGCGGGACTGGTGCTCTACGGCCGCGCCACGATCGCCGAGGTCGTCGGCACAACCGACCTGCCGGAGGCCGCTCCGGCACAGGACTCCGCGATGCTGGTGATGCGGGTCGGCGACGTCGACGACGCCTGCGCCCGCCTCGTCCGCCATGGAGCGCGGGTCGCCTCACCGCCGCAGGACCGCCCCGACTGGGCGCCCACGATGCGCACGGCCCACCTCCGCGACCCGGAGGGCAACCTCATCGAACTCCAGTCGTACTAAGGGAAGTCCCAGCCACGCTCAAGGAGCTCGAAGATGCGGTCGAGCGCTTGGCCGCCCTCGGCGCGCCCGTGGACGAGGAACGGGGCGTCGAGGGCGAAGCGGGCCAGCGCCGCGCACGCGATGTCGTCGGCCGGAGCGCCGACCTCCTCGGCGATCGCCTGACTGAGCACGGCCTCGTGCCGCAACCACATGCGGCGGCCATACTCGTTCAGCGCGGGCGTCTCCTGGACCAGCCGAATGAAGTGGGCAAGGCGGGGGTCTTCGGCGCGACCGCTGAGCTGGATGCCCTTCAACCACCCCAGCAGGGCCTGCGGAATCGACTGCCCAGGCTGCCGCTCGCGCACCGCGGCGACGAGGGCGGCCTCCCGATCGGCGTCCTCGTCGAAGACCAGCGCCTCCTTGCTCGGGAAGTGCTTGAACAGGGTGGTGGTGGAGACGTCGGCGGCCTCGGCGACGTCCTTGACGCTGACCTGGTCGTAGCCGCGCTCCAGGAACAGCTCCAGCGCGGCGTCGGCCAGGGCCTTGCGGGTGGCGGCCTTCTTGCGCTCCCGGCGCCCCACGGTCTCGGTCATGACACGAGCCTACCCCGTGGGTTGTCTCACTCAAAAAGTTGACTCGTTGCACTTATGTATCGAGTGTGCTTTTCTGGTCGCATGACACCTCGAACCGCGATCGTCGGCGCCGGCCCCGGCGGCCTCACCTGCGCCAGAATCCTTCAGCGGCAAGGATTTCCGGTCACCGTCCTGGACCGCGACCCCGCGCCGGACGCCCGCCCCCAGGGCGGGACCCTCGACATGCACGCCGACTCCGGCCAGCTCGCCCTCCAGGCCGCCGGGCTGCTGGAGGCCTTCCTGGACCTGTCCCGCCCGGAGGGTCAGGAGATGCGGCTCTACGACCACACCGGCGGACTCCTGCACCAGCACGCCCCGCCCCCTGGCGAGTCGTTCAACCCGGAGATCGACCGCGGCCAGCTGCGCGCCCTCCTGCTGGACTCGCTCACCCCGGGAACCGTCCAGTGGGGCCGCAACCTCACAACCCTCACCCCACTGGGAGACGGTGTTCACCGAGCACACTTCGAGGACGGCAGCACCGCCGACTACGACCTGGTCATCGGGGCGGACGGAGCCTGGTCACGCGTCCGCCGCCTGCTCTCCGACGCCGTTCCCGTCTACACGGGCGTCACCTTCGTGGAGATCAGCCTCAACAACCCGGGCACCGAGATCTCCGAACTGGTCGGCGAAGGCACCATGATGGCGCCCTACGACAACAAAGCGCTGATCGCACAGCGCAACAGCGGCAACCGCGTCCTCGTCTACGCCGCCCTGCGTGTCCCCCAGGACTGGAACCGCGGACCCGTCTCGATGCGCGACGAGCTGCTGGAGAGGTTCGCCGACTGGAGCCCGCGCCTGCTCTCCCTGATCGCCAAGCACGACGGCGACTTCGTCAACCGACCGCTGTTCGCGCTCCCGGTGCCGCACAAGTGGGACCACACCCCGGGCGTCACCCTGCTCGGCGACGCGGCGCACCTGATGTCGCCGTTCTCCGGCATGGGCGCCAACCTCGCCATGCTGGACGCGGCGGACCTCGCGAACAGCATCATCACCGAGCCGACCATCGACGCCGCCGTCCAGGCATACGAAACGGTCATGATCCCGCGCGGCGCCGAAGCCGCCCACGGCGCGGACGAGGGCCTGAACACCGCGATCTCCCCCAGCACCGATCAGGCCCTCGCTCACCTGACGAAGCACCTCTGACGCCATAAATGAATACTTCTCACATTTATCGTTCGCACGTGCGGCACAATGGTCATCGGAAAGCTCCCCGGACCGAACGGAGCAGGCGATGACCGAGCCGAAGCCGCACGACCCCGCGCCGATCGAAGGCGAGGTCGTGGCGAGCACAGTGGAGCCGCCCGCCCCGGTCACGCCGCAGTTCGACTACGACGACGGCGGCGTGCCGACGCTCGACTACGTGCGCGACCGCATCGAAAGCCGCTTCACCACGTCGATCGGCGCGACGGAGCTGGCCACGGACGCCACGTCGGTCGACCAGCAGATGGCCGACCGCGACCAGGCGGGGCGCGACCGCCTGGAGCAGATCCGCCGCTCGATGCGCGGCGAATGACGACGTCGGGGCGGCGGCGTCAGCCCCAGGCAGAAGCTGTTCACAGCAAGATCGACTGGCGCTAGCATGGGCCGCCCTTGAGACCGGCGGAGGTAGACCCCATGTCCCGGCAACTCCCCCAGCTCAGCCAGGAGCTGTTCCTCACCGACTCCGGTCTCGAAACCGACCTGATCTTCAACAAGGGCGTCGACCTGCCGGAGTTCGCGGCCTTTCCCCTGCTCAGCGACACGAAGGGCAGGCGGGCGCTCGGCGACTACTACCGCGAGCACATCGCCGTGGCCAAGAACGCCGACGCGGGCTTCGTGCTGGAGGCGCCCACCTGGCGCGCCAACCCGGACTGGGCCGCCCGCCTCGGCTACGACGCCGCGTCGCTCGCGGCTGCGAACCGGGACGCCGTCGCGCTGATGGTGGAGCTGCGCGACGAGGCGGATTCCGGCAAGCCCATGGTGATCAGCGGCTGCGTCGGCCCGCGCGGCGACGGCTACCAGCCGGACGACGTCATGACCGCTGACGACGCCGCGAAGTACCACCAGGCACAGGTCGACGCGTTCGCCGAAGCGGAGGTGGACCTCGTCACCGCGCTCACCATGACTACTCCGGCGGAAGCTCTCGGAGTCGCCCGTGCCGCGAAGCGCGCCGGGTTGCCGTCGGTGGTCTCCTTCACCCTGGAGACCGACGGCAACCTCCCCGACGGCACCACGCTGGCCGACGCGATCGCGTCGGTCGACGCCGACACGCCTCCGGCGTACTACATGGTCAACTGCGCCCACCCTTCGCACTTCGCCGACCGCCTCATCCCCGGGATGCAGCGGCTGCGAGGCTTGCGCGCCAACGCATCCCGCCGCAGCCACGCCGAGCTGGACGAGGCGACCGAGCTCGACGACGGCGATCCCGTCGAGCTGGCCGACGACTACGCCCGGCTGCGTGCCGCACTGCCCCAGCTGACGATCCTGGGCGGCTGCTGCGGTACGGACGTCCGTCACGTCGCCGCCATCGCGGGGTTGTCCACGTAGCGAACAGCGAGGTCGCTGGACGTCCGCCCGGTTGACCGGCGCCGCGATCGCGGCGATCCGCACCTCGCCGTCCCGACCGTCCGAAAGTCCACTGCGGACCAGTGGGACGATTCCTTCCTGTCCTCGGCCCCTCCGCCATGGGGCGGCTCTCGGCGTGTCGGCGAGAGGTGACGGCCGATACTGAGGACACTCGGCAACCCACGAAAGGGAGGCGCCCCATCATGCCCCGACAGCTGCATTTCTGCGGCAGCCTGCCGCCCGAGCTGACAACCAGCGACGCCGAGGTCATGCAATGGTTTCTCCGCCACAGCAAGGGCCACGAGATCACCGCGCTGCCCACGAGGCAGGACCCGCGGTGGGTGATCAACTACCTGCTGGGACTCGCCGAGAACACCGATGTCTTCGAGGTGACCGCGGCCGGTGAGTACGAGGACTACGACGACATGCGGGGCTACCGCGTCCGGAAGGGCGCTGTCTTAAAGCCGGAGCACGTCTCACACGGGGACGTCGACGCCGCGCTCGCCCAGGTCGCCGAGTTCAAGGCTCTCAACCTCGGTGACACGCGACTGATGCTGTCGGTGCCGAGCCCCATCGACCTGTCGTTGTTCACCTTCGTCGGCCCGAGCTTCCAGAACGCGGTTCCCGCGCTGTCCGAAGTCCGGCGGGCGTTGAAGTACATGCCGGTCTACACCGACGCGATCGTCGACTACGTCACGAAGGTCACCGAGGCGCACGGCGACGACGTGCTGTGGCACGTCGAGTTCCCGTCGGCGCTGGTCGGGATGTGGAAGGCGCGGATCTTCCCCGGCGGCCCGGCCCTGGCGTCGTCCTTGCACAGCAAGTACATCGCGAAGATGCTGGCGCGCTTCCCCAAGCAGGCCAAGGTGATCCTGCACCTGTGCTACGGCAACTACAACAACACCGAAGTGTTCGTGCCCAAGGACCTGACGTGGTCGGTGACCTACCTCAACAAGCTCGGCCGTGAGCTGACGCGCAGACAGATCTCCTTGCCACCAGTGCACATCCCGGTCGCGTTCGGCTCGCACTCCCCGTCTCTGGACGAGAAGTTCTACGCGCCGTTGCGACGGCTCTCCCGGTCGTGGCGCCAGCTCATCCCCGGCGTGGTCGCCGAGTCCGACGAACTGTCCTCCGTGGCCGCGCTGCACCTGTTCGAGACGGCAGCCGGCCGTTCGTCGACGGGAGTGGCGTGCGCGTGTGGACTCGGCAGGCACACGGGTCCCGCCGCTGAGCGTGCCGCGACGGCGATGGGCGTGGTCGCGAAGGCACAGCCCAGGATGGACTGACCGGTCAGCGCACTGTCGCGGCGAGGGCGTCGCGACAGGCGACCACGGCCGGGTGAGCTTGCGTTCCGGCGCGGGCGGCGGTGAACAGCGTCCGTGCGTGCGGACCGCCGGGCAGCGCCCGCAGGACGGCAGCGGTCGTGGTGCTCCGCCAGACCAGATCCGGCACCAGCGCCACCGCGTGCCCCTGCTCGACCAGGTGCACGTGGAACAGGATGTCGGTCGACTCGAAGCACACGTCGGGTTCGAAGCCCGCGGCGCGGCACACGGCCACGGCCCACTGCCGCGCCGCGGTTCCTTCGGGCTCCATCACCCACGGCCGCTCCGCCAGGTCCGCCAGCTCCAGCCGACGCCTGCTGTCCTGCGGGGGCAGTGCGAGCCGGAACGGGTCCTGGCACAGATCGCGGCGCTCGATCCCCTCCGGTCGCGGAAGCGCGTTGCCGGGGTACTCCTCAGCGATGACGAGGTCGAACTCGCGAGCCAGCAGGGCGGGCAGGGCGAGCTCGGCCTCGATGTGCCGCACGTGGACACGCAGTCGCGGGAGTTGTGCGCGCAGCGCCGTCAACGCGTCCGGGACGAAAGCCAGTGCGGCGGTCTGGAACGCGGCCACCCGCAGCGTGCCGACGACCTCGGCGGAAGCGCGGGCGAGGTCGGTGTGCGCCTGCTCCAGGCGTTGCATGATCGCGTCGGTGTGGCCGACCAGGATCTCGGCGTGGGCGGTCAACCGCACGCCCCGGCCCACGTGCTCCAGCAGTGGCACACCGGCTTCGGCTTCGAGCTGGGACAGCTGCTGGGACACCGATGACGGGCTGTAGGACAGCGCCTTCGCCACCGCCGCCAGGGTGCCGCGTGACTTCAGCTCCCGGAGCAGCCGCAACCGGTGCAGGTCGTACACGATGTGCCCCCATCGTTCGGAATTTCTGACGATTATCGCTCGGAAACATTCGCTGGACCAATGTCTCGGCCGTTTTTACGGTGAGCCCATGACCTCAGCACCTGGCGACTGGTTCTTCCGGCCCACCGCGCGCGCCTGGCGGCACGCCCCGGCGTCCGAGGCCGCGTACCGGTTCCACCGCGACGTGGAGGGCTACCGGCCGACCCCGCTCGTGGAGCTGCCCGCCTTGGCCGAGGAGCTGGGTGTGCGCCGGGTGCTGGTCAAGGACGAGTCGGACCGGTTCGGGCTTCCCGCGTTCAAGGTCCTCGGAGCGTCCTGGGCGGTGCACCGGGTCCTGTCCGAGCACGCGGACGCCCGGGTGCTCGTCACCGCGACCGACGGCAACCACGGCCGTGCAGTGGCCCGCACCGCTCGGCGGTCCGGGCTCAGCGCCCATGTCGTTGTGCCAGCTGGGGTCCACTCGGATGCCGTCGCGGCGATCGCCGCAGAAGGCGCTGTGGTGGAACACATCGACGGCTCGTACGACGACGCCATCGATCACGCCGTGCGTGTCGCGAAAGCCCCGGCCCACGTGCTCGTGCAGGACACCGATGTCCCCGGTCACCACGACGTTCCACAGTGGATAGTCGAGGGCTATTCGACCCTGTTCCGCGAGATCGGCGAACAGCTCACGCCGGACCTGCTCGTCGTCCCCGTCGGCGTCGGATCGCTCGCCCAGGCCGCGATCACCCACCACCGCGGCACCGCCCCTGCCGCGCGAACGGCGCTGCTGGCGGTCGAACCCAGCACGGCGGCGGGCCTTCTGGCCAGCCTGGCGGCGGGCGAGCTCGTCAGCGTGCCCACACCAGGCACGTCCATGGCCGGACTGAACTGCGGCACTCCGTCCGCGTCGGCGTGGCCCCTCCTCAACGCGGGCCTCGACGCGGCGGTCAGCATCACCGACCGCGACAGCCGAGCGGCCGCCACCGCACTGGTGGCCGCTGGCGTGTCGGCGGGTCCCTGCGGAGCGGCGTCGCTCGCCGGTGCCCGAGCCGCTCTGGGTGATGAAGACCGCAGAAGGCAGCTCGGAGTCGACGCGGACTCGACCGTGGTCCTGCTCAACACCGAAGGCACCGCCGCGAATCCCGCCTACGCCAGGGAGAACTGACCAATGCTCATGGAGATCAACGGTGACCGGCTCTGGAACTCCCTGATGCGCCTTGCCGAGGTCGGGGCGTACGACGACCCGAACACCGGCCTGCGCGGCGTGAACCGGCAGTCCCTCACCGACGAGGACGCGGCGGGGCGGCGACTGCTCGTGTCGTGGTTCACCGACGCCGGCCTGACCGTCCGCATCGACCGGATGGGCAACATCTTCGGCCGCCGCGAGGGCTCCGACCCGACCGCGGCGCCTGTGATGGCGGCCTCCCACATCGACAGCGTCGCCACCGCGGGGGCCTTCGACGGCTGCCTCGGCGTGCTCGGCGCGCTCGAAGTCGTCCGCGCCCTCAACGAACGCGGCATCACCACCCACCGCCCCATCGAGATCGCCGCGTTCACCGAGGAGGAGGGGGTCCGCTTCGGCACCGACATGCTCGGCAGCGCCGTCGCCGCCGGGCGGATCACTCTGGAGCACGCCCACGACCTGACCGACCGGGACGGGCTGCGCTTCGGCGACGAGCTCGACCGCATCGGCTTCCACGGCCCCCACGACGTGCGCCTGCGACCGCCACACGCCTACGTGGAGTGCCACATCGAACAGGGGCCCGTCCTCGCCGACGCCGGCGTCCCGCTCGGTGTCGTCACGGGCGTGCAGGCCATCTCCTGGCAGAAGATCACCGTTCACGGCCGCGCCGCCCACGCGGGGACCACGCCCACCGAACTCCGGGTCGACGCCGGTCTCGCCGCCGCCCGGATCGTCTGCCGGGTCCGCGACATGGTCGACTCCGGCGACTACGGCCGCCTCCGTGGCACCGTCGGCCATCTCCGCACCTCGCCCGGCCTGCCCAGCGTCGTTCCGGAGCTGGCCGAGCTGACGGTGGACCTGCGCAACCCCGACGACGAGCACATGGCCAGGGCGGAGCACGACCTCGCCGACTTCCTCGCCGAGCTGCGCCGCGGGCAACCCGGGCTGACCATCACCGCCGAGCGCATGGCCAAGACCCACCACGTCCCGTTCGACGAGGGCGTCCAGAAGACGATCTCCCAGGCCGTCGAGGACCACGGGCTCGAACACCTGTCGCTGATGTCCGGCGCGGGCCACGACGCCCAGGAGATCGCCGCCATCGCGCCGACCGCGATGATCTTCGTTCGCGGCCGGTACGACGGCATCAGCCACAACCCGCGCGAGTACTCCACCCCGGAGGACTGCGCGCACGGCGTCACCGTCCTGGCCACCACGCTGCTGCGGCTCGCCGACCAACGTTGACTACCGGGCGAGGGCGGTGACGACCACGACCTCGGACTCGTCGTGCGGCAGGTACTTCGCCCGCACGACGGCTCCCGGCTGCACCTGCGGCACCGTGCTCGCGGCGAGCGCCTTCTCCTGAGTCAGGTCGAAGGTGCTCCCGTCCGGCCGGGTGACCCGCATGGTCAGGTGCGCAACCGCCCGGTCGCCACGGATCTCCCCGGTGGGGACCATGGCCAGCACCACCGCTTGGGTGTCGATCCCCTGCTCGGCGATCATCAGCTGCTTCTGCGTCATGGTGCCTTTCGCGAGCTGTACGCGGTTGAGGGCCGCCTGCATCTCCTGCTGGGAGGCCCCGACCGCCAGCACGACCTTCCGCTCCGGGCCACCCGCCAGGTAGCGCACGGGCAGCACGGCTCCCGGGGCGACCATGGCGAGTTCGGTCAGGTCGACGATCTGCCTTGCCACACCTCGGAAGGACTGCCCGTCCGGGGTGTCCACGTCGAGCACGATCTCCAGCTGCGGCTGGTCGTTGATGCTGAGGCCGGTCCGGCTGACCGAGACGACCGTGCCCATGCCGATCGGCGCGTCCCGATACGCCTTCGCCGTGCCACCGCCGAGCATGCCGCCCACGCGGAACAGGGTCGGGACGACGAAGAGCAGGATCACTGGGCCGGCCATCCAGCCGTTGAGCCAGGGCAGCTCGGTGTCGTCGGTGAGGCCGGTCATGACGAACATCGCGGTACAGGCGAGGCTGACTGCCAACACGATCCAGGCGACCGTCTTCATGGTGGTTCCTTTCCGATCAGAGTCCGAAGACGTTCGACGTGCCAACGGAGAAGTGAGTGATCCGGCCGTCCGCGCCGACGACGGCGAGGCCGTTGGGATGGCTCTTCCCTTCCGTTGCGACGGTGACGGCCGTCTTGTCGTCCGAAACCGTCTGCGCCCTGCTTGATCCGACGACGAGGGAATCGGTCACCGCTCCGGTCGCCAGCGACACAACGCTGAGGACGTTGGTCTTGTCGTTCACATTTCGTTCGTGCTGGACAAGGACGTGCCCCGACCTGGCTCCGGCCGCAGTACGCGGAGAACTGCGTTCGAGCACGATCTGCGCGTTGTGGAAGACCGTGTCGCCGACAGGACTGATCCGGCCACCCGGTACCCGGCGAAACAACGTCGCACCCATTGGCTTGTCCTTGAGCACCAAGGACTCCGTGGGATTGAGCATGGCTTCTTTCGCCGTCGTGCTTGAGGCGTCGGGAAGGGGCCGCTTGCCGGAGAGCTTTCCGTTCCACATCGCGGCCGTCGCGGCGTCAGCGGGAGTGGTGACAAGGGAGTCCAACGCGATGGTGTGGACGTTTCCGGTCGCGTCCATCGCGACGACGACGTTGCGGTCGGCGTCGAAGGCGTATGCCGACCGTGAGGCGACATAGGAGTCACCGAGCCCGCCAAAACCGGCCCTCTCGGCGAGAACCTCCCCGTTGGCCAGGCTAACCGCCACCAATCCCGCGTCCGTTGACACATATGCCGTGGTCTTACCCGCGGCGAGGACACTGGCGTTCCAGAGCAGCTTGTCGGACAACTGGATGTCCCACAGCCGCTCACCGGTGCGCAGATCCATCGCGGCCAGGCGAACCTGGAACATGTCCCGGAACATCAGCTGGAACATTCCGCGCGAACCGCTGCGCTCATATGGCAGCAGTGCGGCCTCGCGTCCGTTGACCGTCGCGAACCCGACATCGCGCTGCACTTCGACGTCCGGCTCCGGAGAGAGCAGGTACGAGCCGCCGAAGAACATGCAGCCGAACAACACCAGCGGCAGCAATACGAAGGCCGATCGCGGACCACGCCGCTGCCTGGGCCTGTGAAATGTGATGTCCACGAGTTCGCTCCCCACCTGACGCAGTGACAATGCGGCCAGCATCGGGCGAGGCGGCTTCCTACCGATCACAGGTTTCGGGCGGCGCTAGGCTGCTCACCATGAGCGTCAGCAGCGCGGGCCCCGAAGCGGCAGCCGTCGCGTTTCCTCGCGGAATGCTGCTCGCGCAGGTCTGGGCGCAGCTGGGGGACTCGGTCGCCGCACTGAGCAACTCGTCCGGACGGCCGTTGGCCCGCACGGTGAAACTCATTCTTGACCCGCTGGTGCTGCGCCCGGTGCGGAACCCGCAGTTCGCTGGGACCTCGGTGCGCGCCGAACACGCCGAGGACTTCCGCCGCGCGATCACCGACGCCGCCGAGGTGCTGGCCGCCACGGCCGCGTGGTTCCTGGAGCTGAAGCGGGCCAGGCGCCACGCGAAGATCACCGAGGGCAACCCGCAGGACCTGTACTTCCAGCGCTGTTACGAGCTGGCCCACATCCACGGCACTCCGCGTGCGGCCATCGCGGCGGAAGCCGTGCGCGAGATCCACACCGGCACGACCGTCTCCGAGCTGCGCGGCTACGTCACCGACCCGGCCCACTCCGGGGAGCTCGGGCGGCTCCTCCGGCTGGCCTGGGCGGGAAAGCGCGACGTTCCCGCGGTCTCCGGCTCGCAGCGCCGCGTCGCCGACTTCCTCACGACCTGCGCCACGGCTCCGGAACCCGATCTGTTCGAGTCGCTCGTCTCGGCCCGGGTCGGTTCGGGTGCGGCCGCCGAGCTGGAGCAGCCGGGCGTCGCGGCCGGCTACGGGCTGACCGACCACGCGCGCATCGTGCCGCCGGAGCTCGGCGAGAAGGCATCCAAGAAGACCCTTCCGAAGCCGCTGGACCGGTCCATACTCGAACGGCTCTTCTCCGGGTTCCACCTCCAGTCGAAGAGCGACGTCGCTTCCCTTGTGCGGCACGAGATCCACCGCTCCGCGCAGCCGTGGCAGCTCGCCGAGGAGCACAGCCGGATCACGATGGTCCTGGGCCGGGACGCCAGCGCCGACCTCGACGGGACGGTAGCGGCGACCGACGCGCAAGCCCGGTTGAGATCACGGTGGCAGCGCGAGGCGTACGTGCACCGAGTGCTGCGCATGCCTTCCGGCGTTCCCGAGGCGCTGCGCGACGACGTCCGCTCGGTGCACGGCGCGTACCTGCGGCGGCTGTGGGTCCGCCTGCACGGCCGCGAGCTGCGGGACGAGGAGCTGGCCGCGCACGAGCTGTGGGACGTGCTCGACGGGGTCCTGCGCTCGGTGATCATGGACCAGCGCGACCGGCTGCGTTCGGCGTTGGGAGCCCGGCAATGACCGAGCCCCTGCCGATCACCCGAGTCGGCACCGAGATTCTCGTCGGAGTCGCACCCGAGCACCCCGAGCAGACGGCGCTGCTGGAGGCGCGTGGCGCGCTGTTGCACTGGGATGTGCTGTCCGACGCGGTCGTGCCGGCCGCGAGGATCTATGACGCCGCCCGCGCTGCCGACTGGCTGTGGGAGATCTACGGGCTCGACACGGCGACGGCGATTCTCGACGGCGCGCACACCGTCGAGGCTTCTCCCGGTGAGAGCCCGGTCCGCGACGCGGCCCGCACCGTGGCCCACCTCACGTGGGCCGAGGCATGGTGGCCCGCCTCGGCGATCGCGGAGGTTCCGCCGCTGGATGATCACGTGCTCCGCGCCGAGAAGGCCGTGGCGACGGGCGCGATCGACCACCTGCTCGACGACGAGGAAGCGACCGAGCGCGCGCTGACCGCCGCGGTACGGGTGGACGAGTTCGCCGACCAGTTGGCGGAACTGGCCGACAACTACGGAATCACCTTGTCCGACAAGGTTTCCAGCACCCCCAGCCGTGAGGACTTCGCCCTCGCCGCGAGTGGCGGTATCGAGGCCGACGGAGTTGTGGTCATGCGAGGAACGAGCCCGGTCGACTGGGCACTCCTGCCCCACGCGGTGCTGGACGCCGCCGCCGACGCGGCCTGGACAGTCCACCGACGCGACGGCCAGTCGATCCTCCAGGTCTCCGTCCCCCGCGCTCCGGCGGCACAGGCACAACCACGTCTTGCAGCCAGGTTCGGTCCGGTCGAGTTCCCATTGGAGTACCTGCCGAGGACCGTCATCGGGCGGACAACACTGGCGCCCGCAGCGCTCTTGCTCCCTGCGGCGCAACGCACGCTGACTGTCTACGCACCGGATTTCGCCGGGGACCAACCACAACCCGATCCTGGAGCCGCTGCGCGCAGAACCGCGATCATCGCTCGCGCGCGAGCACGGGTCGGAGCCTCCGACGCCACCGTCACCGAGCGATCGGCGGGTACCACATGACCGAAGCCCGCTGGCAACGCTGCGTCGAACTGAACACTCGGGGCGCCGAGCTGTCCCAAGCCGGTGACCACCAGGCGGCCGCGGAGACGCTCGACGAGGCATACCGCGAAACGTTCCAGTACCAGGACATCGAGGCGTTGATCCTGCGAGCGGCGATCGCGGGGAACCGCGCGGGAGTCGCCGCGACGCTCGGGGACTTCGACGGGGCGCTGCGGTGGAGCACCGAGACGATCGAGTTGGCCAGGGGCATCGAGTCGCAGGCGGGAAACTCTTACGGGACAGCGGCTTTCCGCGCGAACGCGCTGGGAACCCGTGCCCAGTACCTGCGCTTCCGGTCGCAGTACGCCGAAGCTCTCGCGGATCTCGACGAGGCGTTCGATGCGCTCGAACTGGTCACTGCGGGGCGTGAGCACATCGCCGTCTCCCTGCACGCCATCCGGGCGTCCGTCCTGGCGATGAGCGGCCGGTTCCAGGAAGGCACCGCCGAAGCGCAGTCAGCGCTCGACCTCGCCTACGAAACGGCACCGCACTACGTCCCGTACGCTCACATGTCGCTGGCCGAAATCGCGGACTCGACCGGTGACCAGGCCGCGAGCACCGAGCACTTCCGGCTGGCACGCGAGCTCTTCGCGGCGACCAACGACGCCAACGGCGAGGCGACCGCACTGCTCAGCCTGGCCCGGCTGGCTCACCTCGGCTCCCGCGACGACGAGGCCGAACGGCTGTACGCGGCGGCTGAAGGACTACTCGAAAGCATTGGTAACAAACAACAACTCACCACCTGCCTGCACGGACGCGCCGCCGTGGCGGTGAGCCGTGGACAACCGCGCGAAGCTCTCGCGATGCTGGAGCGCATCGACGCTGTGTCTCCCGTCGTGCGCATCGCGACCTACCAGGTCCAGGGCAGCGCCTTCGAAGCGCTGGGGGACTTCGACAACGCCGACGAGCGCTATCACGCCGCGCGCGAACTGGCCGAACAAGCGGGTCTGTGGCACACGACGCTGACCACGGACTGGTGGTGGGCGGAGACGATGATCCGCCGCGCGACGGACCCCGAGCTGTACCGCCGGGCACTGGACCGTGCGCTTCCGGCGGCCCTGGCAGCGGAGGCCCTTCGTCATCGCTTCAGCCCAGGGCCGCTGCGGGAACGCTGGGTCGCCCTCGCCGCCGCCCCGGCGACCCGCGCGGCGTTCACGGTCATAGCCGCCTTGGGAGAAGTCGAGCTCGCGGTCGCGTACATCGACCACGTCACCGCGACGGTGTCCCTTCAGCCCTCACAGTCAGCCGCTACGGAACCATTGGCGCCCAACGAGTTTATCCCTCTGCCGTTCGCCGCCTCGGCTCTCGTCGGTCCCGCCTTCCCGCTGCCGGACCTCGACCTGCCGCCGCGAGTACGAGTCGAGCCCGATGTCCCTTCAGCGCTCGACAAGTGGATCGACCTGGCTGAGCAGCGCTATGGGTTCGCGGTGCGGTCGAACGAGGTGATCCGGTCATGGTGACGGTCCAGCTGAAGTTCGTCGACGCAGGCGACCTCTACCTGTCATGGCGTTGGGAACACGCGCCGACCGAGCCCCGAGCCCTCAGAGTGCCGCGCGATCTCGTACGCGCGCCGCTGGAAGACCTGTCCCAAGCGCTCCCCTCCCCGCTTCCCGGGGAGACCGTGGAGCAAGCTCTCGCACGGTCCCTTGCCCACGGCGCTCTTGTCGACCGCTCCCGCGAGACCGCCCTCGCCGAGAACCTCGCGAAGGCCCTGCTCCCCTACGGCCTCGCCATGGAGCTGAACACCTTCATCGAGCGCGGAATCCGCCCACACCTGCGCATCCAGCCGTCGCCGTCGACCGCCCAGGTCCCCTGGGAAGCGCTGCGGGTGGACGCGGGCGAGCGAACCGTCCACAACGCCGACGTGTCGCTGCTCCCACCCGCGACGGTGCGCAATGCCCACGACAGAAGGGTTTCGCCCTGGCAGCCGTCCGGCAAGGTGGTCGGAGCACTGGACCCGAAGGTTCCGGGCATGGGCTCCGTGCTCGGCCGGTCCACCCTGACCTCGATGGTGGACCAGCTCGGCTCGCGCCTGGTGCCGCAGAACCGGAACGTGCACCGCGACGAGCTGGAACGCGAGCTCACCGACGCGAGTCGCTTCGTCTACATAGGACACGTCACCACGGCGGACCACGGACTCGACGCGCGCATGCACCTGTCCTGCGGCGCCGAGACGACAGGGCGTGCTGCCCTGGTCGGTGCGCACCGCCCGCTGACCGCCGCCGACATCGCGCTGGGCCACCGGCCGGACTCCCCACGACCGTGGCGCATTCCGAACAGGGTCGCGCTCATCGCATGCGAAAGCGGCGGGGACTCCCGCTTCGCCGAACCAACGGGGCTGGTGACGGTGATGGTGCGCGGCGGAGCCGAGTACGTGACGTCGACGAGGTGGACGCTGCCCACCGACGCCGGGCTCACGAAGCTGGTGCCGGGTTTCTCACCGGACGACGGCTCGGTCTTCACCGACGCCGTCCTCGCGGTGAACGACGCGCACGAGTCGCCCGATCCGATCGCAGCGTTGTCGGCGTGGCAACGAAAGCAGGCGGACAACTGGGAGGCGACCGGAGACCCGCGTTTCTCCCCCGTGCTGTGGGGCGCGTTCTCCACCACGTATGGAGAGGAAATCCGGATGCGGTGACAGCGCGGTGTTGCCAGACTCGGCCGTCGTTGCGATGTCCTCGACCCGAACGGGAGGCGACGTGTCCCAGTCCAAGGCCGCGATCTCACCGCGCAGGGCCGAGAACTTCCCGTCCTGGTACCAGGAAGTGGTGCGCCAGGCCGATCTCGCCGCCATGTCCCACGTGCGCGGCTGCATGGTGATCAAGCCCTGGGGCTACGGCATCTGGGAGCTGATGCAACGCGAGCTGGACCAGCAGATCAAGGACCGAGGGCACGACAACGTCTACTTCCCGCTGTTCATCCCGCTGTCCTACATCGAGAAGGAAGCCGAGCACGTCGAGGGCTTCGCGAAGGAGATGGCGGTGGTGACCCACCACCGCCTGGAGAAGCGCGACGGCAGGCTCGTGCCCGCAGCCCCCTTCGAGGAACCGCTCGTCGTGCGTCCCACCTCGGAGACCGTCATCGGCGAGACGATGGCGGAGTGGGTCCAGTCCTACCGCGACCTCCCGCTGAAGCTCAACCAGTGGGCCAACGTGGTCCGCTGGGAGATGCGTCCCCGGGTTCTGTTGCGCACCACGGAGTTCCTGTGGCAGGAGGGCCACACCGCACACGCCACTGAAGCGGAAGCGGTGGCAGAAACCCTTGAGATGCACCAGGTCTACGAGAGCTTCGCCCGCGACTGGCTGGCAATGCCCGTCGTGGCAGGGGAAAAGTCGCCTACGGAGCGCTTCCCCGGCGCGAAGCGGACCTACACCATCGAGGCGATGATGCAGGACGGCAAAGCGGTCCAGGCGGGCACATCGCACTACCTCGGCCAGAACTTCGCCCGCTCGGCGGGAATCGAGTTCACCGACACCGACGGTGCGCGCAAACACGCCTACACAACCTCGTGGGGAGCCTCGACCCGCCTGGTGGGCGCGCTGGTGATGACCCACGGGGACGACGACGGGTTGTGCGTGCCTCCCGCAGTGGCACCGCACCAGGTCGTGATCGTGCCCGTGCTGCGCGACTCGTCCCCCGCTGTCCTCGACTACGCCAACCGCCTGGCCGAGGCTCTGCGCGCCCAGCGCACCCGCTTCGGCCGCGTCCGCGTCCACCTCGACAACCGAGCGACCCGCCCCGGCGACAAGAAATGGCAGTGGATCAAGCGAGGTGCCCCGCTCCTGGTCGAAGTGGGCCCCCGCGACGCCGAGTCCGGCACGGTGAGCTTCCGCAACCGCTTCGAGCCCCATCGGCAGCAGCAGCTCCCCTTGTCGGACTTCGTCACCTCGGTCGGCGAGGAGCTGGCCGGTCTTCAGGACAGGTTGCTGGCACGGGCAACCGACCGCCTGGACGAGGGCATCCGCCGCGACATCACCACCCGCGAAGACGCCGAGTCCCACTTCCGCGAAGACGGCGCGGGATTCGCACTGGCGGGCTGGTGTGGTTCGTCCGGCTGCGAAACGGGCCTGAAGCCGCTCGGCGTGACGATCCGCTGCCTCCCCAGCCACCTGAGCGCGGACGCCACAACATGCCTGGTGTGCGGCACCCCGTCGAACCACTCCGCGATCTGGGGCCTGTCGTACTAGCCCCCCCCCGCGCCCCCCTGCCCCCGCGCCCCCGTGCCCTCATCCGGGCCAGCCGGCGTGGTCAGTGTTTTCGCGTTTTGTCACCTTGATGCGCAAAAGAACGCTCCCAAATCGCATTATGACTACAAAACGCGAAAAGAGGGGCGCACGCGGGTGAGGGCGCCAGGGGGTGGTGAGGTGGTGTTGCCACGTGCAGGACACGACCACGTGATGCTCTTGATCACCAGAGTCGCGTTCTCAGTCAGGGCGAGCACAGCCACTCCGGACCGGAAATCAGGTGCGGGCTGTCGGCGCGGTGGTGTGTGATCGGGGTTATGGCGATCGTGCTGGGCAAGCCAGGAGTCGACGGGCTGAGCGAGGCGGTGGGCGTGCTGCGGGAGTGGCAGCACGACGGGGCTCCGTGGCAACTGCATCCGGGGGACCTGGGCTGGTTCCGGCGGTTCGGCGCGGAGGCGACGGCCGAGGCGGTCCGGACGTGGAGCCGGGACGACCGGGTTCTCGCCGTCGGACTGCTGGACGGTCCCACGCTGTTGCGGCTGACGATCGCGCCGGACGCCCAGCGGGACGAGGAGCTGGCGCAGCAGCTGGTTGAGGACGTGACCGAGCCGGAGCACGGCGTGCTGGCCGAGGGGAAGGCCTCCGTCGAAGCGCCAGCGGGCACCCTGGTCCAAGACCTGCTGTTCGAGCACGGCTGGAACGCCGACGAGCCGTGGACGCCGCTGCGCCGCGATCTCACCGAGCCGGTGGAGTACCCCGGCATGCGGATCGAGGTGATCGGGCCGGAGCAGGCGCCAGTGTGGTCCGCCGTACTGCGGGCATCGTTCGACGGGTCGACGTTCACGGACAAGCGCTGGCACGCGATGGCGGCCGGATCGCCGTACGCCGACGCCCGGTGCCTGGTCGCGTACGACGACCAGGGCGACGCGGTGTCGGTGGTGACGGTGTGGTCGGCCGGCCGGGGGAAGCCCGGGTTGCTCGAACCGATGGGCGTGCACCGGGACCATCGCGGTCGCGGCTACGGCAAGGCGATCACCGTCGCCGCGGCGGCCACACTCCAGGAGCTGGGCTCGTCGAGCGCGATCGTCTGCACCCCGAGCTCCAACGTGGGCGCCGTAGCCACCTACAAGTCAGCCGACTTCCAGCAACTCCCTCAGATCCGAGACTGCTATCGGGACGCCTAGCACCTGTCCTGCAAGTCGCCCCGATCCCCCGGGGTCACGCCACCTCGTACCCCGGTGCACGCGTGGACTAGCTGGTGTGGTCAGGCTTTTCGCGTTTTGTCACCTTGATGCGCAAAAGAACGCTCCCAAATCGCGTTATGACTACAAAACGCGAAAAGAGGGGCGCACGGGTGAGGGGCGCACGCGGGTGAGGGCGCCAGGGGTGTGAGGGCGCCAAGGGGTGGAGAGGTGGTGCTACCACGTGCAGGACACGAGCTAGCAGTCCTCGGCGCTGACCACGCCCAGTTCCACCCGTGCGCAGGACCGAACGCGATCAAGCGCGCTCAGCGCCTCCAAGTACGGCTCGCGGACGTTCGCACTGCGCGGCGACGGCGCGGAGTCCAGTCCCACCCGGTGCTCGTGCTTCAGCACGCTCCGCGCGGCGAACATGAAGGTGAAGGACTTCTCCTTGAACTCGCGAACACGGCGATGGATCTCGCCGCTCCAGCAGAGGCTGGAGGGCACGTACTCGGCCGGAACTCTCAGGGATCCCCACACCCACTCGTCGACGGCCACCAGGGCGCGCTTGCGGAGGTCCTCATCCGCCGTCTGACACGCGCTCCACACCTCGTCCACGGTCCGTTCGAGGAGGTGCGTCCACCTGGCCAGGTCGTCGTACACGTCGCGCAGGTCGCGTCGGCTGTCCCGGTCGCGCACGGTGTCGAGGAAGGCCTGGTGCTGCCGCCCGGCCAATTCGAGGTGGACGTCGATCTGGCGTTCGAGGACGAGCACGTCCTGCCGGGTCTTCCACCGCGAGACCAAGGCCCCCAAGGCAATGCCGAAGCTGAGGAGAAGGGCGACCAGGGCCGCCGTCTGCAAGTCGAACGCCACAAGATCATCCTGTCATGGGGCCAGGCGACCCCTGACCGCGCCGGGCCAGGTCTGCGCGACCATGCGCCGCACCGGGCGCCCACGTCAGGATCAGGCACCGGTGCGGGTCGGGGCCTCGGTGTGCGAACACCCCGAGGCCCCGCGCCCGTGTCCGGGTCAGTCGGTGCCGAACTCCATCGCCGCGTGGTCGAGCAGCTCGTCGTCGGCGGGGGCCTCGCCGCGGGAGGCAATCGCCTCGGCCCCGCCTTCGGGCATCGCGCCGATCAGCTCGGTCGAGGCCGCCGGAGCGGCACCGATGAGCGCGGCATGGGCGGTGCCCACCATGCCAAGGCTGGCGTACTGCTCCAGCTTGGCTCGTGAGTCGGCGATGTCGAGGTTGCGCATGGTGAGCTGGCCGATCCGGTCCACCGGGCCGAACGCCGAGTCCTCAGTGCGCTCCATCGACAGCTTGTCCGGGTGGTAGCTGAAGGCCGGGCCGGAGGTGTCCAGGATCGAGTAGTCCTCACCGCGCCGCAGCCGCAGCGTCACCTCGCCGGTGACCGCGGTGCCGACCCAGCGCTGCAGCGACTCCCGCACCATCAGCGCCTGCGGGTCGAGCCAGCGGCCCTCGTACATCAGCCTGCCGAGCCGCCGTCCCTCGTTGTGGTAGGTGGCCAGAGTGTCCTCGTTGTGGATGGCGTTGACCAGCCGCTCGTACGCGGCGTGCAGCAACGCCATGCCGGGCGCCTCGTAGATGCCGCGGCTCTTGGCCTCGATCACCCGGTTCTCGATCTGGTCGGACATGCCCATGCCGTGCCGACCGCCGATCGCGTTCGCCTCCAGCACCAGGTCGACCTGGGTGGCGAACTCCTTGCCGTTGATCGCCACCGGGCGGCCCTGGTCGAAGCTGATCGTCACGTCCTCGGTGTCGATCTCGACCGAGTGGTCCCAGAACCGCACGCCCATGATCGGGTCAACGGTCTCGATGCCGGTGTCCAGGTGCTCCAGCGTCTTGGCCTCGTGGGTGGCGCCCCAGATGTTGGCGTCGGTCGAGTAGGCCTTCTCGGTGCTGTCGCGGTAGGGCAGGTCGTGGGCGAGCAGCCACTCCGACATCTCCTTGCGGCCACCGAGCTCGGTGACGAAGTCCGCGTCCAGCCAGGGCTTGTAGATGCGCAGGTTGGGGTTCGCGAGCAGGCCGTACCGGTAGAACCGCTCGATGTCGTTGCCCTTGAACGTCGAGCCGTCGCCCCAGATCTGCACGTTGTCCTCGAGCATCGCCCGGACCAGCAGCGTCCCGGTGACGGCACGACCGAGTGGCGTGGTGTTGAAGTAGGCGCGCCCGCCCGAGCGAATGTGGAACGCTCCGCAGGTGAGCGCCGCCAAACCCTCCTCGACCAGCGCGGCACGGCAGTCGACCAGGCGCGCGATCTCGGCGCCGTAGGTCAGGGCGCGGCCGGGCACCGAGGCGATGTCGGGCTCGTCGTACTGGCCGATGTCGGCCGTGTAGGTGCACGGGATGGCGCCCTTGTCGCGCATCCACGCGACCGCAACCGAGGTGTCGAGGCCGCCCGAGAAGGCGATGCCGACGCGCTCGCCGGTGGGCAGAGAGTTAAGCACCTTGGACATGAGTGAGAGTATGCACCGTGACGCATGATCATGCAAAGCCCTGATTGGTGCACATCACAGCCCGCCCGCCACCGAGCGTCAGGGAACCGCCGGCCACCCACCTTGACCAGGGCAAACCCGGGTGCACCACTGGACGCCCCCGGCGCGCGTCACCCTTTCACCGTCAAGGCGCAGTTGCTTCTGATCGTTGCCACCGCGAACACCGACCCGCGAGCCCGAGTATGTATTTCAACCCACACTGAAGCCTTCATGCTTGGCGACATCAGGTGACAAATCTGTATGATACAGATTTATGACAGGTTCCCGATCGCAGTGGCTCGCCGGTGAGCTGCGAGAACGGATCGCGCTCGGCGACTACGGACCGTCCGGGGCACTGGAAAGCGAAGCCGACCTGGGGCGCCGGTACGAGGTGAGCCGAGTGACCGTACGGCGGGCGCTGGAGCACCTACGCGGAGAAGGACTGCTGGCGTCCCGAAAAGGCGCGGGCTGGTTCGTCGTCTCCGGCGCTTCGTTCGGGCAGTCCCTGGCGCTGGGCAGTTTCCAACACGCGGTCTCAGCGATCACCGAAGCCGGGGTGTCTCTGGCGCGCACGGTGGTCGAGTACGGATATGGGGCCACTCCAGCTGCCGTGGCCCGTCTCCTGGCTGTGCCCGACGGCACGGAGACGCTGCGAGTCCAGGCGGTGCGACGAGCTGACGCGACCCCGCTGGACGTGGTCACCGAGTGGGTTCCGCTCGCGCTCGCGGCACCGATCAGCCGCATGGACGCGGAGGACCCCGGAACCTGGGAAACCCTTCGGCGCCACGGCCATCAGGTCGCTGTCGTCCGGCAGAGCATCACAGCCACGACCGCCGGCTCGCACGTCGCGGCCCTGCTGAAGGTTCCCGTGTCCACCCCCATCCTGCTGATCCGCCGCCTCGCCGTGGGGACGGATGACAAGCCGATCGCGCTGTCCGAGCACCGCTATCTCGGACACCGGTTCCGGCTGGAGGTGGAGTTCCGTGGCTGGCCCGCCACTGCAGCCGCCGAACCGCCCGGCGTCGCCCCGATCACCGGCACCGACCAGGAGGACTGACATGCGTCTGCTCGTCACCGGCGCTGCCGGATTCATCGGTTCCCAC
The DNA here is from genome assembly GCF_042429765.1 of Allokutzneria oryzae. NCBI lineage: Bacteria > Bacillati > Actinomycetota > Actinomycetes > Pseudonocardiales > Pseudonocardiaceae > Allokutzneria > Allokutzneria oryzae. The sequence goes on along the minus strand of NZ_JBHLZU010000027.1, from coordinate 185,847 downwards.
TTCGTCCGTCACTGGGTGCACGAGCACCCGGAGGACGGTGTGGTCGCGTTGGACGCGCTGACCTACGCGGGCACCGAGAGCAACCTGACCGACGTGCGTGAACGGATCACCTTCGTGCACGCCGACATTGCTGATGCCGAGCAGGTACTGCGCGATCACGGCATCAACACGATCGTCAACTTCGCCGCCGAGTCGCACAACAGTCTCGCCGTCCTCGACCCCGGCCGGTTCTTCCGCACGAACGTGCTGGGAACTCAGGCATTGCTGGAAGCCGCGCGCCGAGTCGGTGTCGAGCGCTTCCACCACATCTCCACCTGCGAGGTCTACGGCGACCTCGCGCTGGACGCCGAGCAGGCGTTCACCGAAGAGTCGCCGTACCGGCCGCGCACGCCGTACAACGCCAGCAAAGCGGGCGGCGACCACGCCGTGCGGTCCTACTACGAGACGTTCGGCCTGCCTGTCACGATCACCAACTGCGCCAACAACTACGGCTCGCACCAGTTCCCGGAGAAGGTGCTGCCGCTGTTCACCACTCACGCGCTGGACCGCCGACCACTGCCGGTCTACGCGTCAAAGGACAACCGTCGCGAGTGGATCCACGTGCTCGACCACGTGCGCGCCATCGAAGCCGTGCTGTACAGAGGCCGTATTGGAGAGACGTACCACGTGGGCACCGGTGTCGAGGCCAGCGTCGAGGAGATCGCGAACCTGGTGCTGGACGAACTGGACCTGCCCGCGTCTCTGAAGCAGGAAGTGCCCGACCGGCCAGGTCATGACCGCCGATATCTGCTCGACTCCGCCAAGATCCGCCGTGAGCTCGGCTGGGAACCAGTGGTGGAGTTCGAGACCGGAGTGCGCGACACCGTCCGTTGGTACGCGGACAACCGCGACTGGTGGGAGCCGTTGCTCGGACGCTCACCGGTGACCGAAGTGGCGTGGGCGCACAAGTCCTGAGCCGTCGGTCAGTTGGTGGCCACGACGCGGCTCGGCGAACGAGGAGATCGTGAATTCGCCCCCAGGCACTCTCGCGCGTGCTCGGCGCCGGACTTGCCCAAATTGGGGAAGTTTTCCCATTTGTGGGCCGACTTGGTTATCAATTAACTGTTCGTCGGTTGGACACCACAGCGCCCCGCGCTCGTCGTCTGCGGCGATCACGCTCCATGACGACCGCCGACCACACCCCGGTCGGCCTTGGTCCCGGTCCCTGACAAAGGAGATCCCGATGACCACCATCCCGCGCGCACTCATGGGCGTCGCCGCGCTGATCGCAGCAACCTGCATCAGCGATCTTCCCACCGCTGCGGCAAGTCCGAGCGCACCCGCCGCCAGCTGCTCGCAGTCGTTCCTGCCGCTGCCGGACCCCGCCTGCACCCCAGGCGCGACCAACCCCAGCGTCACCCAGGCGACGATCGGCTCGACGATCTGCGTCTCCGGCTGGACCGCCACCATCCGCCCGCCGGTCGACTACACGAGCCGCCTGAAGAGGCAGGGCATCATCGACTACGGCTACGCCGACACGAGCATGGGTTCCTACGAGGAAGACCACTTCCTTCCCCTTGAGCTCGGTGGTTCGCCACGGGATCCCCGCAACCTCTGGCCCCAGCCGCGCCACGGGTCGGACGGCGCCCTCACCAAGGACACCGTCGAGCACGCGGTCAAGAAGGCGGTCTGCGCGGGCAAGGCCAAGCTCGACGCCGCCCAGCACGCCATGCTGACCAACTGGACAACCGCGCGATCCGTCCTCGGCATCGACTGACGCGACGCCACCCCGTGCGACGGCCCTCGCGAGTTACCGGACGTCTTCACGGCCTCCTGGTTTCCGCTATGAGGATCCGAAGCGAGGCGCCGATCGCACGGGCGGCATCGCGCAGAACAACAGTCCACAAAGGTCTCTCATCGGTAGCCTGCGAGGCCGTCCTCCAGTTCCTCCTCGTCCCCGTCACGCCGGGCGGAAAGCGCCTGCTGGAGAGCGAAGGTCCCACGGACTGCCGCGATGCGGCCGACGAGGTCCGCTCCGCCCCAGCCTCCGAGCGAAAGCACGTGGTCCAACATCGCCTCGCCATAGCTCGCCCCGATGGCGGCCAAGTCCTCGGCAGGGTCTCCGATACTGACCTCATCCCAGTCGATGACGCCGCTCAGGCGGGGTACGCCGTCCGACGTCTCCCACAACACGTTCTCGCCGCCGAGGTCACCGTGGACCACGGCGGACGCGAGCGGGGGAAGCGAGTCGAGCGCGGCGAGCTCGCGCTCGGCCCGGACCTGCCCGCTGCGCGACATCAGCGGGAACAACTCGGACCGCACGTCTGCCGCGAACTCCTGCCATTCGCCGTGCGGCGCGGACGGGATGGCGGCACGCACTTCGGCGTCGAGCCCGGCGGCCGCGAGCCCGTTGAGGAGATCGACGAACTGCCTGGCGACCGCTGCGGCGACCTCCGGCCGCTCAAGTGCCTCCTCCTCAAGCGGTGCGCCCGGAATCCGGCTCATGACCAGGTAACGCGCACAATCCGTGCCGCCTACATCAAGTGGCTGCGGCGTCCGGAAGCCCAGGTCAAGCCGCGAGAGGACACGCAGTACGGCCGCCCGCTCGGGCAACCGCGCCGCGGCCGCCTCCGTGCGGGCAAAGCAGACCACCCGCTCCCTGCCGATCACAACCTGGTGGAACTGGCCCTGGCGCAGGACCAGGTCCCTCTCGTCGTCGGACAACAGCCTGCTGAGCACATCACGTTGTGTCTCAATGACATTCACGGCGACCGATACTAGAGCTCAATGCCGCCGCACCAGACTCGGATTGGTGCTGGACGCATTTGCCGACCTGGTCACGGGTTTCGAGGACACGCCGCTGCCCCGGGCTGGCACCTTGCGCGGCGACCTGATCGCGCTGGTCGTCGCACCGAGGCAGCGGCTGCTGGCCGAGTTGCTGGCCGCTGCGGCGAAGCGCGGTGCGGTCCGGGCCGAGGCCGTCACGCCACGGATCACCGGGGTCGGCCCCGACTGGTCATCCGGTCGACGACGGAGAACGCCGCACAGAATGGTCCTCGCCTGCGATCAGCCCAGCCAGGCCCGACTCTTCCACCGCGAGATGTCGGTTACCGAACTCACCTTCGCGGACTTCGTCCCTGGCCCAACCACCCCGTACTGGGAGCTGGTCCGCGATGCCGAGCACCGCCTGTTTGAGGACGGTCGCGAGCAGACACCTGAAGCGCGGCTGCCTATGCTGGCAAACATTGTGGAACCGCAGCTTTCGCCCGCGCTCAGGCCGCTCTGGCAAGCCGTGCACGCACGGCTGTCGACCGGCCGGCCGGTCAGCCGGATCCGAGTCGGGCCGCTCGATCTCGACCAACGGACGGCCATCGCAGACCTGCTCGGCTCCGCACGGTTGCCCGGCGACAACGTCGACATCACCTTGGCTCGGCTCGACCAAGTGTTACGAGAGCGGACCGGCCGGGACGCCCGGGACCTCGTCACGCAGCTCATCGGGCCGGTTGGCGACCGTGCGGCCCAGCGACGCGAGGCCGCGGCCCGGCGAGCCGAGCTGTGGGACTGGCTTGCCACTCACCCGGTCATCTCAGCCCAGCCCGCGTTGACTGACTGGGCAGCCGGTGTCCGGCGGGCCGGGCTCATCGATGGCTCTGTCGCCCGGACGAAGGAGGAGCTCGGCAAGGTCCTGGAAGTGCTTGCCGAGCTGCCCGCCGCCGGGCAGCCGCTTCCCGCGTTCTCCGACGATGTTCTCGATGACCCCCATGCGCTCGACGAGGGCAAACGCTGCGCGAACCTCGTCATGAAAGCCCTGGTCGCCATCTACGACGTCCCGGCCCCGGTCGACGCGCCCGAGCGCCGAGCGCTGTGGGAGCGGGCCGGGATCGCCGATGATCAGTTGTCTTCGACGGTGCTCGGCGCGGGGTTGCGGATCGTGGGCGACGACGTGGTCAGCGGCATCCTCCGGTTGTGCGCCGATTCCGGCGTCGCGGCGGCGCTCACCTTGCAGCAGCTCCGAGCGGCGTCCACGCTGACCAGCGCGCCGCGCGAGGTGTGGGTCTTCGAGAACCCCAGCGTCCTCGCGGTGGCACTCGACCGGTTCGGTGCACACTGCCCGCCACTGGTCTGCACGTCGGGGTGGCCGAACAGCGCGGGCATCCTCTTGCTCAACCGGTTGCGCGAAGCCGGGTCGACTCTTCACTACCACGGTGACTTCGACGGTGAGGGGCTCCGGATCGCCGCCAACGTCGTCGCGCGGACCGGTGCCGCGCCGTGGCGGATGAGCAGCGCCGACTACCTCACCGCGGCTGCCGACGGACCTCCCGTGGGGCGAGTCACGCCGGTGCCGTGGGACCCGGACCTCGCCGGGCACCTCAGCGAAGTCGGTCGGGCCGTTCCGGAGGAGCGTCTGGCAAACGCCCTACTGGACGAAATCGTCCGGCGCACAACGAGATGACCAACAACGTGCGACCGGGACTTGTCGGTGTCGTCCCGTAGCGTGGCCGGTGACCACCGGGAGGCAGCATGGATCCGATCCGTGTCCCGCCCGAGATGTTCCGCTTCACCAGTGGAGATCGGGCCGGGCTGTACATCTCGATCCTGCAAGGCTTCGGCGAGGCGAACGAACGGCTTGAAACCGCGCTGAGCCTCACCGACGTCCGCGCCCGGCTGCGCTCGGTGGGCTGGCTCGAAGCCCTCGAAGACGAGGAACTCACCAAGGCACTGGAACAACTGCGCGACTGGAACCTCGTCGACGTCGTCCAGAACCACTCCGAGAACTACCGGACGGCCGACGAGTACGAACGGCGCAACCTTCAGTATTCCCTGACCCGTCAAGGGGAAGCCGCCTTCGCGGGTGTCGTGCACGCCATGGGTGTCCTGGCCGCGACCGGTGCGCTGCAGACAGCTGTGCTCGACGCGATCGCCGACCGGCTCGGTGACCTGGCCCGGGAGCTGGAAACCGGCACCGATCGGCGGATCTTCAGCACGGTGGTCGAACTCGAAGCGCATCTCGAGGCATTGCGCGGCAACACCAAGCAGTTCAACGGCGAACTCCAACGGCTCCTGCGTGCCGACGGCGCGAACATCACGACGTTCCACGAGGTCAAGGCCAGCACCGTTGCCTATCTCCAGGAGTTCCTCACCAATCTGGAGCACCGCGCGCACACGATCGCGGTGCGGATCCAGCGGGTCGAGGAACACGGCGTCGGTTTGATGCAGCAACGCGCGCTGACCGGCGCGGATCTGCCACGGCTCGCCGGCACGGATCCGGGGCCGGCCTGGCTCGAACATCGGCGGGCGAAGTGGGAAGGCCTGCGCGCCTGGTTCCTGCCGATCGACGACTCCACCCCGCGAGTCGAGCAGCTGCACATCGTGGCGCGCAAGGCCATCATCGCGCTGCTCCAGGTCCTCGACCGCATCACGGAGTCGCGACGGCGGGCGAGCAGCGCTGTCACCGACTTCCGCGAACTGGCCCGGTGGTTCACCGTCATCCCCGCTCATGACGATCTCCACCGGCTGTGGTCGACCGTCTTCGGACTGAGCTCCGCCCGCCACGCCCACCTGGCGCACGCCGACCCCGAGCTGATCAGCTCGACCTCGTCATGGGCGGACGTCCCACCGGTCGAGGTCTCCCCGCTGCTCAGGACGAGCGGACGGACCGAGCGGTTCAGCCGCACCGGCAAGGTGCGCGACGTCGCGGCGGTGCGCGCGGCCAGAGCCGAACAGGCGCGAGCCGAGCGGGCGGAGCTGGAGGCGGCATGGGACCTGCTCGACACGGGCGGCCGGATCTCGCTGTCCTCCTTCGGCGCGCTGGACCACGGCGTGTTCGAGCGGCTGCTCGACCTGCTGGGCCGGGCACTCGGCACCGCGCCCGGCCACGGCGGCACCCGGCGAAGCACGACCTCCGACGGGCGGATCGAGATCCTTCTGCGCCCGCCGCGCGACGGAGCGACCGCGACGCTCACCACTCCTCGCGGGTACTTCCACGGCCCGGACTACAACGTCGAGATCCGGGCCGCCGGACAGCAGCACATGCGGAAGGCCGCCGGAGGCCGCCGATGACCAGGCTCAACAACCAGCTGGTGACCGCGGAACGCGAAGAGGTGGCGGACGGCATCCGGCGACTGCTGGCCACTCCGCTGATCGCCGAGCTCAGCCATCCGGAAGCGTTCGACCTGATCCGCCGTCGACGGGAACCCATCCGGCAGTGGTTCGACTACTACTGCGGCTGGACGCTGACCGTCGAGCCCCGGCTCGGCTACGCCCGGCTCGTCAAGGTGCGAACCGCCACCGACCCGACCAGGCCGGCCAGGCGGCTGCGGTCGGGCCGAGCGCCGTTCGACCGCCGTCGCTACGCGCTGCTGTGCGTCGTCGCGGCCGAGCTGCTCTCCGTTCCGGTGACCACGATCGGCCTGCTGGCCGACCGGGTCGGCCGGGCGACCGCTACGGACGACGTGGTGCCGTCCTTCGACACCGCGAGCCGCGGTGAACGCATGGCCTTCGTCGATGTCCTGCGGTTGCTGGAGTCGTACGGCGTCGTCGAGGTCGTGGACGGCACGACTGAGTCCTTCGTGGATTCGGCCGCAGCCAAGGTGCTGTACCGGATCGACGCGACCCTGCTGCTGCGGCTGCTGGCCGCCCCGGTCGGGCCGTCGCAGCTCGCGGTGCCGATCGACGACGTTGCGCTGCGCTTCGACGAGCTGCTCGCCGCCGTGTCGCGCGAACGGCGTTACGGCATGGGCTCTGGTGCCCACGACGACTCCGTCACCGCATCCGAGGTGCAACGCAACCTCTGGCTGCGGCACTCGGTGTTCCGCAGGCTCGTCGACGACCCGGTGCTGTACTTCGACGACCTCCTCCCGGAGGAACGCGCCTACCTCGGTTCTCCGACTGGCCGACAGCTGCTGCGCCGGGCTGCGGAGCAAGGCGGTTTCGTCCTCGAAGAACGCGCTGAAGGCGTGCTCCTGGTGGACGTGGACGGCATCGCGACCGACAGTCGTTTCCCGGACGACGCCGGCAACGCGAAGGTCGCGGCACTGCTGTTGCTGGAATCGCTGACCGGACCGTCCACTGTGGAACAGCTGGAGATCGAGGTGCAAGCCCTGCTCGCTCGCTTTCCCCGCTGGGCCAAGACCTACCGGGACGAAGACGGACCGCGGCAGCTCACCTCCGACGCTGTCGCGGTCTTGACGGCGTTCGGGCTCGCCGAGCAGGAAGCCGGCATCGTCCGGCCGCTTCCGGCTGCGGCCCGGTACGCCGTTCAGGGCCCTCGGACCACCGAACCCGGAGAAGCCACGCCATGACGGTGACCGAACTTCCACACCCTGCCGCCGGAGAACCGACGGCGCGGCACGCTCGCTGGCTGCCGAGCCGCGCCGGGATTCTCAACGTCTGGCGGTACTACGACGAAGTCTTCGAGTTCCACGACGGCCGCCTGCTGCTGCGCGGCCCCAACGGCAGCGGCAAGTCGAAGGCCCTGGAACTGCTCCTGCCGTTCCTGTTCGACGCGAACCTGCGCGCCAACCGGCTTTCGACGTTCGGCACCGGCGAGCGAACCATGCACTGGAACCTCATGGGCGAAGGCGCGACCGGCACGACCCGGGTCGGGTACGTGTGGCTGGAGTTCCGCTTCCCCGGTGAGCCGGAGCGGTGGTTCACGTGTGGCGCTCGGCTGCAGGCGAGCTCGCACACGACCACGGTGCATCCCGACTACTTCACCACGGGTCTGCGGATCGGTCCCGACGGACTTTCCCTCGTCAACCAGGCGGGCCAACCGCTGACGAAGAGCGCGTTGGAAGAACGCCTGGGCACGAACGGTGTCGTCCACGGCAATGCGGGCTCCTATCGCGCGGAAGTCCGGACCACCCTGTTCTCCGGGCTGAGCGAGCAACGCTTCGACGCGCTGATCACCGCACTCCTCCAGCTGCGGATGCCGAAGCTGTCGCAGCGGCTCGACCCCAGCCTGCTCTCGAACCTGCTCTCCCGGGCGCTGCCGCCGTTGGGACAGCAGGAGATCGCCGACCTCGCCGAAGGTTTCGAACGGCTCGACGCGCAGCGGGAACGGCTCAAGGCGCTGGAAGTGGAGGTGGCAACGACCAGGACGCTGGCGACCCGGCAGCGAACCTACGCCCAGCGGGTGCTCCGCGCCGGTGCCGCGACCTTGATCTCGGCGACCACCGATCTGGAGAACCAGGCGAAAGCCGCACGGACCTCCGCCGAGCGATACGAGACCGTCGCCAAGCGAAAGGACGCGGCCGAACACCGCATCGATTCGCTGACCGCGGAGATCGAGACCACCGAAGCGCGCAAGTCGGGACTGGTTGAGAGCGAGGAATACAAGAAAGGGCAAGAGCTGGACCGATTGCGCCGCCGGACCGCCGAAGCGGGAGCCACCGCCGAGCGGCTCCGCGCGGACGCCGGGCGCAAGCGCTCCGAGGCAGTGAGCGATGGGCGGGCCAGGCAGTCGGCCGAGAAGACAGCACGCCAGCAGGCCGAGACTGTCAGCGCCCAGGAACTCCAGACCCGCACCGCGGCCACCCGCGCCGGCTTGGCCAGTGTCCACGCAGAGGTCGCGACTCAGCTGGAAACCGGCTCCGGATCTGGCCGCACTCTGCTCCGCGCGGCGATCCGGAGCAGACAAGGCCAACTCGACGCGGTCCGGGACGCACTCGACGATCACGAACGGGCCGTCTACCGGCGCGGGCTGGCGGAGGAGGACCTCGACGAAGCCAGGGCCGACCTCTCACAGGCGCAGGACCGGATCACGGCTGCGGCCGCGGAGCACGAGTCCGCTCTGAACGCTTTGAGTTCGCAGCTGCTGGCGTGGACAGCGAGCTGCCGTGAGCTGACCTTCGCCGATCCCAGCACCTTGCTGGACCATCTCGAATCGGAGTCGGCACTGCTCGCGGCCGTTGAAGCGGCCGCAACACCGATCCTGGAGGACATCACCAGGCAGGAGGCGACCACCGGAGCGGCACTGGACACAGCTCGCCGTGAGCGCGACGAGGTGGTCGAACGGCTGGCGCGGCTCCGCACCGAACAGGACGTGCCGCCGGTCGCACCACCCACCCGGACGACCGACCGCACGGCCATGACCGGTGCACCACTCTGGCGCCTGGTCGACTTCACCGACTCGACCCCGGACCGGACGGCCGCGGCGATCGAAGCGGCTCTCGAAGGAAGCGGCCTGCTGGACGCCTGGGTCGGTCCTCGCGGTGAGATCGAAGGGCACGACGTCTTCGCTGATCCCGAAGCCTTGCCGTCGGTACGGGGACGTTCCCTCGCCGATGTCCTCGTGGCCGAACACGACGCCGACGTCGAGCCCGCGGTGGTGGACCGTCTCCTGGGTTCGATCGCTTTTGGGGACGCACTTCCCCCTGGCGAACTGGTGGCGATCGGCGGCGACGGAACGTGGCGCCTGGGTTCGTTGACGGGAAGCTGGGCAAAGGACCACGCCTCCTACATCGGCACACTCGCGCGCCAGCGCGCCCGGCAACGCCGCATCGACGAGCTGACCGCGTCACTCGCAGAGTGTGACGCCGTCCTGGCAACGCTCGATGGCGAGCTGTCCACCTTGCGGGCACGCCGTGAGGTGATCCGGAACGAGCGCGAGGCGCGACCGAGCCATGCGGCGGTGAACGATGCCACGGACACCCTCAGGCGGCGGGAGTCAGAGCGGTCCGCGGCCGAGGGAGCCGTCCGGGCCCGCGTCCGTGCGGTCACCGAACGGGAGCAGGAGGTGGCCCGCGCCCTGCACGAGCTGACTAGCTTGGCCGCCGAGCACAGCGTGCCCCCGGACCGCACAGCGCTGAAGACGCTGGCCACGGCGATCGGCTCGTTCCACGACCAAGCCGAGAGCTGGCTGGAAGCACATGTCGAACTGATCTCGTTCCGTCGGCATCTCCAGGATGTGGCCGAGCAAGCCCGGCGGTCGGCGGACGCCGCGGCCGAGCGCGAGACCGAAGCCGCTGAAGCCACGGCGGAACACGAACAGTTGGCTGCCACCCTCGACGCGATCAACAGCACGTTCGGGGTGGACTACCACCAGGTGCTCGCCGAAATCGATGAGCTGCGGAGGAAGCTGGGCGAGCTGAGCGCGGAACAACACAGGGCCAGGAAACTGGTCACCGACCTCGCTACCGCGCTCGGCGAACTGCGTGTCCAGCACCAGAACGACGCGAAGGCCCACGAAGAAGCCGGAGTCAGACGCGACGCCGCCGCAGCTCGCTTCCGTCGGCTGACCACCGGTGTCTTTCCCGCCGACAGTGAAATCGACGACCTTGCCACCTTCGAAGCCACGCTCACCGCATCCGAAGGGGTCCGCGCCGCACTGGACGCGGCCCGGCTGGTCGCGGCGGCCTGGCCCGCGATCCCCCATTCCCCCGCGAACATCAGTGATGCCCTGCACCGGCTCCTGGAATCGATGCACTCGTGCCGCGAAAGCCTCAAATCCCGCGCTGACCTCGATCTGGAAACCGACGAGGACGTGCAGGTCTTCACTGCGGTGGTCGACGGCATCCGGGTCGGTGCCGCCGAGCTGCTGGCCATTCTCCGGACCGAGGCCGACGAAAGCCGCCGCGAGATCACCGAACGAGAGCGCGCCTTGTTCGACCAGCCCCTGACCGGGGACATCCGGCGGCACCTGGCCGCGCGAATCAGGCAGGCGAACGAGCTCGTCGACGGCATGAACGCCCGCCTGGAACGGGTGCGAACGGCGTCCAAGGTGGCGGTCCGGCTGGTCTGGCAGGTGGCTCCGGACCTGCCGCCCGGGACGAAGGCCGCTCGCGACCTGCTGCTCAAGGACCCCGCCGGGTTGAACGACGCCGACCGCGAGTCACTGCACCGGTTCTTCCGCGACCGGATCGAACAGGCGAAGGCCGACGACACCGCGACGAGCTGGGAACAACAGCTCGGCCAGGTCTTCGACTACACCGCGTGGCACCGGTTCGTGGTCAAAGTCGACCGCGCCAACGGCGACGGCTGGCAGCTGCTGACCCGCAAACTGCACGGCGCCCTTTCCGGCGGTGAGAAGGCAATCGCGTTGCACCTACCGCTGTTCGCCGCAGTCGCAGCGCATTACCAGGCGACACCGCAAGCACCGCGCGTCATCCTGCTCGACGAGGTGTTCGTCGGAGTCGACACCACCAACCGCGGCCAGGTGTTCGCTTTGCTGTCCGCTCTCGACCTCGACCTCATGCTCACGTCGGACCACGAGTGGTGCGTCTACTCCGAGCTGAGCGGCATCGGCATCCACCAGCTCATCACCGGCACTGACGGTGATGACGCAGTGACCACCGCCCGCTTCACCTGGAACGGCCACCAGCTCCTTCCAGCCCACGAGCCAGAACCGCAGGACTAGGGGCGAAATTGACGGACTTCTACACCGATGCGCAGGGGCGACGCAGACCTATCCGAGGAAAGGGCACTGGTGCGGTTGTAGCCGGAGCACTAACGCTGGGACTGTTCGCATCCAGCGGCGGGGCGGTCTCCCTGGGCGGCGGTGCCACGGTCGGCGAGGTCGGCGCCGCCCAGGCTGGCAGCTCAGCATCACTGCAGTTGCGGGCCCGCAAGAGCGAAGGCCAAAAGGCCGCACGCAGAGGTGATGCTGATGCGGCTTGGCAGCGGATGGGACTGCGGCAGCTGCGCCGTGCGACTGGCCAACAGATCGAATGCGTGGCCGTCTCCTACGGCCGAGTGCGGGAGTTCTTCACTCGCCACCGCTGCGCGTCACTGGACCGCATGCTGTTCGCCGTGGCAGACAAGACGGGTAACACTGCGGTGGTGTCCGTGGTGTGGGTCAGGATGGCCAGAACCAGCGACGCCAGGAAATTCCGGACACTGATGGACGAGCACGGCACCGGTGACATCACCCCTCTCGGCGCACGATTGCTCGACCTGGCCAACGTCACGTTCACCGGCCTGCGCTATGGCAGCGACCGCGATGGCCGCTCCGTCACGATCGCCGAGGCTGAGAACGCTGCAGGCGGCCGCTTCGACCACGACACCCTCGACGCCATCGCCGAAGTCGCTGCCCATCTGCCTCGCGTTGGTTGAAGCTGCTGGCGGCGCGCTCGACGAGGCGTTTGCAGCCAGCTCTTGTCCACGTCCATGAACCAGCATGACCGTTCAAGATGATCTTAAATGTGCCCGAACTTCCACATGCGTGCTCGCGGGACCATGCTGGCGATGCCCTCGACAGTCTGCAGACCGAGCTGCGAAAAAACGCTCGCCATTAAGATCACCCCAGTTCACGACGATCAATTTCATTGAGGATGCGCCTAAGGCGCAGCGACCCCTGTTTGTAGTTATCCAATTGCAGAGGGTTGCATTCCACGCTGCCAGGTTACTCTTTTTGGGTTGTTCGAGCGAGGACGAGCTCCCTGTTTACGTATAGCGCAGTAGGGGGCAACCGGTGCTGTTAACGAAGGAGGCATTGAGCGTGGACAACGAAGACGCGCGGTCGGATCTGGATGTTATCGAACATCGATTCCTTCAACTGGTCGCTCAGCCGAACGCACTCGCGCTCGACGGCGCGGTCCTCGGCTGCGGCGTCCCGCCCCGGCCGCAGTCCTTGGACCTGCTTCGAGACCTCTTGCTCCAACCGCGGACCACGTGGTTGACCAAGGACGCGGTGTGGCGAGAGCTCGTCCGCCGTGCCCACGCAGAGCCAGATCCGTGGCTGACCGCGGCGGCAGGGATGATGTGCCCTGGCCTAAAAGGCATCGCCAGGAAGCTGGGTCCACGGTACCCGCACGGCAACAAGATCGATCTCCACTCGGAGATCCTCGTAGGATTCTTTGAGGCGCTGGACATTGCCGAGCCAGGCCAGCCCAGGGTGTACTCGCAGTTGTATTGGGGCGCTTTCCGGCGAGGCCACGAGCTGTGCAATCGGGAGAATCGCAACCTTCGGCGGATCGCGCGTTTCGAGGAGGTTGACGAGCTTGGCGATGGCCATTGGCGACGCAGTACGGTCGGCAACGCCGACCTGCTCCTCGCTGGCGCGATACTGAACAATGTGCTGACCAAGGATGAGGCGGCGCTGGTGTCGGAGATCTGTCTCGATGGCGAAGAACCAGGAGCCGTCGCCAGCCGCCATGGCCTGAGTAAGCACGCTTGCGACAAGCGGCTCGCGCGAGCAGAGCGCAAGTTGGTCGGTTTTCTCAACAGTCGCATCCCCGATTTGGCCGCATAAGCACCAGCTCTCGCAAGTTGTGGGGGCCGGGTGTGTTACGCGAGCACACACCCGGCCCCCGGCCATGAGGTTCAACAGCGCAGGGCACTTATGTCAGGTAGGGGACCTGGAACGAGGTGACCAAGAGGGTGGTGGTTATCTGGGCGGCCACGTCGGGAACGTCCTCCAGGTACAACCCGACGGCCTCACTCAGGTTGTCCAGCGCCTCGGAGATCGCCTGGCCTTGGCTGGTCACATCGACCTCCAGACATCGTGCGACATACCAGTCCTCTTCCTGGCGCATCGCAGCGGTGAAGTTCCGAGCGCTCATACAGCCCCAGGGCAGGCCAACGCACCATCACCAGCGGATGTGGGCTTGGTGCGCATCCTGTTTGTGCCCCCGGAGCGACTCGCACAGCATCTACACGAACTCATACCAGCCGTGAGCTGCGCCTTTCCGCGACCATCGGTATTGATCGGCGCCGCCGCCGTCAAGGTGGTGATGCCCCGTGATGGCTTCCATGCCGCGCAGGCCCGCGCCCTGGACAGAGCTAGACGGTCTCGCACCTGACCAGCGGTTTTCGAGCGGCGTACTGGTTATCAAGAGCAGTCGCGGGTCGACGCCCTGGGCGGTCTCTGATGGCCACTACGAGCCTCAACCAGCTGACTGCCTCGCAGCTCGATCCGGCTCGCGTCCTCAGGGCGGTCACGGTGACCGTGGGCGTCGTCGTCAGACTGACGTTTCTGTTCGGCTTCGGCAATGTCCTGAACCTTGCTCTTCGCCTCTGGGGCGCTCCGCTGGTCGCCCCCGCGGTTGATCTGTCGATCCTCGGACTTCTGCTCGGCATACGGTATTTGTCGCTCGCAGGTGCCCCCGTGGACCAGCTGCGGCCAGCTCGACGGTTGCTGATCTTCGCCAGCGGTGTGACCTTGGCGTTGAACGTGGCAGCCCCGGTCTTGGCGGGTGCGTACGGGAAGGCGGCATTCGATGCCGTTGGACCGCTCCTGTTGATCGGTTGGGCTGAAGTGGGCCCCGGCTTGTTGCGGGCAGTTGCCGAAGCCAGTTCGTCGGTGGGTGTCGATGGCGCCTGCGTTGCACAGCCAGGAATGCAGGCGTCGGAGGGGCCGGAAGCCCGCACAGCTCGCCGGGACGCCGACCACCCCGCAGCCAGCGGGCGGAAGCGCGCTCGGCCCACTGTCCAGAAGCGGTCGCTGGAAGAGCTCTTGCAGCGGGCACGAGAGGAAGACGCAACTCATCGCGCAGCTCACCAAAGGCCGATTGCCGCGACCACCTTGCGCGCTCGGCTGAACATCGGCGCTACTCAGGCACGAGAACTCGTCCAGACCGTTCGTTCCGAGTTCCAGGCACAGGTCCAAAGCGAGCAGTCTCGATACCAACTGCGACGACATGACGTCGCTGTTGGATAGCTCGCGACGGTGGTCCACCGTCTCTATACGAGGCTGGACAGTCCAGTTGGCGGCCATCCCGCGCCTGGACCGGACTTCCCTGGCTGGCCAAGCGAGAGGCCCCACATCGCCGCTCCCAGTTGAAGCGTGTGGTAGGCCCCCGCCACGACCCGACATCGGGCTTGTCGACGGCATGTGAAAACTGACCCCGGCGTGCCGGACAGGGGTCAGGATTCGACCGCCGCTGACACCGTTGACGCTGGAGCGCCGGAAGCCGCTGCGGATGAGGGGACGTGACTGCGTCGGTGCTCTGCGTGAGAGAAAGCCCCTTTTCGAGGCCGTTCCCAACCGTTGTACGCCCGGTGACCACAGCGCGATGCCGACCCAGCACTCAACGGCCGCGATCCCTACCGTCCCTACGATGGCTACAAACCCATGCAAAATAACGGACCCAGCCGCCAAACCTGCAGTTCAACAAGTCTCTTCCCCGCGCGAGCGGGGGTGGTCCCACCACGGCGAACCTGACCAGGGCGACGATGTCCTCTTCCCCGCGCGAGCGGGGGTGGTCCCGGGTTGTGGGTGGTTACTTAAGTAGTTCTAACCTCTTCCCCGCGCGAGCGGGGGTGGTCCCCAGACCTGCCTGAGTCCGGCGCCGATCCCCGACTCTTCCCCGCGCGAGCGGGGGTGGTCCCTGCTCGCGGGTCAGCCCGGCCCACTTCAACGTCTCTTCCCCGCGCGAGCGGGGGTGGTCCATTGGCCGCAGGGGTGTCTCTCTTCCGGCGGGACTCTTCCCCGCGCGAGCGGGGGTGGTCCCACATCTTCAGCCAGGCCAAGATCGTCGCGTCGCTCTTCCCCGCGCGAGCGGGGGTGGTCCCGGGAGCACCCGGATGTCGATGTTCGGCCGCTGCTCTTCCCCGCGCGAGCGGGGGTGGTCCACCCACCCGTGAGGACGTCGATCGGGGCCACCTCTCTTCCCCGCGCGAGCGGGGGTGGTCCGTTGCAGGCGGTGAGCCAGACCGGGGACGGCCGCTCTTCCCCGCGCGAGCGGGGGTGGTCCATCGAGCGGCTCCAGCGGGAACGGGACATCGAACTCTTCCCCGCGCGAGCGGGGGTGGTCCCGTGACGTTGTCTCCGACTTCGCGGCCCTTCATCTCTTCCCCGCGCGAGCGGGGGTGGTCCCGCGTATCGAGCACCGGTCTCGGGGTCCGTGGCTCTTCCCCGCGCGAGCGGGGGTGGTCCCGGCTCCCGTGACCCACGTGTTCTCGTCGAGCGCTCTTCCCCGCGCGAGCGGGGGTGGTCCGCAGCCTCCGAGGCGGGCCCAGAACTTCAGCGGCTCTTCCCCGCGCGAGCGGGGGTGGTCCTCCCTTGGTGACGATCGCGACAAATTCGTCATCCTCTTCCCCGCGCGAGCGGGGGTGGTCCGTTCGGGAAGCGGTTGAAGGCGGAGTTCGTGGACCTCTTCCCCGCGCGAGCGGGGGTGGTCCGATGTCCGCGCTGCGCCTGGCGACGTGGCGTGCCTCTTCCCCGCGCGAGCGGGGGTGGTCCCTAGCGGTGTACCTCCAGGGCCAGGGCCTCAGACTCTTCCCCGCGCGAGCGGGGGTGGTCCCGACGGGACCGTGCCGTAGGACGGGCCTGGTCGCTCTTCCCCGCGCGAGCGGGGGTGGTCCCGACGGGACCGTGCCGTAGGACGGGCCTGGTCGCTCTTCCCCGCGCGAGCGGGGGTGGTCCCAGCTGCTGAGACCGAAGCGAATCGTTGATCGGCTCTTCCACGCGCGAGCGGGGGTGGTCCCTGCGAACACGTCGACGACGAAGTCTGCGAGCTGCTCTTCCCCGCGCGAGCGGGGGTGGCCCGGTGATGGGGGGTCTGCGAGCAGCGCGGTGCCCTCTTCTCCGCGAGCGGAGGTGATCCGACCTGGGCTTGCCCGGGTTTCATCTGCTCGCCTACCGGGGACCGCGGCGTGGCGAAGCCTGCGGGGCCCGGTGGTCTGAGCTCAGCGCGTCGCGGCAATCGCTGCGGATCGCCAACACGATCCTCACCCTCGGCCCGGACCTCGTCTTCGACACCCCGAAATCCGACTCGGGCTTCCGGGAACTCCCCCTGGACGCCGACACCTGCCTTGTCCTCCAGGCACATCGAGAGCACCAGAAGGCGCTACGCGCGAAGGCCGGAAACACCTGGCGCGACCACGACCTGATCTTCTGCACCGATACTGGCGAGCCGCTGGACCCGAATCACGTGTCGAACCGGTTCCAGGACTGGATCGCCAAGCTCGGCCTACCGCCGATTCGGCTGCACGATTTGCGACATGGAGCGGCGACGCTGGCCCTGGCGGCCGGGGTACCGATGAAGGTGGTGCAGGAAATGCTCGGCCACAAGACGTTGGCGATCACGTCAGACCTCTACACCTTGATGCTGCCACAGCTGGGCATCGACGCCGCGGAGAGCATCGCCGCAGCGGTGCCGCGCACCCAGTCCCGCACCCGTGAACACACCCAGGATCGTTTCAGGGCTCGATGAAGAGCAGAAAACAAAAAAACCGCAGGTCAGAGCCATGATCAAGAGTGCCCCCGGTGCGACTCGAACGCACACTGGACGGATTTTGAGTCGGCTACGTAGCCAGGCAACACGCCGTCGAACTGGGCAGAGGCACCATAGGTAGGTGCGAAGTGCCGCACCATGGGCATGGATTCAAGGGGGTTCATGCCCACACCCATGCCCATCAGCGTCCACTATGGACACTACGCAAAATCAAGATCAAATTCTCCTTGCGGCCCGTGACGCATGCCTTACCGGTGCGGACAGGCACCCAAGCTCACTCACTAGCTGCAGACGCTGCATCCCCCACACCCAGGACGTCTCAAGACTGGCCAGACCGCTAGTCCAAATGGATGACGATCCGGCGCTATCCACCCTTTTCCAGAGGACCACGATCCCCGACGAAACCGCAGCTCAGAGAGCTTCTCAACCATAATCGAACCATAATATTCACACGATGTGGTTTAATACATGGTGGACTACTGTCTCTCTCGTTGCACGACTTGGCACCGCTTCGGGCCGCGAAAGCGCCTCGGACAACCAGGAACCTAATGCCAGACGAGAGAAGACACCATGACGTATCCATCTGATTGCCTTTATCACTTTGGCGACAAGGTGATGGTCCGCTGGGATTCACCCAACCAATGGATCCCAGGGCGCGTCATTAACGCTAGCAAATTTAGCCACATCAAGGTTGCCATCAGCCTGCCTACAGAACACTACGTGCGGAATGGCCTACGCGTACTGCCCACCGGAACGCCAATCTACGCAGATATCATCCGAAACGACATTCGGCTACACTCACCCGACCCCAAATGGGATCCTTTTTCGATAGAACCATTTCTCACCCCTGCGCAGTACAGAATACTTGGCGGGTTTCCAAACTTTGCAATGCCTGGAGTGCCTGGCCTGACACATGTTGGGGCTTACATTCCGGGCTACTACTACTCAGCCGGAGATCCAGTATGGGTTTGGGAAAACGGCTGGCGCCGCGCCGAAGTCTTCCAATCAGAGAATTCCTGGATCAAGGTTCGATACTTGCCCGGATACAGCCATCCAGTACGAGGAACCACCAAGGGCTATCGACCTCCGCAAGCATGGCCAGCAATCTGCGACTATCCACTCCCTGTCACTCGACTAGTTGTCGAAGGTCGTTGGGGCAGGCGTCCATCCGAAGACAAGATACGCTGGATTTCAGAAAACATGCGAGTCAACAGCCCCGTATAAAGCAGACGCATTCACACAAATTTGATTCACTCGCAGTACCGGTAGTGCGTCGATACTGTCAAGTAGAGCAGATTATGATTGTCAACTACACGCTCGCTAACATCCCCTTCTTGCCTCCACATTTTCATCGACAGCAGAGAATGCGAACCAATCCGTAGTTTGGTTTCGGCATGTGTAAATTTTGGATAGAAGCGGTCGAGAGCGTCGGCAAGTATCTCGACCGCCTCGGCGTCACCAAAACGCGCGAGCGTATGCCCGCATCAACGATTGCTGACCGTTCGCCTTAGTAAGTCCACAGCGAAGGCACACAAGCTATGCGATCGCCGCGGCGAGGGCACGCATCCGACGCTGCTGACGGACGGACCCAATTTCGGCGGCCAGCTCGCCCGCGTGGCTTGCCTGCCGACGCGCCTCGTGAGGTTCGCCGATGGTGACAAGAGCTATTGCGAGGTCAACCCGTAGCGCCGTCTCCGCTCGCGTGAATGAGGAATCGAGTCGTTCAAGCGCGCCAGTCAACACATCGACCGCGTCGGGATCGGCGAAACGCGCAAGCGCGTGACCACGCCAACGCGCAAGGTGGACAGCGTCGAGTACCACATATGGACCGTCAACATTCGTCGTCTCGCTCGGAAGCAAGGCAGCTGCTTTGTCGAATGCTCGAAGGCTCTCGTTCTTCTGGCCAGCGGCCGCGAGTGCTTCACCGTGAGCGGCGGCGAGCCAGGATCGCAACAGCAAAGGAGCCGAGTTTCTTGCCTTGACTCGCGCCGTACTCAACAGCTGGACGGCATCGGCCGCTCTGTCGACGTCGAGTAGAACGAAAGCCTGTTCTGCGATGACGTGCACTTCGAATGCCACCTTCGCCGACTCGGCGGCAGCCACACGACCGCGGTCGTAGTATTGCCAGGAAGCAGCGGCGTTGCCGAGATCGAGGGCTTGCCATCCGGCCAACGTGGACAACTCGGCCAACAACACAGCGAGTTGAGTGCGCACATCGGGCGCAAGGCTATGCGACATCAGGCGCGCAACCTGCTCCATCTTCACGCGGACTTCATCGTGAGCGACAAGCGCCCCCATCTGTCGGTCGAGGCGACGGATCGCGGATAGCTGTTCATGAAGCAGCTCAAGTACGCGGAGGTCGACTCGCCGCGAGGCGTTAAGCATTTGGCGCAACTCGACACCAGAGTCATCTTCCTGCTTATCCGCAACGGGAGCAGCTAGCAGTTCGCCAATGCTCATGTCGAAGATGCGTTCCAAGAGTCGAGCTGTTGCCGGTCGAACGGGTCCGAGTGGCGTTCCGTCCGAGCGCCGCCCGGCCGCGAGGCGCTGTAGGTGGCGAACGCTGAGGGTGCCGGGCTCCGCGTGTTCGCGAGCGAAGGTCTCGGCGTACTCGACGAACTCTTCGAACGTCTGCCGACGCTGCCTGATCAGCCGTTCCAGCACGGTGCGCGGCGGCTTCGTCGGCCCACTCCCCTGGGTCATCGCCTGGTCCCTCCACTGTGGACAGGTCGTGTCTGAGTCGCCGCTATGTCGTACGCAGGTCGTGTACAGCCCCGGAGCGCTTACAACAAGCTTATATAAGTCTGTCATGGCTGCGTGCGGCCGTCACGGACCGGTCCGGCGAAGTCATCCGCGCCCGCTCGACTATCGCCGGACCTCATCACGGCTGGGGTCGAGCTGTGCCCCGACCACCTCGGCCCCAGCCGTGGCCAACGCGAACGCGTCCGGGGAGGGAACCACCGTGCTGCCTCGCCTGTATTCGGTGTGGGTGACGTCGCTCGATGACGGCGTTGACCATGCGGTGACGGATGAAGAGATGGCAGCTGGGATGGCGCACACAGGCGAGTACGTGACCCTGTGCGGCGCGCTGATGTTCGCAGCCCCGTTGACGTGTGCGCCGCTTCCGAAGTGTCCGCGTTGCGCGATGTTCGTTCGCCTAGGCGCAGAGTTGCCCGGTCTTGAGGCTGCGCCACGGCATCGCCGTCCCGGGCCGATGGCGCGCTTCTGGCTATCGCTGTCGAGCTACGTGAGAGGAAGTCGTGTCGGTCTTGACGGACAGTCCTGAGCAACCACCGAACGAGCCTGCTTCGTACTGCGCCGAACTCGGTGGGCTTCTGCGGGATCTGCGTGCCTTGCGCGGTATGCCTCTCCGGAAGACGGCGGCGGCTGTTGGGGTCAGCGAAAGCACGTTGAGCCGGTACGAGGTGGGGGCACGGAAGCCTCCGTTGACGGTGTTGGTGAAGATCACGGCGTTCTACGAGATCCCGTTCTTCGTGCTGCTGCTGCTCTTTGCCAGGGCGACGTCACCAGAGGCGGTGCTTCCCAAGGGCGAGCAGGCGGTCTTGCTGTGGGCGCTGCTGCGCTATGACGAGGCGATGCCTCCGCAGGTCCCCAGCGACGAAACGACGGCTGGGGACGGGTCTCCCCGTCCGCCGGAGGACTCGGCGAACGGGGCGGACGAGGGTGTTTCTGGCGATGGGGACGGGTTGGCTGTCACCTGTCCCACCCGTCACGACGGGCCGTTTCCCCTGTTCGAACCCGTTTTCCGGCCCGTCACACCGCCTGAGACGGAGTGACGGGTTCCCGGGACAGCTGGTGACGGGCTATGTAGACATCATCGTTCCGTCGAACTCGATACCGAAGTGCGCGGCGACGCCGCGCCAGTAGCTGTCCGAATCCCGCAAGTCGTCGACAAGAACGATCTTCGGGTGCCGATCTGGCTGCGTTCGGAACGAACAGCCCGCGAGCAAGCCCGCCGACACCTCCAGGTCATCGGTGACGAACGTCCCTTGCAGGTCGCTGTCAGAGATCATGACCAAGGTGCACTTCCCGCCACGAAGCACCAAGCCGTGGTCGAACTGGCAGTTATGCGCCGCGAAGCCTCGTGACGAATGACCGCCTAGGTCAACCTCGCCCCGGAAATCGCAGCCAATCAGGGTGACAAGACCCAGGAAAGCCGCGCCCGAGAGGTCCGCCCCAGCTTCAAAGGTGCAGTCGATCAGCGCGACGCTCTCGCTGAAGATCCCATCCGCGAAGACCGCCCGGTCGTGGAACCGCGCTTTGACGAAACTCGCGATGTGGGTCACCCGGAGTCCGCGGAAGTCCGCAGTCCCGTGCACGACCAGCTGTTCGCACCACAGGCCGCGCACTGCGAGGAACCGAAGGACCGGATCGACCAACGTCGCGCGAGACAGGTTCAGAACGAGGTCTGGCCAGTGCTTCTCGCCCACCTTCCGCTTCTCCGGGTCGCCCAGGTGCTCCCAGAACATGCCCTGGATCGTGTAGCGCACCTCCAACTCGGCAAGTGCCTCGGCTGCTTCCGGGGATAGCCCGGCGCTGGACTTCGACCACCTCTTGCGGTCGGCCGGCGGCTCGTAGGGCAGGCGGAGGTAGGAGCAGAAGACGTCGATGACGGTCTGCCGGTGCCCCGCGTGTTCCTGCGCGATCCGTTCGAGCGAGTAGATCGCACCCAACCGTACGGCGGCCTTCTCGTGGCCCAGCTGCTCGATCGCCTTGTTGTACTGCTCGGTGATCCGGCGCTCCGTGCTGTCGTTCACCGTCGTCTGGGACACCTCGCGCTGTAGCGCCAGCGTCTGCTCGGCCGAGCGCTGGCGCCTCGTCGCCAGCCACAGTGCGAACAGGCCGCCTGTGCCGATGCCGACGCTGAGCCCGATGCGCACGATGTCGAGTAGCCCGGCCAGGCGCTGCGGGTCGGCGCCATCGGACAAGTGCACCAGGAAGGTAGTCAGCCCGACCGTGACGGCCACGGCGACAGCGGCCCACAGGAACACCACGAAGGGGCGCAAGACCGGGTCGGCGGGCTCCACGGCGGAGCGACAGGACGGCTTCACGCCCCGCAGGATGCCGGATCGCCACGGTTGACCGCCGCAGACCCGCAGTAGTCCGACAATCTTCGGCGCGCGGGCTGCTGACCTGGCAACTCATTCTGAACTGATCACTACTGGTCATCGCCGATCACCTCGCCGTCAAGGATCGTCCCGTCTCGGTAGGCGTCGATTGCGGCGCGGATGTCGGCGGTGAGGTAGCCCCGGACTTGTCGCGTTCCGTTCTGGGTGGGGATGCGTTCGCGGGTGGGGCGACAGCCGAGTTCTCCCATCTGCCGCCCGAACCCGGTCGGCTCAACCTCCAGTGCCTCAACAAGTTCGGCCGTGGGCACGAACGCGCGGACGTCCGATTCGAGGTCATCGGCGAGATAGTCCACAACGGACGCCAACGGCTCCGGCAACTCGACCATGTTCGCCGGTTCGGCGACGGTCACCGATGCGGCACCGAGGACCTTCGCCACGGCAGCGTGATCGAGCACCGGGACGGAGTCCTGTCCGGTGGCGTGCCCGGACAGGGTGCCCGCCGCGTCCCGGAGCACGCGTCCGCGTTGGCAGATCGTCTGCCAGTCCTCGTTGGGCATGTAGTAGGTGCGCACCGTCATCGCGAGGACGTCGGCCCCCGCTTGGGTGTCTCCGTCCGGGCGCAGGATGCCCACTCCCTTGTGGGACGGCAGGAGGCGGCTGCTGTCGTAGCCCCGGGTGTTCATCTGCTCCCCGAGCACGATGTTGCTGTCTCGCCAGTCCATCACCCGCAACGCGAACCGCGACCCCAGCACCGCGCGGAGCCCGGACGGGATCGTCTTGCTGTCCGGGCGCTGGGTGGCCAGTACGAGGATGATTCCGGCCGCTGGTCCTTTCTTCGCCAGCCAGGTCAGCAGCTCGCCGATGTACTCCCCTGCTGTGAGCTTTTTCCCTTGCACCACAACGGGTGTGCGGTCCTCTAGGGGTACTTGGACTTCGTCGATGAAGATCGCCGTCACCGGCATGTTCAACGACCGGTCGCGGGAGATGCCCGGGGTGATCTTCGACTCCGGGCACACCACATCGTCCAACTCGCGCATCCGCGCGTAGCGTCCCTGCACTTCGCTGACGAGTTCTTCCAACCAGTCCTTCAGGGCCAGGATGTGTTCGGTGTCGTCACCGGCCAGGAAGCGGTGTGCGACCTGTTCGGCCGCACTCCAATCCTTACCAGCCTTGAAATCCGCCACGTACAGCCGAACCCAGGCGTCCAAGATCAAGGCCGCGGCTGCCAACCGTGTCGCGAATGTCTTGCCCTGCCTAGGAATCGCCCCCACCAACAGCGACGTCCAGATCAGCGGGAGGTCGATCCGCCGATCCCTCGCGTCCCGCCCGAAGGGCACCGGTCGCCACGCATCCCAGTGCGACACCCCGAGCAGCGGGGTCCGCAGCGGCGGTGCCGCGTAGGGGTCCTCATCGGCGACCCACATCGCCACTCGCCCGGCGTGTCCGCCCGCACCGCGCACCCGCTCGACGATCAGTTGGACTTCGTCGACCGCGAGCGCGGAGGCCAACGCTTCCCGGTTCTTGATCACATCGGTGGCCTTGCGGGTCGCGGGCAGGTCCACCGTGACCGCCCACCCTTCGCCGATCCGCTTCGCGCGCTCGACCAGGCGCAGGGTCTCGTCCTTACCGATCAGCTTCGCGTCCCGAAACGCATCCACCAGGACTTGCGGGTCCATGGTCCACGTGAGCGTCCGGGGACCGGCCAACACCGCCTTCCGTCCTGGGCTGCCGTCCTTCCGTCGTCCCAGGATCGCCAAGCCAACCGACACGAACCCGGCGGCGGCCCAGAGCACGGTGGGGCCGTAGACGAGCAGCGCGACCGCGCCCAGGAATGGGACTGCCACCACAACGGCGGCGGTGACCTTCCATCGGAACAAGGTCAGCTCGCGGATCTCGGTGAACTTGTCGGCAAGCTTCTCGGACTGCTCGGCAGCGTCGCGGTAGTCGGCGACCTTCACCCACGAACGCCACAACCGCACCGCGACCACCACCCCGCGCACGACCGCCCCGAGGAATCGCAACGGCGATCGCAACACGGCCACTACGCCCACCTTCGCGGCGTCCTTCGCGTGGCTGCGGTCCTTCAACGCCGTCGGGACACGCGGCGAGTGCAGCCACCACGCCCGCAAGCGTGCCTTCCACGAACCCCGGATGGACGCTGCGGTGTCGTTCACGAACTCGCCGTCCAGCACCGCGCGGACCGGCAACGAACCGTGTTCGCCCGCGTTCACGGCGACTTCGTTGTGTTCGTTCATGGGGCGTCACCACCCTCGGCCGATCCCGCGACCTCGGCGGTCAGCACAGCAGCCAGGCGAGAGGACAGACCACGCGAGCACCCGGTGACCTCACGAACCCACGCCGGGGTCACCATCACACCCGGGCACCACGCCGCCCGCGCCGTGGTCAGGTACTCCGCGAACGACGTCCGGCGGTGGTCACCGCGACCGCGTCGCGCCGGACGCCGAGCGGGTTCATGAACCTCCACCCCGGCGTTCATCGCGGCGTGCGGCACGGTGCGGTGGTGGGCTTCGGTGAACGCTGCCGTCACCGCGTCGGTGAGCTTGTCCCGCAGATCCGTGACCGCTTCGGCGGCAACGAACACCACCAACGGCGGAACTGAATGCAGCACCACCCCCGCCACCGAACCCGCCGCATAGGAGGCCCAGGTGTTCATGACGTAGGTCGCGGCCAACGTGAACCACTTCGCCCGCCGCACCCACGGACCCGTGGCGACCTGGTAGCGGGCAGTCACCTGCTCCGCCCGCAGAATCGCCAGCAACACCAGGGACACGGTCGGGTCCAACAGCCACGCCGCCAACCACGGCAACGACCACGCCGAAGATCCGGCGGCGGCGAACTGCTGCACGTTGGTCATCGTGAACGCCAACCCGAGCACGATCCCGGCCCAGCACAGGCGATCGACCTGCGTCCGCACTCGCTCAACCCGCAGGGCAACCACGTCCGGGTGGGACTGGTGGGCTCGAAGCTCAGCGGCTTCGGCCGCTTCCCGCGCGAGCATGTTCGCGGGGGTGGCGGGTGGCCGCCCGAAGGCGGCCACCCTTTCCCACACCCGCACACCGGGGGTGGTCATCGCCGATCACCCTTCCGGCTCCGACTCTCCACAGTGGTCACGGTCAGAGCGCGGGTGAGCGTGTACGCGGAGAACAACGCGGGCAACCCGAGCACGACCAGCAACAGCACCGTGTCCGCCCGGTAGGTGATCGCGAGCCACTGCACACCCACGATTACCCCCGCCATCACCAACACCCGGCCCGTCAGCGACAACAGACGAGCGCTCTTGCGAGCCGTCTCCGCCGCCGCCTTAGCCTTGCGGGAACCGTTGCGCCACACCAGGAACAGCGCCAACATGACACCCAACCCGGCGCACAACTCCAACGGCGTCAAGGTGAACGTCATGACGACGGCCCCCCGTCCTGCTCCGGCGAGTTCGACCGCCGCGCGAGCCAGATCGGGTACACCGCGCGCCTGTCTTCCTCGCACAACGCACCCCACACGCCCAGCGTCACCGGCCCGGCGGTGCGGAACTCCAACTCCAAGCACTCGCGACGCACCGGACACCCCGCGCAGATCCGCGCAGCCAACTCTCGATCGGTGAGGTCGTCACCGGTCCACTCCGGCTCGGAATCGTTGGCGTAGAGCCACATGCAGGCCCCATCACGCGTGACGATCTCCTCCAACACATCGGTAGGAACATCGGCGTAGCGGTCCAACTCGGCCGCCAACACCTCGAAGAAGTCATCCGGGTTCACCACGGCGCACCCCCGGTCACACGCGCGACCTCACGCGCCATCCGCCGCTCAGCGGCGATGCGTGCGACGTCCACGCAGCCACCTGACTCGGCGGCGTCAGCAATCAGCTTCTCGAACACGGCGGCGGGCACCACGTAGCGAGTGCGCACCCGCACTGCGGGGAAGGCGTCCTCCCGGATCGCTCGGTAGAGGGTCGCCGGGTCCACGCGCAGAATCCGCGCAGCTTCCCGGACTGTGTAGAACGCCGGAGGACCGGCGTTGGGCATGGCTGTGCTCATGGCGGGATTCCCAAAATTAGAGTGAAAGCTTATTTAACGGGAAGAAGCGCTTATATAAGCGCCCTCTTAGGCAGGGGAGTCCCAAAACAGCGCGCAAAGCGCGGCGCGGGCCCCCGGAATCGCGTGATCCGGCTAATCTCGGCGCTGAGGCGGAGCGCGGAGGAATACGTGTCCCAAGACTGGGCGACGGTCGCGAAGGCGATCAACGAACGACTGACAGAACTCGGGTTGCGTCAGCGCGAACTCGCGGAACGTTCGGGCGTATCCCAGGCGATGATCCGCGAAATCCAGTACAACACCGCCCAGCGCCGTCGCGGCTCCCGAACGCTCGAAGCGCTCTCGCGGGCGCTCGACTGGCACCCACAGCACCTGGCGTCGGTCCTGCGAGGACACCGGCCGCCCTCGGTGGATGAGACCGATGACCCGGTGGCCGACCGCCTGGCGGCGATCCAGGACAGCATCGATGAGCTTGCTGAGCGGATCGACCAGATGAACGCCAACCTTGCGATGGTGATCGACCATACGAGCCCCGACCGCAAGCGGCAGTAGAGGCTCTGCAGGCGGCGACGCCTGTAGCTCTTTGGCGCCCGTTGTCGGGTCGGCTGTGTTTCCGTTCATGACTCAAGGAAACGGCAGTCGAGTGCGTTTCTACAGTTGGCCGCGGTTAACCCCATCTCCGTTAACCACGAATAACCTCGCAGGTCAGAGCGGTTATCCGGTCGGAGAAAAATGATGGGTACGACCAGGCTTCAGGCGGTGCGCAAGCAACTCAACTACTCAGCTGACTCGGTGATCCGCTTGCTTCGCGGTCGAGCTGAAACGCTCGGCTTGTCGGTGATGTCGCCGACAAGCCTGAAAACGAAGCTGTCGCGCTGGGAGAACGGCCACGAACAGGTCAGCCTGCCTCACTACCGGCGGCTGTTCCGGGATGTCTACGGCCGGACGAACGCCGAACTCGGGTTCCCGGATGAGCCGGAGACCGAGGAGGCCACGGAGCTCCGCACGCGGCTCAAGGTCGCGCGAAGCGTAGACGCTGAGACCGTCGAACTGTTCCGCCGACAGGTCGACCACGCACGGCACGTCGACCGCAAGTTCGGCGCTGCCTCGCTACTCGACCAGCTTCGCAGCCACATCAAGCAGGTTGAGGACCTGCTCACCTTCGGCACGCTCAGCGGGCAACGCGAAGCACTCGCCGGGGTGCTCACCGAAGCGTCCACATTGGCCGGTTGGGAAGCCCTGGACCGTGACGCAGCAAGCCAGTCATGGGCGCACTACGAGCGCGCGAAGTCTGCGGCGCGCGAGGCCGGTTCGACCGAACTGCTCGCGCACGCCATCGCCGAACAGTCGTTCGTCCTCGTGGATATCGGTGAGACGGCACTCGCCGTCGACCAACTTGCCGAAGCGCGTGCGCTCGCCGAACACGGTGCTCCCCCTCTGCTGCGTGCATGGCTGGCGGCTGCGCACGGCGAAGGGCTCGCCACGGTGGGCCAGAGAGCCGATGCGTTGCGCGCGTTCGACACCGCAAGTTCGTTGCTGCCCAACGAGGTTGTGCATCCTCAGCTGCCGTTCCTGTTCCTCGGTGGCGCGCACCTCGACCGCTGGCGCGGCAACGCCCTTGCCAAGCTCGGTGAGCCAGACGCGATCGACCAGCTCACCGATGCCCTGCCTCGCTTGCCAAAGGAGTTCGCTCGCGCCAAGTCTCGAATCCTGGTCGATCTTGCGTTCGCGTACGCCGCAGCGGGTGACCGGGATGCCGCGCACAGCCATGCCAGGCAGGCGCGGCAACTCTGCAAGGAAATCAAGTCCGACCGTGAGCTACGGCGTCTCCGTAACCTTGTCCTGCCCGGTGCCGCGTGACGCGAGGTAGTGCAGCAAAGCCACAAGCGTCCCCGATCCGAGAAGTTCCTGCCGTTGAGCCAACTCCGGCACACGGCTAAGCGGTACCCACTCGACACGGCCAGCTTCCTCAGTGTCCGTCGGCTCGCCGACGTGCTTGGCCGCACGCCACAGGTACACGTCGACCGGCGCGGTAACTTGACCGGGCAGCGGCTCGAAGCTGATCAGGTGCTCCGGCTCGCCGACAGGTTCCCAACCACTCTCTTCGGCCGCCTCGCGCGCCGCCGTGACGGCCGCGTCTTCGCCGTCATCGACCATGCCGCCAAGCAGTTCGTAGCCCCACTGCTCGGTGGCGAACCGGTAGCGCCACAACATCAGCGCCCGGTCCTGGTCATCGACGATCAAGGCGATGGCGATGCGGGCGAGATGGACCACGTGGTAGTCCCACCGCTCGCCGTTCGGGGCCTCAACGTCGACCAACCCCACCTGTACCCACCGGTTGTCATAGACCAACCGCTCGCCGAAGGTCTTCCACGCGCCGTGTTCCTCTGTCACAACCGTAGAGTACTTCTGCCGCATAGCCCCGGGCACACAAACTCCACGCTACGCTTACGTAGCCATAACGATTACAAGAAGTCCATTGGATACACATCTTTGAGGAGTTAAGTGGAAATGGATGTCGACCGTCAGATAAACAATACCTTAAAGGGGGAAGTGACAGGAACAAGCATTCAAGCCGGAATAATAAACGGCGACATTCACGTCTACGAACGGCAATATAAAGAAGAGTTTCGAAGCCTGAAAGGGTACATTCCCCCTCTCCTGTCATCCACGATTGAAGACCTATCGAGCAGTAACCCTTTTGTTCGAATCTCCGCAGTGGAGCATTCCGACGAGATCGGACAAGAGAACCCCGAGCTACGACAGGCTGTCATTAATATCTTCTGCGCATACCTTCGCCTCCCCCGCCTGGGAATAGATGCTTTTAATTCAGGCCAACCAGACAAGGAATGCAGGCAAGAAATTCAGGTTCGCTTCGCGATACAGGAATGCATTCGGAAGCACCTCTCGCTTGAGATTACCGCAGAGAGGGGACCTGATGGCTACTATCCACCTCAAGAGCAACTGAGGAAATTCCTCTGGTCAGACATGTCGCTCAACCTGAGCGGTGCCACATTGGTAGACTTTGACCTATCTGGATGCTCGATCGACGAGGTCAACTTCAGAGCAACTCGATTCATTGGCAATTTCGCAGACTTCAGAAGTAGCATTTTCTATGAGCGCCCAAAGTTCGACCTCGCTCAGTTTAGGTGCCCCGCGCAGTTCTCGTCCGCATACTTCAATCGCGGAGCGTCACTTAAGGAAGCCCAATTCTACTGTGCAGCATCTTTTCAGGAGGCTTACTTTACTGGTCCAATATACTTCGACGAAGCGTACTTCACCTACGAGCCACTAATCAAGGACTGCAGGTACTCATAACTTTCTCAAGGTCCCTCATCGGCCACTACGGTCGCCTATTAATACGTTTAGGCATGCGGGAGCCAAGCACCTCTGCGGCTTTGCGATCAGTGGCAGCGACCCAGGCTGCATAGACACGCAACGTCGTCGCGCCGCCCCCACCATGCCCAAGACGACCAGCTACGGTACGCAGGTCGATTCCGGCAGACAGCAGCTCCGTCGCCGAGTAGTGACGTAGCGCGTGTAGGTGCGTGTCGATACCGAGTCGCGTCGCCATGTCCTTGTATCGCTGTGTCACAGCGTTGGGTGAGTATGGCTGAGTGTGATCCGGCGTTCGGGTGCCGCTAAAAACGAACAGATCATCGGTGAACTTGCGGCCGAGTCGGCGCACGCGTTCGGCGACTCGGTCACGCTGTTCCTTCAGCAGCACGACGGTTTCCGTGTCGAGGGCGATGCGGCGGTTCTGGTGAGTCTTGGTGTCCTTCTCCTTGCCACCGACCCAGTTGCGGCGGAGGTCGATCACTTCGGCGTCGAAGTCGATGCATGAGAAGCGCAGTCCAACGAGTTCGCCGCGACGCATTCCGGTCGTCATCACGAGCCAGACGAGCGTTCCCCAGTCGTCATCCATGCGGAACGCCTCTTCGGCGAGCTTCGCGGCCTCAGCGGATGTCGGCGGATCGGGCTCCGGCGGCTTCTGCTTTGGGCGGCGTGCGATTCGTGCGGGGTTGCTGCTGATCCAGTCCCAGCGCTCGGCAGCGCCCAGGGTTCCGCTGATGATCGCGTGGATCTGCCGAACGGTGGATGCGGCCATTGGCTTGCACTTGTGGGCGCGGCACCCCTTGGTCACGCAGTCGTGCTCCCCTACGGCCTTGTGCGCCTCGATGAAGGGCTTGCCGTCGCATCGTGTCCGGCAACGCCGCAGCTCCGTGTAGAAGCTCTCCAGGGTGCGCGCGTCGAGCTTCTTGACCGCCACGTCGCCAATCGCCGGACGGATGGTGCGCTCGATGTAGCCGTCGTACGTCTTGCGCGTGCTGTCCTCGATCTCGCTCACGCGCATCCACTCATCGAGCGCGTACCCGAGCGTCACGGACGACGACACCGAGCGCTGGCGGAGTACCTGAGTGCGGAACTCGGCGAGCTTGTTGTCCGCCTTCTTCCACGCGGCTTCGTCGGTGCCGTGGATGGTGGCGCGCAGGTAGACCTGCTTGCCGGTGACGGGGTCGATGCCTGAGTAGAGACGGACGCGGAGCGCTCCGTTGCGCTCCTCGATGTTGCCTCTACGGCGGCTGTCAGGGCGCGTAGCAGCCATGACACCAAGGGTACTCATGCCCACAATGGTGCCCAAAGATCAACTAAGTGGATCTTGATTCGGTAGTTTTGCCTGGTGAGGCGTGGTGCCCCCGGTGCGACTCGAACGCACACTGGACGGATTTTGAGTCCGCTGCCTCTGCCGATTGGGCTACGGGGGCTTGCCGTGGAGCAGTCTACGTGGCGGCGCTGATCATATCGGAACGCGGGGGTGGGGTGGGGCGGGGACGAGCCTCGGGGCGAGAGGTGGCCTGCGCGCCAGACGAGCTGACTGGGAGGCACAAGATCTACCACTTCGGGGACCAGCGCGTGGCCCATCTCGGTCTGCGGGCGTACAGGGCGTCGGCGGCGGCGGCCCTGGTTGCAGTAGGAACACCTTGTGGCCTGGCCGGGGTCGCTGACGGCGATGTCGGCGGGCTGGTCGGCGGATCGTGGCCGTGGTGGATGAGGCCGGCGGGGCTGCGGCGGAGGACCCGATCTGAAACGATCACGATCGGGTGGCGTTTACCTGATCGCCTCCAGTGGTAACTACCGGCTCGGCTGGTCTGGCGGCAGGCTCAGGGAGCCGAACCACGCACCGACGAGGAGAACACATGCAGCCGTGGCCGGGTCAGGCTTATCCCTTGGGCGCGAGCTATGACGGCGCCGGCACCAACTTCGCTGTGTTCTCGAACGTCGCGACCAAGGTCGAACTGTGCCTGTTCGACGAGGAGGGTGCCGAGACGCGGGTCCGCCTCCACGAGGTGGACGGGTTCGTCTGGCACGGGTACCTGCCCGGCATCGCGCCTGGTCAACGGTACGGGTACCGGGTGCACGGGCCGTACGAGCCGGAGAACGGCCTGCGGTGCAACTCCTCGAAGCTGCTGCTGGACCCGTACGCGAAAGCCATCGACGGGGACCTGGAGTGGCATGAGGCGCTGTTCGGGTACCGCTTCGACGACCACGCCGAGTTCAACGACCTCGACTCCGCGCCGTATGTCCCGAAGTCCGTGGTGATCAACCCGTTCTTCGACTGGGCCGACGACCGCGCCCCGCGGACGCCGTACCACAGGTCGGTGATCTACGAGGCGCACGTGCGCGGCATGACGATCAACCACCCCGACATCCCGATGGCGCTGCGCGGCACCTACGCGGGCCTGGCGCACCCGGTGATGATCGACTACTTGACGCGGCTCGGGGTGACCGCCGTCGAACTGATGCCCGTGCACCAGTTCATCCCGGAGCACTCGCTCGTCGAGCGCGGGCTGACGAACTACTGGGGCTACAACACCATCGGCTACTTCGCCCCGCACGACGCCTATGCCGCGCAGACCACGCAGGGCAACCAGGTGCAGGAGTTCAAGGCCATGGTCCGGTCGCTGCACCAGGCCGGCATCGAGGTCATCCTCGACGTGGTCTACAACCACACCGCCGAGGGCAACCACCTCGGTCCGACGCTGGGCCTGCGGGGCATCGACAACACCGCCTACTACCGGCTCGTCGAGGACGACCAGCAGTACTACATGGACTACACCGGGACCGGGAACTCGCTCAACGCCCGTGACCCGCACACGTTGCAGCTCATCATGGACTCGTTGCGGTACTGGGTCACCGAGATGCACGTGGACGGGTTCCGCTTCGACCTCGCGTCCACGCTCGCGCGGGAGTTCTACGACGTGGACCGGCTGAGCGCGTTCTTCGACATCGTGCAGCAGGACCCGATCATCAGCCAGACCAAGCTGATCGCCGAGCCGTGGGACGTCGGCCCCGGTGGCTACCAGGTCGGCAACTTCCCTCCATTGTGGACGGAGTGGAACGGGAAGTACCGGGACACCGTCCGCGACTTCTGGCGCGGGGAGCCCGCGACGCTCGGCGAGTTCGCCTCGCGCATCACCGGCTCGTCCGACCTCTACCAGGACGACGGGCGCCGACCGTTCGCGTCGATCAACTTCGTGACCGCGCACGACGGGTTCACGCTGACCGACCTCGTCTCCTACAACGAGCGGCACAACGAGGACAACGGCGAGGACAACAACGACGGGCACTCCGACAACCGGTCGTGGAACTGCGGGGTGGAGGGGCCGACCGATGACGAGGCCGTGAACTCCTTGCGGCAGCGGCAGTTGCGGAACTTCATCGCCACGCTGGCGGTCTCCCAGGGTGTTCCGATGCTCTCGCACGGCGACGAGGTCGGACGCACGCAGAACGGCAACAACAACGCGTACTGCCAGAACAACGAGATCAGCTGGGTGGACTGGAAACGGGCCCAGGAGCACTCCGACCTCTACGCCTTCACGTCCTCGGTGATGGAGCTGCGGCACGCGCACCCCGTTTTCCGCCGGCGGCGGTTCTTCCGAGGACGGCCGATCCGGCGCGGGGACGAGCTGCGGGACATCGCGTGGTTCACCCCTTCCGGACGCGAAATGACTGATGAGGACTGGGAGTCCGGCTTCGGCCGGTGCATCATCGCCTTCCTCAACGGTGAGGGGCTGTCCGATCGGGACGAGCGCGGTGAGTGGGTCACCGACGACTCGTTCCTGCTCTGTTTCAACGCACACGACGGGGAGATCGAAGTGACCGTGCCCGACGGCGGCTACGGCGAGGAGTGGGCGGTCGTGGTGGACACCGCGACCGGCGAGGTCCACTCCAGAACCGACAACGGGGTGCTCGGCATCGGCCAGCAGCACACTCGGCCAGAGGAGGCGCGGACAGTGCTCGGCGGGGCTCGGCTCACCGTCGCGGACCGGTCCCTCGTCGTGTTGCAGCGCACCCGATGAGCGCGGCACCCAGCTCGACCTACCGCATGCAGCTCGGTCCTGGCTGCACGTTCGCGGAGGTCTCGGAGCTCGCTGAGTACCTGAACCTGTTGGGGGCAGGGGCGGTCTACGCGTCGCCGGTGCTGCAGGCCGCGCCCGGCTCCACCCACGGCTACGACGTGGCCGACACGACACGGGTGTCCGAGGCGTTGGGCGGGGAGGACCAGCGGCGGCAGCTCGCGCAGCGGCTGCGGGAGCTGGGAATGGGCTTCGTCGTCGACATCGTCCCCAACCACATGGGCGTGGCGAAGCCGGAGGCCAACGCCTGGTGGTGGGACGTGCTCAAGCACGGCCGGGAGTCCTTGTACGCCAAGTACTTCGACATCGACTGGGGTCGCGGCCCGGTGTTGCTCCCGGTGCTCGGTTCCGACTCCGCTGAGGACGACCTGCGTGTTGAGGACGACCGGCTGGTGTACTACGAGCACGTCTTCCCCCTCGCCCCCGGCACGGGGGGTGGCTCGGCGCGGGATGTGCACGCGCGGCAGCACTATCGGTTCGTGTCGTGGCGGCGGGCCGCGGGCGAGCTGACCTACCGGCGGTTCTTCGACATCAACGAGCTCGCCGCGGTCCGGGTGGAGGATCCCGAGGTCTTCGCAGCGGCGCACGCGGAGGTGCTGCGCTGGGTCGAGGCGGGCGAGGTCACCGGGCTGCGGATCGACCACCCGGACGGGTTGACGGCTCCGGGCGCGTACATGCGGCGACTGCGGCAAGCCGCTCCCGGCGCGTGGCTCGTCGTGGAGAAGATCCTTGCGCCAGAAGAGGAACTGCCGCCGTCGTGGCCCGTTGACGGGACGACCGGCTACGAGGCGCTGCGTGAGGTCTGCGGTGTTTTCGTCGATCCGGCAGGTGAAGCCGGTGTGACCGCGCTCGCCGCCGAGGCCGGGGTTCCGGTGAACGTGCACGACGTCGAGCGCGGATGCAAGCGGTCAGCGGCGAACGTGATGCTGCTGGCCGAGGTTCGGCGGATCGCCCGGCTGCTGCCGGATGTTCCCGCTGAGCTGGCCGAGCCGGCCGTCGCCGAGCTGCTGGCCGCTTTCCCCGTGTACCGCAGCTACCTGCCCGAGGGCGACGGTCACCTCCAGGCCGCGTTGGACGCGGCGAGCGCGGTCCGGCCGGAGCTGGCGGTCGTGATCGCCTCGATCGGTGAGCGGATGCGCGCCGAGCCGGAAAGCGAGCTGACGCAACGGGTCCAGCAGACCTCCGCGATGGTCATGGCCAAGGGCGTCGAGGACACCGCCGGCTACCGGCTGACGCGGTTCGCCGCGCTGAACGAGGTCGGCGGGGCCTTCGACCGGTTCGGAGTCGATGTCGCGGAGTTCCACGCCAAGTGGTCCGCGCGCCAGGCCGGTTGGCCGGACACGATGACCACACTGTCCACTCACGACACCAAGCGTTCCGAGGACGTTCGCGCACGGCTCGCGGTGCTGAGCGAGATCCCCGGTGAGTTCGCCGCGGCCGTGCGGCGGTGGAGCGCACGGCGGCCGTTGCCGGAGCCCACGCTGAACCTGTTGGCGTGGCAGACATTGGTCGGCGCCTGGCCGATCGACGCGGACCGGCTCGGCGGCTATCTGGCCAAGGCTGCCAAGGAAGCGAAGCTGCGCACGACGTGGGTCGACCCCGATCCGGCGTTCGACGAGCAGGTGCGGCAGTGGGTGCGTGCCGTGCTCGCGGACACCGAGCTGGTGGCGGACCTGGAACGGCTGCTGGAGCTCGTGCGGGTGCCGGGGTGGTCGAACTCGTTGGGGCAGAAGCTCCTTCAGCTCGCCGGCCCCGGTGTTCCCGACGTGTACCAGGGCACCGAGCTGTGGGACTACTCGCTGGTCGATCCGGACAACCGGCGGCCGGTGGACTTCGACGCGCGGCGGATGCTGCTCAAGCGGCTGGACGCGGGGTGGCTGCCGGACCTGGACGAGCGGGGGTCGGCGAAGCTGCTCGTGACCGCGCGGACGTTGCGGTTGCGGCGCGACCGGCCGGAGCTGTTCGGCTCCTACCGCGCGATGCGGGCCGAAGGGGTCGCGGCGCGGCACGCGGTGGCTTTCGCGCGCAGCGGCGGGCTCGTCGCGGTCGCGACGCGGCTGCCGGTCGGCCTCGCCGCTGCGGGCGGCTGGGGCGACACGCGGTTGCCGCTGCCCGACGGCGAGTGGACGGACGCGATCACCGGTCGCGCAGCCGGTTCGCGGGCCCCGCTGCTCGCGGATCTTCTCGGCACCTACCCTGTCGCACTGCTCGTCAAGGACTGAGGGGGAACGGCGTGGGTGAGGTTGCGGTCTGGGCGCCCGAGCGCGAGCGCGTCCGTGCGGTGGTCGGCGACGCGACGGTCGAGCTGCGGCGCGGGCAGGACGGGTGGTGGCGCGGCGAAGCACCCGCCGAAGGCGACTACGCGTTCCTGCTCGACGACGACACGACCGAGCAGCCCGACCCGCGTTCGCCGTGGCAGCCGAACGGCGTCTTCGGGCGGTCTCGGCGCTACGACCACTCCGCGTTCGCGTGGAGCGACCAGGACTGGACCGGGCGTGCGCTTCCCGGTTCGGTGATCTACGAGCTGCACATCGGCACCTTCACCGCCGACGGCACCTTCGACGCGGCGATCGAGCGCCTGGATCACTTGGTGGAGCTGGGAATCGACCTCGTCGAGGTGCTGCCGGTCAACGCCTACGACGGCCCGCACGGGTGGGGCTACGACGGCGTGCTCTGGTACGCCGTGCACGAACCTTACGGCGGGCCGGACGGGTTCAAGCGCTTCGTGGACGCGTGTCACCGGCGCGGGCTCGGCGTGGTGCTCGACGTGGTGCACAACCACCTGGGGCCGTCCGGGGCGAACCTGGAGCGGTTCGGGCCGTACTTCGCGGGGCAGAACATCTGGGGCCCGTCGCTGAACCTGGACGGGGCGGGCTCCGACGAGGTGCGGCGGTACGTGATCGACAACGCGCTGGGCTGGCTGCGGGACTTCCACCTCGACGGGCTGCGGCTGGACGCGGTGCACGCGCTGGTGGACCGGCGCGCCACCCACCTGCTGGAGGAGCTGGCCGAGGAGGTCGAGGTGCTGTCGGCGCACCTCGGCAGGCCGCTGGCGCTGATCGCCGAGTCCGACCTCAACGACGCCAAGCTGGTGACCTCGCGGGAGGCGGGCGGGTACGGGTTGAGCGCGCAGTGGAGCGACGACCTGCACCACTGCCTGCACACCGCGATCACCGGCGAGCGGCAGGGCTACTACGCGGACTTCGGGTCGCTGGAGTCGCTGGCGAACACGCTGCGCGGGGTGTTCTTCCACGCGGGCACCTGGTCGTCCTTCCGCGGTCGCACGCACGGCCGCCCGGTGGACACGCGGCGCACGCCGGGCCACCGGTTCCTCGCGTACTCCCAGAACCACGACCAGATCGGCAACCGGGCGACCGGGGACCGGCTGTCGGCGACGCTCTCCCCCGGCCTGCTGGGCTGCGCCGCCGCGATCGTGCTGGGCTCGCCGTACACGCCGATGCTGTTCATGGGCGAGGAGTGGGGCGCGAGCACGCCGTGGCAGTTCTTCGCCTCCTTCCCCGACCCCGGGCTGGCCGAGGCCGTGCGCACCGGGCGACGCCGCGAGTTCGGCGAGCACGGCTGGGGCGAGGCCGAGGTCCCCGATCCGATCGACGTTTCCACATTCGAACGTTCGAAGTTGCGCTGGGACGAGTCCGAGCGGGGCTGGCACGCCGAGCTGCTGGCCACCTACCGCGCCCTGCTGCGGCTCCGGCGCGAGCGCTCGGAGCTGACCGATCCCCGGCTCCACCTGCTGCGGGTGGACTACGACGAGGACGCGCGGTGGCTGGTGCTGCACCGGGGATCGCTGCGGGTCGCGTGCAACCTCGGGGCCCAGCCAGTGGAGATCCGCTTGCCGTCCGCCGAGCGCACGCTGCTCCGAAACGGTGAAGCGACGATCACAGGGGAAACGCTTCGGCTGTCAGCCGAGTCTTTCGCGATCGTGAGCACCATTCGCTGAAAACACCCGTATAGCACCGCGATCACGCACTTGTGCAGGTAGCGGGCGCGGTTGGTAAGAAGTCGAATGGGCGGGTAGTTTCGCCCGGTCCGCGTTTAAGGCATGATTCGTTGCCGATACGTGATGTGCGCGGCTGCTGTCCGATCGGTTCGACGGGTGCGGATGAGAGGTCTCGATGAACTCCAGGGGCCCGAAGACGTTTCCCCGCAGGGCGTGGCTGGCGTACCTGCTGATCGGACTGGCCGGGGTCGGCGTCTACTACCTGATCCCCCTGGACGACGGTGCGGGCAAGTACGCGCGCGTGGCCATCTACTGCCTGATCACGTCCTCGGCCGCGATCGCGGTGTTCGTCGGCCTGCGCGGGCACCGACCTCGGGTGTGGGTGCCGTGGCTGCTGCTCGGGCTGAGCCAGGTCATCTACGCCAGCGCGGACGCCACGTTCTACATCTCGCACTACATCTTCGACGTGACCGGCTTCCCCGGCTACGCCGACCCGATCTACATCAGCCACTACCCGCTGGTGGTCGCCGGACTGCTGATGCTGATCCGCAGGCGCAGCCCCGGCGGTGACCTGCCCGGCCTGCTCGACGCCGCGGTGCTCGCGGTGGTCGCGGCCATGCTGACCTGGCTGTACCTGATCAGCCCACCGACGGTCTCGGAGTCGCCGGCGCTGGTCAAGGCGTTCCTGATGACCTTCCCGCTGATGGACCTGATCATGCTGGCGGTCGGGCTGCGGCTGCTGCTCGGGCCCGGCCAGCGTCCGGCGGCGTTCTCCCTGCTGTGCGCCAACCTGTTCGGGATCTTCGCGGCGGACACGGTCTACAGCCTGATGCGGCTCGGCGAGAACTACTGGGTCGGCAACTTCATCGACGCGATCTGGCTGGCGGGCAACCTCGCGCTGGGCGCGGCGGCGCTGCACCCGACCATGACGCAGCTGACCGACCGGGCGCCGACCGTGGACAAGAACCTCGGCCCGTCCAGGATCGCGGTCCTCGTGGGGGCGGCGCTGGTGGCGCCGGTGACGCTGCTGGTGCAGAACGCCAACGACTCGCTGCACGACATCCCGGTGATCGCCACGGCGTGCGCGCTGCTGTTCCTGCTGGTGATCGCACGGCTGGCCGACCTCGTCTCGGACCAGCGCAAGCTGGCGATCACCGACGCGCTGACCAAGCTGCACACGCGGCGGTTCTTCGAGGCGCAGCTGCCGCTGGAGGTGGCCCGCGCGCACCGGGGCGAGTCCTGCTTCGCGGTGCTGATCATCGACGTCGACCACTTCAAGTCGATCAACGACCACTACGGGCACCCCGCGGGCGACCAGGCGCTGATCGAGATCGCCGCCCGGCTGCGCAAGGCCACCCGCGCCGGGGACGTGCTGGCCCGCTACGGCGGCGAGGAGTTCGCGCTGCTGGCCCGCGACACCGAGCTCGACGAGCTGACCGGCATCGCCGAGCGGCTGCGGCACGAGGTCGCCAGCAGCCCGATCGCGGTGTCCGAGGAGACCTGGCTGGCGGTCACCGTCTCGGTGGGCATCGCCGCGTTCCCGCTGCACGGCTCCCGGCCGGACGACCTGATCGCGGTCGCCGACCGGGCGCTGTACTCCGCCAAGGCCAGGGGGCGCGACCGGGTGGTGATCGGCAACGCCCCCGAGCTCGGCCCCGGCCTCGGCGAGCACACCGGCATGATCGACTACCTCGGGCACCTCGCCGACGAGGTGGACGCGCTGCTGTCCACCTACGAGCACAGCAGGGCGATCTCGCGGTGGGCCCGGCTGATCTCCGCCGAGCTCGGCCACGACGAGAGCACGGTCCGCTGCGCCGAGCTCGCCGGGCGGCTGCACGACGTCGGCAAGATCGTGATCCCGCCGGAGGTGCTGGCCAAGCCCGCGCGGCTGTCGGCGGCCGAGTGGGAGCTGATGCGCCAGCACCCCGACCACGGCTACCGGATGGTCGCCGCGGTCCCCGGCTGCGACGCGGTCGCGGAGATCATCCGCCAGCACCACGAGCGGCCGGACGGCACCGGCTACCCGCTGCGGCTGCGCGACGAGGAGATCCGGATCGAGGCGAAGATCATCTCGGTCTGCGACGCGTGGGCGGCGATGCTCTCCGACCGCCCGTACCAGACGGCGCTGAGCGAGGACGAGGCCCGCGCGGAGCTGCGGCGCGGCCGGGGCACCCAGTTCGACCCCGCGGTGGTCGCCCTGTTCCTGGAGCTGCAGGCGAAGGGCACGGTCGGCGACCTCCGCAGGCTCCGCTCCCGGTCCCCCGAGCGCCGCCAGACCAACGCGTAGCGATCACCCCGGGACCGCTAGGCCAGGTCGGCCAGGGTGTTCCAGAACTGGTGCTCGTAGTGCTGGAGCAGGCGGACCTGGTCGGCGACCGCCTCGCCCGTCCAGCCCGCCGCCACGCCCGCGTCGATCGCCGCCTCCGCCAGCAGCGCGCCGCTGGGGTCCGGGTCGGCGAAGAGGTCGAAGAACCCGCAGCCCTCGTCGTCGAAGCCGTAGTGCTCGCGCAGGCCCCGGGACGCCGTGGCGCAGTAGCCGCCCCAGCCGCCGAAGCCCGCGACGAGGGTCACCAGCACGTCCAGCGGGTCGCCGTTGAGGGCGAGCGAGGCCACGTACGACGGGTAGGACTGGCAGCCCGGCTGGGTCTGGTAAGCCCGAACCGCCTCGGCGTCCATGCCGCAGTGCCGCGCCAGGACCGCGACGCGCTCCAGGGCGATCGCCTCGCCCGAGGCGAGCCCGGAGTAGAACTGCCGGGCGTTGGGCTCCTCGGCGCGGGCGGCCAGGGTGAGGAAGGCCCGCCAGTCGCTGGTGATCACGCGGTGCTGCTCCGCGGCGAGCGCGCCGACCACCTCCAGGGGCGCCGTGCCGGTCTCGATCAGCCGGATCAGGCGGTTCTCCCCGCCGGCCTCGTCGAACTGCCGCTGGGCCGCGGCCAACCGCTCGCCTGCCGAACCGGTCATCGCCACTGTTCTCCCTGAATCGTTGCGGGACACGAAATCTGGCGAGCGCAGCGTATGTCAGCGCGGGCGCTCGCTCCTGTCGGAGGGCGGTCTTATCGAAGGATCTTGATCCAAGAGAATCCGATACGTGAGCCAGGAGGCCATGGGCACCGAATTGGCCGTTGACCGCGTCGATCCGCACGGCGAAGGCTGGGGGTACGCCGAAAGGGGTACTCCGTGCCTTCCTCGTCAGAAATAGGTTTTCCCGACGAAAGCCACGAATTGCTCGAACTGGTCGCCGCCTGCCAGCGGGAGCTGCTGTCCGCACCGGCCGACGAGCCGGTCCGCCCCGGTGCCGCCGAGTCCGGGCTGCCGCCGATCGGGCCGCCGCTGCCGGAAAACGGCGTGGGAGCGGCGAAAGCGGTCACCGAGCTTTCCGATCGGGTGCTGCGCACGGCGATCCGCTCGGCGGGACCGAGGTTCTTCCACTTCGTCATCGGCGGGGTCACCCCGGCAGCACTGGCCGCCGACATGATCACCACGACGGCGGACCAGAACGTCGGGACGTGGACGAGCTCGCCGATCGGCTCGCGCACCGAGGACATCGCGTTGCGGTGGCTGCGCGAGCTCTTCGGGCTGCCCGGCGAGTGGTCCGGGGTGCTGACCTCCGGGGCGACCATGGCGAACTTCGTCGGACTCGCGTCCGCGCGCCGCTGGTGGGGCCTCAGGCACGGCGCCGACGTGGACCGGGACGGGCTCGCCGGACTGCCGGGAGTTCCGGTGCTGGCCAGTGGATACCTGCACTCCAGCGCGGTGAAGTCGTTGGGAATGCTGGGAATCGGCCGCTCCAGTGTGCGTTTTCACTGTGACGACACCGGTCGCGTCGACCTCGCCGGGATGCGCGCGGAGCTCGCCGGGCTCGACGGGGCTCCCGCGATCATCTCGGCCAGCGCGGGCGAGGTGAACACCGGCGCGTTCGACCCGATCTCCGAACTGGCCGACCTCGCGGAGGAGTTCGGCGCGTGGCTGCACGTGGACGGCGCTTTCGGTTTGTTCGCAGGGGTTTCCGAGCGGACGAGGCACTTGGTGGCCGGGGTGGGGCGCGCGGACTCGGTCGGCTCGGACGGGCACAAGTGGCTGAACGTGCCGTATGACTGCGGTTTCGCGTTCGTCCGGCACCCGGAGCTACTGGGGCCGATCTTCGCCAACGCCGCCGCGTACCTGCCGGGAGTGGA
Source organism: Allokutzneria oryzae (assembly GCF_042429765.1). NCBI lineage: Bacteria > Bacillati > Actinomycetota > Actinomycetes > Pseudonocardiales > Pseudonocardiaceae > Allokutzneria > Allokutzneria oryzae. The sequence continues at coordinate 144,068 of NZ_JBHLZU010000027.1, read as the reverse complement.
CTCGGAACAGCCCAACTACGGCAACCTCGGCCCGGAGAGCTCGCGGCGCGCGCGGTCCTTCGCGGTGTGGGCTTCCCTTGCCGCATATGGCAGAGCGGGATACCGCAGGATGATCGAGGGCCACCTCGACCTCGCGCAGCGGCTGGCGGAGCGGGTGCGCGCCGAGCCGGACCTCGAACTGCTCGCCGATGTGCCGCTGAACATCGTGTGCTTTCGGTACCACCCGAACGGCGTGCCGGAGGCCGAGCTGGACGCGCTGAACACCGCGCTCGCCGAGGCCGTGCTCGCCGATGGGCGCGTGTACTTCGGCACCACCCGCTACCGGGGGGTGGTGGCGTTCCGGCCCGCCATCGTGAACTGGCGGACCGGACCCGCCGACATCGACCTGATCGTGGAGGTGGTCCTGGAGCTAGCCCAGCGCCTGCGCCAGGTCGGCCCATAGGTCGTCGGCGTGCTCGATGCCCACCGACATCCGGATGGTGCCCTCGGTGATGCCCGCCGCACGCAGCCCGGCCTCGTCGAGCTGCCGGTGGGTACTGGAAGACGGTTGCAGCACAACGGTTTCCACGCCACCGAGCGACGGAGCGAGCGCGGCGAGCCGAACCCGCTCCAGGAACGCGACAGCCGCCTCGTGACCCGCCGCGATGTCGAAGGTCATCAGCGAGCCGAAGCCGGAGAGCAGCTTGGCCGCCACCTCGTGGTCGGGGTGGCTGGGCAGCCCCGGCCAGCGGACCGCGCTCACGGCCGGGTGCGCTTGCAGCCGCTCGGCAAGGACCCGGGCGTTCTCGCACTGCTTCGCCTGGCGCAGCGGCAACGTCTGGAGCCCGCGTGCGGTGAGCCACGCCGCGAACGGGTCGGCGGACGCGCCGTAGTCGACCACTTGGTGCCACGCGGCGCGGTAGTGCTCGTCCTCGGCGAAGACCACGACACCGCCGATGACGTCGGAGTGGCCACCGAGGAACTTCGTGCTGGAGTGCAGCACGATGTGCGCGCCGTGCTCCAGCGGGCGGCACAGCATCGGCGACGCGAAGGTGTTGTCCACCACCACGGTCAGCCCCGCCTCGCGCCCGATCGCGGCCAGTGCGGGCAGGTCGTTGACCGCCGTCGTGGGGTTGGCGATGGTCTCCAGGTAGAGCAGCCTGGTGTTCGGGCGGATCGCCCCGGTCAGCTCGCCGGGATCGCCGGAGAAGGAGCTGACCTCGACGCCGAAGCGCTCCGCGAGGTCGCGCAGGATCGAGACCGTGCCGCCGTAGAGGGCGCTCTGCACGACCACGTGGTCGCCGGAACGCAAGCGAGACAACAGAACCGAGCTGATCGCCCCCATACCGGACGCGGTCGCCACCGCGGCGGTCCCGCCTTCGAGGTCGGCGACGGCCTGCTCCAGTGCGCGGATCGTGGGGTTGCCGTACCTGCTGTAGACGAACGAGCCGTCGGGGCGGCTGAGCGCGTCGGCGAGGTCGGCGGAGTCGGAGAAGGCGAAGCTGGAGGTCTGGAAGATCGGCAGACTCAGCGGTCGCAGGCCCGCCAGCTCCGGCCCCCGGACGTGCACGGCTCGGGTACTGGGGTCGACTGGTGGCTGATCGGCGTCGTACCGTTGCGATGAACCCATGACACGAGCTTCACGACCGGGCCCGGTTGACCGGCAGCACCAATACGGGCCAATTGGTGTGCCGATGAGAAACCTGTCCTGCGACGAGCTGGTGTCGCTGCTGGGCCGCTGGTCAGGCGGCCGGGGGGCGCTGTACCTGTTGCTGGCCGCGCGGCTGCGGACGTTGATCGACGAGGGCCGGATCGCGCCGGGCACGACGCTGCCGACCGACCGGGCGCTCGCGTTGGCGCTTGCCGTGGGGCGCAGCACGATCATCTCCGCCTACGACGTGCTCCGGCAGGAGCAGCGGATCGTCCGCAGGCAGGGCAGCGGGACCCAGGTCGCCGACAACCGCGCCCCCCTCGTCCCCGCCGGTTCGGACGGCGCCCTGAACACCCTGTTCCTGCACCTGCTCGAACCGCCGGACGACATCGTGCAGCTGAGCTGCGCGGCCCCGACCGAGCCGCCACCGGAGCTCCTGGCGGCCTACCGGCGCGCGCTGGACCGCTTCGGCGACCATCCGGGCGAGGACATCGGCTACCACCCCGCCGGGCTCGGCGAGCTCCGGTCGGCCATCGCACGGGTCTACACCGAGCGCGGTGTGCCAACGGGGCCCGAACAGGTGATGATCACCACGGGCGCGCAGCAGGGCCTCGCGCTGATCACCACGACCTTCCTGGCCGCGGGCAACGGCGTGGTGTGCGAGTCGCCGAGCTATCCCGGGGCGCTGGAGCTGTTCCGCGACATCGGCGCGGTGATCAGCGCGGCGGAGTGCGGGCCGGACGGGCTGGACCACGCGGAGTTCCTGCGGCTGCTGGCCGACGAGCGCGTCCAGCTGGGCTACCTGATCCCCACGCACCAGAACCCGACCGGTTCGGTGCTGCCACCGCTGGTGCGGCGGCGGATCGTCCGGCGCGCGGCGGAGCTCGGCGTGCCGCTGGTCGAGGACGAGACGCTCGCCGAGCTCGGGTTCGACGGCACCACACCGGTTCCGCTGGCCGGGTACGCGCCGGACGGGGAGATCTTCACCGTCGGCTCGCTGAGCAAGCTGGTGTGGGGCGGTCTGCGGGTCGGCTGGATCCGTGGCCCAGCCTCGCGGATCGCCCGGCTGGCGCGGGTGAAGGCGCTGCACGACATGGGCGGCCCGGTGCTGGCGCAGCGCGCGGTGCTGGAGCTGCTGCCGAGCCTGCCCGCACTGCGGGCGCGGCGGGCGGCCGAGCTCCGGCAGCGGCACGACCGCCTGCGCGAGCAGCTCGCCGAGAAGCTGCCGAGCTGGTCACCGCACCCGGTGACCGGCGGGCAGGCGCTGTGGGTGCGGCTGCCGCACGGCAGCGCGTCGGCGTTCGCCCAGATCGCCCTGCGGGAGGGCATCGCGGTGCTGCCGGGTCCCGGCTTCGACGTGCACGGCGGCGGGGACGACCACCTCCGGATGCCGTTGCTCGGCGGCCCCGCCGAGCTGACCGCGGTCGTGGACCGGCTCGCGGCGGCCTGGGACCGGTTCAGCCGCTCCGCCGTTCGCGGGATCAGCTAACAGCATTTCATCGGTAGTTAGTGAAGTATTGACGCACCTGGAGACGCCGACCAAGGTCGGAAGACGTCGAGTACCGGGTCTCCAGGAGGTCACCGATGTCCGTTTCCCCTGCATTAACGGGCACCGCGCTCGCGGCGGTCGCCGCGTTGGTGTTGCCGAGCCCGGGGGCCGCCGCCCCCGACCCCGGCCGCCAAGGCGAGTTCGCCACGGCGGCGAAGGAGTTCGGCGTCCCGGAAAGCGTGCTGTTGGGCGTCTCCTTCCTGGAGTCCCGCTGGGACACCAACGCGGGCGCTCCGAGCCGAGGCGCGGGCTACGGCCCCATGCACCTCACCGACGCCACCGCGCTGAACGTGGACGACCACCACGGCTCGGACGCCGAGGACCCGCGCGGTGACCTGAGCAGGCCGCTCAAGGCGGTGAACACCACGCCGAACGGCCCGATCCCGGCGGAGCTGCGCACGATCGAGGCCGCCGAACGGCTCACCGGCGTCACCAGAGCAGTCCTGCGGACCGATGCCAGACAGAACATCCGGGGCGGCGCCGCCCTGCTCGCCTCGCACCAGCGCGCGCTCGGCAGATCCGGGGCCGATCCCGCCGACTGGTACGGCGCGGTCGCGAAGTACAGCGGCGCAACGGATACCGCGACCGCCAGGCGTTTCGCCGACGACGTCTTCGAGGTGATCCGCGAGGGCGTGGCGCGCACGACCGACGACGGTCACGCGGTGCGTCTTGCGGCGCTGACCGATGTCAAGCCGGACACCGGCGTCGTGGACCGGATGGGCCTGAAACCGAGCGCTCCCAACGAGGCTGAGTGCCCGCGCGACCTCGGCTGCGAGTGGCTTCCCGCCGCCTACGAGCACCACACGCCCAGCGACCCGGCGAAGTACGGCAACCACGACAAGGCCAACCGGCCGGCCGACATGCCGATCAAGTACATCATCATCCACGACACCGAGGGCTACTGGGACACCACGCTCCGGCTGATCAAGGACCCGAAGTGGGTGAGCTGGCAGTACTCGCTGCGTTCCTCCGACGGCCACATCGCCCAGCACGTCAAGGCCAAGGACGTCGCGTGGCACGCGGGCAACTGGTACGTCAACACGCACTCGATCGGCCTTGAGCACGAGGGCTTCGCGGCGAAGGGCACCTGGTACACCGAGGCGATGTACCGCACGTCGGCGCGGCTGGTGCGGTACCTGGCGCTCAAGCACGGAGTCCCGCTGGACCGCGCGCACATCCTCGGCCACGACAACGTCCCGGGAGTCGCGCCCGCCAAGGTCCGCGGCATGCACTGGGACCCGGGCCCCTACTGGGACTGGGCGCACTACTTCGACCTGCTGAAGACGCCGTTCACCAGCCGGGGCGGCAAGCACTCCGGCATCGTCACGATCAAGCCCGACTACGCCACCAACCACCCGCCGATGTACGGCTGTGACGACAAGAAGCCCGCCGACCCGTGTCCGACGCGCGGCACCAACACCGTCTTCCTGCACACCGAGCCGCGCGCGGACGCCCCACTGGTCAAGGACATCGGCCTGCGTCCGGACGGCAGCGACAGCACCCGCCAGGTCAGCGACATCGGCGGCCGCGTCGACACCGGCCAGCAGTTCGCGGTCGCCGGCCGCTCGGGCGACTGGACGGCGGTGTGGTACCTCGGCCAGAAAGCCTGGTTCCACAACCCTTCCAGCGCTCCGGCCTCGGTATCGGGGACAGGCTTCGTCGTGACTCCCCGGCCGGGTCTGGCCTCCGTCCCGGTGTTCGGCATCGCCTACCCGGAAGCGGACGCCTACGAGGGCACCGGAGTGCCAGCACAAACCGTGGAACCGTTGCAGTACACCATGTCCGCGGGCCAGCGCTACGTGCTCGGCGACGCGTTCGTGCCGTCGGAGTACTACTTCGCCAAGGAGTGGGCAGGCCCGCGAGTCGTCGTGCGCGGCGATGAACGCTACTTCCAGGTGTACTTCGGCCACCGCGTCGCCTTCGTGAAGGCGGCGGACGTCATCGTGCTCCCCGGATCTCTCGGCGCCCCGCGCTGACCCACGCCCCGAACGACTCATTCAGGGCGTTGAGTGCGCTGAATGAGTCGTTCGGGACAGCCGACATGGTTACCTACTTGCGACCTGCGGAGATGTCCGAGAGACCCCGTATGAGGTCGTTTTGACCACGGCAACAAGCACGTCAGAGGCAGCCGCTACCGCGCGCGAAGCTGGTAGCGGCCGCCTCGCCGACTTCGGGCGCTCGGACCCGCGAGGTAGCCGGTAACACTCGCCGAGCACGACGCGCTATCGCGTTCTCTGTCGTGAAGGACGAGCGCAAGTAACCGAAGTCGTCACCTTCGTGCGCGTCATGCCCGATCTCGGACAGGCCCAAGTGGACAGTCTGTTGTGGACGGACAGAGCCGAACAGACTCGCCGCGCTGTACACCGCGATCGGCCCACAACCATCCCGTCCACGAGGTGCTGTTCGGAGTGCGCGGAGACGTCGGAGCCATCTTGTACTCCGCCGCGCTGCGAGATGCCCCTCAGCCGGATCGAGGCCGCTCTCACGGAGTTCTCGCGGAGACTCACGAACGGTCGACTGCGGTGGACTGGCAGTCCGTCGAGCAGCCCGGACATGGCTTCGATCCCGAAGGGCTGCTCCCGTTACCCGCGATCTGTTGCTGCCACCACGTCCCGCACAGTGGCCAGGGTTTCGTCCGGGTGGTCGAGGTGGACGCTGTGGGTCGCGCCCGGCCAGCGGAGCAGAGGCGCACCGAACGCGGTGGCGAGTCGCTGGTGGGCGAGTTGGATCGCCGCGTCGGGCTTGCGATCGGCCGTGACCACCGCCGAGGGCAGGCGGGGCAGGTCCTCCTCGCGCATCGCCCGGGAGATCTCGGTGATGCCGTGCACCGCCGCCGCCAACTGGGGGAAGTCCAAGTTCGTCCTCGCCAACGCGGCCGCGCAGTCCGGCCGGAGTCGCAGGCGCCGGGTTGTCCGCTTGTTCGCGTTGTGCAGGAGGGCGGCGATGAGGCGGGGGCCGAACGGGAGCGCGGCGAACCGCCTGGCCATGCCCATCGTGCGTTCCAGGCGGGCGCAGATGTCGGGGTTGTTGATCGGCGTGGGGTCGAGCAGCACCACGCCCGCGACGTTGTCCGGGAAATCGCGGGCGAACAACGTCGCCACCGCGCCGCCGAGGCTCTGCCCCACCACCACTACGGGACCGCAGCCGAGTTCGTCGACGAGGGCGTTGAGGTGCGCCGCCGCGTCGGTCAGCGATCCGGCCGTGGTCGAGGTTCCGGTGCCGGGGCGGTCGTGCTCGATCACGCGGCAGCCCGGCTCGGCGAGGAGCCCCTCGCGCAGGCCGGGGAAGAAGCCGTCGCAGGACTCGGCGCCACCGGGCAGCAGGAGCACTGGCTGCCCGCTGTCGCCGTACACCCGGACTCCGTCGATGGGCATGATCACTCCTGGTTCGGATTGCGCAACAATTATTAGAGTAATTGTGAGACAGAACTGCGGTATATCGTATTGACCAATAGTCGACAGTGCGGGGACAAGGGGCGGAAATGGCTGTGCCAGCCAGCAACGACAGCGGTTCGCAGACAGTTCCCGGGCGGGTCGCCGCGGCTTTGCGGGACGAGTTGCTCGACGGCGCCCACCCCGTCGGCACCCGGCTGCGCGAGGAGGACCTGGCCGAGCGCTTCGACGTCGGCAGGCACACGATCCGCTCGGCCCTGCGCCTGCTCGTCGACCGCGGCCTGGTGATCCACGAGCGCCATCGGGGAGCCGTCGTCGCGCCGTTGAGCAGGCAGCGCATCGACGAGGTCTTCGACTACCGCAAGCTGCTCGAACTCGGCGCGCTCCGCATGGCACTCGCGGCGGGCGCGGACCTGACGCCGGTGCTCGTCGAGGTGGAACGCCTTGAGGCGCTGGCCGAACGCCCGTCGAGCCCCTCCTGGCTGGAACTGACCGAGGCGCACAGCGCCATCCACCGCGCGATCGTCGCCGCGGCGGGCAACATGCACGTGCTCGACGCCTACCACCGGTGCGAGGACGAGGTGCGGCTGCTGCTCACCTTCGTCCGCCCGGACTTCGACGCCGCGCGGATGGCCGTCGTCCACCGGCAGTTGGTGGAGAAGCTCTTGCAGGGCGGCGGTGCCGCGGAGGAAGCCCTCACCGAGGACATCGACTTCACCGGCAGGGCCGCACTGCTGACCGCGTTGCACCGCGCGGAGGAGAGCGTCCGCTTGCTCGGCCACTAGGGCCTCACAACCGGTCGGCCAGTTCGATGAGGCTGCGCACGCCGTAGCCGGTGCCGCCCGAGGGCACGCCGTCGTAGGGCTCCCCCATGTTGAACGCCGGGCCCGCCAGGTCGAGGTGCAGGTACGGCGCTCCCACGGGGGCGAAGCGGCGCAGGAACTCCGCGGCCACCATCGACTGCCCCTGGGCCATGCCGAGGTTGGCCACGTCGGCGACCTTGGAGCGCAGCGACTCGGCGAAGTAGGGCAGATGGGGCATGCGCCACATGCTCTCCCCCGCTGCCGCCGCGGCGTCGAGCACCGCCCGGGTGAGGTCGTCGTCGGCGGAGTTGATCGCTGCCGTGCGCGGGCCGAGGCTGGCGATGGCGGAGCCGGTCAGGGTGGCGACGGTCAGGACCGCCGCAGCGCCACCGGCGTCGGCCAGGCTCATCGCGTCGGCCAGGGCGAGTCGGCCCTCCGCGTCAGTGTTGGCGACCTCGACGCTGGTGCCGTTGTGCATGCGCAGGACGTCCCCTGTCAGGTAGGACGTCGCCGAGGTGATGTTCTCCGCCAAGGCGATCCAGGCTTGCACGGTGCGCCGGCGCGGGCGGCGGCCCGCGTGCAGGACCGCGCCGACACAGGCGGCCGCACCGCCCATGTCCAGTTTCATGTGTTCCAGCCACGCGGTCTTGAGGTTGATGCCGCCCGCGTCATAGGTGAGGCCCTTGCCGACCAGCACCAGTGGCGGCGGGGAGTCGTCCCCGTAGGCGGTGAGTCGCACGATCCGCGCCGGTTCGGCCGAACCCTGACCGACCCCGACTATGCCGCCCGCTCCCGCCGCGACCAGGTCCTCGGTCGAGTAGACGTGCACCTCAACGCCGGCTTGCGCGCCCTCGGCGAGCAGCAACTCGGCACTGGCGGCGGGCCGCTTCGCGCCGCCGGGCAGGTTGACCCAGTCCCGGGCGAAGCACACCGAGCGCAGCCTGGAGTCCAGTTCCGCCAAGGCATCCGCGTCGGGCTGCCGTGCGCAGCTGAGGACGAGCCGGGCAGGCCGGGGTTTCTCGGCGTACCGGTCGAAGCGGTAGGTCGCCAGCGCCACCGTCTCGGCCAGCAACGGGTCCCAGTCCGCACCCACGCGCACGGCGACTCGGCCGCCGGTGAGGCCCGCGACCCCGGCGGCCAACGCGTGCCGCCGCTCGCGCAGGGTGATCCGCAGTTCGCCGGGCTCCCGCGCTTCGCGGCCGACCCCGACGACGAGCACCGCGCCGAAGGTCGTCCCCGGCAGGTTCACGAACCGCTGAGAGGCCCAGGCCGCCCGGTAGTCGGTGCGCTGGAGCGTGGCGCGCAGTGCCCCGCCGGTCGCGGCGTCGATGGCCCGCGCGTCCTCGGCGAGGACCAGGGCTCCGTCGTCGTCGAGCCCGGCCGTCACGACGACCACGTCGACGTCGAGCTCGGTCAGCGGAGTGGTCGTGGTGGTGAGCTCCGCGCACCGCGTGAGCGTGTTCGGCATCGGCGATCGTCCTTCCGGTCGGGGTTTCAGTGCTGTGCGGTTCCCAAGGCCACGTGGCCGGGAGTGAGATCGTCCACTGTGGACACACCGAGCAGCCGCAGAGTGCGCCGGACCTCGGTGGCGAGGATGTCCAGCGCGCGGTCCACACCGCGTTCTCCACCCGCCATCAGCCCGTACAGGTAGCACCTGCCGACCAGCACGGCGCTGGCCCCGAGCGCGACGGCGGCGACCACGTCGGCTCCGCTCAGCACGCCGGTGTCCAGGAACACCTCGGCCCGGTCGCCGACCTCGCCGACGACCACGGGCAGCAACGCGAGCGGCAGTGGCGCACGGTCGAGCTGACGACCACCGTGGTTGGACACCACGACGCCGTCCGCGCCGAGGTCGACCACGGCGTGCGCGTCCTCCACGTGCTGGATCCCCTTCACGACCAGTTGGCCGTCCCAGTTCTCCCGCAGCCAGCGCAGGTCCGCCAGGGATGCCGAGGGGTCAAACATGTGGTCGACCAGGTCGGCGACGGTCCCCTGCCAGTGCCGCAGCGAGGCGAACTCCAGCGGCCCGGTGGTCAGCAGGTTCAACCACCACGCCGGGTGGCGGGCCATGTCGGCCAGGGTGCGCGGCCCCAACCTCGGGGGGATGGTCAGGCCGTTGCGCACGTCTCGTAGCCGGGAGCCCGCGACCGGGGTGTCCACGGTGAGCACGAGGGTGTCGTACCCGGAGGAGCGGGCGCGCTCGATGAGCTCCCGGCTCGCCTCGCGGTCGCGCCACAGGTACAGCTGGAACCACCGGCGCCCCTGAGGCACGGCCGCCGCCAGGTCCTCGACCGAGGTGGTCCCCATCGTGGACAGCGTGTACGGCACGCCGTGCCGGGCGGCAGCACGCGCGACCGCGACCTCGCCTTCGTGGTGCATCATCCGCGTGAACCCGGTGGGCGCCAACACCAAGGGCAGTTCGGCCCGTTCGCCGAGGACGTGCCGACTCGTGTCTACTGTGGACACGTCGCGCAGCACTCGGGGGTGGAACACCAGGCCTCGGAACGCCGCACGTGCCGCGCGGATGCCGTGCTCGCCCTCAGCGGCTCCGTCCACGTAGTCGAACACCGAACGCGGCGTGCGTCTGCGGGCGAGCGTCCGCAGATCGGCGACGGTGTGGGCGTTGGCCAACCGCCGCCGCACCGGGTTGAGCTCGGGCAGGCGCAGGTTGAGCAGGGGGCCGACGTCCGACCACCGGGGCAGTTCTCGCCGTGGCACGACCTCTCCTCTCACCCGCGGACGAGTTCAAGGTACACAATCTTGACAGATATTGTGCAACAATCTTGGTGAGGGTGGTTCTGCCGTCAGCTCCAGCACACTGTTCGGCACCGCGGACTGAGCACCGCTGATCCCTTGCTGCGCAAGCTTTTCGCGGTGGCCGCGTTGTTCGAGATCGGTGGCGCGAGGCTGGTGTTCCTGGATCGGCGCTGCGGTGATCATGTACGCGCCCCGCGGCTGACCGCCGGGAAAATTCGTCGGTCCCTCGTGTCGATCCGGGGTCGTCCCGTTCGACGCATGGGTATGACTGACATCGTGGCTGAGCCGATCTCGACCACCAACCTCGACCGCTACGGGTCCGCGGCGCTGCCGTGGAGCCGTCCGTGCGACATCCTCGCCAGCGACACGCCCAAGGCCGACCTGACGTTCTTCGTGGCGACCGTGCGACCCGATGGGCGGCCGCACTCGGCGGGCGTGGGGGCCGTGTGTGTGGACGGCGCGCTGTACTTCACCAGCGGGCCGGGTACGCGCAAGTCGCGCAACCTCGCGGCGAACCCGGCATGCAGCGTGTCGGTGCGGCTGCGCGGCATCGACCTGGTGCTGGAGGGCCACGCCCACAGGGTCACCGACTCCGCCACCTTGGAGAACGTGGCGGAGGTGTACCGCACAGGCGGCTGGCCCGTTTCGGTGGAGGGCGAGGCGCTCACGGCTCCCTACAGCGCGCCCAGTGCGGGACCCGCGCCCTGGCAGCTGTACCGGCCACGGCCTTGAGCCTGTTCACCCAGGTTTCGAGGAACGCCCCGACTTCCGTCCTGGTGCAGCCACTCCACGCGCCGGGATGCCCTGAAGGGACCCTTCGGGGCACCCAGTGCCCTCAATGACTCATCCAGGGCAGCCAACGACCCAAACTCGTCATTGGCTCAGACCTGGTCGAGGAGGTCCGTGAGGAGGTGTCCTACCTGGTCGGTCTCGATGAGAAAGCCGTCGTGACCGTGGTCGGACCGCACCACTCGCAACGGCCCCGATGTCGGGATGCCTTCGGCCAGCGCGCGTTGCTGCTCCAACGGGAACAGCCGGTCGCTGTCCACACCGGCCACCACGGTCCGCGCCGTGACCCGCCGCAGTGCCGCTTCGACACCACCCCGGTCAAGGCCGACGTCATAGGCCGCCATCGCCTTCGTCAGAGTCACATAGCTGCCGGCGTCGAAGCGCCGCACCAGTTTCCACGCCTGATGGTCCAAATAGGACTCAACCGCGTACCTCTCCTCGCCCGGCTGGTGAGCGTGGCCGAACCGCGCGTCGAGCTCGGCAGGGCTCCGATAGGTGATGTGCGCGATCCGCCTTGCCAGGCCGAGTCCGACGTTCGGCCCCACCGGCTCGTCGTAGAAGTCACCGCCGTGCCAGGCCGGATCACCAGTGATCGCGTGCACCTGGGCCGCGCACCAGGCGATCTGCTCCGCCGAGGACACCGCGGTCCCCGCCAACAACAACGCCGACTTGACGCGATCGGGCTGGTCGACCGCCCACTCCAGCGCGCGCAGGCTGCCGAGCGAGCCGCCGATCACCGCGGCCCAGCGGTGGACGCCCAGTGCGTCGGCGAGTTGGACCTCGGCCCGCACCAGGTCCCGCAACGTGAGGACAGGAAACCTGCTCCCCCACGGTTTTCCTTGTGGCTCAAGGGAAGAAGGCCCCGTGCTGCCCTGACAGCCACCGAGTGCGTTGGGAGCGACGACGAACCACCGGTCGGTGTCCAGCGGCTTGCCCGGACCGATCAGCTCGTTCCACCAGCCGGGGGTGGGATGTCCGGGCTCGACCGCACCGGCGACGTGGCTGTCCCCGGTGAGCGCGTGCAGCACCAGGACGGCATTCCCGGCGTCCGGAGCCAGGGTCCCCCAGGTCTCGTACGCCAGCCGCGCGCCGGGGAGACTAGCGCCGCCCTGGAGCCTCAGCGGGCCGGGCAACGCGAAGAACTCGCGCCGCCCCAAGGGGTTCCCTTCCCGCCACGCTCCCGTGACGGGAAGGGAACCCGACGCTGTCGTGCGGATCAGCGTCATCCGCCGAGGGCTGACTTCGCTGCCCGGAACCCTGCGTCCAGGTCAGCTTTCAGGTCCTCGACGCCTTCGATGCCCACGGCGAGGCGTACCAGGCCGGGGGTCACCCCGCTGGCCAACTGCTCCGCTTCGGAGAGCTGGCTGTGCGTCGTGCTCGCAGGGTGCGCGACAAGGCTGCGCACGTCGCCGATGTTCACCAGGTGGCTGAACAGCTCAAGCCCGTCCACGAACGCGCGCCCCGCGTCCACACCACCGCGCAGCTCGAAGGAGACCACCGCGCCCGCGCCCTTGGGCAGGTAGCGCTGACCGAGGTCGTACCAGGGGCTGCCTGGCAGACCCGCGTAGTGCACGACCTCGACCTCGTCGCGCGCGTTGAGCCACTCCGCGAGCGCCTGCGCGTTGGACACGTGCCGCTCGATGCGCAACGACAACGTCTCGATGCCTTGCAGCAGAAGGAAAGCGTTGAACGGCGAGATCGCGGGCCCGAGGTCGCGCAGCCCCTGCACGCGCAGCTTCGCCGCGAACGCGCCGTGGCCGAGCACCGGCCAGTACCGCAGGCCGTTGTAGCTCGGGTCCGGCTCGTTGAAGCCGGGGAACCGCTCGGGCTCCGCACCGAAGTCGAACCTCCCGCCGTCCACCACGATGCCGCCGATGGCGTTGCCGTGGCCGCCGAGGTACTTCGTCGCGGAGTGCACCACGATGTCCGCGCCGTGTTCCAAGGGGCGCAACAGGTACGGGGTCGGCACGGTGTTGTCCACGATCAGCGGGACACCGGCGGCGTGCGCCACCTCGGAGACGGCGGCGATGTCGAGCACGTTGCTGCGCGGGTTGGCCAGCGTCTCGGCGAAGAACGCCTTGGTGTTCGGCCGGGTCGCGGCCCGCCACGCGTCGAGGTCGTCCGGGTTGTCGACGAAGCTGACCTCGATGCCGAGCTTGGGCAGCGTGTAGTGGAACAGGTTGTAGGTGCCGCCGTAGAGCGAGGCGCTGGAGACGATGTGGTCACCGGCCTGCGCGAGGGTCAGCACGGCCAGCGTCTCGGCAGCCTGACCCGAGGAGAGCGCCACGGCGGCGACCCCGCCCTCCAGCGCCGCGACCCGCTGTTCGAGCGCGTCCTGCGTCGGGTTGTTGATCCGCGTGTAGATGTTGCCGGGCTCGGCGAGGCTGAACAGGTTCGCCGCGTGCTCGGTGTCGCGGAAGACGAACGAGGTCGTCTGGTAGATCGGCACGGCACGGGCTCCGGTGGCCGGGTCGGCCTGGGTCCCGGAGTGCACCTGCCTGGTCTCGAAAGACCACCCGGACGTATTTTCGGATGCCTCGGACATGATTGTGCTCCTGAGGAGAGGTCAGCGAAAAAGGGCGCGCGGAATCGCCACGAAACCGAAAGACGGAATCGTGCTCACACAGAGGGGGACGAGCGAATGAGGAAGCCGGGGCTCAGCCCGCGCAGCGGCGACAGCCCATGCTGTTCACGCGGAGCAGATCCACGTGGAGGCGTCGTACCAGTCCATTCACGTCACCGAGGCTAACAGCGCGGTTCGCGGTCCGGACAGCACCGGCCCACGATGTGGGAGGAGTACCTGCTACCGGGGTAATCGAATTCCTTTTCCTTGACCGCGGACCGGCCGAACCCGACCATAGCGCGGTGAGCATTCCGCTCCTCACGAAAAGGCGCCACGTCGACCTGTGCCGGTCGACCACCTGCCGCTGTCCGAGCTCCCAGGCCTGAAGCGATTCCCTTTTTCCGTTCAGCCCCCAGGAGCACAGCCATGTCCTTGCCAGAAGCCACGTCCCTGTCAGAAGTCATCGACGCGACCCGCGACGCGGTCGCCGACGACGTCGGCGCCGCCGCGGTCACCTTCCGCGTCACCAACTCCCTGGTCCCCGGCACCGCGACGCAGGTCAGCGTCGAGGCCCGCGCGCACGGCTTCGCCGTCGACGAGCCGGTCTCCCTCGGTGGCACCGACCTCGCCCCCAACCCGGTGGAGTACGCCCTCGCCGCGCTCGGCTCCTGCCAGGTGATCACCTACCAGTTCTGGGCGGCACGCCTGGGCATCCGGCTCGACTCGGTGTCGGTCGCGGTGGAGGGCGACCTGGACGTGCGCGGCTTCTTCGGCATCGCCGACCACGTCCGCCCCGGTTTCTCCGCGATCAGGGTGGCGGTGTCGCTGACCGGGCCGGAGTCCCGCGAGCGCTACGAGGAGCTGCGCTGGAACGTCGACCGCCACTGCCCGGTGCTCGACCTGTTCCGCGCGGAGACCCCCACCAGGACGACCCTCGCCGCGTGAGCCGCGCCGGGACCGCTTGCCGTGACCTCTCTCCCCGGCAAGCGGCCCGGCGCACCCCTACCTGCGTGCGCGCCTGCGCCTGCGCTTCGGGGCGAGCTGGGCGGAGGCGACGGTGACTCCGACCGCGGCGATGCCGACCTGGATGAGCACCTCGATCCAGTCGACGCCAGGGGTCTCGCCGATGCCGAGCAGGGTGGCGACGAAGGTGCCGAGCAGCGCGGCCACGATGCCGACGAGGGCGGTGAGCCACAGGGGGATGCGCTGCTTGCCAGGAACCACGATCCGGGCGACCACCCCGATGATCATGCCGACGACCACGGCGCTGACGATGCCCGAGACTTCCACGTTCTCTCCTCGTTGACGCGAGTGCAGGGATGATCAGCTTCTCAGCACCCACCGACAGTCCTTTGCTAGCGTCCAGCCGTGACCGACTCCCGCGAGGTGCTGTCCCGCCCGGCCCCCGGCCCGGACCGCACCGTGGCGTACGGCGAGCATCCCGACCACGTCGCCGACCTGTGGTTCCCGCGGGGCGAGGGCCCGCACCCGGTCGCGGTGGTCATCCACGGCGGCTTCTGGCGCGCGGAGTACGACCGGGTGCACGCCCGGCCGATGTGCAACGCGCTGCGGGCTGAGGGCTACCTCGTGTGCGCCGTGGAGTACCGCCGCACCGGCCAACCAGGCGGCGGCTGGCCGGGCACCTTCGACGACGTCGCGGCCTTCCTGGGCGCCCTGCCCGCGCTGCTCGGCGACGACGCGGACCTGGGCCGCGTCGCGCTGATCGGGCACTCGGCGGGCGGCCACCTGGCGTTGTGGGCGGCGTCGCGGAGGGCGGTGACGGGAGTGGTGTCGCTGGCGGGCGTGTGCGACCTGGGGCTGGCCTCGCGGCTCCGGCTCGACAACGACGCGGTGGGCAATCTCCTCGGTGGCACACCGGAATCGGTGCCGGACCGCTACGAGGCCGCCGACCCGACGCGGTTCCCGCCCACGGCGGTGCCGACGGTGCTCCTGCACGGAGACGCCGACGGCATCGTGCCGGTGGAGGCCAGCCGCAACTACGCGGCCGTCGCCGGAGAACGCTGCGAGCTGCGCGTGCTCTCCGGCGCGGACCACTTCGCGGTCATCGACCCGCTCTCAGCGGCCTGGCCCGAAGTTCTCCGCGCCCTGGCCGATGTCCTGCGCTGACACCGTTTTCGGGCGGATGCCGGAGAAGTGGTTCCCTTCGGGCCTCGACGGCCCGGCCGGCGCGTCCAGGATGAGGCGCCAGGGGGAAGCGCCGTGACCGACACCAGCAACCAGAACTCTGGCAGCACCACCGGCCCCACCACCCAGATCGGGACCGTCACGGGGTCGGTGACGATCAACGAGGCTCCGAAGCGGGCGCAGTGGAGCGTGCCGCTGGTCATCGTGCTCGGGATCGTCGCGGTGGTGGCACTCGCGCTCCACGAGAACCGGCCACCGGCGGCGACCGGCGGGACTCCGAGCCTGAGCCCGCCGTCGACCACCCGCACCCTGGAGGTCCCGCGCTCCACCCGGAACGGGGCAGCGTGCCTGGGGACCGCACTCTGCCTCTACCGCATCAGGAGCGGCATCCCGGACCGGCACGACTTCCCGATTCCGTTGGACAGCACGACCTGTCACACCTTTCCCGAGGGCGATCGCGGCTTCAGGGCCGTCACGAGCGGCTCTCGGGAGTACAAGCACCTGCTCTACCCGGAGCCGAACTGCGGTGGAAGCCCCGTCCTCCTGGAGCAGGGTGCGACGAGGGACGACCTGCCGATCCGGTCCTACCGGCGTCAGCCCAGCACCTGAGCCAGGGTCTGCGCGGCGCGCAAGGCGTCGGCGTAGCGGCCGTACAGCGGGGCGAAGCCGAAGCGCAGCACGTTCGGCGGGCGGAAGTCGCCGATCACCTCGCGCGCGATCAGCTGGTCCATCACCTCCCGCGCTCCGTCGCAGGCCAGCGAGACCTGGCTGCCCCTCGACGAGTCTCGCGGAGTGACGACGGAGACCCGTGAGCCGACCAGCTCGTCGACGCAGTCGAGGAAGAACCCGGTCAGCGCAAGGCTTTTCGCGCGGACCTCGGCGATCGTCACGCCGTCCCACACGTCGAGCGCGGCGTCCAGGGCCAGCAGCGACAGGATGTCCGGAGTGCCGCAGCGACCCCTGGCGATCCCCGAGGACGGTTCGAACTCCTGCGACATCGCGAACGGCTCGCTGTGCCCGTTCCACCCCGCCAGCGGCTGGTCGAAGCTCGCCTGCAAACGCGTTGGCACGTAAAGAAAAGCCGGTGACCCAGGACCGCCGTTGAGGAACTTGTACGTGCAGCCGACCGCGAGGTCCACCCCGTGTGCGTCGAGATCGACCGGCAGAGCGCCCGCGCTGTGGCAGAGGTCCCACAGCATCAGCGCGCCCGCGTCGTGCGCCTGGGCGGTGATCGCGCCGACGTCGTATGCGCGGCCCGTGCGGTAGTCCACCTGGTTGGCCAGCACGACCGCTGTGTTCTCGTTGAGCCCCAACGAGTCCAGGGGCGCCGGGCGGATCACCGCACCGGTAAGCCGGGCCACCGAGGTGGCGATGTAGCCGTCTGTGGGGAACGTCGCGGCGTCGACCACGATCTCGTCGCGCCCCGACGCCAATCGCATCGCCGCGACGAGCGCCTTGAACAGGTTCGCACTGGTGGAGTCGCCGACGACGACCTGGCCGGGTGCCGCGCCGACCAGCGGGGCGATGCGGTCGCCGACGCGCTCCGGCGCGGTCCACCAGCCCTCCCCCCAGGAGCGGATCAGCCTGCGGCCCCACTGGTGGCGGACCACCTCCTCCATCCGTTCCGCCACCGATCGGGGCGGCGCGCCGAGGGAGTTGCCGTCGAGGTAGACCACGGAGTCGTCGAGGTCGAACAGCGTGCGCCGGTCGGCCAGCGGGTCGGTCGCGTCGAGCTCGCGGGCGCGCTCGGTCAGGGACATCGGTTTCTGCTCCAGTCAGCCGACGTAGCTGCGGGCGGTCCACAGCTCGGGGAACACCGTGCGCTGGGTGCGCTTCTCCAACCAGGCGACGCCCGCCGAGCCGCCGGTGCCCGCCTTCGAGCCCATCGCGCGGCGGGTGGCGAGCAGGTGGTCGTAGCGCCAGCGGGCGAACTCCTCGGCGATGTCGGTGAGCACCTCGCCGAGCTGCTGCGTGTCGTGGTGCTCCGCGCGCGAGGAGTAGATCAGCGTCCACACCCGCTCGACACCCTCGTTGGCCTCGTAGACGCGGCCGCGGTCGCGCTCAAGGACCTCCGTCGGCACCGCGTAACCGCGTCGGTGCAGGTAGGCGAGCACGTCGTCGTAGAGGCTCGGCGCGTGCAGCGCGGCCTCCAGCGCCGCCTCGACGTCGGGCACTGCGCGGTGCGGAACGATCATGGAGGCGGACTTCTCGCCGAGCAGGAACTCCATGCGCCGGTACATCGCCGACTGGAACCCGGAGCCTTCGCCGAGGTTGCCGCGGAAGGCGTTGAACTCCTCCGGCGTCATCCTGGCGATCGAGCGCCACGCCGCGTTGACGCCCTGGAGGTGCAGCACGCTGCGGTGCAGCGTGCGACGCGCGGAGTCGAGGTCGTCGGCGCGCAGCTCCTGCTGGGCCTGCTGCCACTCGAAGCACAGCAGGCCGAAGTACAGCTCCATGATCTGGGTGATCACCAGGAAGGACATTTCGCCCGGATCGGTCGACCAGCGCTGCTGCAACGAGTGCAGCACCGAGGCGTGCACGTAGTCCTCGTAGGGAGTCGTGCCCGCGAAGTCCAGGTTGGGCTCTTGGGTCTTCACGCGCACCATGCTGCTCTCCGGACCGGCCTCGTGGAATGGCCGTCGACGGTCAATGCGGCCCTTGTGCTTTCCGGCCGGAAACGGATCGCCGACCTAGGCTTATGTTCATGAACACGCCGCTCGACAAGGTCGACTGGGCCCTGCTCGAAGCCCTGCAGGAGGACGCCCGGCTGTCCTACAACGAGCTGTCCCGCCGGGTGCACGTCTCCGCCCCGACCGTGGCGCAGCGGGTGCGGCGACTGGAGGCGGCCGGGGTCATCCAGGGCTACCACGCGCACGTGGACCCGACGGCCGCCGGACGGCCGGTGATCGCGCTCGTGCGGATGAAGTGCTACGGGGCGCGGTGCATCACGGTGCACCCGGAGCTGCTCGCGGACTGCCCCGAGGTGATGGAGGTCGTGCGGCTGACCGGCGACATCTGCTCG
This sequence comes from Allokutzneria oryzae, assembly GCF_042429765.1. Classification (NCBI taxonomy): domain Bacteria; kingdom Bacillati; phylum Actinomycetota; class Actinomycetes; order Pseudonocardiales; family Pseudonocardiaceae; genus Allokutzneria; species Allokutzneria oryzae. The sequence goes on along the minus strand of NZ_JBHLZU010000027.1, from coordinate 125,418 downwards.
GTGGTGAAGGTCGCCGCGCCGACGATCCGGGGGCTGGAGCAGCTGCTGGAGCGGCTCTCCCGCTACGGCGAGACGTCGAGCGCGATGGTGCTGTCCACGCCGATCGGCTGGCGACCGGTCGCCCCGCCCTCGGACTGACACCAATAACAAGAAACCTTGCTAAGGACTCCTTTAGCAAGCTACCTTGCTATGCATGGCACCCGAGAAGCACCGCAACATCCAGGACCCCAAGCAGCTGCGCGCGCTGGCGCACCCGCTGCGCTGGAAGATCATCGACCTGCTCACCATCGAGGGGCAGGCCACCGCGACGCGCTGCGCCGAGGCGCTGGACGAGAGCGTCGCGAGCTGCTCCTACCACCTGAACATGCTGGCCAAGTACGACTACATCGAGCAGGCACCGGGCGGACAGGGCCGCGAGAAGCCGTGGCGGATGACCAGCTATGAGCAGTCGTGGGGCATCGACTTCCACAAGTCAAGCCCGGAGATGGTTGCGGCAGGCGAGGCCGCGAGCGAGACGTTCCTCGACTACGAGCTCACGCGGATGAAGAGGGCACTGCGACGAGGCTCCTCCGAGCCGAAGTCCTGGCGCAGCGCGAACAGGGCCGCCGCGACCGTCGCGTTCGTGACGCTGGAAGAGCTGGCCGAGATGCACACCGAGATCGAGGCCGTCATGCGGCGCTACCAGGACCGCATCGACAACCCCGACCTGCGCCCGGAGGGGCACCGGGCCGTGCGCGTGTTCACCGCGACCACCCTCGCCGACACCGACAAGCAGGCGGAGGGCTGAGCCATGGATCCGTTACAGCTGCACAGGATGCACCAGTACCGAGAGCGCGAGCTGCACGAGCAGGCACGTCGGCGCAGCCTGATCCGACGCCTGCTGGCGATGCGAAAACCGTTGCGCTACAGAGAAGTTCGGGGCGCGAGCCCCGGCACCTCGCCAGACATGGCGCCCGATGACCGGAACGGAGGTGCAGGGCTTCGCGGGACCTCAGCCGGGTCGTCCTATGTGGACGAACGCTCAGCGACGACGCTGAGCGGTTCGTCATCACCCCTGCGCGAACCGCGCCGCTCCTTGCGCAGCGCGCGGTCCAGGCTCTTCGCCAGCATCGCGCAGGCCACAACGGCCGCAACGACGGCGACTACCGCCAATACCAGGGTGAACACGTTCGACCACGCGATACTGTTGACCCACTCCTCCATCGCGACACCTCCTGCTGGGTAATAGACCAGTTTAGGCTGTTTTGAACAGGAGGAGAACACCCGTTGACGGGGTTCCACCGGACAGCTGGCACGACACCTCGGCATCTCCCTGTACGGCAACGTGATCCGTCATCGTACGGTTACCCCGGGAACACCCCGCCGCGACCAACCGGCGGAGTATGTCCACAAAGGACCGTCGAGACGAGGGAGCGGACGTGACCGAACCGGTGGGCGACCCGGCCAGCATCGTGGTGCAGCGCAGGGTCGAGTGGACCGACACGGACGCGACCGGCCACTACCACCACTCCACGGTGATCCGCTGGGTCGAGGCGGCCGAGGCGACGCTGCACGAACGCCTCGGCATCGCCGAGCTCTTCGCCACGATCCCGCGAGTGCGCTACGAGGTCGACTACGTGGCGCGGCTGTGGTTCCGCGACCTGGTGGACATCTCGCTGCGCGTCGCGAACGTCGGCAGGGCGTCGGTGACGTACAAGTTCGAGATCCGCAGGAACGGCGAGGTCGCCGCGCGCGGCGGGTTGGTCGCGGTGCACGCTCCGCTGGAGACGCCCGGAACACGCGAGTGGCCGGCCGGGGTCCGCGTACTGCTGGAGTCCGCGGGCGCCCAGCCCGCAGAACTCCTCCGCCGCGCCTAGCGAACGTCCTGCTCAGGCCCCGGACTCGAAGGGGTTGAGCAACCGAACTCCGGTCGCGACGACATCAGCCGTGTTGCGAGTGACGAGGGTCCACCCGTGCGACAGCGCCGTCGCCGCCAGCAGCCCGTCGATGACCGGAACCGGGTCGGGCACGTTGAGACGACCCCAAGTCCCCGCGACTTCGACGGTCACCGGGACTATCCGATCCGCGTAGGTGTGGACCAACTGCCCGAGCCAGCGTTCGAAGACCTCGGCCTGCCGCGGGTCACGACGAGCAAGCCGGTCGATCCCCTGCCTGATCTCTCCGACGACCAGAACGCTGAGGAACAGCTCGTGCGCCGGGACGGACGCGAACCACGCGGCCACCCCGGGGTTCGGCGTCTTCTTGCGGACCTCGGACACGACGTTCGTGTCGAGAAGGAAGCTCACGGACCCTCACTGAAGTCGACAACGCTCGCGGGCTCCCTGGAGCGACTGATCTCCAGCGAGTCGAGGTCCGGCCCCGCGCTCAGGAACTCCTTGAAGCCCTGGACGTCGCCGCGCAGACGGCGGTACTCGGCGATGCCGATGACCACCGCCACCTCCTCGCCGTGCCTGGTGACGAACTGGGGCCCGTCGACCTCGACAGACCTGACCAGCTCACTGAAGCGCTGCTTGGCCTCCTGGACCTGCCAATGACCTGCCATGTCGCCCCCTTCAACATCTAGACAGTCTAGACAGATATGGCGCCCCTGTCAGCCTCCGCCGCGCCCAGCGCCCGTCCTGCAAGCCGTCCCGATCCCCCGAGCTAGCGCCCCCGCGCCCCCGCCCCAGTTGGCGCCCCCGTGCCCCCGTTGGCGTGGTCGAGGTTTCGCGTTTTGTCACCTTGATGCGCGAAAGAGCGCTCTCATTTCGCATCAAGGTGACAAAACGCGAAAGGAGGGCGCCAGGGGGTGGTGAGGGGGTGGCGAGGGGGTGGCGAGGGGGTGGCGAGGGGGTGGCGAGGGG
>NZ_JBHLZU010000027.1:0-122524 GCF_042429765.1 Allokutzneria oryzae | reverse complement strand
GGCGAGGGGGTGGCGAGGGGGTGGCGAGGGGGTGGCGAGGGGGTGGTGAGGGGGTGTTACCAGGTGCAGGACAGGAGCTAGCGCTGCAACGTGCTCGACGGGGTCTCGCCGTAGCGCTGGCGGTAGGCGGCGGCGAACCGGCCCGGGTGCCAGAAACCCCATCGCGCGGCCACTTCCGTCACGGTGGTGACCGTGTTCGGGTCGGCGGCGCGCAGCTCGTCGTGCACGCGGGAGAGCCGGACCTCGCGCAGGTACGCCATGGGCGTGGTGTCCAGGTGCCGCCGGAACCCGCCCTGGAGAGCCCGGACCCCGACACCGACCGCCTCGGCGAGGTCCTCGACGGTCAGCGGTTCCGCGGCGTGACCCTCGATGAGCTCCACCGCCCGCCGCACGGTCCGCGGCATCGACGCGGCCTGGTCGGCGTGCAGGGCGTCGGAGAAGTTGGAGCGCTGCCCCAGTAAAAGGCCCGTGACCAGCGACTGCTCCAGGTGCTCGACCACCGGCGGCGACGGCGGGGCCGGGGCCTCGATCGCCGAGCGCAGCCACCGCACCTGCGCTAACCAGGCACGCGCCGCGGGCTCCTCCAGGTCCATGCCGAGGTCGAATCGCAGCACGCCGCGCGGTGGTCTGCCGAGCAGCTGGTGCAGCCTGCTCTCGACGGCCTCGCGGTCGAGCCGCACGATCAGCTGCGGGGTGCCCTTCCGCAGGAGCATGTCCACGTCGTCGGTGGGGTTGGGCACCGAGGCGAGGGTGGTCCCGGTGGTCACGTGCTGCCGGCCGCAATGGATCTCCGCCGACCCCGCCTGCGGGATCTGCACCAGGAAGAACTCGTCCATCGACTCGGCGCGGATGCGCACGTCGGCCCCGTAGTCCAGGTAGTGCAGGCTGATCCGGCCGACGCGCACCCCGTTCTGCGTGGCGTTCAGCCGCGCACCCGTGCCGACCAGGTCCAGCCGGTGCGGGCAGAAGGAGCGCGTGATCTGCTCGCGCGCCTCGTCGAGGTCCCGGGTGCGCAGCAGGGGATGGCCGGACAGCGGGAACCGCTCGGCGGCGACGCGCGGCCCCGGGACCGGGCCTTCGGCCATGTCGATGATCCTCCCCAAGTGAAATGTGCACTTCGCTGCGCAAACTGTATCGAGGGTGCGCCTTGGGGCTGGCAATGCCATGACCACCTGGTCATTCTTGGGGCAGGCGCGCGGGAATGAGGAGTATGCGGGAGCTGGCCGGTACGGCCGTCGTGGTGCTGGGCGGGTCCACCTCGAACGGGGCGACGCCGATCGGGGCCGCCGTGGTGGCCGCGTTGCGCGAGTCCGGAGCCCGGGTGCTGCTCGGCGACGTCGAGCCCGACGAGCGGGTCACCGGCGGCGTGCGCTTCGCCCGCACCGACCTCACCGACGACACCCAGGTGGCGGCCTGCCTCAAGCGCGCCGTCGACGAGCTCGGCTCGCTGGACGTGGTCGTCAACCTCGGTGGCGGCCTGTCCGCACCTGGGGCCGACCGGTTCCACTGGCTCGACTCCTTCAACGCGGGCGTGGTCAGCGCCGCCATCGCCGCGCGCGCGGCCCACCCGCACCTGCGCGCGGCGGGTGGCGCGATCGTCAACCTCACCTCCGACGGCATCGTGCGCAGGAGCCGCTGGCTGGCCCCGGTCGGCAAGGCCGCGCTGGTGGAGCTGACCAGGGCCATCGCAGCCGACTTCGCCGAGGACGGCATCCGGGTCAACTCCGTCTCGCCCGCGTGGACGTGGTCGGAGGTGCTCGACCAGTTCACCGGCGGCAGCGGGCAGGAGCCGGCGGGCACCGGGCGGGGCACGCCGTTCCACCCGCTGGGCAGGGTGGCCGACCCGGCCGAGGTCGCCGAGGTCGTGCTGTTCCTGTGCTCCCCGGCCTCGGCGTTCATCACCGGCTCGGACTGGGCGGTCGCGGGCGGCTACACCTCGGTGAACGCGGTCGGCGGCACCGGACTCAGCGGTACTGGTTCCTGACATAGGTGGAGCTCTGCGCGCCCGCGTTGGCGAAGTAGTCGCGGATCACCCGCGCCGGGTCGGTCGCCAGCTCGCCACGACCGGGCTTGTCGTTGTGGTCGTCCCAGCCCCACGGCGCGTTCGCGGCGTTGTCGGCGCCGTTGTCCCCGGAGAAGGTCCCCCACGAGTGGAAGGTCGCCGGGGCGTCGCGGTGCGCCCACAGCCCGCCCTCGGCAAAGATGTCGATCAGCTGGTAGCCGACGCGGCGGTCGTTGCCGCCGCTGGGCACCTCGCCCGCCCCGCGCGTCGGGTAGTACACGACGCCGTCACCACCGGGGAAGTCCTTGCCGTCCCAGCGGTAGAGCCCGTGGCCCTTCGCCTCCTGGAAGGTGGACGGCCGCGCCACGCCGTCGTGCGTGGTGGTCAGCAGGGTGCCGTCGATGTTCTCCTGGCCGCTGGTGAACGGGCTGCCGGAGGGCGTGTAGGAGTAGAAGTCGCGGTGCGCCACCGTCACCATGGCGCGCAGGGTCCCCCACTCGCCGCCCTTCTGGACGACGACGAGAACACCCTCCATGTCGTTCTCGTGCTCTTCGAGCGGATTCCAGTCGCTCCAGTCACGCGGGTGGAAGAAACCGTAGAGCAGGTAGTAGAAGTCCGCGTTCTCGGTGACCGAGTAATACGCGGCGCCACGGAGGTTCTGCTTCTGCTTTGCTTGGTTCTCCCAGTTGTCCCGCCCGGTCCAGTTCCCGTCGAAATCGATGGGAGAAAGGTAGTCGGCGCTGGCGTTGGAATCGTCGGTGTCCTGGTAGTGCACCGGAGCCCAGTGGTAGGCCAGTTCCGCGGTGTCAGTGCTCGGCACAGCGGCGGTGGCCGTCGGGCTGACGACGAGGCCCGCGATCATCGCGGCGGCGAGCGCGAGTGCTGTTCGCACGTGTTTCCTCCGTGGCGGGGCTGCGGGGAACTGCGGTCAGCGTGTCATCGAGCGGGCACGGTGACCATCCGCCGTACAGCCGCAGAACAGCCCCCGGCGGGGACGGCCGCCGGGAGCTGCGCCTGTGAGCGGACCGGTCAGCAGCCGGTGCTGCTGGTGATCGAGGTGTTGCCGTAGTACACGACCGCCTTGCCGTTGAGCACGACGCGCTGCACCGCCCCGTTGAGCTTCTGCTCGTAGTGCAGGTGGGGACCGGTCGATCCACCGGTGCTGCCGACCTTGCCGATGATCGTGCCGGTGCTGACGCTCTGGCCCAGCGAGACGTTGAACGAGTTCAGGTGGGCGTAGAGCGTCTGCCAGCCGCCGCCGTGGTCGATGACCAGGTACCGGCCGTAGCTGGTGTTGCCGAGGTCGCGGCGGGTCACGACCTTGCCGGCGGCGCTGGAGCGGACGTTCTTGTTGTTGGCGTCGCTGCGCTGGAAGTCCACCGACAGCTGCGGGTTGTGGTTGGTGCGGGTGTTGGCGTTCCACACCTGACCGCAGTCGAACGGGGTGCGCAGGTTGATCGCCTGGGCGCTCACGTCGGAGGCCAGGGCCGGGGTGGCGAGGGCGAGCAGCGCGGCGGCGCTGGTGGCCAACGCCGTCACGGACCTCTTGACCGAAACGGTAGCCATCGTTGTACCTCACTTCTTCGGACATGCAGGGGGAAGTCCGTCGACATAATCCCGAAATGACAGGGAATAGCGGGACCGGTCGATGTCAGGAAGTGTAGGTTTCAGACATACAGAATCAATACAAAACGAGAATATAACTCAGATTTGATTTACGAACTCATTCGTGAACGTATCTTCGAGGCTGATGGAGATGCGGGAGATCTCCGCGCTGAACTGACGCAGGACCCCGGAGACGGCCTCGGCCCCGTCGGTGTGGATGGTGCCGTCCGGCGAGTACGCGTCCTTGGCGTGCTCGATCGACTGGACGTAGGTGTCGAAGTCCCCTGCCGCGTACTCGCGGGGCATCCGCTCGGCGATCTCGGCGGCGGTGTGCTTGCGCATCCAGTCGAGCGTGCGCACGATCGCCTTGGTCAGCTTCCCCGCGACCCGGCCGTTGCGACTGACCCAGTCGGTGCCGGAGTAGAGCACCGCCGCCGGGTAGGTCGAGACCCCGAAGTCCTCGCGGACGCCCTCCGCGGTCCTGGTGTCGCTGAGCACGCGCACCCGATCGGCGCCCATCCGCTTCTGCAGCAACGAGAACGCGGGGTCGATCATGACGGCGGCGTCCACCCGCCCGCTCTCCATCGCCGTGATGGCGCTCGCGTCGCCCCCTATGGCGTGCACGACGGCGTCGTCAGCCTTCAGACCGTTGCGCACCAACAGGTACTTGAGCAGGAAGTCGCTGGAGGAGCCCGGCGTGGTGACGCCGACCTTGGCGCCCTTGAGGTCGGCGATGGTGGTGATCCGCTTACCGGCCTTCGGCGAGACGGCGAGCACGACCGAGGGGTAGCGGAGCATGTTCACGAACGCCTTGACCGGACGCTTGTTCGCCTGCATCTGGATGGCGTGGTCGTAGTAGCCGCTGACCACGTCGACGTTCTGCGCCTGCAGTCCCTCCAGGGCCTTCGCGCCGGACTGGTACTCCTGCAACCGCACGTCCAGGCCCTCCTCGGCGTAGTAGCCGAGCCGCTGGGCGAGCGTGGTGGGGAGGTAGACCAGCAGCGGCAGGCCGCCGACGCCGATCCGGACCGTGGTGGGCGCCACGGCCGCGGGTGCGCCGCACGCGCCGACGGAGACGGTGAGCACGACGGTCACCACCGCCGCGACCAGCCTGCGCAGGTGCACGAACATCCTCCCCCGAAGGAACCCGCTGGTCATGGTCGCGCGATCCGCGCGTGGCCGCCCGCGCCCAGAGTTCCCGCCCCGATCAAGGACCACCCATGGAATCGTTTCCACACTGTGCACAGGATGTTAGGTGGGCGTGACAGGCGCGACAAGACCGCCTCAACGGAATAACAGTGTTCTCCGTGAATCCTGGTCGTTTCCGGACAAGACCGGGCCGCGCACCTAGGCAGTGGCCTGTCGATCGCGCACAACGGGCGCGGTGACCGCGTGCTCGCGCACCGTGCCGAGCACGCGGAAGCCGAGCTTCCGGTACACCAGCTCGCCCGCGGCGGACGCCTGGAGAACCGCCACCCGGCAACCGGACGCGGCGGCCTCGGCCAGCACCGCCCGGGTCATCGCCGAACCGTACCCCCGCCGCCGGTGCCGCGCGTCGGTGGCCACGTTGTAGATGCCCGCGACCCCCGCGGCGAGGAAGACCTCCGCCGTCGCGACCGGCTCGCCGTCGCGGTAGCCGACGAAGAACCGCGCGGGGCAGCCCGGCAGCACCGCCTTCGCCGCGACCCTGCGGTAGAACTCCGGCACGCCGACCGAGGGCGGGCTCCAGAGCGGGGCGAGCACTGCTGCGAAGTCCGCGAGCTGGTCCGGAGTGCGCACCGCGACGATCTCCAGCTCGGGCGACGGGACGGGTTCGACCTCCTCCAGCGGGAACCACATCGCGTTCTCCTGCTCGCAGGACGGAAACCCGGCCCCGCCCAGCCGCGCGGAGAGGTCGTCCGGGCGCGAGTCCGGGCCGACCCACCACGAGAACGGCCTGCCGGTGGGCAGCGACGCGACGACATCGGTGATCCGGTCGTCCGCGGCGTGCTCGGCGAACCGCGCGTGCACGATCATGTTGAAGGTGTCGTCGGCGATGCCGCTGTCGGCGACGAGCACGTCACCTGGCTCGTGCACGCTCATCCCCGAGGTGTCCCGGAGCAGGTGCGCGGCGTGCTCGGCGTGGTTGCGCTCCAAGCGCGCTGCGAAATCGTCCATGCTCCTATCGTGCGGTCACCCGGAAGCGAATTCGCTGTCCCGGCCGCACCTGTGCGGCGAGGTGCAGGTCCTCCGGCTCCACGACGCCGATCACCGGGTAGCCGCCGGTCACCGGGTGGTCGGCGAGGAACAGGATCGGCTGCCCGGACGGCGGGACCTGGAGCGCGCCCAGCACCATCGCCTCCGGCGGCAGCTCCCGCTCCGGCCGGTGCAGCCTCGGACCGGTGAGCCGGACGCCGATGCGGTTGCTCTCCGGGCTGACCTCGTAGGGCCCGCCGCACAACGACTCCAGCGCGTCCGGGACGAACCAGTCCGCGCGCGGTCCCGGCAGCACCCGCAGCACGGGTTGGTCGGGGTACGGCGCCTGCGGCGCGATGTCGACGCAGGGGTAGTCCAGCGCGGTTCTCCCGATGGGCAGAACCGTCCCCTCCGCGAGGGGATCGGGGCCGAGCCCGGCCAGCAGGTCCGTCGCGCGCGAGCCGAGCACCTCCGGCACGTCCACACCGCCGCGCACCGCGAGGTAGCTGCGCAGTCCCGCGCCCGGCCGGCCGAACCGGAGCTCTTCGCCGGCCCGCACCCGGAACGGCCCGTACATCCCGGCCGCCCGGACGCCGGCGGTCAGCGGGCACGGCGCACCTGTCACCGCGACGAGCGCGTCCTCGTCGAAGCGCACCACCAGCCCGCCGAAGGTGATCTCCACTCCGGCATGGGTCTCCGGGTTGCCGACGAGGCGGTTGGCCAGCATGAGGCTGCGGCGGTCGGCGGCCCCGGAACGGCCGACGCCCAGCCCAGCCAGTCCGGGCCGCCCCAGGTCCTGCACCAGCGCCTGCGGCCCCGGCCGCACGATCTCCATCACGGGACCACCTCGAAGCGCACCGGGGCGCCGGGAACCAGCAACGCGGGCGGATCGCGGTCGACGTCCCACACGGCCAGGTCCGTACTGCCGAGGATGTGCCAGCCACCCGGTGAGGAGCGCGGGTAGACACCGGCGTACTGGTCGGCGAGCGCCACCGACCCCGCTGGCACCCTCGTGCGCGGGGTTTCCCTGCGCGGCAACCACAACGCGCGGTCCAGGCCGGTGAGGTAGCCGAACCCGGGAGCGAACCCGCAGAAGGCAACGGTGTAGCGGGCGCGGCTGTGCCGCTCGACCACCTCCGCCTCGGTCATCCCCGTGCGCGAGGAGACATCGGCGAGGTCCGCACCGTCGTAGCGCACCGGGATGACCACCTCACGCAGGCCCGCCGCGTCCACAGTGGAAAGTTCAACGGCGCCAACGCCTTCCACCACCCTGTCCACTGTGGCCGAAGCGGGGTCGAACCGCACCAACAAGGTCGTGGCGGCGGGCACCAGCTCGACGAGCCACGTTGGCGGATCGGCCCGCAGCGCGGCGTGCAGGCCGAGGACCTGGTCGAGACCGTCGAGCTCGACCAGCACGCCATCTCGGCCGCAGTGACGAATCCGCATGCTCAGCTGGCTCCGACGGCGAAAGGCGTCACGGGGACTCCGGCCGCGTCGAGCCCGGCACGGACCCGACTGGCGATGGCCACCGCTCCGAGGGTGTCGCCGTGCACGCAGATCGACCGCGCCGACACCTTCAGCGCGGAGCCGTCCACGGCGGTGATCTCCTCCCCCGCCGCCATCCGCACACATCGCTCGACGATCAGGTCCACGTCGTGGAGCACCGCTCCCGGTTCGCGCCGCGACACCAGAGTGCCATCCGGCGTGTAGGCCCGATCGGCGAAAGCCTCTGCCACAGCTGGGATCCCTGCCTCAGCGGCGAGTTCGAGCAGCCGCGAGCCCGGCAGGCACATCACCGGCAGCTCCGGGTCGTACGCGCGGATCGCGGCGACGATCGCGCCCGCCTGCCCGTCGTCGTGCACGGCCTTGTTGTAGAGCGCGCCGTGCGGCTTGACGTAGCGAACACGGTCCCCCTCCGCACGAGCGAAGGCGTCCAGCGCTCCGATCTGGTAGAGCACCTCGTCGGCCAGCGCCTTCGGGTCCATGTCGATGTCGCGCCTGCCGAAGCCCGCGAGGTCGCGGTAGCCGATGTGCGCGCCGATCGCCACGCCGCGCGACGAAGCGAGTCCGCACACCGTTCGCATGATCGACGGGTCGCCCGCGTGGAAGCCGCACGCGATGTTCGCGCTGCTCACGATGTCGAGCAGGGCCTCGTCGTCGCCCATCGGCCACGGCCCGAAGCCCTCGCCGAGGTCGCTGTTCAGGTCGATCGTCACGCCGCTGATTGTGCTCATCGCTCAGCCCACCCGGTACGTCGCGTCGGGGATGTCGGTGACGAACATGTGGCCCGGCGCGTGGGTGACCGCGAACGGCGGTTTCGACGCCATGAGCGCGGCCTGCGGCGTCACCCCGCACGCCCAGAACACCGGCACGTCGCCCTTGTGCGGCTTGACCGCGTCGCCGAAGTCCGGCTTGCCCAGGTCCTGGATACCCAGTCCCGCCGGCGATCCCACGTGCACCGGCGCTCCGTGCACGTCGGGCATCAGGGCGCTGACCCGCGTCGCGGTCTCCACCAGGTCCGCGGGGATCGGGCGCATCGAGACCACCATCGGCCCGCGCAGCCGCCGCGCCGGGCGGCACTGGCGGTCGGTCACGTACATCGACACGTTGCGGCCCTGCTCGACGTGCCGCAACGGGACCCCGGCTTTGGTCAACGCGAACTCGAAGGTGAAGCTGCACCCGATCAGGAAGGTCACCAGGTCCTCGCGCCAGTGCGCGAGGACGTCGGTGGGCTCGTCGACGAGCGCCCCGTCCTGCCACACCCGGTAGCGCGGCAGGTCGGTCCGCAGGTCGGCGCCCGGCGCCAGCACGGTCGAGGCCGACCCGGCGCCGGTCACGTCGAGCACGGGGCACGGCTGGCGGTTGCGCTGCGCGAACAGCAGCACGTCGTAGGCCCAGTCCTCCGGCACCGAGATCAAGTTGGCCTGCGCGTAGCCGTCCGACCAGCCGCTGGTCGGCTCGACGGTCCCGGCGCGGAACACCGCGCGGGCGTCGGCGGGGGCCAGCCGGGACCGCTCGTCCGATGTGTACACAGTGGACACTGCATCCTCCGATCAGTCCAGTTCCGTGCCAAGGGTTTCCGGCAGACCGAACAACGCGACCACGGCGATGCCGTACGCGAGCGCTCCGACGACCATCGCGCCGCCGATACCCATGGTCAAGGCGAGGAACCCGACGAGCGTCGGGAAGAGCGACCCGACCGCGCGGCCGAAGTTGTAGGTGAACCCCTGTCCGGTCCCCCGCAGCGCCGCCGGGTAGAGCTCGGCGAGGAAGGCGCCGAACCCGCTGAAGATGGCGGAGGTGCAGAAGCCCAAGGGGAAGCCGAGGAAGAGCACCAGCGTGTCCGCGCCGTCCGGCACTCCGGTGTAGGCGAGGATCAGGACGGCGGACAGTGCCGCGAAGAGCGCGAAGGTCTTCTTGCGCCCCAACCAGTCCGTGAAGTAGCCGCCGGTGACGTACCCGATGAACGCGCCGGCGATCTGGAAGGCGAGATAGCCGCCGGTGCCGACGACGGTGAGCCCGCGCTCGGCCTTGAGGTAGGCGGGAATCCAGGTGGCGAGGGTGTAGTAGCCGCCCTGGACGCCGGTCGCGAGCAGCGCGGCGAAGAACGTGGTCCGGCCGAGCCTGCCGCGCAGGATGCCGCGGAAGGTGCCCCGCTCGGCGGCCTTGGTGCGCCGCTGCTCCGTCGCGGGTGCGTCGGTGACGTTGCGCCGCACGTAGAGGATCAGCAGCGCGGGCAGGGCTCCGGTCCAGAACAGCACGCGCCAGGCCAGGTCGGGGTCGACGAGGTTGAACACCACGGTGTAGACCACGACGGCGAGCGCCCAGCCCACCGCCCACGCGCTCTGGATGAACGCGACGGTCCTGCCGCGGTACTGCGCCGAGGAGTACTCAGCGACCAGTATCGCGCCCGCGGCCCACTCCGCGCCGAAGCCGATCCCTTGCAGGCCACGGAAAACGAGCAGCGCCTCGTAGGTCGGCGCGAACCCGCACAGCGCGGTGAACACGGCGTAGACGAGCACGCTGATCATCAGCGTGCGGGCCCGCCCGATGCGGTCGGCGAGGATGCCGGCGCCGATGCCGCCGACCGCGGACATGACGAGCGTGACGGTGCTGAGCAGTCCGGCCTGGCCGCTGGAGATGCCGAAGTACGCCGAGATCGCGACGATGCCCAGCGGCAGGACCTGGAAGTCGTAGGAGTCCAGGCCGTAGCCGCCGAAGGACCCCACGAAGGCGCGCTTGCCCTTCGGACCGAGGGTGCGGAACCACGCGAACGGCCGGGTGTCCGCGACCGGTGACGTCGAGGTGGCGCTCATCTGCCCTCCATCTGCTGTGGGGTGGACCACACAGAAGGTAGAGGATTGTTGAACAATCCCTCAAGAGGAAAGTTGTTTCGTTCTGGTTTCCGGTGCTTGACTGGACCAGTGACCGTCTCGCCGGAGCTGAGCGCCCTGGAAGCCGACCGAGCGCTGCTGGGCCGCACCAGCACGGCGGAGAAGGTGGCGGAGATCCTGCGCACCCGGATCATCGAGGGCGCGTTCCGCCCCGGCGAGCGGCTGGCCGAGGACAAGATCGTCAAGGCGCTGAGCATCTCCAGGAACACCCTGCGCGAGGCGTTCCGCCTGCTCACCCACGCCCGCCTGCTCACGCACGAGATGAACCGGGGCGTCTTCGTCCGCGAGCTCACCACGGACGACGTCCGGGACCTCTACCGCGTCCGCCGCATGCTGGAGTGCGCGGTGGTGAGCGCGATCAGCGCACCCCCCGCGGGCCTCGACCAGGTCGCGGCCGCGGTGGCGGAGGGCGAGAAGGCGGAGAGGGCGGGCCGGTGGCGCGAGCTCGGCACCGCCAACATGCACTTCCACCAGGCGCTGACGGGCCTGGCTGGCAGCCCGCGGCTCGACGAGATGATGCAGCAGATCATCGCGGAGCTCCGCCTGGCGTTCCACGTGATGAACGACCCGGAGCGCTTCCACGGCCCGTACCTGAGCCGCAACCAGGAGATCCTGGCAGACCTCCGCGCGGGCAGGGGGCCCGCGGCGGCGGAGAAGCTGGCCGACTACCTCACGGTCGCCGAGAACCAGCTGGTGACGGCCTTCAGCCGCACTCCGCGCGCCTAGCGGGCCCGCGTCGAACGGCTACAGCACCGACTCGATGGCCGCGACCACCTCGGGCGCCTTGGGGTCGGTGTTCGGGCGGAACCGGGCGACCACCTCGCCGTCCGGGGCGAGGAGGAACTTCTCGAAGTTCCACTGGACGTCGCCCGCGTCACCGGCGGCGTCGGGGTGGGTGGTCAGCTCCGCGTAGAGCGGGTGCCGGTTCGGGCCGTTCACCTCGATCTTCTCCGTCAGCGGGAAGGTCACGCCGTAGGTGGTCGAGCAGAACGACTGGATCTCCTCCGCCGTGCCCGGCTCCTGACCGGCGAACTGGTTGCACGGCACGCCGATCACGGTGAAACCGCGCCCGGAGTACTCGCGCTGCAACTCCTCCAGCGCGGAGTACTGCGGGGTCAGGCCGCAGCGGGAGGCGACGTTGACCACGAGGGTCGCCTTGCCGCCCGCCAGCTCGTGCGGGGCCGTGATGCCGTTGAGCGAAACCACCGGGAACTCCTGTCGTGACGAGGGACTCGGGAAACTCAGACCCGGTGCAGCGCGGCGGGTTCCGGGAGCACCTTGCGCAGCACACCTCTTGGCAGGCCACGTGGCTGCCATTCGCGCGGGTAGCCGAGCGAGACCTCTTCGAAGCGGACGCCGTCGTAGTTGTCGGTGACCGGGATGTGCAGGTGGCCGTAGACCGCGACGGCCGCGCGGTAGCGGGTGTGCCAGTCCTCGGTGAGCTTGGTGCCGCACCACAGGGCGAACTCCGGCCAGTACAGGCGCTTCGTCGGGCCCGGGTGCAGCGGCCAGTGCGAGATCAGCACCGTGCGCAGGTCCTCCGGTACCGCGTCGAGGCGGCGCTTGGTGTAGGCCACCCGCGCCCGGCACCACGCGTCGCGCCCCGGATAGGGGTTCGCGTGCAGGAACACCTCGTCCGTGCAGACCACACCGGCCTCGTGGGCGCGCTCAAGGGCTTGCTGCTTGGTCTCGTTGTCGTTGCGCAGCGTGTAGTCGTAGAGCAGGAACAGCGGCGCCACGACGAGCTTCTCCGTTCCGGTGTCCCAGACCGGGTACTCGTCCTCCGGGCTGACCACGTCCAGGTTCCGGCACAGTTCGACCAGGTGCCGGTAGCGCGGCTCGCCCTTGAGCTGGACCGCGTCCTTCGGCAGCGTCCACAGCTCGTGGTTGCCCGGCACCCAGATCACCTTGGCGAAGCGCTCACGCAGCAGCCGCAGCGCGTACTCGATGTCCTCGACCTGGTCCGCGACGTCGCCCGCGACGACCAACCAGTCGCCGTCGGTCTCCGGGCGGATGTCGTGCAGGACCTTCCTGTTGGCGTCGCGATCCATGTGCAGGTCGCTGACCGCGAGCAGGTTGGGGCCGGTGGACTGTGGCTGCATGAGCACCGACATTACCCGCGAGTCCTGGCGCGGACGTCGTCGATAAGAGCCACCAAATGTCCCCTCCTGCCGGCGAGCTGGGCGATGCGGTCGTCGAGCGCGGCGAGCACCGCCTGGAGCGCCTCCAGCAGGGGTTCGCACTCACCGGGAGTCGTCGGCACATCGGCTTCGCCGAGGAGGCAGACGCCGTTCCCCACGACGTCGATCATCACCGACACTCAACCCTCACATCAATGTGAGGCTTCAGCGCCGCCCCCGTGCACGCGTGGCTGGCTGGCGTGGTCAGGGTTTTCGCGTTTTGTCACCTTAATGCGCGAAAGAGCGCTCCCAAATCGCGCTAAGGCTCCACAACGCGAATCGAGGGGCAGGTGGGTGAGGGCGCCAGCGCGTTCGCCACCGGGCCGCTGCTCGGCGACGCGGTGATCAGCGGCGGTCTCGGGCTGGACCTGGTACCCACCGGGCCGCTGCTCGGCGGCGCGATGATCAGCGGCGGTCTCGGGCTGGACCTGGTACCCACCGGGCCGCTGCTCGGCGGCGCGATGATCAGCGGCGGTCTCGGGCTGGACCTGATGCCCACCGGGCCACTGCTCGGCGGCGCGATGATCAACGGTGGTCTCGGGCTGGACCTGATGCCCACCGTCGCCGCCGCACCCGCGTTCGCGGGCGCGGCGGTGGCACTGGTGATCGGGTCGCTTGTCAGCTCCCGGGCTCGCCGGTCTCGGCAACCTCGCCATCGCGCACCCGCAGCCATCGGGTCACCCCGATCGCTTTCAGGAACTCCAGGTCGTGACTGACCACCACGAAGGCACCCTGGTAGGCGTTGAGCGCGTTCTCCAACTGCCCGACGCTGACCAGGTCCAGGTTGTTGGTCGGCTCGTCCAGCAACAGCAGCTGTGGCGCGGGCTCAGCGGAGAGCACGCACACCAGCGTCGCCCGTAGCCGCTCCCCGCCGGAGAGCACACCGACCTGGCGGTGCACCGTGTCGCCTCGGAACAGGAACTGCGCCAACCGGTGCCGCAGCTCGGTTTCGGGGCGGTCGGGCGCGAAGGACTTCAGGTTCTCCCACACCGTCCGCCCCTGGTCAAGGGTGTCCAGGCGCTGTGACAGGAAGGCGGTCCGCCCCGCCGACCGCCGCACAGTGCCCTCCGACGGTTCCAGCTGACCGTCGAGCATCCGCAGCAGCGTGGACTTGCCCGACCCGTTGTCACCGATCAGCGCGATGCGCTCCGGCCCCCTGATCGCGAGGTCGAGCGGCTCGTCGAACACCGGGGCGGAGCCGTAGCCGACATTGATCCCCTCGGCGACGAGCACGGTCCGCCCGGCGGGAACCTCGGTGTCCGGCAACGAGATCGCGATCTTCTGCTTCTCCCGGATGTCCTGGTTCGCCTGCTCCAGCTTGGTTTTCGCGTCGTCGAGGCGCTGGGCGTGCATGTCGTTGGCCTTGCCCGCCGACTCCTCGGCGTAGCGCTTGCGCTGTCCCGAGAGGATCTTCGGCAGTCCCGCGGACGCGAGGTTCCGCTTGGCGTTGCTTGCCCGCTTCGCCGCGCGCTCCTTTGCCTCCTGCGCCTCCCGCCGCTGCCGCTTCACCTCCTGCTCGGCGGAGCGAACGGCGCGCTCGGCCGCGTCCTGTTCCCGCTCAACGGCTTCGGTGTACTCGGTGAAGTTGCCACCGAAGAACCGGGGTTCGTTGCCGACCAGCTCCACGATCTGGTCCATGCGGTCGAGCAGCGCGCGGTCGTGGCTGACCACGAGCAGGCAACCCTTCCACGACTCGGCGACGGCGTACAACCGTTCGCGCGCAACCAGATCGAGGTTGTTGGTGGGCTCGTCGAGCACCAGGACGTCGGGCCGCTTCACCAGCTGCGCGGCCAGGCCGAGCGAGATGATCTGCCCGCCGCTGAGCGTCCTCAGTGGACGGTCCAGGTCGACCTCGCCGAGGCCGAGCCGGTCGAGCACCGCCCGCGCGCGCTCCTCGACGTCCCAGTCGTTGCCGACGACGGCGAAGTTCTCCTCGCCGGCGTCGCCTGCCTCGATCGCCGCGATGGCGGCGCGGATCGGGGCGATGCCCAGCACCTCGTCGACCGTGTCGTTCAGGGTCAGCGCGAGCGTCTGCGGCAGGTAGCCGAGCTCGCCGTTGACCGTGACCGACCCCGCGCTCGGCGCGAGCTCCCCGACCAGCAGCTTGAGCAGCGTGCTCTTGCCCGCGCCGTTGGGCGCGACGAGCCCGGTGCGTCCCTGGCCGACGGCCAGCGTCACCCCGTCGAAGACCGGGGTGTCATCCGGCCAGGAGAAGGACAGGTTGGTGCACGAAAGGGAGGGAAAAGACATGGTTCACCGCGCTTGTGTTCACGGTCGCCGAGGACCGAGGAGGACGGACGAGGAGTGTGTGGACGGGCCGACGAGGGCCGGTCGGTATCACTCGGAGATGTCGTCGTCGCTCACGAGCACAGCGCGGGGCCTCCTGGGGCAGGCAATGTCGGGGACGACAGTACCCGCATCCCCGGACGGGCGCCACGCATTTACGCGCTCGGGTCGCTCGGCGCGGCGGGCTCGCTCTCGGTGACCCATATCGGGCCGTCCGCGCATTCGACCCGGACACCCGCCGCTGATGTCCCACGCCTGGACCACGCCACTCGCCTGGCCGGAAAGAGCGGACTCCGTCGCCCCCACCGCTTGTCCGGTCCCTGATGGTCGAACTCTTCCCTCGTCATCTTCGACCCTGGCTCGCTATGCGACCCGCGGTGGTTCCAGCGGGGCCACCCGCTGCTCGAAGAAACTATCTATCCCCTCACTCGCCCAGTACAGTTCCTGAATGAACTCCCGCCAGGCGGTGACATCCAACGACAACTCGGAAAGAACAGCACCAGAAATCGCACCGTCAGCGTCGTAGAGCATTTCATAAACGGCATCAGCGCCGACAGTCACAATTTCCGGCAGTGGTCCCTGCCGCTCGAACCGGGCCACATCCCGCCGACCGACAACGCGAATCCGCTCGCCGAGCTGGGTTCGCTGCCGCAACGAGTGCAACTACCATTGCAGATAAGGAGATATCTCGTCCTCCGCCACGCGAACCCGGTAGGTGACGAACCCGCTGCGAGCCACCCGCGCGTAGTAGTCCCGGTGATTGTCGCGCCGCGACGCGATAAGGGAGAAGGACTCCTCCCAGCCTCCGCAGCTGAACGCGTCCTAGCTCGCGCTCCCCGTTTCCTGGAAGGACTGGATCCGCTCCAGCTTCCAGAAGTCGTCGAGGTACTCGTCCGGCGAGAGCCGGGGCCCTGTCGGCCTGGGCGGAAGGTCACTCATGGGGGATGTCTTCCTTCGCTGCTATCAGCATCCTGCGCGGGAGGACCACCAGGCGCTCGTCCTCCCCGATGCTCACGTCCTCGGGGAGCCGGGAGGCGTACTCCGTCGTCAGGTCCCTGCCGATCACCGCGATATCGCCGTTGTCCAGCTCCCACAGGTCCGGACAGGTCGGATTGTCGTCGGTCATACCCAGTTCCAGAGCGGATTTACCCAGCCGGCGCTTGAACGATGCGGAACTGTCAGCTTCCCATCTGCGAAACACGACGCCCCCCGAACAATTGACGACATGCCAGAATAAATGATCTTAGCATGTTGATCATAGAGAGGACAGGCCGGTCCGCCGCGTGGACGAGGGATTCACCCAGCTCCGCCACCGTGCCACCGGCGCAAGGAACACCGTTCGTGACACATCCACGCAATGGACGGGGTGGACCAACGGCGCTTACGCCATAATGGGGAACCGAATGACTCGTCTCGTCACCACACCGTCCAAAGACTAGAGAAATTCCCGAGTTTTTCTTGGGGAACCACCTTGCGCTGCGCGGACCTGTCCCGGTCAGGCGACGGTCGCCCTGCGCCTGCGGAGCACCAGTGCGAGCGCGCCGACCGCGATCGCCAGCAGCGTCAGGCTCACCCACCCCGCGACGGACGCGACGCGCTCGTAGGCACCGCCCGCGGCCCAGCCGACGACCACCCAGGTCGAGCCCCACAGCAACGACACCGGGATGCTCCACGGCGCGAACCTGCGGTACGGCAGGCCCGCCATCGCCGCGAACCTCGGCATCAGGGTGCGGATCCCGACGACCCACTGTCCAGCCAGGACGGCCCGGCCACCGAAGCGGTCGAGCAGGTTCTCCGTGCGGTGCCAGCGATGCGCGCCGATGCGGCGCACGATCCTGCTGTCCGGCAACCCGTCCGTGCGGCTGAGTCTGCGGCCGGACGCGTAGGCCAGCGAGGTGCCGAGCACCGCGCCGAGCGCCGCGACGCACCCGGCGACGACGATGTCCACATTGCCCAGATAGGCCAGGAAACCGAACAGCAGCAAGCCGCTCACGCCCGGCAGCACGACGCCGAGCACGATCGCGGCCTCCAGCGTCACCAGCACGCCGAAGACCAGGTAGACCACGACGGGCGGAAGACCGGCCAGCGAGTCACGCAAGACGGTCATGGCGGGGCCTTCTGCAGACGTAGGTCAGCGCGGGCAACATGTTGCGCCACACGGTCCGGGTGATGAGCACTTCGTCGAAGCTACCGCGAAGCATGCGGCGGAACCTCCGCGCACCCGCCATCGGGTAGGCGTTGAGGTAGCTGAACGTCGTGAAAGCACCGTCGGGTGTGAGGACCTTCACGATCTCACCGAGGATCCGGCGCTGTTGCGCGAGCGGGAACAGCGTCCACGGCAGCCCGCTCACGACAGTGTCCACTTTGTCCACTCCGCGCGCCGCGAGCAGGTCCCCCAGCCGTGCCGCGTCGCCGTGCACGAGCTCCAGCTCCGGCTTGACGCGCTCAAGCAGCCGGATCATGTCGAGGTCGAGCTCCACCGCGATGTGCCTGCCGTGCTCGGGCAGCCGGTCGGCGATGGCGGTGCTGACGACGCCGGTCCCCGGCCCGAGCTCGACCACGGTCGGCGCCCCCGTGCTGGGCACGACCTCCGCGAGGCGCTGGGCGAGTGAAGGCGAGCTCGGCGCGATGGCGCCGATGACGGTGGGGTTGCGGACCGCTGCCTGCAGGAAGGGCAGCAGTGCTCCTTGGTTGGCGGGCATGTCCCCACGGTCGTCGCTCCGCCGCCCGCCCGCCTCGACCTCTCGGCCCACTGTCGCGGCCGAAGGGCCGATCCTGCTCCTCCTTCGGCAGGAGGCGTCCCCTGACGTTCGGACCTACTGTTCTCGGGGTGCGGCAACGGTTGGCCCTCGGGCCGGGAGCCCTGGTTCGGATGGTCCCCATCTGGCTCGCGGCCGCCTATCTCGTCCCGGGGCTCCTGGTTCCCCGAGAGTGGTGGGAGTCCAACGAGCAGTGGTACTGGGCCCTGATCTTCATGTCGGCGGCGCTGGCGCTCTACAAGGGGCCGCTCGACCTCCACGTGGTGCTGATCCAGTCGATTCTGATGATCACCGTCGACCAGGAGGGGGCGATCGCCAGCGAGGTGACCCAGGTCGCGATGCTGATCAACCTGTTCCACCTGGCATCGGGCCCCCGGGGCAGGCTCGCCGTCGGCACGGCCGCGGTGACCGTCGCGACCACGCTGAACCTCATCGACGTCCCCTGGGACAGCCCGTCGCAGGACTCCCCCTCGGCGCTGCCGCTGGTCACGGTCGCGGCCTGCATCGTGGCCGCGCCGGTGCTGCTCGGGCTGCACCAGCAGGCCCTGCGCGACGCCGCGCGGCAGGCCGAGGAGCGCGTCAGCGAGTCCGAGCGGCGGCACGAGCTGGAGAAGCGGGAGGCGACGGCGAACGAGCGGGCGGCGATCTCCCGCGAGCTGCACGACCTGGTCGCACACCACGTCGCGTCGATCGTGCTGCGGGTCGGCGCCGCCAGGCACGTGGCAGGCGAGACCGATCCGCGCATCCGCGCGGTGCTCGACGACGTGCACTCGACCGCAGCGGCGGCGCTGGAGGACCTGCGCCGCCTGGTCGGCGTGCTGCGCGACGGGGAGCGCACCCCGATCGAGCCGCTGACCGATCCCGCCGGGCTCACCGAGTCGCTCAACGAGCTCGTCCGGCGGACCCGCCGTGCCGGCCCGACGGTGACCGCGGAGCTCGGTCCCGGTCTGTCCACTCTGGACTCGGTGCGGCGGCTCGCCGTGCTGCGCCTGGTCCAGGAGGCGCTGACCAACGCGCTCAAGCACGCGGGACCGGACACGGCGGTGACGGTGCGGGTGCGGCTGACGGCGAAGGACGCGGTGGAGGTCGAGGTGGCCGACAACGGGGGCCCCGGCGGTGTCCGGGTGCCCGGCGGGCACGGGATCACCGGGATGCGCGAGCGGGTGGAGCTGCTCGGGGGCTCGCTGCTGGTGGGCCCGGAGCCGGAGGGCGGCTGGCGGGTGTTCGCGGTGCTGCCGGGGAACGAGGAGCGTGGATGATCCGGGTGTTGCTGGTCGACGACCAACCGCTGGTCCGGGCGGGTCTGCGGATGCTCTGCGAGGCCGACGAGCGGATCGAGGTCGCCGGGGAGGCCACCGACGGCGAGCAGGCGGTGCGGCTGGCCGAACGGCTGGCCCCCGGCGTGGTCCTGATGGACCTGCGCATGCCGAGGCTCGACGGGATCGAGGCGACCCGCAGGATCCTGCGCAACGCGCCCGCGACCCGGGTCGTGGTGCTCACCACCTTCGACGACGACGACCACCTCTACCCGGCCCTGGAGGCCGGGGCCTGCGGTTTCCTGGCCAAGGACGCCGAGCCCGCCGAGCTGCTCGGCGCCATCACCAGGGCCGCCGCCGGGGAGAGCCCGTTCAGCTCCCGGGTGCTGGAGCGCCTGGTCAACCAGGCCGTCCGGTCCCGGGCGCCACGGCAGGACGCCGGTCCCCGACTGCCGGAGGCGATCACCGAGCGGGAGCGCGACGTGCTGGCGCTGCTCGGGGACGGCCTGGCCAACGCGGAGATCGCCGAGCGGCTGAACCTGGGGGTGACCACGGTGAAAACGCACGTCGCGGGCCTGATGACCAAGACGGGGCGGACGAACCGGGTGCAGTTGGCGATCTTCGCGGTGCAGCTCGGACTGTCCACGCGGGACTGAGCGGGGACCGCACGGGGGCCGACCTGGGGGCGAGCGCCCGTGGCGCGGGCCACAGGACCAGTCAGGCCGGGGTTGCGGTCGCTCCCGCACTGGGACACGCTTCATGGGTGACCCAGGAAAGGATCCAGCTCGATCTGGACGACGTGGGCGTCGCGGTGGATCTCCCCCAGCCCACGCACACACAAGACCAGGTTCGAGACGTCCCCTATCGGCCGGTGGAGTTCCGCGACGACGACCTGCCGAGCGCATTGGAACGCACCGCCGAATGGCTACGCGCGACCCAGCAGTGGCTGGGCGAACCGGTTGACGTCATGGCCATTCACCTCGACTACGACGACCGGGAAGGCTCGCCGTACTACGAGGTAAGGCTGTTGTGCAACGAGGAGGACCTGGCAGGCGCACCGATCGCGCTGCGCAAGCAGGCCGGGTAGTTGTCTGTGAAGTACTAGTTGGTCGTCGTTCCAGCGGTGAGACCCGACTTCCGGGTCTCACCGCTTTTCTGTGTCGGCGTCCTGAGTCCGCGCCGAATCACTGCCGTTGACGCCATGACCAGCGCCCCAGCGGTCATCGAGGCAGAGGAGACGGCTCCGGTCGTGCACGCGTGAGCCAGCTGGCGTGGCCGGGTTTTCGCGTTTTGTCACCTTCTTGCGCAAAAGAGCGCTCCCATTTCGCATCAAGGTGACAAAACGCGAAAAGAGGGGCACGGGGGTGAGGGCGCCGCGGGGGTGAGGGCGCCGAGGGGGACTCGACCGGCCGGGTTCCTTCCCCGTCCATCTTGAGCTGGGCCGCCTCATCCGCCGCTGGTGACCAGGCGTTCGTGCAGCTCCGCGGCGGTGAACGGGTCCGGGGCGGTGAGCTCCAGCAACGCCAGCCAGGCCGCCGCGCGCGCCGCGTCCGCACCGGTCGACGCCGCTTCGGGCAGGCGGTCCAGGACCTCGGCGCGCAGCGGGGTGTCCTCGGCGAGCAGGCCGCCCGCGAGCACCAGCGGCCCCGGGACCTCGCCCAGCTCCGCCAGCGTCGCCAGCAGTCGCTCCGCAGCGTCCGACACCAGTGACGCGGCGACCGGATCGGCCTCGACCAGGTCGAACACCTCCGGGGCGAGCGCGGCGATCTCCGCTCGGGAGGCCGTGTACACCGCGGTCAGGAAGTCATCGCGGGCCGTCGCGCCCAGGTGCTCGCGGACCCGCTCGCCCAGGGGGCCGAGGGTGGGCCCCGCGTTGAGGGCCCGCGCGGTGTGCCGGATCGCCTCACGGCCCAGCCAGTAGCCGGAGCCCTCGTCGCCGATCAGCCAGCCGAGCCCGTCGGCGGCGCGCAGCTCCGCCCTGGAGCGGATCTCGGCGGCCACCGCGCCCGTGCCCGCGATGAGCACCCGGCCGCTCGGCTCCGGGGTGCCGGCGGCGAAGGCCACCGGGGCGTCACCGTATGTCCACAGTGGACAGCTCAGCCCCGCCGCGGCCCACTCGGCCGTGTAGGCGGCGCGGATCTCGGGGACGGCGAGGCGGTTGTAGCCCGCCATGCCGACGACGCCGCCGCGCACCATCGCGGGCTCAAGTCCTTCCAGGGCAACGGTGATCGCCTTGCCGAGCTCGGCGGCAGCGCGGGCGGGGTCACCCCCGGTGGGGTTGCCAGGACCCGCTCTGCCGGTGCCGACGACGCGTCCGTCCAGGGTCGTCGCGACGACGCGGGTGGTGCTTCCGCCGCAGTCCGCTCCGAGCACAAGCATGAAAATAATGTTCACCTCTACCGCTCGCAGCCAACTTGTGGCAACAATTCTTACCGACGTCGGCCAATCAGGGAAGAAGCAACGCACATGGCGCTTGACGGCGAAGGTCTGCTCGAACGGCTGCGCACGGAGCTGCCCGGGTTGCCCGAGGCGCTGCAACGCGTCGCCGAGCTGATCCTGAAGGACCCGGAGGAGGCGGCGCAGGCCACGATCGTCGACCTCGCCGAGCGCTCCGGCACCTCCCCGGCCACGGTGACGCGGTTCTGCCGCACGCTGGGTTTCCGCGGCTACGCGGGACTGCGGGTGGCCGTGGCCACCGAGATCGGCCGGGCCGCGCAGGCCCGCTGGGAGATCGACGTCGACAGGGACATCTCCCCCGTCGACCCGTTGCAGCGGGTGCTCGGGGTGATCGTCAACTCCGACACCCGGGCGATCAGGGAGACCGCGGACCGGCTCGACCTGGACGCCGTCGAGGTGGTCGCCACCGGCATCGCCGAGGCCATCGGCTCCGGCAGGAGGGTCGAGGTCTTCGGCATCGGCAGCAGCGCCGCGGCGGCCACCGAGCTGGTGTTCCGGCTCCAGCGACTGCGCGTGGCGTGCTGGCACCGCTCCGAGGCGCACTCCGCGCTCAGCAGCGCCGCGCTGCTGCGGCCCGGCGACCTGGCGATCGGCGTCTCGCACAGCGGGCGCACCCGCGAGGTGATCGAGTTCCTCGCCGAGGCCGGCGAGCACGGCGCGACGACCGTCGCGGTGACCTCCTACCCGCGCTCGCCGCTCGCCGAGACCGCCGAGGTGGTGCTGACCACCGAGACCCGCGAGACGACCTTCCGGCTGGCCGCGCTCTCCGCGCTGCACTCGCAGCTGCTGGTGCTGGACCTGGTCTACGTGGCCGTCGCGCAGCGCAGCCACCCGGCGGTCGACGAGTCCTTCGAGCTGACCGCCCGCGCGGTCCAGACGCACCGGCTTCCCGAGCATCCCATCCGGAAGGGGAAACACCGTTGAGTGTCAGCGCTGAAGCCTATTTGGACGTCATCACCGATCTGGTCAAGACCGTTGGCACCCGACAACTCCCACAGGTGCGCGCCGCGGCCGAGGTGATCGCGGAGGCGGTCCGTGCGGGCGGGGTGGTGCAGGCGTTCGGCTGCGGGCACTCCGAGGCGCTGGCGATGGAGGTCGCCGGGCGCGCGGGCGGGCTGGTGCCGTCGAACCGGATCTCCCTGCGGGACCTGGTGCTCTTCGGCGGGGAACCGGTCTCGGTGCTCGAAGGGCCGCTGCTGGAGAAGGACCCGACCGTGGCGCACCGGCTCTACGAGCTGGCCCCGGTCGGTGCGGAGGACGTGTTCGTGATCGCCTCCAACTCCGGGGTGAACGGGCTGATCGTGGAGTTCGCACTGCACGTGAAGAGCAAGGGCCACAAGGTGGTCGCCCTGACCTCGCGGCAGCACACCGACCGCGTGGAGTCCAACCACCCCAGCGGCAGGAAGCTCGCCGAACTGGCCGACGTGGTGCTGGACAACGGTGCCCCGTACGGCGACTCGACGCTGCCGCTGCCGGGCGGGGGCGCGGTCGGCGCGGTCTCGTCGATCACCGCCGCGCTGCTGGCGCAGCAGATCGTCACCGAGGTCGTGCGGAGGCTGCTCGCCGACGGGCAGACGCCGCCGGTCTACCTCTCGGCCAACATCCCCGGCGGACGCGAGCACAACAAGGTGATCGAGGACCGCTACGCCGGACGCATCCGCCGGACCGCGTGAACGGAGAAACCCTGTGAACCGGACTACACGACGTTCAGTGCTTCGCGGAGCGCTCGCCGCGGCGGCGACGCCCCTGCTCGCGGGCTGTGTGACCGCGGGCGGCGGGGACCAGGGCCCCGCGCTGCGCGGGCAGGTCACCAAGGACAACCCGCTCGGCGTCGCGCCCGACGCCCCCCTGGAGGTGGTGATCTTCAAGGGCGCGTACGGCGACCAGTACGCCGTGGAGGCGGAGCGCTCGTACAACCAGCGGCACCCGCGGGCGAAGATCGCCCACCAGGCCATCCAGAAGGTCGGGGAGGCGCTGCAACCGCGCTTCGTCGCCGACACCCCGCCGGACGTGGTGGACAACACCGGAGCGGGCTCGCTGGACCTGCCGACCCTGGCGAAGGCCAACCAGCTCAGCGATCTCGGCGAGCTGCTGGACGCTCCCTCGCTCGGCGATCCCTCGGTGAAGGTCCGGGACACGCTGCTGCCCGGTGTGGTCGAGGACGGCGTCTTCGGCGGACGCCCGCGCGCGCTCAACCTCGTCTACACCGCATGGGGCGTCTGGTACTCGCGGACGCTGTTCACCGAGCGCGGGTGGAGCTACCCGAAGACCTGGGACGAGATGCTCAGGCTCTGCGAGG
This sequence comes from Allokutzneria oryzae, assembly GCF_042429765.1. Taxonomy (NCBI): domain Bacteria; kingdom Bacillati; phylum Actinomycetota; class Actinomycetes; order Pseudonocardiales; family Pseudonocardiaceae; genus Allokutzneria; species Allokutzneria oryzae. Next base: position 99,111 of record NZ_JBHLZU010000027.1, on the reverse strand, counting down.
AGATCAAGAAGTCCGGCGTCGCGCCGTGGACGCACCAGGGCAAGTACCCCGACTACGTCGGCGACCTGCTGGTGTCGATGGCGTTCAAGGCGGGCGGCGACGAGCTGCTGCTCGCCGTGGACAACCTGGAGCCCAACGCCTGGAAGCACGAGGCGATGGTCGACGCGGCCACCGCGATCGCGGAGCTGGTCGGCAAGGGCTACGTGATGCCGGGCTCGGAGGGCCTGTCGCACACGGAGGCCCAGGCCGCGTGGACCCAGGGCAAGGCCGCGTTCCTGCCGTGCGGCTCGTGGCTGGAGAGCGAGCAGAAGGGCGTCACACCGGAGAGCTTCCAGATGGTGATGATGCCGCCACCTCAACTGTCCACTTCGGACAAGATGCCCGCGACGGCGGTCCGCGCGGGTGGCGCGCAGAGCTTCATCGTGCCGGAGAAGGCCCGCAACCGGCAGGGCGGCATGGACTTCCTGCGCACCCTGTTCGCCGTGCCGAGCGCCCGCCGCTTCGCCGAGCTGGCCAGCACCCTGCCGTCGGTGGCGGGCGCGACGGACGGCCTGCGGCTGTCCTCGGGGGTGGACTCGGTGCGCGCGGCGGTGGACGCGGCGGGGAGCAACGCGTTCCGCTACCGCTTCCGCACCTGGTACGGCACGTTGAAGAAGTCGTGGGATGACGCCACGGGCGAGCTGTTCACCGGACGGCTGACCCCGCGGCAGTGGGCGGAGCGGGTGCAGCGCGCCGCGGACGCCGTCGCCAGGGACCCCAACATCACCAAGTACCGGCGCTGACCCGTGAAACACGGCAAGTACCGCTTCCTGGCGATGGCGCTCCTGCCCGCGCTGGCACTGCACGTGGTCTTCGTGCTCTCGCCGTACGCGCAGGCGTTCTACCTCTCGCTGACCGACTGGACCGGGGTCGCGGGACAGGCGAACTTCGTCGGGTTGGACAACTTCACCCGGCTCGGCGAGGACCCGCTCTTCCTCGCCGCGCTGGGCAACAACGCGCTCATGCTGGTCGTCGTCCCGCTGGCGACGATCACGATCGCGCTGTTCCTGGCCTCCATGCTCAACCTCGGCGGGCGGCGCGGGCGCGCCGAGGTCCAGGGCGTGCGGGGCGCGAAGGTCTACAAGATCGTCTACTTCTTCCCGCAGCTGCTGTCGGTGCCGATCATCGCGGTGCTCTGGCAGTTCGTGTACAGCCCGAACAACGGGCTGCTCAACGGTGTCCTCACCGCGGTCGGGCTCGACGGGCTCGCCCGCACCTGGCTCGCCGACGGCTCGGTCGCGCTGTGGGCGGTGATGGCGGTGATGACCTGGTCGGCGGTCGGCTTCTACGTCGTGCTGTTCAGCGCGGCGATGGACTCGATCCCCCGCGAGCTGTTCGAGGCGGCCCGCCTGGACGGCGCGGGCCGCTTCGCGACCTTCCGCTCGATCACCCTGCCCCTGGTGCGCGACAACGTCAGCGCGGCCTTCGTCTACCTGGGCATCGCGGCACTGGACGGCTTCGCCCTGGTGCAGATCCTCTCGGTCGGCCCCGGCGGCCCGGACGGCGCGACCGAGGTGATCGGCCTGGGCCTGTACCGCAACGCCTTCTCCTTCGGCCAGTTCGGCTACGCGTCGGCGATGGGCGTCGCCCTGTTCTTCCTGACCCTGACCCTGGCCGTGGTCGCGATGCGCGCGGGCCGCCGCGAGAAGGTGGAGATGGCATGAGGAGGCTGAGACACACCCTCGGCGACGGCGCGATCCACCTGTTCATGGCGACCTGGGCGGTCATGGTCGCGTTCCCGTTGGTGTGGGCGGTGGTCAGCTCGCTCAAGACCGACGAGCAGATCCTCACCAGCCCCTGGTCCCTGCCGGACCGCCCGCGCCTGGAGAACTGGTCCCGCGCCTGGGACCAGGCCTCGATCGGCCAGTACTTCCTCAACAGCCTCGTCGTCGTCGGCGGGGCGCTGGTCCTGACCATGCTGCTGGGTTCCCTGGTCGCCTACGCGCTGGCGCGGTACTCCTTCCCCGGCAACCGCTTCCTGTACTACCTCTTCGTCAGCGGCATGCTCTTCCCGATGTTCCTGGCGCTGGTGCCGCTGTTCTTCGTGGTCAAGCAGCTGGGCCTGCTCGGCGGCTACCCCGGCCTGATCCTGGTCTACACCGCGTACGCCCTGCCGTTCACGGTGTTCTTCCTGACCGGCTTCTTCAGGACCCTGCCCACCGAGGTCGCCGAGTCGGCGGCGCTGGACGGCTGCTCGCACACCGGGATCTTCTTCCGCGTCATGCTGCCGATGGCCCGCCCGGGCCTGGTCAGCGTCGGGATCTTCAACTTCCTCGGCCTGTGGAACCAGTACCTGCTCCCGCTGGTGCTCAACCCGGACCCGGCGAACTACGTGCTGGCCCAGGGCCTGGCGGCGCTGTCGGTGAGCCAGGGCTACCGCGGCGACTTCAGCGGCCTGTTCGCGGGCCTGACCATCGCGATGCTGCCGGTGCTCGTGGTGTACCTGGTGTTCCAGCGCAGCATCCGCTCCGGGCTCACCGCGGGCGCGGTGCGGTGAAGCCGGGTCAGGCCAGTGGGAGCAGGATGCGGGCGGTGGTGCCAACGCCCGGGGCGGTGTCCAGCTCGATGCGGCCGTTGTGCGCCGCGACGATCGCGGCGCTGATCGCCAGCCCCAGCCCGGTCCCGCCGCGGACACGGCTGCGGGCCGAGTCCGTGCGGTAGAAGCGGTCGAACACGCGTGGGGCGTGCTCGTCGGCGATGCCGCCGCCTTCGTCGGCCACCTCCACCAGCGCGTACGCGGCAGCGACCGGCAGCCGCGCGCCGGCATGGGCGACCACGCGCGCCTGTTCCTCGATCGGCCGGTAGCGCACCGTGACCCGCACCGGGGTTCCCTGCGGGGTGTGCGCCAGCGCGTTGGTGACCAGGTTGGTCACCACCTGGCGGAGCCGGGCTTCGTCGGCGACCACCCGGACCGGGCCGTCCGGGGCGGCCATGGTGATCGCGCGATCTGGTTCGCGGACGCGGGCGTCGTGAACCACGTCGTTGACCGGGACGAGCAGGTCGACCTCGGTCAGGTCCAGTGCGCGCTGTTCGTCGAGGCGCGCCAGCAGCAACAGGTCCTCCACGAGGCCGCCCATGCGCGTCGACTCGTCCTCGATGCGCGACATCAGTCTGTCCACATCGGACTTCTCGGGAGCGCCGCCCCTGCGGTAGAGCTCGGCGAAGCCGCGGATCGAGGTCAGCGGCGTGCGCAGCTCGTGTGAGGCGTCCGCGACGAACTGGCGCAGGCGCCGCTCGGAGTGCTCGCGCTCGCGCAGGGCCGAGGAGAGGCGGCCCAGCATCACGTTGAGCGACTGGCCGAGCCTGCCGGTCTCCGTGCGCGGGTCGGCATCCGGCACCCTGCGGTCGAGATGGCCGGCCGCGATCGCCTCGGCCGTGCCCTCGATCCTGGTCAGCGGCCGCAGCCCGAAGCTCACCAAAGCGGTGCCGAGCACGCCGAGGCCGACCAGGATCAGGACGCCGACGACCACCTCGATGCTCAGCAGCTCGGCCACGGTCTCGTCCCGCGACCGCAGCCACATCGCCACCGCTATCGTGCGGCCGAAGTGCGAGTCGACGACCCGGACGCGCCAGTCGCTGCCCCACTCGCTGTCCGGCACGGTGAAGGTCTGCCCGACCTTGCCCCTGATGAACTCGAAGTTCAGCACCGGCATGCTGGGCGACTCCATGGAGGCGCCGCCGCGGAACATCTCCACGCCGTCCCGGCTGAAGGCCACCAGCCGGAAGTCCGTCGGCAGCTGCTGCTCGCCGCGCGCGATCATCTTGCCCGGCGGGCCGGTGACCATCCGCAGCGAGGTGGTCAGCAGCTGGTCGTCGATCCTGGTGACCAGGGAGTGGTCCAGCCACACCAGGCTCAGCGCGCCCACCACGGCCAGCCCGGTGGCGCAGAGCGCGAGCAGCGTGGCGACCAGCCTGGCGCGCAGGGTCAACGGCTTGTGGGTCACGAGCGGCCTCTGCCCCTCGGCATGCGCAGCGTGTAGCCGACGCCGCGGATGGTGTGGATCAGCGCGGGCTCCCGGCGGTCGATCTTGCGGCGCAGGTAGCTGATGTAGGACTCGACGATGCGGCTGCTGCCGTCGAAGTTGTAGTCCCACACCCGGTCCAGGATCTGCTCCTTGCTGACCACCCGCTCCGCGTTGATCATCAGGTAGCGCAGCAGGTTGAACTCGGTCGGCGACAGCGACACCGGCTCGCCGCCCCTGCGCACCTCGTGCCCCTCCTCGTCCAGCTCCAGGTCGGCGTAGCTGAGCACGCCGTCGTCCACGGGCTCCTCACCGGGCGGACGGGTGCGGCGCAGGATCGCGCGCAGCCGCAGCACGACCTCCTCCAGGCTGAACGGCTTGGTGACGTAGTCGTCGCCACCCGCGGTCAGCCCGGCGATGCGGTCCTGCACGGTGTCGCGAGCGGTCAGGAACAGCACGGGCAGCCGTTCGTGCCGGGAGCGCAGCTGGCGGGCCACGGTGAACCCGTCCAGGTCGGGGAGCATCACGTCGAGCACCACGATGTCCGGCTGGAAGTCCTGCGCCTTGACCACCGCGTCCGCCCCTGTCTCCGCCACCCGGACCTCGAAGCCGCTGAGTCTCAGCGTCGCCGAGAGCAGTTCCAGGATGTTCGGCTCGTCGTCGACGACGAGCACCTTCGCGGAGTGCGGGTAGTCGATGTTCACCGCGCAACCTTCTCGTTCCCGGCTGAGAGTTTGCTGGGAACACGCTGAGCAGCGGCGGAAGCCCACCCGAGCGGTGCCACCATGGAGGTGTGGATCTACCAGAGTCGCTGCCCGCCCGGCTGTTCCTGCTCGCCTTCGACCAGGACCGGGGCCGGCTGACGGCGGGCGGCAGGCTGGCCCCGCTGCTGCGCGCCGGGGCGCTGACCGAGCTCTACCTCAGCGGCAGGCTGGCCAACGCCAAGGGCAGGGCCCAGGTGGCCGCGGGGGACGCGACGGGCGATCCCGTGCTGGACCAGGTGCTGGCGCTGGTCAGCTCGACCCGGCCACGGCCGTGGCGGCACTGGGTGTCCCGCCAGCCGAAGACGACGAGGGTCGCCGTGCAGGACGCGCTCGCCGCCTCCGGGCACATCGGCGTGACGCGGCACCGGCTGCTCGGGATCTTCCCCACGACCACGGTGACGCTGCTGGACCCGCGCGGCGCGATGCACGTCTCCAGCCTGGCGTCGGAGGCACTGCGCGGCGCCTCGCCCGCCGCCGACGTCGATCTCGCCGACGCGGCCGTGGTGTGCCTGGCGGCGGCGGCCAACCTGCGCTCGGTGGTCAGCAGGTCGGACCGGCGGGTCTACCGCCGTCGCCTCGCCGAGCTGGCCGGGCGGGTCGGCCCGGTGCCCGCCGCGCTGCGCAAAGCCCTGCAGGAGCAGAGCGGCAGCATGCCCGGCGAGGGCGACTGACGTCAGGGGCGGGGCTGCTGCGGCGCCGGGTGGGGCTGGGTGACCTGGTGGGCCTGGTTGACCTGGGGGGCCGGAGCGCCGGGGCGCGGCTGCTGCCACTGCTGCTGGGGCTGCCACTGCTGGGGCTGCTCCTGGGGCGCCGCCGCCGAGGGCTGGGCGCGGTCGCGGTTGCCCAGGACGAAGGACGCCACGACCAGTGCGACGCCGAGGCCGCCCACCACGAAGCCCAGCACGGGCTGCATCGGCTCCGCCCACATCAGGACGACGAACTGCCGGTCGCTGTACTGGGACAGGGCCACCGAGCCGAAGCCCAGCAGGACGAGCGCGAGGCCGAAGCGCAGCATGGTTCCTCTTCTCGGTTCAGGACGTGACCCCGCAACTGACTCCCTCCGGCCGTGACGCGTTCCCCCGAAGGGTGTGACCCAAGACACGATCGGTATTAGGTCAGACGGGTGACGCCTCGGCCGATCCGATCACGATGTGGTCATGCTCCGGGCACCCGGCGGAAGCGTCCTCCTAGCGTTTGGGGACGCACAGCCCAGGGGGAGTCCTCAACGATGTCCGCTCGTCGCGCCGGTGCGCTCGCCGCGGTGTCCGCACCCGTCGGAGTCGCCGTCGGAGTGCTGGTCAACCTGGTCACGGAGGTCCCGAGCGCGGGCATGGTCGCCGGACTCGGCGTCGCCACCGCGGTCGCGGCGGCCGTCGGCTGGCTGCAGACCCGCGACGCGGCGCGGGCGGTGGTCGGCGCGCGGGTCGTCCAGCGCGCCAGCGGCGCGGGCACCATCGCCCGATCGAGTATCACCGTTCGTGGTCAGGCCGAGGTCGAGCAGCGGACGACCCGCCGGGGCTCGATCAGCGACAGCCCGATCACCGTCACGACCGCGCCGAGCCCGGTCCAGGACCGCGCGCGGACGTGGCTGGTCGCGGCCAGGGACGAGGGCGAGTTCACCGACCGCCGCGAGGCGCTCGCCGCCTTCGACCGGCAGGCGCGGGATCGCGTGCTCGTCTACTGGGGCATGTCGGGGCAGGGCAAGTCGCGGCTGCTGCGCAGGCTCTCCGAGCTGCACGACGCGGAGATCATCGACCTGGAGTGGAGCGCCGGGGAGCACCTCGACCTCGCCTTCCCCTTGCTGGACCGCATCGCGGACGTGCTGAGCGGCTGGACCGGCGGGCCGATGCGGCGCTTCGCCCGCGCCCGCGAGGTGGCCGAGCGCGAGCTGCGCGCCGCCTACGAGGCGGTGCCGACCGTCCAGCAGCACGCGGAGGCAGGCGCGACGATCAGCCACTCCCCCATCACGGTCGTCACCGAACCCGCGGCCCTGCGTGCGGCCGAAGTGCGTGCGCTGCACCGCAAAGCACTGGCCTCGGCGCTCGCGGACGATGTTCGCGCGGCGCGGCTGCCGGAGCGCGTGCTGTGCATCGACACCGTGGAGCGGCTGCGCTACGTCGACGGCGCGGCCGGAGTGCCCGACCAGCAGTCGTGGGTGCTGGACGACCTGGTGAGCGGGTTGCTCGCGGCGGCGCCGAACCTGCGCGTCGTGCTGGCCGGGCGGGAGCCCGTCGCCGCCGAGCTGCCGATGACCGAGTTCGAGCTGACCGACTGGGCCGCCACCGACACCGCCGACTACCTGCGCTCGCGCGGGGTGGCCGAGCCGGACCTGCACCACGCGGTGCACCGCGTCTGCGGCGGACTGCCCGGGTGGATCGGCATGGCCGCCGACGCGGTGCTCGCCGGTGAGCGGACCGGGAACCCGCTGACCGCGGGCGAGATCGCCGACGCGGCGCGGACGGAGCCGGTGCACACCTGGCTGCCCAGGATCTTCCTCTCCCGGCTCGTGCCGTGGCTGCGGGAGCTCGTCACGAACTCGGCGGTCCCCCGCGTGGTCACCAAGGAGGCCCTGCGCGCGCTCGTCGACGCCGAGCCGCCGCGGGACTGGTTCGACGAGCTGGCCGGCTACTCGTTCGTGCAGCGGCACCGGGGTGAGCGCGGCCGGGTGGAGCTGCGGCTGCACCCGTTGGTGCGCGGGGCGCTGCTGGAGTGGCTCGACCAGCACGAACCGCTGCGGCTGGCGCGGCTGCACACCAGGGCGCGCGCGTACTTCCGCACCACCGGGAACGCGGTCGAGTCGATGTACCACGGGTTCGCGGTGGGCGATCCGTCCGAAGTGGACACGTGGCGGGCCATGACGAACGCGTCGTGGCAACGGCCGGACAGCGGTGCGACGCTGGCCCTGGCCGACCTCGTGCTCGCGCCGGAGTGCCGGGGTCAGCTCCTCGAAGCCGCTCCGCTCGCCGTCGCCGACGCCGAGCTGGTGGCGGGCGGTATCGCCCAGGAGCGCCACGAGCTGGCGCTGGCCGACTCGCTGCTCGGCTCCTCCGCGTCGATCGCGGGAGAGGCGGGCAGTGACCGGGGCGTCGCCAACGCGCTGCTCGCCCGCGCCCGGCTCGCGCTGCGGCAGAGCCTGCTCACGCCCGCGCACGAGCACGCCGAGGCCGCTTTCGCCCTGTACCAACGAATCGGTGACCGCCGTTCGCTCGCCGTCATCCGCGAGCTGCTCGGCGACCTCGCGCTGCGGCGTGGCGAGCTGGACGTGGCCGAGGACCACCTCACCAGCGCGCTCGCCGGGTACACCGAGGCCGGTGAACCCGTCGGCGCGGCCGACACGCACGACTCGCTGGGCACGCTCGCCAAGCGCAGGGGTGATCGCGGTGAGGCCGAGCGCCACTTCACCGAGGGACTGGAGCTCTACCGGGCCAACGGCCGGCGGCGCGGGCAGGCCAACATGCGGCGGCGCCTCGGTGACCTCGCGCTGGAGGGCTCGGAACTCGCTGCGGCGGAAGAGCACTTCGAGGCCGCGTTGCGCGGTTACCAGGAGTTGGGCGAGGACCTGGGAGTCGCCAACGCGCACCAGCAGCTGGGCCATCTCGCGGTGCGCCGGGGAAGGCACGCGCGGGCGCGCGAGCTGTTCGCCACGGCGATGGAGATCTCCGCCGAGATTGACGACCAGCTCGGCGTCGCCAACGCCCAGCGCGGGCTCGGCGCGGTCGCGGCGGCGGAGGGTGATCCGGTCGCCGCGCACGAGCACTTCTTCGCCGCGCTGTCCGAGTACCTGGAGCTGGACGCGGTCGTCAACCAGGCGATCGTGTGGGGTGAGCTGGCCAAGCTCGCGATGGCGCGCGGCGACCTCGCCGATGCCGCGCAGCAGTTCGCGCTGGCGCTGCACGCGGCCGAGCGCGGCGGCGACCTCGCGGCGATCGCCAACAGCAAGCTGCGGCTCGGCACGATCATCGCCGGGACCGGTCGCTTCCACGAGGGCGTGGCCATGCTGGAGGAAGCCAGCGCGGCTTACGACGAGATGGGGCTGAGCAACTCCGCGGCGGGCACCCTGGAGAAGCTGCGCGCCGACTTCGAAAGGTGCTCGGCGTGGATCGAATCCGTTTCCCTTGCGGCGCAAGCACTTCTGCGCCTGTTGTGCCACTTGGAGACCGACGACCGGATGGCGTTCGTCGTGCACCCCGCGTGGCCGGTGCTGGCACCCGCGTTCGGCGTGCCCGCCGCTGATCCCGAGGCACTGCTCACCGAGCTGGAGGACGCGGGGCTGGTCCACGTGGACGGCGCCCGCTACCACGTCGCGGGTGACGTGCTGCTGACCGCGCTCGCCGGGCTGGACGACGACGTCCGTGACCGGATCGACTCCGCGATGGCGACGTCGTGGGCGGGACAGCTGGTGCGATCCTCCGAGGAGGGCGAACGCGAGAACGTGGTCCGCGCCGGGCTCGGTGCGGCTGTTTACCTTATGCGCCAACAACAATGGGCCGAAGCCTTCGATGCGCTGTCGTGCTGCCTGCACGAGGCCTCCACCGAGGGGCAGCGCACCGCGGTGCTCGCGCACCTGCGCAGGCTGGCGACGCTGAGCGGTCAGCCGGAGATCGCCGAGCTCGTGCGGAACCCGCCCGCGAGCCGCGCGATGACCGATCCCGCGGTGCTCGCCAGGGAGCAGGCCTGGCACGACGAGGTCGGCAGGGCGAAGCAGGCCGGTCAGTGGCGGCACGCGCTCGCGGTGAACGCGAAGCTGCTCGCCAGCGTGCGGGCGCGGGGCGCCGACCGGCACGAGGTGGCGTACTACGAGTTCAGCGACTACGCCGCGCTGATGGAGCTCGGGCGGCTCGACGAGTGCGAGGAGCTGCTGCGGGAGTGCGAGGACGAGTTCGGTCGCGCCGGGAACGCGGACCTGCTCGGCCTGGTGTTCAACGCGCGGGCGATGCTCGCGGTGCGGCGAGAGGACTTCGCCGAGGCGGTGGAGCTCGACCGGGCGGCGCTGGCCCAAGGCTATGTGCGACCAGATCCGCGAACCTTGGTGACCGCGCACCACAACACGGCCAACCACATGATGCGCGCGAACGCGCCGGTGGAGCGGCAGTGCGCGCACCGGCTGGCGGCGTTCGTGCTGCACATGCTCAGCGCCGAGGAGCCCGATCCCGGCACCTACCTGGGGCCACTGGCGATCACCCTGCGCGAGCGGCGGGGGCACGAGCTGCCCGGTGACGTCGCGGCGGTCGGCGCGCTGGTCGAGGCCGACGGCGCGGCGTTCACGGAGCTGGTCGACGAGCTGTGCCCTGATCCGGCGGCTCGCGCCATGATGGACCAGGCCATCGCCGCCGCGGTCGCGGCAACCGGCTGAGCACCGGACAGACTGCAACGTGCATCTCGTGTCCTCGGCGTTACCGCGTTATCGAAGAATTTGACCGGTGGCCGTTGTGTCACCCGTCGACACTGCCAACCGGGCGACATAGGGTGGGCCAACCCCGGCGTAATGGCAGGTCGACGGCAATGTCCACGGCAGTGCAGAGACAACGGTTCGTCGCGGTGACCACCGTGGTGTTCCTCGCTCTGGTGGCCGCGTCGGTCGTGGTCACCACCGAGGCGCTCGGCAACCCGGGCACGGTGCTGGCCGACAAGGTCCTCCAAGTGGTCTTCAGCGTGGTCACCACGGTGACCCTGCTGGTGACGGCGCGCGGCCGGGCGGGGCTGGACCGCAGCTGGCGGCTGTGGATGGCGGCGACCTCGACCTGCATGGGCCTCGGCCTGGGGCTGTGGATCTGGACGAAGCTGATCAGCGGGCTGCCGCTGCCCGCGAGCACGCTCGGCAACATCAGCTACTTCATGGTCCCGGTGTTCGCGCTGATCACGGTGATCTGCCTGATCAACCAGGGGGTCGGCGAGGAGCGCGCCCCGACGACAAGGCCGAAGCGGGCGCGGGCGGTGCTGGTGCTCGACGTGGTGATCATCGCCAGCTCGGTGCTGCTGGTCGGCCACGCGGTGCTGATGCTCAAGAGGGTGCACACGCCGTCGGGCGCTGGCAGCGGGCTGGTGCTGTTGCTGCTGCACCCCACCTCCTACCTGCTGGTCGCGCTGATCGCGGTGCTGGTCGCCGGGGTGCGGGGACTGCGAAGGCAACCCGCGCTCGGCCTGCTGGTGCTGGGCTTCCTCGCGCACTGCGTCTCCGCGGCGATCACCATCAGTCTGGTGCTGAGCAGGACCAGCGTGCCCCCGGTGATCGACATCGGCTACATGACCGGCAACGCGCTGTTCCTGCTCACCGCCGTCGCCCCCGCGGGCGGCGGGGTGCTGACGACCCGCAGGCGCACCGACCACTGGCTGCACCTGGCCGTGCCGTACGTGCCCCTGCCGATCGCCGCGCTGTTCCTGGCCTTCCGCACGAACGACGGCATGCGGATCGAGCCGGTGGAGATCTACCTCGGGCTCGGGCTCACCGCCGCGGTCGTCGGCAGGCAGCTGATCGCCATCGCGGACAACCTGTGGCTGCTCGGGCGGCTGCGCGCCAGCCAGCGGGAGCTGGAGTACCAGGCGTACCACGACTCGCTGACCGGGCTGGCCAACCGCGCGCTGTTCCAGGAGACCCTGCGCAGGGTGGTCGAGCACAACAACCCCAGCGGGCCGCCGCTGCTGGTGCTGTTCATCGACTTCGACGACTTCAAGAAGGTCAACGACCAGTACGGCCACGCGACGGGCGACGCCCTGCTCCAGGTGATCTCCGCGCGGCTGCGCGAGCTGATGCCCAGCACGGACCTGGTGGCGCGGCTCGGCGGCGACGAGTTCGGCATCCTGCTGCACCAGAACGGCAAGACCCCCGAGCAGGTCGGGCAGACCGTGCTGGAGGGCATGCAGCGGCCCTACCAGGTGGACGGGCGGGAGCACGTGGTGCGCGCCAGCATCGGCCTCGCCGAGCTCGGCCCGGACGAGCCCGCGCTCACCGCCGACGAGCTGCTGGCCCGCGCGGACTCCGCGATGTACGTGGCCAAGCGGCGCGGCAAGGGCACCCTGGCCCTGCACTCCTCGTAGTCTGGGGACATGGCGCGGTATCGGGGGCAGCCGGACGAAAGGGCCACGTTCCAGTACTCCAGAACCGTGCTGGCCGTCGGCCGCACCGTCACCTCCACCGCGCGGCTGCTCGACGTTCTCCCGTTGCTGGAACGGGATCGGCGGGTGCAGACGGTCTTCACCATCGCGCCAGGCTCCGGCTTCTCCGACGGCGTGGCCGCGCTGCTGAGCCGCGCCGGGGCCAAGGTGGTGCCATGGGAACGGGCCGTCGAGGCCCGCTACGACCTCGCGATCTCGGCCAGTGCCAACGGGGATCTCCACCTCCTCAAGGCCCCGCTGCTGCTCATCCCGCACGGCGCCGGGCACAACAAGCTGCTCGGCCGCTCGGGGCAGGTGTCCGGCTTGGCGCGGGAACAACTGGTGCACAACGGAAAAGTGACGCCCAGCGTCATCGCGCTCTCGCACTCCGACCAGCTGGGGACGGTGGCGCGGACGTGTCCGGAGGCGCGGGACCGCGCGGTGGTCGTCGGCGATCCGTGCCACGACCGGATGCGGGCCAGCGAGTGGGCGCGGTGGCGGTACCGGGAGGACCTCGGCGTCGGTGACCGCCATCTCGTGCTGGTCAGCTCCACCTGGGGGCCCGAGTCGCTGTTCGGGACCACGCGGGACCTGCCGGAGCGGCTCGCGCGGGAGCTGCCCGTCGACGAGTACCTGGTGGTCGTCGCGGTGCACCCCAACGTCGAGGACTTCCACGGCACGCGACAGCTGGAGTCCTGGCTCGGCGTCGGTTTCCTGCCGCCGCACACCGGCTGGCAGGCCGCGCTGATCGCCGCCGACACGGTGATCGGTGACCACGGCTCGCTGGCGCTCTACGCGACGGCGATGGGGGTTCCCGTGCTGCTGGGCGCTTTCGCGGACTCCGAGATCGCGCCGGGGAGTCCGATGGCGGAGCTGGGCGCGCTCGCCGCGCGGCTGGACCACGACCGCCCGATCCGGCCCCAGCTGGACGACCTCGTTGCCTGGCAGGACGTCGCGCGACGGACCTTCGACCAGCGGGGTGAGGCCGCCGCCAGGCTCCGGCGGCTGATGTACCGGCTGCTGGGGCTGGACGAGCCCGCGACACCGGCCGAGCTGCCCGCGCTGCCGTCGCCGGTCCCCCGGCTCGCCGAGCCGCCGTCGTACTTCGTGGCCTCCCGGTGCCTGGACGGCAACATCGTTGAGCTGGAACGCTTTCCGACCCACGAGCTGGTGTCCGAGCTGCCGGGAAGGCACATCGTCGCGACGCGCGAGGCCGGGCTGCGGCAGCTCCAGGCCGCCGGGGTGCTCCTGCTGCCGGAGGACGCCGACCCCGCGCGCTGGCTGGCCGAGCACCCCGCCTGCGGCGTCGTCGGTGTGGTGACCGGCCCTCGGACCTGCCTGGTGTGGCTGCGGGACGGCAGGCGGCTGCGGATGACCACCTCGGGCGGACCGGCGGACCTGCTGCCTTCCGCGGTGCACGCGTGGGTGTCCAGCGGGCGGGTCGCCGAGGAGCTGAAACGGGGCCTGCGGGTGAACGGGACCAGCGTGGAAGCCTGTTAGCGTCGGGTTCCGTGCGCACCCTCAAGGAGTCCGGCGAACACGAGCTGGAGATCAGGAAGTCGCGTTTCCTCTGCGCGCTGGCCAGGGTCGAGCACGAGGAGCAGGCGCGGGAGTTCATCCGCTCCCGCCGCAGGCTGCACCCCGACGCCGGGCACCACTGCTCCGCCTACGTGCTCGGCGACCGCAGCGACGTCCAGAAGTCCAGCGACGACGGCGAACCCGCCGGGACCGCGGGCGCTCCGATGCTGGAGGTGCTGCGCAGGCGCGAGCTGACCAACGTGGTCGCGGTGGTCAGCCGCTACTACGGCGGCGTGAAGCTCGGCGCCGGCGGGCTGATCCGCGCCTACGGCGGCGCGGTCGCCGAGGCCGTCGACCTGCTCGGCGTGGTCGAGCGACGACCGGTCGCCCTGGTCTCCACCGTGGTGGACTACCTGCGGGCGGGGAAGCTGGAGAACGAGCTGCGGAACTCGCGGTTCCGGCTCGACGAAGCGCTTTACGGCACCGACGTGCGCTTCCGGATCAGCGTCGAGGAGGGGGCGGTCGCGGAGTTCGGCGCATGGCTGGCCGAGCTGACCGCGGGACAGGCCGAGTACACAGTGGACGGTTCGGGGCACGTCGAGGTCGATCTGGCGAATGGATGAGACCCGCTGACGCGCGTCCCCCGCTGTGTCATCGTTCTACTGCGGTGGCGTACGAGGGAGGCGCGTATGTCGGGCTTGTTCCTGTTCACCCTGCTCTGGGTCCTGATCGCGCTGATCCCGGTACCCAGCCCCGGCACCCGCCGGACGCTGCTGCTGCTGGTCGTGGGGCTCTCGGTCGCCGCGATCGGGTACACGTTCTTCCAGTTCACCGCGGCCGGGATGGACCAGCGGGACGACGACGGCGACCGGAACCTGCTGAACACGGCGCTGCTGGTCGCGGGCCCCGGGGCGCTCGTCGCACTGCTGCGCCTCGCGACCGCGAGCCACGACCGCACTTGACGTCCACAGTGGACGAACGCCCCGAGCGGGTCACGGCTTCCTGATGCGCTCGATCAGGCTGGTCCAGCTGTCCGCACCGTGCCCGGACTCGATGGCGCGGTCGTAATGCGCCTTGACCGCCTTGGGCAGACCGGTGTCGATCCCGGCCTCCTCGCTGGCGCCGAGGATGTGGTCGGCGGTGGCGCCCATCATGACGACGCTGGCGCCGTCGCCGGGGTGCTCGCCCGCGTCGATCTGCTTGGCGGCTTCCGGCAGGTACATCGACATCATGGAGAAGTTGTCCTCCGCGTAGGGCCGGAAGCTCTCCGCAGACACGCCCACCGAGTTGAGCAGGGCGGTGGCGTGCATGTAGGCCGACAGCGAGGTCAGGAAGATGTCCAGCTGTGCCTGGTAGTACAGCTGTGCCAGCGCGTAGTCGTCGCCGACGTAGTCGGGGCGACCGATGACCCGCAGCATCGGCTCGTACCTGTCGAACACCTCACGGGAACCGCTGTAGAAGACGTAAGCGCCTTCCTCCCCGACGAGCACCGCGGGGACCATCACACCGCCGGTCAGCAGCTCGGCGCCGTGCCCGGCCAGCCACTGGGCGGCTTCGCGGGTCCTGGCGGGGGTGTCCGAGCTGAGGTTCACCACGACCTTGCCCGCGAGGCCGTCCGTCGCGGTGCCGAGGATGTCGTACATGGCCTGGTAGTCGGTCAGGCTGAGGATGACCACGCCGTTGGCGGCCAGCGCGTCGGCGACGTCGGCCGCGCGGGTCGCGCCCTCGGCGACGACCGCGTCCGCCCGGCTCGCGGTCCGGTTCCACACGGTCACGGCGTGGCCGGCGCCGAGCAGCTTGCGGACCATCGCCTGCCCCATGGGCCCGAGTCCGACCAGGGTCACGCCAATCTTGCTCATGTTCGTTGTCCTGCCTGTTCAGAAGGTGTTCTGGATGACGAGGACGACTCTGCCGACCGCCGCGCACGGTTCGCTGACGGTCCGCGCACGGCCCGCTGTCGGTGGTTCGGGATACGGTCGAACCGTGCGATTCGGAGTGCTGGGGCCGCTGGCCGTGTGGACCGCCGACGGACACCCGGTGCGGGTGCCCGAGGTGAAGGTCCGCGCGCTGCTGGCGACCCTGCTCGCGCACGAGGGCCGCGTGGTGTCGGTGGACCGGCTCGCCGAGGACCTGTGGGGCGACCGCCTCCCCGGCAACCCGGCGAACACGTTGCAGACCAAGGTCTCCCAGCTCCGCAGGACCCTGGAACAGGCAGAGGAGGGCGGCAGAGACCTGGTCGTGCGGGAGGCACCGGGTTACCGCCTGCTGGCCGACTCCGTCGACGCCGACCAGTTCCGAGCGCTGGCCGAGCGGGCCCGCGCGGCCGACGACCCGCGCGAGCGGGCTGCCCTGTTCTCCGACGCGGCGGCACTGTGGCGCGGGCCGGCGCTGGCCGACTTCGCCGACGAACCCTTTGCCGCGCCGGTGATCCAGCGGTTGACGGAGGAACGCCTCGCGGTGGCGGAGGACTGGGCGGAAGCCCGGCTCACCCTCGGCGAGCACAGCGTGCTCATCGGCGAGCTGGCCGACCTGGTCGCCCGGCACCCGTTGCGCGAGCGGCTGCGCGCCCTGCACATGCGCGCGCTCTACCGGGCGGGCCGCCAGAGCGAGGCGCTGGCGAGCCACGCCGACCTGCGCACCCGCCTCGCCGACGAGCTCGGGCTGGACCCGGGCCCGGAGCTGACCGCGCTGCACCGGGCCGTCCTGGCACAGGCGCCCGAGCTGGACGGCGCACCGGCGCCGACGACATCGGCGGCGCTGCCCAGGACCAACCTGCCCGCGGCGGTGAGCGAGCTGGTGGGGCGGGAGGACGCCGTCCGCGCGGTCCGGGAACGCCTCAGCGAGTCCCGGCTCGTGACACTGACCGGACCAGGCGGGGTCGGCAAGACGCGCCTGGCGGTGGAGACGGCGCGCTCGCTCGGCGGCGCCTTCGGCGACGGGGCCTGGCTGGTGGAGTTCGCTGGCCTCGACCTCCAGGGCGCGTGCACGGTGGAGGAGTGGGTCGTCGCGACGGTCGCCTGGACGCTGGGCATCCGCGATGAGCACGTGCCCGGCGGGACTCGGCTCGACCTGGCCGACCGCCTCACGGAAGCGTTGCGCAACAAGGAGATCCTGCTGGTGCTCGACAACTGCGAGCACCTGGTGGAGCAGATCGCCGACATGGCGGCACGGCTGCTGCGCGGGGCGGCGGGCGTGCGGGTCCTGGCCACCAGCCAGGAGCCGCTCGGCCTGTCCGGTGAGGTGCTCTGGTCCGTCCCGCCGCTCGCGGTCCCGGGGCGCTCCAACGACTCGGTCGCCGGTGCCCGTGAGTTCAGCGCGGTGCGGCTGTTCGAGGCCCGTGCGGGCATCACCCTCGACGAGGACACGGCCCCGGTCGTCGGCGAGATCTGCCGCAGGCTCGACGGCATCCCGCTCGCGTTGGAGCTGGCGGCGACGAAGGTCCGCGTGCTCGGCGTGCACCAGCTGCTCAACCGGCTCAGCGACCGGTTCCGCCTGCTGGCCGGTGGTCCCAGGGACGCGCCCGCCCGCCAGCGCACCCTGCGCGCGATGATCGACTGGAGCTGGGAGCTGCTGAGCGGGCCGGAGCGCGTCCTGCTGCGCAGGCTGGCCGTGCACGCCGAGGGCTGCGAGCTGGACGCGGCGGAGGCGGTCAGCGGCGGAGCCGACGTCCTGGAGCTGCTGTCCGGGCTGGTCAACCGTTCCCTTGTGGTCAGCCAGGTCCGCGGCACGGCGCCGCCGCGCTACCGCCTGCTCGAATCGGTGGCGGCGTACAGCCTGGAGCGCGTCCGCGAGGCGGGCGAGCTCGACGAGCTGCGGCTGCGGCACGCGCGCTACTACGTCGAGCTGGCCGAGCACGCCGCCCCGCTCCTACGCGGACCTGACCAACGCCGCTGGCTCGAACGGCTCGACGCCGAGACCGCGAACATACGCGCGGCGCTGGAAACCGCCGTGCGGCAAGGAGAACCGGATCTCGCACTGCGGCTGGTCAACGCGATGACGTGGTACTGGTTCCTGCGCGGCAGACTGGGCGAGGCGACCAGATCGCTGACCATGGCCCTGGCGGCGGGTGGCGGCGCGGCACCGGTCACGAGGGCCTGGCGAACGGGAATCGCGGTCCTGGAAGGACAGCGCCCGGCCCCGGAGGCCTTCACCGAGGCGGAAGCGATCACCGACCCGGCCGCACGCGCCCACGCCCTGTGGTTCCTCGGCTATGTCATGTCCACGGTCGGCGACATGCGGCAGGGCGAACGCCTCACCGTGGCGGCGTTGAAGGACTTCGAGTCGGTCGGCGACGACTGGGGCGTCGCGGCGGCCACCAGCGACCGCGTGAGCCAGGCGATGCACAAGGGCGAGTTCGCCGACGCGAGGCGCTTCGCCGACCGCGGCGCCCGGATGTTCCAGGAGCTCGGCGACCGCTGGGGCCAGCTCCAGGCGTCGTTCACCCTCGGCACCCTGGCGGAGATCTCCGGTGACTACGACCGGGCGGCGGGGCTGCACCGCGAGGCCCTGCGCATGGCCGAGGAGCTGAGCCTGTGGCCGGAGGTCTCCTACCAACTGTCGTGGCTGGGCAGAATCGCCTTGCTCACCAAGGACTTCGACCAGGCGAAGGAGTTCCACGAGCGGGCGATGCGCCTGGGGGCGGAGCAGAACTTCCCCCCGGCGGAGATGTACGCGGAGACGGGCCTGGCCCTGGGCGCGCGCCGCGAGGGCCAGTTCGACGTGGCGGAGAAGCACCTGCGCAGGGTGCTCGACTGGCACCGCCGAGTGGGCCGGGAGGAAGCGGGCGCCCTGATGCTCAGCGAGCTGGGCTTCATGGCGGAACAGCGCGGGAACACCGAGGAAGCCCACCGCCTGCACAAGGAAGGCTTCGTCCTGGCGAACCGGATGGGCGATCCCCGCGCGGTCGCCCTGGCCCTGGAGGGCCTGGCGGGAGCGCACGCCCTGGGCGGCGAGCACACGCGCGCCGCCACCCTGCTCGGCGCCGCCGACGCTGCCAGGCGCTCCGTGGGCGCCCCCCTGCCCCCGGCGGAGCGCGGCGACGTCGACCGGATCACCGCAGCAGCGGAAAGCGCCATGGGCGCCGACGGCTTCGCGGCGGCTTTCGCCCATGGCGCAGGACTTTCCCCCGATTCCCTCGTTGACACTGCCCCCCATTCTTCGGGGAGCTTCTTGTAGCAGCTGCGGCAGTGCGCGGTCCCGCTTTCACGTTCACCGACAGCGAAAGAATCAGCGCACCATTTCACCCTATAGGGCCATGATCACCATTTTTGGCGAGATAGAATAGGAATATGACCCCCGACGAGACCCTCGATTCCATCGAGGACGCCTACCGCGCGGTGAATCACGCGCACGCGGTCCTGGCACGCTGTCTCGCCGATTTGGTGGTCAGCACGGATTTCGCGGAATACCCGTACCTTGGGGATGAGGTCGGCGCGTTGTTGTCGATTTCCTCGCGCAAGGCCAGCACGCTGATCAACCACGCCGAGAACCTCGCCTCCCGCCCGGCCGTCCTCGCCGCCCTGGAGGAGGGTCGGATCGACCAGGGCAAGGCCCTGCTGATCGTGGACCAACTGGAGCCGCTGACCGCTGTGCACGCCGAGATCGTGGAAGCGGTACTGATCGAGTACGCCCGCACCCATCACTACAGCCGGATCCGCCAGCACGCCCAACGCCTGATCGCCAAGCTCGACCCCGAAGCAGCAGCCCGGCGGCACGAGGAGAAGAAGCGCACCCGGCGGGTGGAGAAGCTCAACCTCGACGACGCGATGTGCGCGCTGCGGTTCCAGTTCACCGCCCTCCAGGGCGCCCTGGTGTGGGACCGGATCGACCGCATCGCCCGAGGTCTAGGTGAGGATGAGCGCACCATGGACCAGCGCCGCGCCGATGTCGCGTTCGACCTGTTGATGGGTAAGGAGACCGGCGCACCCCAGGGTGAGGTCAAGGTCCTGGTCACCCTCCCCGCCACCACGTTGATGGGCATGGATCAGGAACCGGGGATGCTCGCGGGCTATGGCCCGATTCCCGCAGATGTGGCGAGGGACATCGCAGCGGGTGGCACGTGGAAGCGGATCCTCACCGACCCCGTCACTGGGGTGGCGGTGGATGTGGGGCGGACGAACTACCGTCCCTCAGCCGCCCTCGCGGACCTGGTGAGAGCCCGCGACGTCACGTGTGTGGCCATCGGGTGCAGGCAACCGGCGCACCGCTGCGACCTCGACCATTGCGAGCCTTTCGACGGCACCAACACCATCGCGGATGACCTCGGTGCGAAATGCCGACGACATCACGTGATGAAACATCACACCCGGTGGAAACGAACCCAGCTCCCGGGCGGTATCCATATCTGGACCACCCCGATGGGAAGAACGTATGTCCGGGAACCTGAGCCGATAGCGGATCCCGCTCCCCCGTTTTAAACCCGACCCCGGCTAGCCCGCCACCACATTAGGTGAGCGGGCTAGCGGCAGTGGATGCCCAAGGAAATCCGCACTCAAGTCCGGGAGAATTATCCGAGGGCAACCCGACGGAGTCGGGGCGGCAGCACGGCCGTAAACGCCACCACAACAAGAACCGCAGCACGACCCTCAACGCCACTACAACAAAAGCCGCAGCACAGCGCTAAACGACCCCAGCACACCAACCACAAGCCAGAACTAGTACCGCGCCACGCGGTCACGCAAAGCCGCGACCCCGGGGTGCCGCGAGCGCTCGTACACCCCGAGCAACCGCTCCAGGTGGCCCTTCGCCACCACCCGGTCCCCCCGCGCCTCGGCGAGGGCGACCAGGCGTTCCAGGGCGTCCGCCTCGTACGTGGGCATGTCCCTAGCGCGGAAGATCTCGACAGCGCGCCGGAGCCACTCCTCGGCGTCACCATCCACTTCGGACAGGGTGACCATGACCCGCGCCTCGGTGCGCGCGTCCTCCTGCCGCCGCGCGAAGGCCAAGGCGTCGCGGAGCAGCCGAACCGCCTCCTCGGTCCGCCCGGCTCTCGCGGCCAGCCGCCCGAGGTAGTGCTTGGCGATGGCCTGCGGGCCGGGGCCGATCCGCTCACCGATCTCCAGGAACCGCTCGTAGGCCCGCGTCGCCTCCGCGTCCTGACGGCGCTCGAAGAGCAGACGGCCGGTCAGCTCGAACACCGAGCCGACCAAGCGCAGGTTGTCGGTGGACTCGGCTAGCTCCCTGGCGGCCGCCATCGTGGCCAGCGCCGCCGCGGAGTCCCCGTTGTCGAGCTCGAACCGAGCGCGTTGACTGAGCATCCTTGCCTCTGCTTCCCCGTTACCCCACCGCTTCGCCGCGGCCAGCCCGATCCGGTCCAGCTCCTGCCACTCCAGCGGGTGCGGCCGGTTCATGTGCAACGCGAACATCGCTTCCGCGATCATGACCACCAGGTCGAACCAGCCGTACCGCAGCGCGGTCGCCGCGATCTCGGCCAGCGCCGACCGCTCGGACTCCAGCCAGTCCAATGCCTTGGCCGCACTGGAGAACGGGTTGTCCACATCGGACGCGAAAGACACGACGGACTCGATGGTCACGATGCGAAGCCGGTCGCGCTTGACCGCCCGGTCGGCGAGCGCGGCCAGCACGGCCATCCACCTCGCCAGCCGGTGCTGGGCCTGTTCGCGCACATCGCCGCCGAGGCGCTGTCCCACCCGCGCGGCGTGTTCGCGCACCGGGCCGAGGAACCGGACCCGGCCGCCGCGGTCCTCGGTCAGCAGGCTCGCGTCCAGCAGCTCGTCGACCACCGCGCGCACGGCTTCCCGGGACACGCCGAGCACCGTGGCGGCCATGTCCTCGGTGAAGGTGGCGCCGGGGCTGACACCCAGCAGCCCGTACAGCCGCTGCGCGTCGGGGCCGAGCTGGCCGAAGGGCACGTCGAAGAGGTCCACCACCAGATTCCCTCCGTCGAGGTCGCGAACCAGGTCCGCGATCTCCCGCGCCGGGCGCTTGCGGAGCCTGGCGGCGACGGCGTGCAGCAGGAGGGGGAGGCGGCCGCACCTGGCGATCAGCTCGGCGACGGCATCGGGTTCCGCGTCGAGGCGCTCGCGGGGGCAGAGCGCGCCCATCAGCGCCATCGCGTGGTCGCCGTCCAGCGGGCTCAACCGCAGGTCCTCGGCGCTCTGGCTCAGGACGTGGTCGAGCTGCCAGTGGCTCACCACCAGCACCGCGCTGGCGGCGGAGCTCGGGATCAACGCGGTGATGTCGTCATGGCGGTCGACGTTGTCCAGGACGACCAGGACCCGGACCTGCCTGCTCTCGGTGCGGAACTGGTGCTTGCGGGCGGGTAGTCCCTCAGCGACCCAGTCCCGCCCGATCCCGAGTCCCCTGATGAACTCACCCAGGATGTCCTGGTAGGCAACGGCTCCGTCGTGCCGGTAGTCGTTCAGGTCGGCGTAGAAGATCTTGTCGAAGTCGTCTTCGAGCTCGCTGGCGCATTCCGCGACCAACGCGGTCTTCCCGGTCCCCGGCAACGCGGACAGGAGCAGCAGCAGCGGGGCCTCCGGGTGCGGGGCGCGCAGCCGGTCGAGCAGCCACGCCCGTTCCTCCGTCCGGTTGACGAAGAAGCGTTGCCGCGCCGGAACACCCCAGGCGTCCGCGACCGGCTCCGCCGGGGTGGTGAGCACGAGCCGGTTGATCGTGCCTGCCTGCACGAGGTTGCCCATGACCTGGCCAGACAGGTCGTTGTGCGTCCTTCCTGAACCGTGCTCCGCGGGCATCTCGTCTCTCCCCATGCGCCTACCGGGACGCGTACGGTGACGATCTTTTCACGGTCCGCAACACCGAGCACGTCTCTTGGGTGAATGCCCAGGTTCACGCGCGGAGCCAGCGCAGCGCCAGCCACAGCTCCGCGCGCGTGTCCGGAGCACTCAGGTCGCGGTCGAGCAGCTCGGCGATCCGGGCGAGGCGGTGCCGGACGGTGTTGCGGTGCACCCCCAAGGCGTCGGCGGCCGCGTCCCACCCGCCGTTGTGCGCCAACCACGCGTGCAACGTGGCGAGCAGCCCCGCCTCCACCACCGGTCGCAGGCACTGCCGAGCGAAGGCCCTAGCGTCCACACCAGACACCAGTGAGTCCACAGTGGAGTCGTCCACTCTGGACCGTCCTTCGACCACCGCCTCCGCAAGCAGCCTCTCGGCCCTGGCAGCGGCAGAACGCAGCTCTGCCAAGGGAACCGGACCGCTGACTCCGACCAACCACCCCTTCGGCGCGGCACCGTGGTTCTCCGGCAGCACCACGAGTACTCCCCCTGCCGAAGCGGGTGCGACCAACGACGTGCCGAACGCGACCGAAGCCTCGGCACTGCCCCTGACACGCCGCGCGCGGACCACTCGCCACCGCGTGTCCGGCGAAGCGTTCAGGGCCTTCGCCAGGAGCTCGGCGGAGTCGACGCCGCCGACGGCGAGGCCGAGCAGACCGGCGGTCAGCTCCGGGGAGGAGCGCGCGGAGGCTTCGAGCAGCGACAACAGCGCGACGCCGACGCTGAGCACGGCGCGGTCCGCAGGCAGGAAGGAGTCCCCCGCGACGAGCACCGAACGCGGTCCGGAACCGGCTCCCTTCAGCGCGTGCGCGACGAGCTGCCGTCCGCCCTGGTGCGCCGTCGCGGCGGAGGGCCCCTTGGCGGACCGCACGCGTTCGGCGAGGCGGAGGACCTCATCGGGCGGGGCCGGGCCGCCGACGGCGACGCGGCGGCCGGAGGGGTCGAACAGCACCGCCCAGCCCGACAGCAGTCCCGCCAGCCGCCGCACAACCGATGCCGGGCCTTCACGGGCCGCCGCCCTGGTCAGCGCGCCCTGTGCGGTGGACAGCCTGCGCATGCCCGCGCGTTCGGCCTCGGCGAGCATCAGCGAGACCTGCTGGCCGATCATCAGGAACGTGACCTGGGTGGAGACCAGCAGCAAGGGCAGGCCGTGCCGCTCGCAGGACTCGACCAGCAGCGGTGGCACCACGTCGTGCACCGGCGTGACACCGAAGCCGAGTGCCGCCGCGCCCGCCTCAGCGAGGCGTCTCACGTAGCGGTCGATCTCGTTGGCCTCCACCGGGAAGTCGACGCCCGCGGTGAACAGGAGCTCCTGGCCGGTCAGGTAGCGACCCGGATCGCGCAGCTCGCTGACGTGCACCCAGCGCACCCTGCGGCCTTCGACGGGGCCGACCAGAACGGTCAGCCCCAGGTCGGGGCGGGCGACGAGGTCGCTCAGGGCCACCGTGGGCATGTCCATGCCAGCCTCCCCGACTAGACAAAACATCCTATGTGAGGGCTGTGGTTGTGCGAGTTGTCCACTTCGATGAGGCCGGGCCGTTTCCTACGGTCAGCGCAACCCATCGATGGAGGACGCGATGCCGATCGACTCCCTGGTGATGGTGGGCTACCTGCTCGCCATGGTCGCCGTCGGCTGGTGGGCCGCGCGGCGCGCCGGAACGAAGAGCGAGTTCCTCGTCGCCGGGCGGCGGCTCGGGTACACCATGTACTCCGGGACCATGTCCGCCGTCGTGCTCGGCGGGGCGTCCACTGTGGGCGGTGTGCGGCTCGGCTACCTCTACGGGATCTCCGGCGCGTGGCTGGTGCTGACGATCGGCCTCGGCGTGCTCGGGCTGAGCCTGCTCTTCGCGCGGCGGATCACCAGGCTGCGGGTCTACACGGTCTCGGAGATGCTCCAGCTGCGCTACGGCGGCTCGGCCGCGTCGATCTCCGGCGTGGTCATGTGGATCTACGCGTTGATGCTGATGGTCACCTCGACGATCGCCTGCTCGACGATCTTCGGCGTGCTCTTCGGGATGGACCGGGTCTCGTCGGTGGTCCTCGGCGGCGGCATCGTGGTGCTGTACTCGGTGCTCGGCGGGATGTGGTCGATCACGCTGACCGACATGGTGCAGTTCGTGGTCAAGACCATCGGCATCCTGTTCGTGCTGCTGCCGATCGCGGTCGGCAGGGCGGGTGGCTTCGACGGCCTGTACGCGGCGCTGCCCGCCGAGTACTTCTCGCTGTGGCACATCGGCGCCGAGACGATCCTGACCTACGTGCTCGTCTACTTCTTCGGGCTGCTGATCGGCCAGGACATCTGGCAGCGCGTGTTCACCGCGCGCGACGACAAGGTGGCCACGGTGGGCGGCACCTTCTCCGGGCTGTACTGCCTGCTCTACGCGTTCGCGGGCGCGGTGGTCGGGATGGCGGCCAAGGCGCTGTTCCCCACCCTCGCCTCGCCGGACGACGCCTTCGCCACGATCGTCACCGAAGCCCTGCCGACCGGCATGCGCGGCCTGGTGCTGGCTGCCGCACTCGCGGCCGTCATGTCCACCGCGAGCGGCGCGCTGATCGCGTGCGCCACGGTGGCCAGCAACGACATCTGGCCGAGGGTGCGCGCCCTGCTCGGCCGGTCCGGCGAGGTCGACGAGGTGCGCACCGCGCGGGTGTTCACCCTGGTGCTCGGTGTCATCGGCATCGCCGTCGCCTCGCTGCTCCAGGACGTCGTCGGAGCGCTGACCGTGGCCTACAACCTGCTCGTCGGCGGCCTGCTGGTGCCGATCCTCGGCGGGCTGGTGTGGCGGCGCGGGACGAGGCAGGGCGCGCTCGCCTCGATCGTGGCCGGCGGGGTCGCCGTGGTGGTGCTGATGTCCACCCACGGCATCCTCGCCAACGAGCCGGTCATGTGGGGCCTGCCGATCAGCCTGGTGACCTACGTCGTGGTCAGCCTGGCCACTCCGCCGACCGAGGACGCCCTGCTCGCCGCGTGGCAGGAGCGACTGGCCGGACAGACAGGAGAGAAGCAGTGATCCCACGGATCAGCACGAAGGTCGCGTCGTTCACCGAGTCGGTGATCAGGGAGATGACGCGGGCCGCCGACGCGCACGGCGCGGTGAACCTGTCCCAGGGGCTGCCGGACTTCCCGTGCCCGCCGGAGCTCAAGACCGCCGTGGCCGACGCCGTGCACGCCGACCTCAACCAGTACCCGACCACGTTCGGCGAGGCGGCGTTGCGCGAGGCCATCGCGGTCAAGACGGAGGCGACCTACCCGGGCTGGTCGGTCGATCCCGAGACCGAGCTGTGCGTGACCTGCGGGGCGACCGAGGCGATGGTGGCGACCATGCTCGCCCTGCTCGAACCCGGCGACGAAGTGATCATGTTCGAGCCGCGCTACGAGAACTACGGGCCGGACGCGATCTTCGCGGGGGCGAAGCCGGTGTTCGTGCCGTTGCACCGTCCCGACTGGACGATCGACGAGGCCGAGCTGCGCGCCGCGTTCACCGACCGCACCAGGGCGATCGTGGTCAACACCCCGCACAACCCCACCGGCAAGGTGTTCTCCGCCGAGGAGCTGGAGCTGATCGCCGAGCTCTGCCAGCGCCACGACGTGCTGTGCTTCACCGACGAGATCTACGAGCACATCCACTTCCTCGGCGAGGGCGGCCACATCCCGCCCGCGACCGTGCCGGGGCTGGAAGACCGCACGGTCACGATCAACAGCCTGTCCAAGACGTACGCGGTCACCGGCTGGCGCGTCGGCTGGACCATCGCGCCCGCGTGGGCGACCAAGGCGATCCGCACCGTGCACGACTTCCTCACCGTCGGCGCGCCGACGCCGTTGCAGGCCGCCGGGGTGACCGCGATGCGGCTCCCCAGGAGCTACTACTCCGATCTCGCCGAGCACTACCGCGAGCTGCGCGACCTGCTGTGCCCCGCGCTGACCGACATCGGCTTCGAGCTGCGCGTGCCGGAGGGCGCGTACTACGTGCTCTGCGGGACCGGGAAGTTCGATCAGGACCGGGACGACGTGGCCTTCGCCCGCCGCCTGATCACCGAGTTCGGGGTGGCGACCGTGCCGGGCTCGTCGTTCTACGCCGAGCCCGCCAAGGGCGGCGACCTCGTGCGCTTCGCGTTCCCGAAGCAGGAGGCCACGCTGCTGGCCGCGATCGAGCGGCTGAGCAAGCTCGGTTGAAGATCGACAACAGTTCCGTGTTCAGCGGGCACCGGCGGTTTTCCCCTGGTACTACAGAAAAAGATCACGACAGAACGGGGGTCGGTGTGAGCGAGACCAGCATTTCCCGAGTAACGAGCCCCGGACGGTGGCTTGCCAAAGCCGCGACCGAGGTGCTCTCCCCGTACACGGTGTTGATCGCGCTGCCGTTCGTGGTCGGCGCGGCCACCCAGGACAGGCAATCCGAGGCGCTGTGGTGGGCAGCGGCGCTCGCGGTGTTCTCCAGCTTCGTCCCGTGGGTACTGATCATGGGCGGAGCACTGCGCGGGCGTTGGGAGGGACACCACGTCCGCAACCGTGAAGGCCGCAAGACACCACTGCTGATCTGCGTGGCGTCCGTCGTCGTCGTTACCGTGGCGATGGTGGTCTTCGACGCCCCGACCAGCATGAAAGCCCTCGGCATCGCCGAGCTCATTTTACTGATGGTGACGATCGGGGTAACCATCGGTTTCAAGTGGAAGATCAGCGTGCACGCGGCGGTGGCGGCGTCGGCGGCGCTGATCACGGCGGTGCTCTACGGGACGGCGTGGCACGCGCTGTGGCTGCTGGTGCTGCTCGTCGGCTGGGCGCGGGTGCGGATCAACGACCATGACCTGCCCCAGGTCGTCGCGGGCACTCTGCTCGGGCTCGTCGGCGGAGCGCTGTTCGTCGGGCTGGCCTAAGTAAGCTCGCCGGGTGCGCAACTACCGGCAGTACTGCGGGCTCGCGGCGGGTCTGGACGTGGTCGGTGAGCGGTGGACGTTGTTGGTCGTGCGGGAGCTGTTGCTCGGCCCCCGCCGCTACGGCGAGCTGCTCGCCGACCTGCCGGGCATGGGGACGAACCTGCTCGCCGAGCGGCTGAAGTCGTTGTGCCGCATGGGTGTCATCACCAAGGACGACCAGGTGTACGAGCTGACCGAGCGCGGTCGGGGACTCGCGGACGCGGTGCACGCGCTCACCCGCTGGGGCCTGTCCTTCCTCGGTGACCCGTCGGCGGAGGCGGTCTGCCGCCCGCACTGGGGCCTGTTCGGGCTCCAGGCGATGGCCGACGGCTCCCGGGTGCCGGGGCTGGACGAGAGCTACGAGTTCCGGATCGACGACGAGGTCTTCCACCTGCGGGTCGCCGGAGGCGAGGCGCGGGCGGAACGCGGTCCGGCCGACCGGCCCGCGATGGTCATGACCACCGACGCGAGGACGTTCGTGCGCCTGGGCTCAGGTTCGCTCACGGCCGCCGAGGCCGCCGCGGCGGGGCTGCTGAGCGTCTGCGGCGATCCCAAGGCGTCCGCGCGGTGCGCGAAGGTCCTCGGTCTGCGGCGGGAAGCGGCATGATCGCGCCGGGGTTCCAGCCGCTGCGGGACGCCTTCGACGACCTGCTCGGCGCGCGGCCGGGGTGGAGCGGGGCGATGGCCGCCTACCACCGGGGCACGCTCGTGGCGCACCTGCACGGTGGGCCGGACTACCGCTCCGACAGCGTGCAGCTGATCTGGTCCTCCTCCAAGGGAGTCGCCGCCATCGCGCTGGCCGTGCTGGTCGAGCGGGGGCGGCTGGACCCGGACGCGCCGGTCGCGGAGTACTGGCCGGAGTTCGCCGAGGGCGGCAAGGCGGAGATCCCGGTGCGGTGGCTGCTGTCCCACCAGGCCGGACTGTCCTCAGTGGACGGCGGGTTCGGGGTGGACGACGTCATCGAGCACGACCAGCTCGCGAAGCGGCTCGCCGCCCAGGAGCCGTTGTGGGAGCCGGGAACCGCGCACGGCTACCACGCGCTGACCTTCGGAACCCTTGTCGGAGAGCTGTTCCGGCGGATCACCGGCGGCACGGTCGGCGGCTGGCTCGCCGAGGAGTTCCCCGACCTGGACGTCTGGTTCGGTCTGCCGGAGTCGGTGGAGCCGCGCCTGGTCCCGTTGTTCACGCCCATCGGGTTCGACCCGAAGAGCCCCGTGGTGCGCGCGTTGCTGACCCGCGACACGTTGACCCGGCAGGCGTACGGCGCGGACTTCGGCGCACGCATCGGCAACGAGCGGCGGCTGCGGGCGGGCGAGGTGCTCTCGGTGGGCGCGGTGGCCTCCGCCAAGGGGCTCGCGGGGCTGTACGCGGCGTGCCTCGGCGGTCTGCTGTCCCCTGCCACACTGGAGTCGATCGCGCGGCCACACGCGTCCGGCCATGACCTGGTTCTGTTGCAGGACACCACTTATGGGCTGGGTTTCCAGGTCTCCGGCGGCACTTTCGGGCACGACGGGCTCGGTGGCTCGCTGGCGTTCGCGGACCCCTCCGCGGAGCTGGCGTTCGCCTTCATCACCAACCACATGCCGATCAGGGGCTTCGCCGACGACTGCACGGACGCCCTTGTCGCGAGCCTCCGCGGTTGCCTGCGGGGCGGGCCCGGAACGCCGCCATAGCTCCGGACCCGCCCCTTCTCCGAGCCACGAGTCGTACGCCTCGAACTCGGAGAGTCTCCGCTATCGGGTGCGAAGCCAGACCGCGGTGTCCGGCGGCAGCTCGCCACCCTCGATCGGCCCGCTCGACAGCAGCACGCTTTCGTGCTCTGGCAACGAAACCGGAGCCGCACCGAGGTTGACGACGCAGGTGAACCCGGGTGGGCGGCG
This sequence comes from Allokutzneria oryzae, assembly GCF_042429765.1. NCBI lineage: Bacteria > Bacillati > Actinomycetota > Actinomycetes > Pseudonocardiales > Pseudonocardiaceae > Allokutzneria > Allokutzneria oryzae. The sequence goes on along the minus strand of NZ_JBHLZU010000027.1, from coordinate 70,188 downwards.
GAAGGCGATCACTTCCGGCAGGTCGGCCACCCACTCCATCGGTCCGTCGCCCAAGGCGGGCTCCGCGCGGCGAACTCCCAACGCCTCGCGGTAGAGCTGGAGCATCGAACCCGGCCGGTTGTCCTGGGCCTGCGCGGTGTAGTCGGCCCACTCAGCGGGCTGCGGCAGCCACGGCGCGGCAGCCCCGAACCCGAACGGCGACTCCGTTCCCGACCACGGCAAGGGAATCCGGCACCCGTCCCGCCCTGGGTCGGCTCCGTTGGTGCGCGCCCACACCGGGTCCTGACGCAGCTCGTCCGGCACGTCCTCGACCTCCCAGAGCCCAAGCTCCTCGCCCTGGTAGACGTAGACGCCACCGGGCAGCGCCAGGGTCAGCAGCGCGGCGGCACGAGCACGTCGCGTGCCGAGCTCCCGGTCGACGACCGTCCCGTGTCGACGGTCCGCGAAGTCGAAGCCGGTGTCCCCGGCACGACCGTAGCGGGTGACGTGCCGCGTCACGTCGTGGTTGGACAGCACCCAGGTCGCGGGCGCGCCAACGGGAGCATGAGCGTCCATAGTGGACTGGATGACCGCACGGAGCCTCGCGGCGTCCCACGGGCACGACAGGAAGTCGAAGTTGAACCCCGAGTGCAGCTCGTCGGGCCGGAGGTAGCGCGCGAAGCGTTCCGGATCGGGCAACCACATCTCGCCGACGAAGACACGCTTGTCCGGATAGGAGTCGGCGATCCTGCGCCAAGCGCGGTAGATCTCGTGCACGCCGTCCATGTCGGAGTACGGCAGCCGGTCGGTGGCCTCGCCGACGTCGGGCAGGTCCGGGTGCTTGACCAGGCCGTCGGCGACGTCGATCCGGAAACCGTCCACTCCCCGGTCGAACCAGAAGCGCAGGATGTCCTCGAACTCCGCGTGCACCTCCGGCCGCGTCCAGTTCAGGTCCGGCTGTTCGGAGGCGTAGAGGTGCAGGTACCACTGGCCGTCCGGAACACGCGTCCACGCTGGGCCGCCGAAGCGCGACTGCCAGTCGTTCGGCGGCAGCTCGCCGTGCTCACCGCGTCCGTCGCTGAACCAGAAACGTTGGCGCGCCGACGATCCCGGCTCCGACCGCAGGGCTTCGACGAACCACGGGTGCGCGTCGGAGCAGTGGTTGGGGACGATGTCGATGATGATCCGGATGCCGAGCGCGTGCGCCTCGGCGATCAGCGCCTCCGCGTCGGCGAGGGTTCCGAAGGCGGGCTCGATGTCGCGGTAGTCGGAGACGTCGTAGCCGCCGTCGGCCATCGGCGAGGGGTACCAGGGGTTGAACCAGATCGCGTCGATGCCCAGTTCGGCCAGGTACGGCAGGCGGTCGCGGACCCCGGCGAGGTCGCCGACGCCGTCGCCGTTGCCGTCGGCGAAGCTGCGCACGTAGACCTGGTAGATGGCCGCCCCGCGCCACCACGCGGCGGTGGTCTGCGTGCTGGTGTCGTCGAGAGTCGGTTGGGAGACGGTCACGCTGTGCCCCTTCTGGAGAAGGAAAGCCGGGTCAGCCCTTGACGCTGCCGGCGGTCAGACCGGCGAGGATCTGACGCTGGAAAACCAGGAAGATCGCCACCATCGGCAGGCTGGCGAGCACCAGCCCGGCCAGCAGCAGGTTCAGCGGCATGTCGGGCTCCATCCGGTGCAACGCCACGCTCAGCGTCTGCGCGCCGGGGTCCGGGAAGACCAGCAGCGGCCAGATGAAGTCCTTCCAGGCGGCCACGACCGCGAAGATCGACACGACCGCGATGATCGGCTTGGACATCGGCAGCACGATCCGCACCAGGACGCGCACCGGCCCCGCGCCGTCGATCCGCGCCGCCTCAAGCAGCTCGCCGGGGATCTGGTCGAAGAACCGCTTGAGCAGGTAGATGTTGAACGCGTTGGCGGCGGCGGGCAGCCAGATCGCGGCGGGCGAGTTGATCAGGTTCACGTGCGCGAACGGAACGTCCACAATGGTCAGGTACGTCGGCACCAGCAGCGCGGACGCCGGCAGCATCAGCGTCGCCAGCATCAGCCCCATGATCGCGTTGCCGAGCACGGGCCGGAGCTTGGACAGCGCGTACGCGGCCGGAACGTCGACGGCGAGCTGGAACAGCCACGCCCCGCCCGCGACGACCACGGTGTTGAGGAAGTACCGCGCGAGGTCCATCTCCTGCCACGCCTGGCCGTAGCTCTCCGGGTGCCACTCCTGCGGCACGATCGGCGACGGCACGCGGGCCAGCTCCGGCGGGGACTTCATCGCCCCGGTCACCGCCCAGTAGAGCGGGAACAGGAACGCCGCGGTGAAACCCACCAGCACCAAGGAGAAGACGGTCCAGTAGACGACCTTTCCCCTGGTGTCTCGCAACCGTGCCGGGGACACGAGCGTGCGAACGTGAGTGCTCATGATCTCCCCTTGGTCAGGCGCACGTAGCAGGCGGAGAACACGCCCAGCACCACGAACAGCAGCAGGCTCATCGCACTCGCGGTGCCGAAGTCGTTGTAGACGAAGGCATAGCGGTACAACAGCAGCAGCACGGTGAGCGTGGAGTCCTCCGGCCCTCCGCCGGTCATCACATAGGGCTCGGTGAAGACCTGCATGGTCGCGATGACCTGCATCAGCATGAGGACCAGCAGCACGAACCTGGTCTGCGGCACCGTGACGTGCCACAGGCGCTTCCACATGCTCGCGCCGTCGAGCTCGGCCGCCTCGTAGAGCTCACCGGGAATGGTCTGCAACGCCGCCAGGTAGATCAGCGTCGCACTGCCCATGTTCGCCCACGTGGAGACGATGACCAGCGAGATCATCGCGGTGTCGCCGGAGTCCAGCCAGTTCAGCGGCGGCGCTCCGACCGCGCGCAGCCCGTCGTTGAACAGGCCGGGTCCGGGGTTGTAGAACCACTTCCACAGCAGGGAGGTCACCACGGGCGGCAACATCACCGGCAGGTAGACCAGCAGCCGGAAGTACGCCCGCGCGTGCCGCATCTCGTTGAGCACCACGGCGGTGAGGAACGGGACGACGAAGCCCAGCAGCAGGGCCAACCCGGTGAACAGCAGCGTGTTGCGCCACGCGATCCCGAACAACGGGTCGGCGAACAGCCGCTCGAAGTTGGCGAACCCCACCCACGTCGGCTCGTTGACGAAGTCGACCTGCTGGAAGCTCAGCAGCACCCCGCGGATGATCGGCCACCACGAGAACAGCGCGAAGCACAGCAGCGCGGCGCAGAGCAGTCCGTAGGCGGTCAGGTTCTCCGCCAGCCTGCGCCGCCACCGCCCGGGAGCCGGGGTCGGGGCGCCTGCCCCCCGCGCGGTCTCAGCCCGCCTGAGCGAGAGCACTGTTGACCTTCGTCTCGGCCTCGGCGAGCAACCGGTCGACATCGGCGTCGCGGTCGGTCAGCACCGCCTGCATCAGGCTGTCCAGCGCGGCGTAGACCCGCTGCGCGTTGGGCGGCTCGATGCTGCCCTTCACCGTGCCGGAGGAGTTGACGAAGGACTGGTAGTTCCCCACGGGAACGGTGGCGTACTTGGCCTTCAGCGTCTCCTGCCGCTCGCGCACCGGCCCCGCGTAGATGTCGGAGAAGGGCGAGACCGGCAGGCCGACGGGCTGCTTCAGCTCGGCGTAGCGCTTGAGGTTGCTCTCGATCCGGTCGGGGTTGAGGTACTTCCACCGCAGCCAGGTCAGCCCGGCCTTGATCTTCTCGGGGCCGGCCTTCGGGTTGATCATGTAGCCCTCACCGCCGATCAGCGTGCCCTTGCCGCCGGGCAGCGGGGCCATGCCGTAGTCGGTGTAGGAGCCGTTGAACTGGTTGACCAGCGTGGGGATGTTGTCCGGGGCGGCGATGTACATGCCGAGCTGGCCCGCGCCCATCATCCGCTGCACGTCGGCGACCTCCAGCAGCTGCTTGCTGCCCATGCTGTCGTCGGTCCAGCGCATCTCGCGCAGGTACCGCAGCGCCTCGCGGCCCTTGTCGTTGTTGAAGTCCGCTCTCCAGCCGGAGCCCTCCTGCCGCGCCACCTGTCCGCCGACCGAGTACAGCCAGCTGGTGAGGTGCCACCCGCCCTGGTTGTTCTTGCTGAGGTCGGCGAACCCGACCGTGCCGTTGCCGAGCGCGCTGATCTTCTTCGCGGCGGCGCGGACCTCCTCCCACGTCGCGGGCGGCTTGTCCGGGTCGAGCCCGGCCTTGGTGAACAGCGCCCGGTTGTACAGCAGGCCCATCGAGTAGTTCGCCGTCGGCAGCCCGTACAGCCTGCCCTTGCCGTCCTTGAAGACGTCCAGCAGCCGCGGCTGCAGCTCCGGGATGCCCTGCACGTGGTCGGTGATGTCCGCGGCCTGGCGGCGGGCGATGATCTGCGCGGGATCGGTGAAGTAGACGTAGAAGACGTCCTCCAGCTGCCCGCCCGCGAGCTTGGCGGAGAACACCTTCGGGTCCATGAAGCCCTCGCGGGGCTGGATGTCGATGTTCGGGTGGGCCGCCTCGAAGGCCGCGACGTCCTCGTCGAAGATCCTGCGCTCGAACGCCTGCGTCTGGGGTGCCTGCCCGTTGACGGTGATCACGATCTTGCCGCCCGACGCGGGCTGGGCGGCGCCGCCGCAGGCGGCCGTGGAGAGGCCGAGTCCGGCCACGAGTAACAGTCCGAGCGCGGTGCGACGGCTTCTGGTCATCGGGATGCCTCTTCTCAGCGTCAATGCTGGGGATGCGGCGGCGCGGTACGGCCCGCTCACCTTAATTTCCCCACCACTCCACCGCAAGATCCCGACGACATCCCGCAATAAACCCACAACCTCCCTCCCCTTCGCACCCAAAAACGGCCATTCGCGGGCTTATGGACGCGTCCGGAGGCCCGGAGGGGTCCATAAGCCCGCGAATGGCCGTAAGGGGTGCGGGGGTTAGCGGGGGGCGGGGGCGGTGGAGGCGCGGACGACCAGCTCGGGTTCGTAGAGGAGCTCCTCCGAGGAGACCTCGGCGCCGTTGATCTGGACCGCCAGGAGGTCCACCGCCGCGCGGCCCATCGCTTCGATCGGCTGGCGGATCGTGGTCAGGGGCGGGTCCGTGCAGTTCATGAAGGCCGAGTCGTCGTAGCCGATCACCGAGACGTCCTTCGGGACCGCCATGCCCCGGCGGCGGACCGCGCGGACCGTGCCGAGCGCCAGGGGGTCGCTGGCGCAGACGATGCCGGTGACCCCGCGCTCGATCAGCCGGGTCGCCGCGGCCTGGCCGCCTTCCAGGGAGAACATCGCGTGGCCGACCCATTCGGCCGGCACGTCCAGGCCCGCCTTGGCCGCGGCCGCGGTGAAGGCGGCGAGCTTGCGGCGGGAGGGGACGTGGTCCGGCGGACCGAGGACCATGCCGACCCGCTCGTGGCCCAGCGACGTCAGGTGGGTCAGCGCCTGCTCGGCGGCGACCGCGTCGTCGCAGGAGACCCTGGGGAAGCCGAGGTCCTCGACCGCCGCGTTGACCAGCACCGTCGGCAGCTGGCGCTCGATGAGCAGGCGGTAGTGCTCGTGCGAGGCGTCGGCCTGGGCGTAGGCGCCGCCCGCGAAGACGACCCCGGAGACCTGCTGGGCCAGCAGCAGCTCCACGTAGTCGGCCTCGGAGACCCCGCCCGCCGTCCTGGTGCACAGCACCGGGGTGAAGCCCTGCTGCGCCAACGCGTTGCCCATGATCTCGGCGAAGGCGGGGAAGATCGGGTTCTGCAGCTCCGGCAGCACGAGGCCGACCAGGCGGGCGCGTTCGCCGCGCAGCTGGGTCGGGCGCTCGTAGCCCAGCACGTCGAGCGCGGTCAGCACGGCCGCGCGGGTCGACTCGGAGACCCCGGGCTTGCCGTTGAGCACCCGGCTCACCGTCGCCTCGCTCACCCCGACCTTGCGGGCCACCTCGGCCAGTCGTCGCGTCATCCCGCAATAATGACGCAAGTTCGCGCAAGCCGCATACATTTCTTGCAGACCCTTGCGAAGACCGCCGACACCCAGGGGTTGGCGCGTTCGGCGTAAACCGACCCCGAAGGTCGTCGTCCACCAAACATACGACTCCTGCCATCAAAAGGATGACTACCCGAGGACCCGACCCGCGGCGGTTTGCTCAGATTCCAGACGGGGAATTCCAACAGCCGGGAACGGATTACCCGAACGGCCGATTAGTTAAATAACGAGAGCCGCCGTTACCGGATGTGACTATGGTCGCCACCGGCCGACATATCCGCAGGCCAGGCGAACGCTCAAGCATCTGTCAAGGATTCGGGGCGATAGCATCGAAGCGTCTACGGCCGACGGCCGAGCCCCTTATCCTCCCCGTTCTTCCTGTTCGCGCGCGCGTGGGCGGGAATCGAGTGCTGCCTGAAGGAGACGCGTTGACACCCGTTTTCGACCGTGCCCGGGTCGACGACATCGACGAGCTGTTGCTGCTCTATCGACGCGTCTACGGCAAGGCCTACGCGCTCCCGCTGGGCACCGACCCGGCCGTCATGGCCCAGGAGATCACCTCGGACCGCACGACCTGGATGGTCGCCCGCGAGCCGAACGGGGGCAGGCTCGTCGCGTCCATCGTGGGCAACGTGGACCCGGCGGACCGGCTCGGCAAGATGCAGGGGCTCGTGGTGGACCCGGAGTGCCGCGGCGGCGGCATCGCCCAGCGCGCGGTGGGCTCGATGAGCGACGAGATGCTGGCCGACGGCCGGATCGACTCCGTCTACGCCACCGCGCGCACGACGGCGACCGCGCCGCAGCGGATCTGCCTGCGCAGCGGGTTCCGGGCGCTGGGCTTCTTCCCCAACCTCCGCAAGGCCGCAAAGCACGAGACCATGGTCCTGCTCGCGCGGCACCGGGACGGCGTCATCGAGCAGCGGCACCCGGTCGAGCGCGTGCCCGCCAGCCTCGGGCCGATCGTCGAGGCGCTGACCACCGTCGCGGGCATGCCGGTGCTGCCAGAACCGGTGCCGGAACAGGAGGTTCCCACCCAGCTGCCGTCACCGGGCGTGGAGCTGATCAACGCGCCGGACTTCGTGCTGCGCCGCTTCGGCGAGGTGGTGGACCCCGTCCGGGGGTTCTACCCGTTCCACAAGCCGAACGTGCTGCTCGCGGCCTGCGACGGCTCGTACGAGGTGTACACGCACCTCAGCGTCAGCGACGGGTACTGCACGCTGATCGGCGCGGCCCCGGACCCGATGGCGGTCTCGCCGCACCTGGACCAGCTGATCGGCCAGCTCGGCGACTTCGGCGCGTTCTACGTGGAGACGCTGGTCCCGCTGCACTCCTTCGAGGAGCTGTCCTCGTTGCTCTCGCACGGGTTCCTGCCCGCCGCCGTCTACCCCGCGATGCGGCGGGACGGCGAGATGTTCCGCGACTACGTGGTGATGGCGCGGACCATGCAGCCGCTGGACTTCCGCGGCCTCGCGATCGACGCGGCGTTCCGGCCGTTCGTCGAGCAGTACATCGACCTCTGGAAGCAGAAGTACCTCAACACGATCGGGGTGTACCGGTGAGCAGCTACCTCGGCCCGATCACGGTGCCGGACCCCTCGGCCCTCGCCGAGGTCCAACGCCTGTGTGATCTCGCGAAGCCCTACGACACCGGCCCCGACGCCGACGCGCTGTTCGTGGCCGCGATGAACGAGTCCAACCGCTGGCACGCGGAGCGCTCGCCGTTCTTCGCGAACCTGCTGGGCTCGCGGCCGCCCTTGGAGTCCATTGTGGACCTCGAACGGCAGCCATTCGTGCACGCGAACTTCTTCAAGATGCACGAGGTCGTCTCGATCCCGCGCGAGGACGTCAAGCTGCACGTGACCTCCTCCGGCACCACTGGCCAGAAGTCCCAGATGTTCTTCGACGACTGGACGTTGCGCTCCGGACAGCGCATGGTGGCGCGGATCTTCGAGCACTACGGGTGGATCGACGACAACCGCCCCGTCGACTACCTCATCTACACCTACCAGCCCAAGCCCGGCGTGAACCTCGGCGCGTCCTTCACCGACCACTACCTGTGCGACTTCGCGCCGGTGCGGCGGGTGGAGTACGGCCTGCCCAGCACCGGCAACGGCCACGAGTTCGACGCTTTCGGTGCTGTGCGGGCACTTCTGCGCTCAGCTGAGGACGGCGTGCCCGTGCGGATCTTCGGCTTCCCGGCGTTCCTGTCCTTCACCCTGGACCGGATGCGCTCGCTCGGCCTGCCGCCGGTCTCGCTCTCCGACGACTCGCTCGTCCTGTTCGGCGGTGGCTGGAAGGGCAACGCGGACAAGCAGATCAGCAAACGCGAGCTGTACGCGAAGATCACCGACCAGCTCGGCATCCCCGACGAGCGGATCAGGGACGGCTTCGGCTCCGTCGAGCACTCGGTGCCCTACATCGAGTGCGCCAGGCACAACATGCACGTGCCGGTGTGGTCACGGGTGCTGGTCCGCTCCGTGCGCACGCTGGAGCCGCTGCCCCACGGCGAGCGCGGCTACCTCCAGTTCGTCTCGCCGTTCATCACCTCGGCGCCCGCGCAGAGCGTGCTCATGGGTGACCTCGCTTCGCTGCACACCCCGGCCGAGTGCGGCTGCGGTCTGGACACGCCGTGGTTCGAGATCCACGGGCGCGCCGGGCTGAGCCGCAACAAGAGCTGCGCCATCGCCGCCGCCGAACTCCTGAAGGACAGGTCATGAACCAGCACTACTGGCAGGGCGAGTGGGTCGACGACGCCGAGGCCGACCGCCGACTGGACACCCTTGAGGAGCGCACCCAGCAGGTGCTCGCGGGTGAGCCGCTGAGCCCGCTGATCGTCATGGCGGCGGCCGACCGGCTGGTCAAGCACCTCTCCGACGCGGAAAGCCCGGTGCGCCAACGGCTTTCGCAGCGCCTGGTGGACTGGAACGTGCCGTCGCAGGAGATCGAGCAGATCCTCGCCGGGCTCACCGGAGCGCTCGCCAGGCCGACGATCGAGAAGAAGGTCGTCCGCGAGCTGGGCACTGTGGACCCGAACCGCCTGGCGCGCTTCGACTTCCGCAAGCAGGTCTTCGAGGCGTGGGTGCCGGTCGGCCTGCTCGCGCACATCGCGCCGGGCAACGCGCCCGCGGCCGGTGCGCTGAGCTGCCTTGAGGGACTGCTGTCCGGCAACCTCAACGTGGTCAAGACGAGCGGTGAGGACTCGCGGTTCACCGCCGAGCTGCTGTCGGCGCTGGCCGATGCCGACCCGACCGGGCAGATCGCCGAGCGGGTCATCGTGCTGCACTACTCCTCCAGCCGCCGCGAGTGGCTGGAGCGGATGTGCGCGCCGGCCGACGCCGTCGCCGCGTGGGGCGGGGAGGAGGCCCTGGCGGGAGTCGCGTCCGTGCTGCGCCCCGGCTGCCGCTTGGTCGAATGGGGCCCGAAGCTCTCTTTCGCTTACCTGACAAGCGATTCCTGGTCCGACCAGGAGACCTTGCGACGCGTGGCCGCCGATGTCTGCGCGATGGACCAGCAGGCGTGTTCGAGTCCGCAGGTCCTCTACCTCGACACCGACGACGACGCGGAGGTCTTCGCCTTCGCGGAGCGCTTCGCCGCCGTGCTGGACGAGGTCGTCCCCACCGCCGATCGCCGCGAGCCGAGCGACCCGGAGTGGGCCGAGATCACCAACACCGTGCTCGTCACCGAGCTGGAGCAGCACCTCGGACTCACCAAGGTGCACAAGGCTTCCGACGGGTCCTGGCGGGTTCTCGCCGACACCCGCTCGGCGCTGCGGGCCTCGCCGTTGTACCGCACGGTTTGGGTGAAGTCCCTGGCACGCAAGCAGATCGCCGCGACGCTGCGGCCGATGCGCCGCTACCTCCAGACCGTCGGGCTCGGCGCGAACCGGCAGGACACCGCTGTGCTCACCCGGAGCCTGATCGGCGCGGGCGTGCAGCGGGTGACCGTGCCGGGCTCGATGCTCGGCAGCTACGACGGCGAACCGCACGACGGCGTGTACGCGTTGCAGCGCTACAGCCGCCGCGTCGACGTGCAGCTCGACGAGCGCTTCGACCGGGACGCCTGCCTGGACGACCTGGTCAGCGCGCGCAAGCTGCCTCCGCCCGCGGTCCCGGTCACGTCCAAGGCGGAGTTCGACCGGTTGCAGGACGACCTCAGCCGGGCCGAGGTGTTCTTCCGCAGCGGCGGCAGCACGGGCGCTCCGAAGCTGTCCGCGTTCAGCTGGGCCGACTACGACGAGCACATGCGCCACGGCGCCGAGGGCATGATCGCCGCCGGGTTCGACCCGCGCACCGACCGGACGATGAACCTGTTCTTCGGCGGCCAGCTCTACGGCGGTTTCCCGAGCTTCTTCTCGGTGCTGGAGCGGCTTGAGGCCGTGCAGTACCCCATGGCGGGCCAGCAGAACGAGCACGAGATGGTTGCCAAGTCCATTGTGGACAACAAGGTGGACACCCTGCTCGGCATGCCCAGCTACCTGCTGCGCCTGTTCGACGAGGCGGGCGAGGCGCTGCGCGCCTACCGCGGGGTCCGCAAGATCTTCTACGGCGGCGAGCACTTCAGCGAGCAGCAGAAGCGGTGGCTGACCGAGGAGTTCGGCGTCGAGCTGATCCGCTCGGCGGCCTACGGCAGCGTGGACGGCGGCCCGCTGGGCTACCAGTGCCTGGAGTCGCCGTCGCGGGTGCACCACCTGTTCGCCGGCTTGCAGACCCTGGAGATCCTGGACCAGGAGGAGGACCGCCCGGTCGCCCCCGGCGAGACCGGCCGACTGGTGTTCACCGCGCACACCCGGCGCGGCCAGCGGCTGGACCGCTACGAGATCGGCGACCTCGGCCGCTGGCTGACCGAGGAATGCCCTTGCGGCAGAAGGACTCCGCGCTTCGAGCTGCTGGGCCGCGCCGGTGACGTGTTCCGCAGCGGCGGGCACTTCCTCAACTACCGCAGGTTCGTCGCGGTGGCGGGTGAGGCCTTCGACTACTCCGGCGACCTCCAGATCGTGCTGGACGAGGCAGGTGACCAGGAGCGGCTGACGATCCGGCTGGACCGCGACCGAGCCCCGTCGGACACCGAGACGGTCCGGAGGGAGTTCGTCCAGCGCTACCCCGACCTGGAGACGACCGCCGTCCGGGACCAGCTGGTGTCCCTGCACATCGAGCTGGCGTCAGCCGAGAAGTTCAAGCGCACCAACAACAGCGGCAAGCTCGTCGCCGTCGTGGACAGCCGGGAGCGTAACGGTGACTGACTACAACCGACTCGTCGAACTCGTCCGCGAGAACTCACCGTTCTACCGCGAGCTCTACCAGGACCTTCCGGACGCGCCCGCGCTGGAGGAGCTGCCCGTGGTGGACCACGGCGCGTACTGGGCGGCGAACACGCTGCACGACAACCGGCTGCACACGGCGAAGCACGTCGGCGGGATCGTCTTCAAGAGCGGCGGAACCACGAGCGCGCCCAAGGTTTCAGTCTACACGCGCGCCGAGTGGCGGGAGATGAGCGAGACCTTCTCGAAGGGCCTGGCCGCGGCGGGGCTGCGTGAAGGCGACCGGGTCGCGAACCTGTTCTACGCCGGAGAGCTGTACTCCAGCTTCATCTTCACTCTCAACGCGTTGCAGGACTCGCCGGTGGACACCGTGCAGCTGCCGATCGCGGGTTCCTCCACGCAGGAGTTCATCACCAACACCCTGCTGGAGTTCGGTGGCACAGTTCTCGCCGCGCCGCCCACGTCGCTGTGCCAGCTCGCGCAGTACGTGCACGACACCGTGGGCTCGCTGCCGCTGATCCGACTCGTGCTGTTCAGCGGTGAGGCGTTCTACGGCGATCAGCGTGAGCTGCTGGCCTCGGCGTTCCCCAACGCGTCCGTGCGCTCGATCGGCTACGCCAGTGTGGACGGCGGCATCCTCGGGTCCCCTGTGGACGGTGAGGAGGACGCTCGCGTGCACCAGGTCTACCCCGGCCGGATCATGGAGATCCTGGACGAGGACACCGGTGCGCCGATCACCGAGCCGGGCAGGGTGGGCCGGATCGTGGTGACCGACCTGGTCCGCACGCTCCAGCCGGTGCTGCGCTACCCGGTCGGCGACCGCGCCGAGTGGGTCGACGTGGACGCGCGGACCTTCCGCCTGCTCGGCCGCTCCGACGAGGGCGCCAGGGTCGGGCCGGTCACGCTGTACCTGGACGACCTGCTGAGCATCGTGAAGACGGCGGTGGGCGGCCAGGGCATCACCGGCGGCCAGGTGGTGCTGCGCCGCCGCGCGGCCAAGGACCAGCTCGTGCTGCGCCTGGCCGGTGACGTGGTGGGCACGGACAAGCTGACCGAGGCGATCGCGGCGCGGCTGGACGAGACCCGCCCGATGTTCGCCGACCACGTGGCCCGCGGCCTGATCCAGCCGCTCGCGGTGGAATGGGTCGGCACCACCGAGCTCACCACCAACCCGCGCACCGGCAAGCTGGTCCGCCTGATCGACGAGCGTGGCGCATGAGCACTCCGACACGCAGGAAGCCCCTGCTGGTGCGCAACCGGAACTTCGCGCTGGTCTGGGTCGGCCAGGTGCTCAGCCAGGGCGGCACCCGGATCTACCAGATCGCGTTGCTGTGGTGGCTGCTCGGCAGCCTGCCGGAGGACGTCCGCGGCATCGCCTCCGGCGCGTTCCTGGTGATGGGCGCGCTGCCGCCGCTGGTGCTGGTGCGCCACATCGGCAGGCTGATCGACGTGCGGCCCAGTCGCGAGGTGATGATCCGCGCCGAGCTCGTCGCCTGCGCCGTGGTCACCGTGCTGGCGGTGTTCGCCTGGCAGGACGCGGTTTCCCCGTGGGCGGTCTACCCCGTCGCGCTGGTTCTCGCGGTGTGCCAGGCGTTCTTCGACCCGTGCCTGCTCAAGGCGATGCCGGAGCTGGTCGCGGCCGAGGACGTCGAGCGCGCGGTCGGCTTCGGCACCTCCACCCAGTCGGTCGCCAACTTCGCGGGCGCGGCCTTCGGCGCGGTCCTGCTGGCCACGGTCGGTTTCCCGGGCGCGGTGATGATCAACGCGGCGAGCTACGCGGTCGCGGCCCTGTGCCTGTACCTCGCCCGCTTCACCCCGCTGCCCGCCTCCCCTGCCCCGCTCGCGGTCGCGGACTCGGCTCCGCAACAGGAGCACAAGAGCACCTGGAGCTTCCTGGGCTCGATGCCGTCGGTGCGACCGCTGTTGGTGTGCTTCGCGGCGGCGAACTTCTTCTCGGCCCCGACCCTGCTGGTGCTGCCGCTGTACACGAAGCTGGTGCTGAACAGCGAAGCGGGCACGCTCGCGGTCCTGGAGGCGGCTCTGTGGCTCGGGCTGCTCGTCGGAGCTTTCAGCGCGGCGAACATCCCGACAGCGGGCCGCACGATCCGCTTCGGAGCGCTGTGCATCGCGGCGTTCGGCTTCTTCCTGGCGATCCCGAGCGTCGTGGCCGACACGACCGTGTACGCGGCGATGCTGGCTCTCGCGGGCCTGTGCCTCGGCATGTCGAACGTGAAGTTCACCGCCCTGTTCCAGGCGGCGGTGCCCAACGAGGTGAAGGGACGCTTCTTCGCGGCGCTGCAAGCGGCGATCAGCGCGACCTTCCCGGTGGCCTTCCTGGCCTTCGGAGCGATCGGCGACGCGATCAACCCGCAGCTGCTCACCCTCGCTCAAGGCGCGGGCCTGCTCGTCTTCGCCGTGGTCCTGTCCCGCATCCCCGAACCCCACTAGCCCCCCGATGCCCCCGGCATGACACGCCGACCCCACGCCGCGGTAGGCGCACGTGGGCCAGCTGGCGTGGTCGGAGTTTTCGCGTTGTGGAGCCTTAACGCGCGAAAGAGCGCTCCCATTTCGCGTTAAGGCTCCACAACGCGAGATGAGGGGCACGCGGAGGTGGGTGTCAGGGGGTGGTGGGATGACCGCATCGGTGTGTGGAGCTCCTGTCACAGGAGGTTGAGCAGGGCCGTGGGTGCGGCGGGCGGACCGGGGAGGCGTTTGGTGGCGCTGGGGCGACGCGCGGGTGGTGTGCGCTCACGGCAGAGCCAGTCGTGCGTCCCCGCCGTGAACTGCCTGAGGTGGTCGATGTGCCGTAAGAGGCGTTCGCCGTCCGCCAGCCCCATCCCGAGCTCGACGGCGAGCGCGGGGACCTCCGTGATCGCGAGGTTCTCGAACCGGCGCAGCCGTTCCGTGCCGAGTGAGTTGAGGACCTCGCCCGCTCGCTGCGGTGGACAGCCGAGGAACCGGGTGTAGACGTGCACGCCGTTGTTGACCTTGGTGTCGCCGCGCACGTCCTCCCGGTAGGTCCGCGCGTCGCTCTGCGGCCCGGTGGCCTCGAAGAACGCGGCGAGCAGTGCGCGCATCGGCCAGGTGTCGAAGACCTCCTGGGGAACCCTGTCGTCGATCGTGTGCCGGATCAGGTCGTGCGCCCAGGCCACTCCGAAGGTCTGGGTACGGGTGGCGAGGTAGCCACTGGGATCGGGCACCCGGTCCTGGCAGAGGTTGGACAGCTCTTCGACATGGCTGTCGCCGTAGCTCTTCACGTTGCGGCGCAGCTGTTCCCGGAGCGCGCCGGGCATCGACGGCGCGGTGCGGACCCACAGGTCGGCGAGGCCGCGCTCGGCCGCGTTGACCGGCGACGCGACCACTGCGGAGTCCAGCGGCATGAATGTGGGCAGTCGCCGGGCGAAGTGCTTCGCTCCGGCGATGTCGCGTGTTCGCCGGTACTCGTCGCCGATGTGCGCGACCAGGTGGAAGCCCCAGATGTGCCACTCGCTGAGCAGGTGCAGCGCCGACTCGGACGCGTCGGGGTGCGTGCGCGCGGCGAAGGTCGCGGCGCCCAGCTCGTCGATGTCCCGTTCCTCCCAGAACGTCCCCAGCATCCCCATCCGTCGCGCCCAGTCCTTCGCGTGCCGTCCCGCGGCGTCCGCAAGGGGGTGGCTCCGCGTGGGATAGGGCCGGTACATCTCGGGTGGCTGGTAGTCCGACATGCTGTGCACCTCTCGTCGATGGCGCCCGCTGGAGCCGGGAGCACCCGATCAAATCGCAGCGAGCACTCGCCAGGCGATGTACCGATCAGGTGACAGGTGCGGGAAATGCCGACCGCCCCAGAATGTCCACAAAGGACGCTCAAGGTGGGGTTTCATCGTCTTGCCACCGGGAGTTCAAAACCAGTCAACCGGCCAACCACGCGTTCTGGGTTTGGTGACGCCATGACACAGAAGCTGAACCGCCGCGACCTCCTGCGCGGCGCGGCGGCCGCGGGGGCGCTCGGCACGGTGTGGCCGCTGAGCGAGTCGTTGTCCCCCAGGCAGGCCATGGCCGCGGCGCGGGATCTCGGCGTCTCCTACGATCCCGCGCCGTTCACCCTGGGCGTGGCATCGGGTGACCCCTTGCCGGACGGGGTCGTGCTGTGGACCCGACTCGCCCCGGAGCCCCTCGCGCTGACCCAGAACCTGCCCGACTCCGTCGAGGTCGAGTGGGTCGTCGCCGAAGATCCCCTCTTGAAAAGGAGAACGGCGCACGGAAAAGTCGCCGCGTCGGCCGCACAAGGCCACAGCGTGCACATTCCCGTGCGCTGCCTGGAACCCGGGCGTCGTTACTACTACCGGTTCAAGGCGCTCGGGAAGACCAGTCGCGTCGGTCGCACGAAGACCGCACCAGTCGGCCCCGTGCGCGAAGTCCGTTTCGCGGCGGCGAACTGCCAGGCTTTCCACGACGGCTTCTACGCGGCTCACCGGGGAATCGCCGGGGAGGACCTCGATTTCGTCGTCCATCTCGGCGACTACATCTACGAGCACGGCCAAGTCGGTGGTCAGCACGTTCGCGACCACGAGGGCCCCGAGGTGTTCACCCTGGCCGACTACCGGCGGCGGCACGCGCTGTACAAAGGCGATCCGGCATTGCGCGCCATGCACGCCGCGCACCCGGTCTTTCTCACGTGGGACGACCACGAGGTCGCCAACGACTACAGCGGCACCAACCCGTCCGAACCGTTCGTCACCCGCCGGGCAGCCGCCTACCAGGCGTATTACGAGCACATGCCGTTGCGCGACGGGAACGGCGTCCAGATCTACCGGAACCGCCGCTGGGGCGACCTGCTGGAGCTCGACATCCTCGACCTGCGGCAGTACCGCTCGGCGCAGAACCTCCCCGACGGCACGATCCTGGGCGCGGCGCAGAAGGCGTGGCTGAAGGAGCGGGTGGACACCGCGGGCGACTCCTGGCACTGCTGGGTGAACTCGATCATGCTCAGCCAGCTCGCCAAGCCGGGCGGCGGCTACTACTTCACCGACCAGTGGGACGGGTTCCGCGCCGAGCGCGCCGAGGTGCTCGGACACGTGCACGAGACGGGCATGCCCGACCTCGTGGTGATCACCGGCGACTGGCACTCCGCGTTCGTCGACGACGTCGTCGCCGACTTCGACCAGCCGGACGCACCGGTGATCGGGACCGAGTTCACCGCGCACTCGATCACCTCCGGCGCGTACTCGGCGGAGTGGAACGCCACGAACGGGCCGGTCATGGGCGGGGCCAACCCGCACCTGAAGTACTTCGAGGGCAACCGGTACGGCTACGACGTCCACGAGGTCACCCCGCGCCGGTGGAGCACGCACATGCGGGTGATCGACGACCGCCGAGACCCCTACTCGCCAGTACGGACGCTCACCACCTTCCACGTGGACCGGGGGCGCGCGGGCAGTCACGAGGACCCGGCGACCGCGAACTCCCCCGCGCAGTACCGCCGCCGTGCGCCAAGTGGATGACTACGACTGATCACGCAGGTCATCACCCCTACGATTGAAGGGCTGACCCCGACCGTCGAGATTGCGAGTGGTTCATGTCGTCTTCGCTGTCCCCTGACTCCTCCGGGCCGGGCCGGGCGCTTGCCCGGTTCATCGGCGGCCCGCTGGACGGGCGCGAGGACGCGATCCCGGTGGCGCGCGCGGTCGCCGGCAGCACCGTGACGCACACCTACCTGCACGGCGGCCCCAAGATCGAGACGCACTACCAGCTGCACTGCACCGAAGAGGGTGGCTGGGAGTACCGGATCAAGCACTCCGGCCCCCCTCTGGGCTAGTTCGCCAGGGTAACTATCTATCGCGTTTTCGATACAGGCGACGCGACCGCGCCGGTCAGGGCCATCTGGATCGGTGCGGCTCGCGTATTCCGGGCATTGCCACCACCCCTTCGGTCTCCGACCGGTCACGAGACTGACCCGATCGGGTTGCCACTGTGGCCGCCGACCGGCCCCCTCCGGCGGCCCAGCCTGGTGCCCACCCGCCGACCTTGGTCGCGTTTGACTCGACAGCACCCCCACTGACCTGCGAAGACGCGCATGTGTACAAACGTTTGATTTTGGTTTCCTGATGGGACCTACATATCAGGGTTGTCTCTGCCGATTCCCTTTTCGGCTCGGCGTACAACACAATTCCGGCAGGCTTCTCCAGGCACCCGGAAAGGACCACAGGCACGCAGCTGCGTCAACGTGAATCCAAGACTCACAAGTTCAGGTTCAGGTTCAGCTTCAGCAGTTCGACGGGGAGAGTTCGTGAAGCACTCCGAAGACCTCGCGGGGTCGAGCATGGTCCCGGAAGACTCGCGCGCACTGCCGCACGGCACCAGGGGGCTGCCGAGCGGACGCGCTGACATCACGGTCGGCCGCTGGTACCTGGCGGCGGCGGGGGCCCACGAGGGCAAGGACCGCGGCCGCGCGCTGCTGCGTGCCGAACAGGCCGTGCACCACCTGGAGAACGCGTTGAACTCGCTGACCGACGCGGACGAGTACGAGCTGGCGATCGTGATGCACGGGCTCGGCCGCGCGCACCGGGTGCTCGGCCAGCACGAGATCGCCCTGCACTGCATGGAGTTCGCCGACCGCTCGCTGCACCGCTTCGGCATGTCGGTGGACCAGGCGGTGGCCGCGGTGGTGGACCCGCGCGCGGAGGCGGTGCGCCAGCACGAGGTCAACGCCTGAGCGAACTTCGGGCGAACCTCGCCCGGGTGGACCTGTTCCGCGGCGGTCCCGGCACTAACTTGAATCACACTCATGTTCGTGTGACGAGGAGGCCGGGATGCGCCGCTGGACCCTGCTGCTGACCGCCGCCGTGGTGCTGGGAAGCGGGCTTCCCGCGACCGCGGCGGAAGCACCACCGGTGCGGGTGCTGACCCACAACGTCAAGTTCTTGCCGAAGATCGCCGCGCCCACCGACGCCCAGGACACCCGCGCCGGGCTGATCGCGACGGCGGACTACGTCAAGGGCTACGACGTCGTCGTGCTCAACGAGGTCTTCGACAACCCCGCGTCGGAGAAACTGCTCCAGGGGTTGCGCGCGGAGTACCCGTACCAGACGCCGGTGGTCGGGCGCGGCGACTCCGGCTGGGACGGCACCTACGGCGACCCGCAGTTCGACCTCGAGGACGGCGGGGTCGCGATCATCAGCAAGTTCCCGTTCAGCGCCCGCAACCAGTACATCTTCACCAACGGCTGCGGCGCGGACGGCTTCTCCAGCAAGGGCTTCGCCCACGTCCGGGTGACCGTGCGCGGGCTGGCGGTGAACGTGGTCGGCACGCACGTCCAGGCCGACGACAGCACCTGCGGGTCCGGGCGGGCCGGGGCGCTGCGCTCCGAGCAGTTCCGCGAGATCGACTCCTACCTGGACCAGCGGGTCACCGGGACGACGATCATCGCGGGAGACCTCAACGTGAGCCGGACGGGGCCGGAGTACCCGACCATGCTCGCCGACCTCGACGCGCTCGCGCCGACGGACTTCGCGGGCCCCGCGTCCTGGTCGCCGGCGCAGAACTCGATGGCAGGGGGCTCCACAGCCGAGCAGCTGGACTACGTGCTGCTGCGGCGCGGCTCCGGCGGCGGCGCGTGGCGGAACGAGACGCTGCTGGTGAAGTCCCCGGAGTGGACCGTGAAGGTGCTCGGCGTGGTGGTCCGCCGCGACGACGAGTACTCCGACCACTTCCCCGTCGCCGGCTACGCGCCCGCGGTGAGACCGTGAAACGGCGCTGAGACGGATTCGGTAACACGAAGCCCGTTTCCGCTGCTCAAAGGCCCTTAGCCTGGCGACCCTCCCCCGTTTCACCTTTCCCGAGGAGGGTCGCGTGCCAGGACTTTCCATGCCGATCACGGTCGACCGCGACTGCGGCACCCCGATCCACCGGCAGATCGCCGGGCAGCTCACCGAGCTGGTCGAGCGCGGTGTGCTGGGGGCGGGCACCCGGCTGCCGTCCACCCGCACGCTGGCCGCGTCCTTCGGCGTCTCGCGCGGAGTCGTCGTCGCCGCCTACGACCTGCTGTTCGCGGCCGGGGTGCTGCGGGGGCGGCGCGGCGCGGGCAGCTACGTCCAGGACCTGCCGAGCGAGCGCCGGACCGCCGCCCCGATGCCCAGCGGGCCCACCCGGCTCGACCTGCGGCCGGGGCAGAGCAGCCTGGCGCGCTTCCCCCGCGAGGCGTGGCGGGCGGCGTGGCGCGCAGCGGGCCACGCGATGCCGCACCCGACCCCGCCACTGGGCCTGCCCCGGCTGCGCCAGGCGCTCACCGACTACCTGGAGCGCAGCCGGGGCCTGCCGATGGCCCGGCACGAGGTGGTCGTGACCTCCGGCCCGAGCCAGTCGGCCGAGCTGCTGGTCCGCGCGGTGTGCCGGACGGGAGACACCATCGCCGTCGAGGACCCGGCGCCGTGGCCGCTGCGCGCGTTCGCGGGCGCGCTGGGCTCGATGGTCCGTCCGGTCCCGGTGTGGCCGGACGGACTGTGGCTGGACCTGCCCGCCGAGGCTCGCCTGGTGTTCACCTCCCCCGACGGGCACGACCTGCTGGGCACCCGGATGCCGCTGTGGCGGCGGCGGGCGCTGCTGGACTGGTCCCGGGCGACCGAGGCGGTGCTGGTGGAACTCGGACAGGAGGTGCCGGAGGCGCAGGACCCCGCGCCGAGCCTGGTGCGGCTCGGCGGGCCCGCGCCGGTCGCGCACATCGGCTCGTTGCGGTCGCTGTTCGGTTCGGCGCTGCCGCTGGGGTACCTGGTGGTGCCACGGCGGTTCGCACCCCGGCTGGAGACGGTGCTGACCGAGACGGCGGCGCGTCCGGCGCCCGTCCCCCAGGAGGCGGCGGCGGAGCTGCTCCAGCGCGGGGCGGTGCAGCGCTACCGGACGAGGCTGTCCGAGGTGCACGCCGACCGACTGGCCACGGTGCGGGCCGGGCTCGCCGAGGCGCCGGTGGAGGTCCGCGGCTCGGTCAGCTCGGGCAACGCCACGGTGCTGCTGCCGCCGGGTATCCCGGCGTCCGCGGTCACCGACCGGCTGCGGCCGAAGCTCGTGCTCGACGCGGTGTCCTTCCTCGGCGGAGAGGGACTCGCGCTCGGATACGCGCACCTGGACGAGGAAGCCCTGCGGGCTGCGATCTCGTTGCTGGCGAGAACGATCAGCGAGCTTGCCCCGGCCGTTGGCAAGCCGCACCGGGTTTCCCCACGAGCGGCGGGTTGATCACTGGCGAGTTGGTTGACGCCGCGCGGCGGTCAAGTCGTTCTAGGGTCGAGGCATGAGCGCGCAGCACCCACGCGGGACGGCTTCGTCGGCCGTGCGCGCGAGCTCGCTGTCTTCGAGCGGGCGCTGACCGGCGGCCTGGACCGCAACGTGCTGTTCGTGCACGGTCCGGGCGGAGTCGGCAAGACCTCGTTGCTGCGCACCATGTTCCGGCGCGCGCAGCGGCTCGGCACGTGCCGACGGAGTCGGACGTGCGCGCGGCGCTGGAGAGCTACCACGTGGCGGCAGAGCTGGCGACCGGTTTCTCCATTGTGGACAGAGCGGAGTCGGTGCGCGCCGCGCTGCGCGAGGCGGCGGGCTCGGCCTTCGGCGCCCCCGAACGCGAGGCACAGCTGCGCGAGGTCCTGGCGCGCAGGTACTTCGAGCCCGCACAGCAGCACGAGGCGATAGCGCGAGCACTGGCCACGAGCCGGGCGACGTACTTCCGCCGCCTCCGCGAAGCGGTCACCCGCGTCGCCGACTACCTGGCCACCACCCGCGTCCCCCGACCGGACACGGCCACCCGCTCAGCAGCGCGCGCGAGGCACAGCCCCGGCCGGAGTTTTCGCGTTTTGTCACCTTGATGCGAAAAAAGAGCGCTCTCTATCGCATCAAGGTGACAAAACGCGATAGAGGGGACGCGGGACACGGTCTAGTGGGGGCGGGTCTGGCCGGTCACCCAGTCCAGGTAGTCCGCGCTGCCGCCGGTGATCGGCACCGCGACCACCTCGGGGAGCTCGTAGGAGTGGTGGGTGCGGATGTGCTTCGTCAGCGCCTCCAGGCGATCCTCATCCGTCTTGATCACCAGTTGCCACTCCTGGTCGACGCACACCTCGCCCCGCCACCGGTAGACGCTGCGCACCGGCCCGACGATCTGCACGCACGCCACGAGGTCGGCGGTCACCAGGGACCGCGCCAGTTCCTCGGCCGCGTCCGCACTGTCCAGGGTCGTGAAAACCATCAGGTGCCCCACACCCGGAAGGCTACCCAGAGCGCCAGGGATGGCAGAACGGAATCGGCAACCTTGGGCGCTTCGTTGACAACCCCACTGGTCCGTCCGCAGCAACCCCGGGCTGCGCGGACCCACCCCACCCGAGGGCGCGGTCCGCGCGGCGTCCACCGGCCCACGCGAAAGGCGAGCAGGATTACACCACCCGGTCGGAGTACGACCGACGTCCGGAACGTCCGCTTCGTCAGGACGAGGCGTCCTGCTTGTCCCGCAACAGGACCGCTCGCTGCACCGCCGTCCACGCGGTGGTGACGAGCAGGTAGATCCCGGCGGCCAGCGGCACGAACAACGCGATCACCACGGTCACGTAGTGCACCAGCCGCAGGCACCCCGGCCCGCCGGGCGGCTGCCTGCGCGCGGTCCACCACCCGACCAGGGCGATCAGCCCGAGCAGCGCGCCGAAGACGACGACGGCCTCAAGGCTGAACGCGTCCAACCCGAACACGTACGAGCCGAGCGGGATGCCCAGCACGTCGTGGGTGAGCAGGTCGTTGGCGTGCCCGTTGATCATGGGCATGCTGAACAGGCGGTACATCACGAAGAAGAACGGGATCTGCGCGATCGTGGGCA
Source organism: Allokutzneria oryzae (assembly GCF_042429765.1). Lineage (NCBI taxonomy): Bacteria > Bacillati > Actinomycetota > Actinomycetes > Pseudonocardiales > Pseudonocardiaceae > Allokutzneria > Allokutzneria oryzae. Next base: position 48,196 of record NZ_JBHLZU010000027.1, on the reverse strand, counting down.
GCATCCCGGTGAACAACCCGGAGCTGCGGTAGAACTCCAGCGTCTCCTGCTGCAGCAGCTCCGGGTTGTCCTTGTGCTTGTCCTGGAGCTCCTTGAGCTGGGGCAGCAGCTCGGTGCGCTTGCGTTCGGCCTTCGCCTGGGCGAACCCCAACGGCAGCAACAGGATTCGGACCGCCATGGTGAACAGCACGATCGCGGCGGCGGTGGCCGCCGTGCCGAAGACCGGCTGCACGGCGTCGGCGATCGCGCTGACGAGGTAGTAGGCGCCTTCGACCGGCGCACCGAAGACAGTGCCGAAGAAGTCGGACATGTGAGGACACTCCGCTGACGTGGTTGCCGGATGGGAACAGGGCGGGGTGGCCGCACTGACCGTCCACTGCGGACAGTGGAGGTGCGGTCAGGCGGCCACGGAGCCCGATCCCGGTGCCCTCGGCCGTGGCCGGCCCGGCGCCGTCGGGTCACGCTGCGGGAGGAAGGCGGTCCGCCGCGCGCGCTCGCGCAGGGCCACCGCGACGGCGACGACGGGCCCGGTGGTGACGCCCCTGGGCACGACCCGTCCGGCGACGAGGAGCACGGCCGCTGCGGCCAGCGCCAGGGACAGCGCCGCGAGCAGGCTCGGGGCGGTGAACAGCCCCAGCTCCGCCACCAGTCGCAGCACACCGGCTCCCTTCGACTACCTGCCCAACGCCATCAGCGCCCCGCGGGTTCCCCGCTCGGTTTGAAGGCGCGGAACCGCATGCGCTCCTTGGGCCGCACGGTCATTTCTACCCTGTCGAAGCCCGCGTCGCGCAGCCTCGCGGGCAGCGTGTCCGGATCGACCGGGTTGAACGTGTCGCCGATGTGGATCAGTTTGAAGCCGAGGGAGTGGACGCCGTCGGAGCCGGTGAACACCCCGCCCGGCCGCAGCACGCGGCACGCCTCGGCGAAGAGCCGGTCCTGGAGCGCGGCCGTGGGCACGTGGTGCAGCATCGTGAAGCAGACGACGGCGCTGAAGTCCTCGTCCGGCAACGGCAGCGCCGTGCCGTCACCGTGGAGGACCCGCACCCGCGAACCGTGCAGCCGCTCCAGCCGCCGCGCCATCTCCTCGTCGATCTCCACCGAGGTCAGGTTGGGCACGAGGTCGACGAGCGCCCGCGTGGTCGCGCCGTAACCGGGCCCGATCTCCAGCACGTCCTGGCCGAGCTCCGCCCCCTCCAAGGCCCATGGGATCTGCTTGTCCCGCACGTCCTTCGCCCAGAGCTCCGAGCCGCACAACCACTGGTGGTACCGGTTCATCCCCATGCCGCGACCGTAGGCAGCGGTGTGCGCTGGCCGCTACGAGCTACGCTGTCAACCAATGTCGCCAGACAGCCACGCCACTGGCAGCGTCGTCCCCGAGCCGTCCTTCAACGTGATCATGGTCGGCAGCCTGACCATGCCGGGCGGCCTGCGCTTCGAGCGGCACAGCCATCCGGTGCACCAGCTGAACTGGGCCACCGACGGCGTGATCACCGTGACCGCGACCGGCGGGACCTGGGTGTTGCCGAGCGCCCGCGCGCTGTGGATCCCCGCCGACGTGGAGCACAGCACCGCCGCGATCGGCCCTGCCGTGATGCGCAGCGTCTACTTCCCGCCGCGCTCCTGCCCGGTCGACTGGGCGGAGCCGACCGTGATCGCGGTGGGCCCGCTGCTCGGCGAGCTGATCGACCACCTCAGCCGGGACGACCTCGCCCCGGACGCGCGGGCACGGGCGGAGGCGGTGGTCTTCGACCTGCTGGAGCCGGTGTCGGTGACGACGGTGCAGCTGCCGACACCGGCTGACCAGCGGGCCCGTGCGGTCGCCGACGCGCTGCGCGCGAACCCCGCCGACGACCGCGACCTCGCGAGCTGGGGCCGCGTCACCGGCGCGAGCGAGCGCACGCTGGCGCGGCTGTTCGTCGCGGGCACCGGGATGACCTTCGGCCACTGGCGCGCGCAGAACCGGATGTGCGCCGCGCTGCCGCTGCTCGCCGAGGGCACGGCGGTCGGCACCGTGGCGCGCAAGGTCGGCTACGGCACGGCGAGCGCGTTCGTCGCCGCGTTCCGCCGCGCCTTCGGCGTCTCCCCCGGCAGCTACTTCGCGCGGCCCAGGTAGGTGTTGGTGCGCTCCCTGGCGAGCTCGAAGTCGTCCGCGGCGGAGAGCAGGTCACCCGCCGCCGCGCCGAGCAACGCCATGGCGTCCTGGAGCTCGTAGCCCGAACCGGGGTCCATCGCCGCGTTCAGCTCCGGCCGCAGCTCGTCGAGGATGCGCCCGGCGAGCTCGCGCAGCGGCCCGTCTGGCAGGGTCGCGCGCGCCAGCCGCAGGCGCTCGTGCACCGCGCCGATGGAGGTCATCGCTCCTCCCTCGCCGCGCGTTCGCGGATGGCGACCTCGCGCAGCAGCTCGGCGGCGCGGTGCAGCCGGTAGACGGCGTCGTTGACCTTCTGGGACCCGGTGGCGGCGTACGCCTGGGCCGTGGCGGCTTCCGGATGGACCGATCCGACCCACGCCAACACGAGCTCGGAGTGCGCGTGCTCGGCCGCGTCGCGGTGTCCCGCGGCCTCCCCCGCGCACTCGGCGGCCCGGTCGGCGAGGGCGTGGAGCACCTCGGTCCCGGTTTCCAGCGTCGTCACGCTCGCCCTCCTCACTCTCACGGCCCCGTGCCCTTGATCGTGCCAGCTCCCGGCGCGCGGCCGCGCCCGGGTCACCGCTACGGAGTACGCCGGAAAGGTGGTCGAACAATCGGAAAAGAAGGCGTTTCGAAATAGGCCGAAGAGCGCCGGAAAGTCAACCCCTCTTCCTCAAGAAGAAAGCGGTTAGCCAGATCGGCTCAACCTTTTCACGCTCGGTTGGGCAAAAAACGCCGCCGCCCTCATCGAGGACGGCGGCGGAGTGAACTCCTTCGGCTACTCAGAGCGCCGCCGTGAACGCGGCGAGGTAGCCCTGGGAATGTCCGTTGGTGTTCGGGTGGTAGGACTCGTTGATCGGCCAGGACAGGCCGTTGAGCCATTCCGCCTTGGAGCAGATGCCGTGGCCGTCGAACCGGTCGCGGATGTCGGCGAGGCGGAAGCCCGCCGCGGCCACCCGACCGGAGATGACGCCGGAGAGGGTGTCGGCGGCCTGGTTGAGCCGCTCCCGCTTGGCCTTGCTCAGCCCGCCGAGGCCGCAGGTGCCCAGGTCGAACAGGCGGGGGTAGTTGAAGACGACGACCTTGGCCGACGGCGCCTTCGACTTGATCTTGGAGTAGGTGGCGTCCAGCTTGGCGGGCAGCGTGGTCTTGCCCTGGTTGACCGCCTCGTTGACCTTGGCGAAGCAGTCCTCGTCGCTGCCGAGCTGGCAGGAGGTCAGCACGCTGGCGAAGCCGATGTCGTTGCCGCCGACCGAGACGCTGACCAGCGTCGTGGACGAGCTGAGCTGGTCGGCTTGCTTCTGCACGTCCGCCGTGCGCGCACCCGAGCACGCGACGAACTTGAACGAGGCGGGGCTGTTGGCCTTGGCCCACAGCTGCGCGTAGGCGGCAGGGCTCCTGCGGCAGTCCCCGCTGGAGGAGTCGTAGGTCCGGGTCCCCACACCCGAGTCATAGGAGTCACCGAGGGCGACGTAGTTCTCCGCAGCCTTCGGAGCCGCAATTGCGGGTGCCGCCGCGACAATGCTTAACGAGATTGCTGCGGCTGCCACCGCAAAAACAGATCTAGCGCCCACCAGGGCCTCCCCACGACGTTGTGTGCACTAACACATAACTCATGAGTAGCACGCAGCGTCGTGGGGAGGAAGATGGATAATTCTCCGGGGAGGAGAAATTAGCCTGAACAGCTCCCGGAGGTGCTCCATCCGACTGACGACGTCAGGCGGGGAGAACGCAGACCGGACGCGGGGTGCTCAGCTGCTGCCCCACCTGGGCGAGACCACCCGTGCTCCGGTCGACCCGGAAGACCGCCACTCCGGGGGAGCGCTCGTTGGCCGAGTAGAGGAACCGCCCGTCGCAGCTGAGCACGATGTGCCTCGGCCACGCGCCGCCGCAGGACGGTGTGCCCGCCGGGGTGAGCCCGCGACCGCCGTCGGCGACCGCGAAGATCGCGATGCTGTCGTGGCCCCGGTTGGACAGGTAGACGAAGCGACCGTCCGGCGAGACGGTCACCTCGGCCGGGTAGTTCCTGGTCACCCCGCCCGCCGGGGCGGTGGGCAGCGACGGGCCGGGCTTGAGCGTCCCCGTCGCGGAGTCCCACTCGCAGACGGTGATCGTGGAGTCCAACTCGTTGGCGACGTAAGCGGCGCGGCCGCCAGGGTGGAAGGCGATGTGCCGGGGCCCCGCGCCGGGCTTGAGCTTCGCCTGCGAATGCCTGCTGAGCTTCCCCGTGCCCAGGTCCAGCCGGTAGACGTACACCGAGTCGGTGCCGAGGTCCACCGCGTGCACCCACCGGCCGCTCGGGTCGGTCAGCACCTGGTGGGCGTGCGGCCCCTTCTGCCGGTCGGGGTCGGGCCCGGAGCCGGTGTGCTGCACCAGGTCCGTCGCCGCGCCGAGCGCCCCGCCCTCGCGGATCGGGTGCACCGCGACGGATCCGGAGGAGTAGTTGGCGGTCAGCAGGAACCGGCCGCTGGGGTGCACGGCGAGGTGGCACGGGTCGGCGCCGAGCGCGGACTGCGAGCCGAGCGCCTTGAGCCCGCCCGCCGCGTCCACGGCGAACGCGCTGACCCGGCCGTCGGTGGTCTCGTTGACCGCGTAGACCGTCCGCCGGTTCGGGGCGAGGGTCAGGAAGGACGGGTTGACCACGCCCTCCAGCGTCGAGGTGACGGTGAGCGCGCCGGTCTGCACGTCGGCGTCGGCCAGACCAATGCCCTTCCCACCACCCGCGCCCAGCGTGTAGCAGCCGAGGAAGACCCGCCGCGTCGCCACGCCGTGCGTCGCCGCCTGAGCACCGTGCGACATGAGCACACTCCCGCCGACCACACCGCCGAGCACGCCAAGGAACTTCCGTCGGCCGAGGCCGCTGTCTCGTGCCGCTGAGGACCCGCTCGCGGGGTCGAGCTTCGCCATCGTCATGCCCCTCGTCCAGTGATCGGAGTTCTCAGCACACTGGACTAGACCATTGCCCTTTGGGAAGACCTCCTGCCCAACATTGCGCACCGGGCAACCAGGTGACCGCGCCGTACCTGCCGATGGCGCAGTGGATGACGCCAACAGGCGTCATCCCGGCTTCTGAACCTTCTTGACACAACAGATCTCCGTGAAATCACCCAATCGCGCAACAAACCACTGCCATGAGCAATGCCTGACGGCTGAAATCGTCGGCAGATGCGGCCTAGCCTTACGCCATGACCGCCATCGCCGATCGCCCGACCACCGGCCCGCTGCGCTCCTCGGCCGAGTACGTCGCCCTCGACGAGACCTGGAGCACCCACAACTACCACCCGCTCCCGGTCGTCATCGCCCACGCCGAAGGCGCCTGGGTCACCGACGTGGAGGGCCGCAGCTACCTGGACTTCCTCTCCGGCTACTCCGCGCTGAACTTCGGCCACCGCCACCCCGACCTGGTCGCCGCCGCCGTTGACCAGCTGAACCGGGTGACGCTGACCAGCCGCGCCTTCCACCACGACCAGCTCGGCCTGTTCTGCCAGGAGCTGGCGGAGCTGACCGGCACCGACCTGGTGCTGCCGATGAACTCCGGCGCGGAGGCGGTCGAGTCCGCGATCAAGGTGGCCCGCAAGTGGGCCTACCGGGTCAAGGGCGTCCCGGCGAACCAGGCGCAGATCGTCGTCGCCGGTTCGAACTTCCACGGCCGCACCACCACGATCGTGTCCTTCTCCGACGACGAGGTGGCCCGCGCCGACTACGGCCCCTACACCCCGGGCTTCGTGTCGACGGCCTACGGCGACGCGGGCGAGGTCGCGGCGGCGATCACCCCGAACACCGCCGCCGTGCTGGTCGAGCCGATCCAGGGCGAGGCCGGCGTGCTCGTCCCGCCGCCCGGCTACTTCGCCGAGCTGCGCCGGATCTGCGACGAGAACAACGTCCTGCTGATCGCCGACGAGATCCAGTCCGGCCTGGCCCGCACGGGCGAGCTGCTGGCGCTGGACCACGAGGGCGTCCGCGCCGACCTGTACACCCTGGGCAAGGCACTCGGCGGCGGCATCGTCCCGGTCTCGGCCGTGGTCGGCCGCCGCGACGTGCTCGGCGTGCTGCGGCCCGGCGAGCACGGGTCGACCTTCGGCGGCAACCCGCTGGCCTGCGCGGTCGGCCGGGCGGTGGTCAAGCTCCTGCGCACCGGCGAGTTCCAGCAGCGCTCCCGCGAGCTCGGCGAGCACCTGCACACCCGCCTGGGCGAGCTGATCGGCAAGGGCGTCTCCCAGGTCCGCGGCCGCGGCCTGTGGGCCGGCGTGGAGATCGCCCCCGGCGGCCCGGCGGGCCGGGACGCCTCCAAGGCCCTCGCGGCCAGGGGTGTGCTCTGCAAGGAGACCCACGACAACACCCTCCGCGTCGCCCCACCCCTGGTGATCACCCGCGAGGAGATCGACCGCGGCGTCGACGCCATCGCCGAGGTCGTCTCCCCCTGACCCCTTACGGCCATTCGCGGGCTTATGGACCGTTCCGGAGCACCGAACACGTCCATAAGCCCGCGAATGGCAGCCGCGTGACCACGGACGGGTGGTGTGGCGGGCGGGGGCGCGGAGGCTGGCGCAGGGTTGCGCCATGGCTACGCGGCGGGCGTTGTTGAGTGGGGTTGTCGGGGCGGTCGTGGTCGGAGTGGGAGGCGGAGGCCGGGGCGCCGGAGGCGGAGTGGGAGCCGGAGGCGGAGGCCGGGCCGCCGGGGGCGGGGCGGGAGCAGGAGCCGGAGGCCGGGCAGCCGGAGGCGGGGCGGGAGCAGGAGGCGGAGCCGGAGGCGGAGGCCGGGCGGCCGGGGGCGGGGCGAAGGCGCTCGCCGGGGTGCTCACCCCGGCCGGTCGGCCCGATCTCGCGATCAACGCGCGGCCCAGGGCGGCCTGGGGCGCCAACGAGGCCGTTCGCGTCTACCCGAACGGCGGTGAGCGGTGGGCCTTGCGGTTCTCGCCGGTGCAGGGGCTGGTCGTGCACCACTCCGCCCTTCCCGTCGACGGTGACCGCGACGCCGCGCTGCGCGGCATCCACGAGCTGCACGCGGTCAAGCGCGAGTGGGCCGACATCGGCTACCACCTGCTCATCGACCCCGAAGGGGTGGTCTACGAGGGCAGGTACTCCGGCCGCGACGCCACGCCGATCTTCGACAAGCACCCCAATCCGGGGGTCAGACCGCTCGTGGTGACCGGTGGGCACGTCGCCGGGCACAACATGGGCAACATCGGGATCTGCCTGCTCGGCGACATGACCTCCGCACAGCCCGGCACGGGAGCGCGGACCAGCCTGGTGCGCACGCTCGCCGCGCTGAGCCTGCTGTGCGGCGTCGACCCCGCCGGGTCCTTCGACTACGTCAACCCCGACAACGGCGCCCGCGTGACCAAGCCGGTGATCAGCAGGCACCGCGACTGGGTCACCACCGCGTGCCCCGGCGAGACCTTCGCGACCCGGTTCGACCAGGTCCGCGACGAGGTCGTGCGCATGGTGCGGGGTCAGCGGGCGCGCTGAACGCGGCTCTCGTCCCACACCGGCTCGTCCGACTCGACAACGGAGCCGTCGGAGCGGAACACCACGAACCGGTCGAACGACCGCGCGAACCACCTGTCGTGGGTGACCGCGACGACCGTGCCGGTGAACTGCTCCAGCGCGTCCTGCAACGCCTCCGCCGAGGTCAGGTCGAGGTTGTCGGTCGGCTCGTCGAGCAGCAGCAGCGTGGCCCCGGTCAGTTCGAGCAGCAGGATCTGGAACCGCGCCTGCTGTCCGCCGGAGAGGGTCTCGAAGCGCTGGTCGCCCGACGCCTCCAGCCCGTAGCGCCGCAACGCCCCCATGGCCTTGCCCCGGTCCAGTCCGGGGCGCTGGTCGTCGCCGTGCCAGAGCACCTCGGTGAGCGTCTTGCCGATCCACTCCGGGTGCTCGTGGGTCTGCGCGAACAACCCCGGCTCCACCCGCGCGCCCAGGCGGCACGCGCCGGTGTGCGCCACGGATGCCTTGTCCGCCAACAGTCTCAGGAAGTGGCTCTTCCCGGAACCGTTGGACCCCAACACAGCGACGCGGTCGGCGAAGAACACCTCCAGGTCGAACGGCTTCATCAGCCCGGTGAGCTCCAACCGCTCACAGGTGATCGCGCGGATGCCGGTGCGGCCGCCGCGCAGGCGGGGCGTGACCTTCTCCTCGCGAGGCATCTCCGGTGGCCTGCCAGCCTCCTCGAACTTCCGCAGCCGGGTCTGCATCGCGCGGTACCGCGAAGCCATGTCGGGGCTGCTCGCCGCCTGGTCTCGCAGGGTCCGCACGAGGTCCTTGAGCTTCTGGTGCTCCTCGTCCCACCGCCGGTGGAGCTCGGCGACCCGCTCCCACCGCGCCTCACGGGCCTCGTGCCAGGTGCCGAAGCTGCCCGTGTGCGTCCACGCCGTCTGCGCTTCGACGGTCACCACGTGGGTGGCCGCGGTCGCCAGCAGCTCGCGGTCGTGCGAGACCACCAGGACGGCCTTGTCGGACTCGGCGAGTTTCTTTTCCAGCCAACGCTTTCCGGGCACGTCGAGGTAGTTGTCCGGCTCGTCGAGCAACAGCACCTGCTCGCGGCCGCGGAACAGCGTCTCCAGCACGAGCCGCTTCTGCTCACCGCCGGAGAGCGTCTTGACGCCCCGGTACTGCGCGCGGTCGAAGGGCATGCCCATCGCGGCCACGGTCACGGTGTCCCACAGCACCTCGGCGTCGTACCCACCGACCTCGCCCCACGCCGTGAGCGCGTTGGCGTAGCGCATCTGGGTGGGCTCGTCGTCGACCTCCATCAGCTTCAGCTCCACCGCGTCCAGCTCCGCCGCGGCATCGCGAAGTGGTTGGGGCGAAACGGAAAGCAGAAGATCACGCACGGTGCGGTCGTCGCGGACCGACCCGACGAACTGCGGCATCACCGCGAGCCCGCCCTGCACGACGACCGAGCCCTCGTCGGCCTTCAGCTCACCGGAGAGCAGCCGCAGCAGCGTGGTCTTGCCCGCGCCGTTGGACCCGACGAGCGCGACGACGGTGCCCGAGTTGACCTTGATCGAGACGTCCCGGAACAGCTCCCGTCCGTCGGAGAGGTGATAGGACAGGCTGGCCGCTTCGAGGTATCCCACGGTGGGCAATCATGCAGCAGGCATCACAGCGGCACGAAACGGTTAACGGTTCGCCATGCGCGACAGGGCGGTGAGCCGGCTGATCGCGCGCAGGTACTTCTTGCGGTAGCCGCCGCGGAGCATCTCCTCGTTGAACATCGCCGACAACGGGCTGCCCGAGACGGCGACCGGGATGTTCCGGTCGTAGAGCCGATCCGCGAGGACCACGAGCCGCAGCGCGACGTCCTGGTCGGCCGCCGCGCGCACCCCGCTGACCAACACCAGGGGCACGTCGTCGACGAGGCGCCCATAACGCGATGGGTGCAGGCGGGCCAGGTGCGCGCACAGCTCGTCGAAGGAGTCCAGCGTCGCGCCCTCGGCCTCCTCCGCCCGCGCCGCCAGCTCCTCGTCGGTCAGCGGATCCGGCGCATCGGGCAGGCCGCGGTGGCGGTAGTCGGGGCCGTCGACGCGCGCCACGTCGAAGCGCGCGGACAGCGCCTGGATCTCGCGGAGGAAGCTGTCGGCGGCGAAGCGGCCCTCGCCGAGCTTGTCCGGCAGCGTGTTGGAGGTGGCCGCGACGAACACGCCCGCGGCGGTCAGCTCCGACAGCAGCCGGGTCACCAGCATCGTGTCGCCGGGGTCGTCCAGCTCGAACTCGTCGATGGCCAGCAGCCTGTGCTCGGAGAGCCGCCGCACGGCCTCGGCGAAGCCGAGCGCGCCCACCAGGTGCGTCAGCTCGACGAAGGTGCCGTAGGACTTCGGTGCGGGGGCGGCGTGCCAGATCGAGGCGAGCAGGTGGGTCTTGCCGACCCCGAACCCGCCGTCGAGGTAGAGGCCGGCGGTGCCCTCCTGCCGCTTGCCGCCGCCGAACAGGCCGCTCCACCAGGACTTCGCGCGGCCGTCCCCGGCGACTCGTCCGGCAAACGCCCGACAACGCGCGAGTGCCGCCGCCTGGCTCGGCTCCTCCGGGCTGGGCAGGTAGGTGTCGAAGGACACCGCGTCGAACATCGGGGGCGGGACCATCGCCGCGACCAGCTCGTCCGTGCTGACCTCGGGCAACCGGTCCACCAGGCGGGGCGCGGGCATGGCGGTGAGCCTATCCCGGAGCCGGGTGGGCACCGCAGCGCGCCAGCGGCGGGCGCCCGTGCTGGGATAGGACCGTGGACAGCCTCTGGCCAGCGCAGCCCGGTGCCGAGTTCGACGAGAGCGGGATCGAGGATCTCTACGCCTACCCGGCGCCCTTGGCACGGCCGTGGGTCCGGGTCAACTTCGTGTCCAGTGTGGACGGCGCGGTGACCGTGGACGGCCGCTCGCGCGGGCTGTCCAGCCCCGCCGACCACCGCGTCTTCATGCTCGGCCGCGACCTGGCCGACGTGATCCTGGTCGGCCTTGGCACCGCCGTGATCGAGGGCTACGCGGGCGTCCCGCTCAGCGAGGTCCGCACCGACCGGCGAAAGCGCCTCGGCCTGTCGCCGGTACCGCCGATAGCCCTGGTCACCGGGCGCTGCGCGCTGGACCCGGAGTCCCCGCTGCTGACCGACACCGTGGTGCCGCCGCTGGTGTTCACCTGCGCGTCCTCCCCCACCTCCGCCCGCAGGAACGTCGCGGCGGCGGGCGGCGAGGTGATCGTCGCGGGTGAGGACTCGGTCGACCTGCACCGCGCGCTGGCCGAGCTGGGCGAGCGCGGCCTCAACCGGGTCGACTGCGAGGGCGGGCCGAGGCTGTTCGGCAACCTCATCGCCGAGGACCTGGTCGACGAGCTGTGCGTCACCTTCTCGCCGCTGCTGGCAGGCGGTGACGCCGGGCGGATCGCGACGGGGCCGCTGCCGGTGGCCCCGCGCGGGCTCTCGCTGGTCTCCGTGCTGCACGAGGACGGTTCGCTGCTGGTGAGATACGGACGGGGCCGAACATCATGAGCGACGACGACGTCGCTCTGTTCGCCGAGGCGGCCAAGGGCGATATCACCTCCTTCGACACCCTGGTCCGGCGGCACACCGCCAAGCTCTACCGCGTGGCCCTGCGCATCCTCGGCGACCCCGCGGACGCCGAGGACGTGGTGCAGGACGCGTGGGTCTCGGCGTGGCGGTCGATGGGCCAGTTCCGGGGTGAGTCCGCCCCGACCACCTGGCTCTACCGCGTGGTCACCAACGCCGCGCTCGCGCAGATCCGCAGGCGCAGGCCGACCGTGCCGCTGGAGCCGGAGGGCCAGGCCGAGTCCTCCTTCGCCGACTCCGGCCCGACCCCGGAGCAGGCCGCGCTGCGGCGGGAGAAGGTCGACGCGGTGCTGCACGCGATCGCGCTGCTGGAACCCAGCCAGCGGGTACCCCTGGTGCTGCGGGAGCTGGAAGGGATGAGCTACGAGGAGGTCGCCGCCGTGCTGGAGGTGAGCGTCCCGGCCTTGCGCTCGCGGCTGCACCGGGCAAGGGTTGCCTTGCTCGCCAAGTTGGAGGAGCTGCGATGAGCGGATCAGCGGCCGACCGCTCGCTGCCCTGCGGTCGCACGGTGGGCGAGCTCCTCGACCTCGTCGTCGACGGCGGCATCGAGCCCAGCGACACCGGCCTCGCCGCGCACGCGCGGACCTGCGCGCACTGCCGCGCCGAGCTCGCCGCGCTGGAGAACAGGTGGAGCCCGGTGCGCGAGGCCGCCGCCGCCCCGGTCGAGCTGCCGGAGGGGCTGTTGTCCCGGGTGCTCGGCTCGGTGCGCGGACTGCGCGAGCACGCGTTCGCCGAGCCCGCCGAGGTGGAGCAGGAGGGCGGCAGGCTCCAGGTCAGCCAGCGGGCCCTCGTGCTGCTCGCCCGGCGGCATGCGGTGGAGGCGCTGCACGAGCTGCCCGGCGTGCACCTGCGCGGACTGTCCAGCGTGGACGGTGTGATCACCGTGTCGATCGCGGTGCGCTACGGCGTCCCGGCGACGGTGGCCGCCGAGCGGCTCGCCGCCGGGGTGGCCGAGCGGCTCCGGGAGTCGGTGGGCCCGGCGGCGCCCGAGGTAGCGGTCGAGGTCAGCGACGTGCTCCCACCACGACCGGACCTTCGTCTACCCCCGTTCGAGTGACAAAACGAGATGATCTCCAGGCTGGGGGCATCCGATCTGGTGTGGCCGTCGAAGTACTGCGGACGGCACATCATCGAGGCGTGATCGGAAAGGGAACCCCCATGGCTCAGAGCAGCCCCACCAAGACCGAGTCGGCCGCCGCCCCCGTGCAGCGTTCGGTGAGCTCGACCGCGCCCGCCCGCCTCGCCGACGAGACCTCGCAGGGCAAGACCAGCATCGCCTCCTCGGTGGTGCAGAAGATCGCGGGCATCGCGGCGCGGGAGATCTCCGGCGTGCACGCGATGGGCGGCGGCGTCTCGCGGGCCTTCGGCGCGCTGCGCGAGCGCATCCCCGGCGGCGGCACCTCGGTCAGCACCGGGGTCGCGGTCGAGGTCGGCGAGAAGCAGGCCGCGATCGACCTCGACATCGTCGTGGAGTACGGGGCGTCCATCGTGGACCTCGCACGGGCGGTGCGGCGCAACGTGATCACCGCGGTGGAGCGGATGACGGGCCTGGAGGTCATCGAGGTCAACATCTCCGTCAACGACATCCACCTGCCCAACGGCGACGACGACTCCTCCGCCGAGGAGACCAAGTCCCGCGTCGAGTGAGCGCGCCGATGCCCACCACCGAACCGGCCGACGCCATCGCCGAGGCGGTGCTCGCGCACCCCTCGGTGCGGCGGCTGGACGCGGGCGCCTTCGGCTCGATCACCTCGTACCTGCCCGGCCGCCGGGTGGACGGCGTCCGGGCGGGCGGGCCGGGCGAGCCGGTGGAGATCGGGGTCGTGCTCACGCTCGGCCGCCCGCTGCCCGAGGTCGTCGCCGACCTGCGGGAGCGGGTCCGGCGGGTCGGCGGCGACGTCCCGGTCGACGTCACCGTGGCCGACGTGGTCACCGGCCCCGATGGCTGACCACCCGCAGGAGGAACCCGTTCGACAGCGGCCGGACAAGGACGCGATCCGCGACTTCGTCCGCGCCAACCATCCCGACGTCGGTGGTGATCCGGATGTCTTCATCGAGGGGCTCGCGCGGCTGCGCGCCGAGCTCGCCGGCAGCACCGACCAGCACCGTCCCGCCGCCGACGAGGTCGTCTTCGTCGACCGGCGAAGCGGCGTCCGCGGCCTGGTCCGGCGCGCACTGCGCTGGCGGGCCCGGCGCCGCAGACCACCGCGCGTTCGCTGAGCGCGCAGTCGAGGAAGGCTGAGGACCAGAAATGAACACATCCCAGATCGGTCTGCTCGCCGGTCTCATCCTGGGCGCCGCCGGGGCCATCGGCGGGTTCTCCGCCGTGGTCGTGGCCCTGGCCGTCGGCGTGCTCGGCCTGGTCGTCGGCCGGGTGCTCGACGGCGACCTCGACCTCGGTGAGCTGCTCGGCAGGGGCCGGGACAAGTGAGCGCCCCGACCCTGGACCGGAGCACCGCCCAGGAGCCGGTCCACGTCCCCGAGCCGAGGCCGGAGCCGTCGGAACCGGAGGAGCGGGGTGCGCTGGAGATCCACCCCGGCGTGCTCCGCAAGCTCGTGCAGCGGATCGCCGACGACGCCCCGGACACCCTGCGGACCCGGGGCAGGCTCGGCGGCGAGCACGGCACCACCGCCAGGATCACCGGCGGTTCCGGGGAGATCGACGTCGCGCTGGAGCTGGCGCTGCGCTATCCCGTCCCGGTCCGCGAGGCCGTCGCCGCGCTGCGGGAGCGGGTCGTCGACGAGGTCGGCCGGGTCACCGGCTACCGGGTGCGGACGGTGGACGTGACGGTGTCCGCGCTGCTGCCGGAGAACCAGCCCGCGCGGGTGGAGTGAGGGACGATGCGCCTACTGCTACGACTGCTCTCGACGCTGCTCGGCCTGGCGGTCGCCGCCGCCGGCGTCGTGCTCGCGATCGAGATGACCGCCTCGCTGGCCAGGCCGGGGGCACCGGAGCTGATCGTGCCGTGGCGAGCCTGGATGGCGGGCCTGGAGCCGGTCTCCTGGTCCAGGCAGCCGGTGCTGTGGACCGCCGGCGGGGTGGTCGTGCTCGGCCTGGTCCTGTTGCTGGTCTCCGGCAGCGCCCGGCGCAAGGACATCCGCCTGTCCGACCCGGCCGACGAGGTCGTGGTGACCACCTCGCCGCGTTCGCTGGCCCGGATCGTCGGCACGCGCGTCCGCGCCGCGGAGGGCGTCACGGCGGCCACGGTCACCGCGAGCCGCAAGAAGGTCCGCGTCCGCGCGACCGGCAGGAGCTCCGGCGATCCCGACCTGCGGCCCAAGGTGACGGAGCTGGTGCGCGGCGTGGTCGCGGACCTCCCGATGCCGTCACGGCCGAAGGTCCGCGTGGCGGTCGTCTCGCCCAAGGACCGCCGATGAACCTCGGGGAGGAATCGTGACAACGCTTGCGGGGTCGGACATCGGCGCCAAGACCGGGGATGCTGGACGCCGCGAGGACGTCGCCAGCCGCAAGGGCCGCTCGGTCCGCGCGATCGCCCGCTCCGCCCGTGCGGAGCGGGTGCTGACCTCGTTGACCGGCGTGCTGGCGGTACTGGCGGGTGCTGCGGCGATCGTGGTCGGCCTCGGCTGGCTCGGCGAGTTCCGCGCACAGCGCTCCGTGCTGGACCCGGTCGTCATGGACTGGGTCGCGGAGAATCCACAGTGGACCAAGGCGGCCGGTATCGCGCTCGGCGTCCTGCTGCTCGTCGTCGGTCTGATGTGGACGGTGCGGTCGCTGCGCCCGGAGCACCAGCCGGACATGCTGCTGGACACCACGGTGGACGGCAGGCTGAAGGTGACGGCGGGTGCGGTCACCGAGGCGATCCGAGCGGACGCGGAGGCGGTGAACGGCGTCAGCCGGGCGAAGGCCCGCCTGGTCGGCACGACGGAGGAACCCGCGCTGCGGCTGTACCTGTGGCTGGCGGCGGGCACGGACATCCGCAGGGTCTGGCAGGACCTGGATGGCGACGTGCTGTCCAGGGCCCGCACTGCCCTCGGAGTCCCCGCACTGCCCACTGCGGTGCGGATGGAGCTCGACACCACCAAGTCAACGAGAGTGCGCTGAACCAGAAGTGCGGAGCGGGCCGTTCGTCGCGAACGGCCCGCTTCGCTCGTGGTGGGCTCAGCCGGAGTAGCCGCCGGGGCCGCCCGGCTGACCGCCCCGGTACGGGCCCCACTGGCCAGGCCCGCCCCGGTCGCCGAAGCGGTCCTGGCGCTGCTCGAAGCGCGAGTTGTGCCGGTCCTTGCCGTAGTGGCCGTGGCCGTGGCCGCCGACGCTCGCGATGAGGGCTCCGCCGACGCCACCCACCAGGAGCAGTCCCGCCGCGACCAGTCCCGCCACCCATGCCTTGGCCCGCACCACCTTCGGCTGCTTCTTCGGCGCGGGCGGAGGCGGCGGCATCGGAGCCGCGGCGGCCTGGGGCTGCGGTTCGGGCTGGGCCTGAGGCTGGGGCTGCGGTTCGGGCTGGGCCTGAGGCTGGGCCTGAGGCTGGGGCTGGGCGGCGGGCTGTTCGGGCCGCGCCGGTCCCGGCTGGGGCTGCTGGAACTTCTCGGTCGGCTGGTCCTGGCCCTTGTCCTGCGGGTCGTTGCTCATCTTCTTCTCCTTCTAGTGGTGGTTGGTCCTGTTCGCCGCCGCTTCGACGACGCCGCGGATACCGGTGGTGGTGCCGACCGAACCGTCCAGGGCGACCACGACCGCGTCGTAGCCCTCCTGGACCTGGAGCCAGTCCAGCGCGTCGGGGCCGCGCACGAACGCGGCGGTCGCCAGGACGTCGGCCCACATCAGCGACGGCCCGATCACGGTCACCGAACCGAGCTCGGCGGCGGGCCTGCCGTTGTCCGGGCGCACCAGGTGGCCGCCGCGGTGGGCGTTGCCGGAGGTGGCGACGCCGCCCTCGAACAGCGGCAGCACCCCCACGAGCGTGTCGGCCGACGCGCCCTCGACCCCGATGCGCCACGGCTGGTCTCCCCTGGCGCACAAGGCGATGTCGCCTCCGGCGTTGACGTAGTAGTCGGCTGCCCAGCGCTTGCCGAGCCTGGCGGCGGCGCGCTCCACCGCCCAGCCCTTGACCAGTCCGGAGGGGTCGAGCCGGAAGGTGCCGTCCGGCTCGGGCAACAGCACGTCGAACCACCCGTCGGTGGCCTCGCGGGCCTTGTCGCACAACGAGAGCACCTCGGAGACCAGCGGATCGCAGTCACCGAGCTCAAGCTCTCCCCTGCCCAGCATGCTGATCTGGCTGTCCGGCCGGTAGGTGCTGAAGAGCCGGTCGGCCTCGCGCAGCTCGGCGAAGACGTCCTCGACCGCCCTCGGCATGGCCTCACCGGACGCGGCCCCGCGCAGGTGGACGCTGACCGGCATGCCCATGATCTGCTCGACCCACGCTCCCCTGCTCATGCCAGCCCCGCCTTGTCGATCGCGGCCTGCAAGGACCTGCGATACCCCTCGCTGGTGACCGTCGCGCCGGTGACCGCGTCGATGTCGGCGCTCTGCGCCCGCACGGCCTCCTGGCCGAGCAGCGGGACGGCGCGAGAGTTGATCTCGCGGTACCGCCCGCCCCCGTCCGGGACGCGAACCGCCTCAGCTGTGACAATCTTGTTGTCCTGCAAGGTGATCCGCACCTGAACGACACCGCGCCTGGTGGTCACGACCGGACCGGTCACGGTCCGCGTGCCAGGAACCGCGTCCGGCAGGCTGCCGCTGGGCCCGCTCGCGGGCACCGGCTCTGCCGACTCCCCGGTGCTCGTGCGGTAGCCGAACAGCAGCACCAGCACAGCAACCGTGCTCAACAGCGCGAAGGCAATGCGCCCCATCATCGTCTCCCAGTCACCAGGCGAAGCGTTCGAAGTGGATGCGCGAGCGGCCGACCCCCGCGGCGCGCAACGTGTGGACAACGGACTCCATCCACGGCGCCGGCCCGCAGAGGAACACATCGCGCTCCTCGACGTCGGGCACGAGGCGCCGCAGCGACTCGACGTCATTGCCGGCCGAGAACCGTTGCGGCAGCCAGGAGCCACCGCGCGGACCATCCAAATAGGACAGCTGGACTCCCCGGTTGGCGACGAACCAGTCGAGCTCGTCGGCGAAGACGGCGTCAGCCCGCGAGCGAACCCGGTACAGCACCGTCACGTCCCCTTGCCGCGCGGCCAGTTCCTCGACCAGGGAACGCATCGCGGTGATGCCCACCCCGGCCGCGATCAGCAAGGACTTCTCCGAGCTCCGCCGGGACGAGGTGACCGCGCCGAACGGCCCCTCGATCAGCACGCGCGTTCCTGGCCGGACGGTGGCGACGCGCGCACCGCCGTCGCCGAGGTCCTTGACCGTGATCCTGAGCCGATCCCGTTGTGGCGCGGCGGAAAGCGAGAACGGGTTGGCGCGCGTCCATCCCGGCCCGTCGAGGAAGCGCCACAGGAAGAACTGCCCGGCCCGCGCGGGGAGCTTGTCCAGGTCCCGCCCGGAGAGGTGCACGGACACGACCCCCGGCGCCTCCGGCGTGACCGCGACGACCCGCAACCCGTGGCGCCAGGACCGCCACAGCGGCACTCCGACGCGGAAGACCAGGACCGCGGCGAGCGTGGCCAGGTAGGCGCTCCACCAGTACGCGGTGGCCAGCGGGGAGTCGAGGAAGTCGGCGCCGGTCCACAACTGGTGCGGCAGCGCGAGCCCGACGCCGAGGTAGGCGTAGAGGTGGATCAGGTGCCACGACTCGTAGCGCAGCCTGCGCCGGGCGGCGCGAACGGAGAGGACCACCACCGCGACCAGGGCGACGGCGCCCGCGAACGCGAGCAGCATGCCGGGGTAGGCGGTGACCAGCAGCCAGCCCTGAGCGAGGAAGCCCGCGCCGGCGTCGGCGGCGTACCCGGCGGTGATCAACACGATGTGGGCGGTCATCAGCCAGAACGAGGTGAACCCGACGACCCGGTGTGCGCGCGCGAGCCGGTCCTGGCCGAACTGCCGCTCCAGCAAGGGAATCCGCGCCATCAACAGCACCTGGACCAGCAACAGGTCCGACGCGAGCAGACCGCTGAGCCTGCCGAGGGCGGACACGGCCCCTCCCTGCGCGAACCCGCCGTTGCCCGCCCAGAGCCCGATGACGAGGAGCAGCGACGACGCGCCCGCGGCGATGACGATCCGTCCGCCCCACCGCCCAGGCGCCCGAGCTGCCGAAGATGTCGTGGTCACACCTCAACGGTGCGGCCCCCGGTTGAGCGTTTCTTCGGCCCAGCATGAGAAAACGATGAGACCCCCTCCGCCCCCGTTCGCCATTCGCGGGCTTATGGACCCTTCAGAGCGCTCTCAGAGGTCCATAAGCCCGCGAATGGCGGGAAAGGGCGGTGGGGTCAGGTGGGGATGAGGTGGGCGTAGCCGTGCTGGGTGGCCTGGGCGATGAGCTGGGTCGCCAGGGCGCCGGTGGGGCGGCCGAGGTGAACGGTGGCCGGGAGGCCGAACTCCCGGTCCGCGGTGTGCAGGACGAAGCCCCGGTAGCCGAGGGCGCCCGAACGCGGCGGGGACGGCAGCGGGGTGGGCAGCAGGGCCACCAGGCGCTCCGCCTCCTCGGGGGACAGGGGCCAGCGGGGGTTGGGGATGCCGCTGAACACGTCGAGCTCGATCTCCATCACGGTCCTTCCCGGAGCGGCGGGACCGGAGCCGACCGGTCCCGCCACCCCACGTCAGCGGATCACCAGGCCGATCGGCACCCAGAAGTACCCGCAGAACTGCGTGTACGGGCCGCGGTTGCAGTTGGCAGGATTGAGCGCGCCAGTGATGACGCGCCCGGAGTTGTCGGTGTTGCGGGCGGGCGTCTGGCCGGGCTTGTGCCCCCAGAAGCCGTTGGAGTGGTAGCGGTACCAGTGGTAGTCGCCGCCTGGCCAGCACACCAGCGCGACCAGCCGCTGCTGGCCCGTGCAGGAGGCTAAGACGCCGTCGCACTGGGCGGCGGCCCGCACGGCGGCACAGGTCAGCGAGGTGTACTGGTGGCCGCACTGCCGTCCGGGCTGGGCGAAGGTGTTGGTGCGGCGGTTGACCGCGTAGTTGTAGCAGTTGTTGCTGGTCCGGACCGTGGCGTCGTTGTTCCAGTAGCCCGGGTTGTACGCCGTGTGGTGCGGCCGGCACGGCGCGGCGGGCGCGAGGTCGGCCTTCGCCTCGGTCGCCCGGCTCTCCAGGTCGCCGCGCAGCGCGAGCTCGACGTGCTCGCGGATCTGGTCGTCGACGCGGTCGCGCGCGGTCTCCAGCAGCCAGCTCACCGCGTCACGGATCTCGGCGGCGGCGAGCTGGTCGCCCTCCCTGCCCACCACCCCCGTGACGCCCACGGCGAACCGTTGCGGCAGGTCTCCGATCGCCTGGTCGTCGGAATCGGCGGACAGCACGAAACCGCGGAACCCCAGCTGGTCCGGCAGGTTTTCGGGCTCCGCGAGAGCACGCCCGGAGAACCGTTCCAACGCCGCCCGCACCTCGTTGTCATCCAAGTGCCACACCGGGTTCGGGCGCCCGGAGAACACGTCAAGTTCGACTCGCATGGCAGGACCCCTTCTGTGGAGTGCCCCTCACTCCACAGCCAAAGTTGCTCGGGTCTCCGTTGCCAAATAAGAGGAATTGTCCCCTGTTGTGGCGCACACAGGTGCGGATGTTCAGGCAGGGGACCTAGAGACCCGGCCGCTCCACCGGCAACCGGAGCCGCACTGTGGCGCCGACGCCGTCGAGCGGTTCCACGAACTCCACCGCCCCGCCGTGCGCCGCCGCGGTCTGGGCCACGATCGCCAGGCCGAGCCCGGAGCCGGGAAGGCTGCGCGCGGACGGCGAGCGCCAGAACCGCTGGAACACCATGGCCCGCTCCCCGACGGCGATGCCAGGGCCGGCGTCGGCGACGGTGATCTCGCCCTCGGCCGAACGCACGCGCACCGTGGACGACGGGGGCGAGAACTTCACCGCGTTGTCCAGCAGGTTGAGCACCGCGCGCTCCAGCTCGCCCTGGTCGCCCACGGTCGTCCAGTGTTCGCTGCGCACCTCGAAGACGTGGCCCTGCGCCCGCGCGCGTGCCCGCTCCACGGCGCGGTTCACCACCGCGTCCATCGGCACCGGCACGTGTTCGGTCTCGCGCTCGTCGCGCGCCAGGACGACCAGCTCGCCCACCAGGTCGCCCAGCTCGGTCGCCTGGTCCTGCAAGCTCGCCAGCAGCGCGCGCCGCTGGTCGTCCGGGATCGGCCTGCCGGTCTTCTCGCTGCGCACCAGGAGATCCACGTTGGTGCGCATGCTCGTCAACGGCGTCCGCAGCTCGTGGGCGGCGTCGGCGACCAGGTCCTGCTGCCGCTTCCTGGACTCCGCCAGCGCCGTGGTCATCCGGGAGAACGCCCGCCCCAGCCTGCCGATCTCGTCACGGCCCCGCACGTCGACCGGCGCGGTCAGGTCCTCGGTCTCCGCGATGTGCTCGACCGTCTTGGTGAGCCGCTCCACCGGTCGCAGCGCCAGCCGGGTCAGCAGCAGCCCGGACGCCGCGGCCACCACGACGCCGAGCACCGCGACCACGCCGAGCACGGTCCCGAGCTGGCGCAGCGTGTCCCGCACGTCGGACATCGAGCGGCTGGTCAGGACCGTGTAGCCGCCGCCGAGCGGCTCGGCGAGCACCCGCACGCCCACCCTGCTGACCGTCACGCCGTCGCGGAAGCGCGGCAGCGCCATGTCGTCCCGGCCGTTGTGCCAGATCCTGACCTTGTCAACGCCCTTGGGGCAGCACGTGGTTCCGTCCGGGCGCACGAGCTGCACGCCGACGATGAACTTCTGGTAGCTCTGCCCCTCCTGCTCCCTGCCGCACAGCTCCTCGGGGTCCGGCAGCACGCCGCCGGGGCCGGGCGTGGTCAGCTCCTTGACCGGCGAGCTGGCCTGCAACGACGCGTCGATCTGGCGACGCATCGTGAGGTCCGCTCCGAACCACGCGAACACGCTCACCACGATGATGCCCAGCGCCACGACCAACGCGGTCACCAGCGCGACGCGGCTGCGCAGCAACAGCCTCCGCTCGCCCCTGCTCACGTGCGCGACCTGAGCACGTAACCCACGCCGCGCACGGTGTGCAGCAACCGCGAGCCACCACCGGCCTCGGTCTTGCGCCGGAGGTAACCGACGTAGACGTCGAGGATGTTCGTTCCGGGGTCGTAGTCGTAGCCCCACACCTCGCGCAGCAGCTGCTTGCGCGGGAAGACCTGCTTCGGCGCCGACAGGAACAGCGCGAGCAGGTCGAACTCCGTGCGCGTCAGCTCGATCTCTTGGCCGCCTCGGTGCACCTCGCGGGTGCCAACGTTGACAACAAGGTCTTCGTAGCTGAGCACGCCATCGGACTCGGCGACGATCCGGCCGCGCCGCAGCAGCGCGCGCAGCCTGGCCAGCAGCTCCTCCAGCGCGAAGGGCTTGGGCAGGTAGTCGTCGGCGCCGGCGTTGAGACCGGAGACCCGGTCGCTCACGGCGTCGCGCGCGGTGAGCATCAGGATCGGCACGTCCTCACCGGCGGCGCGCAGCCGCCTGCAGGTCTCCAGGCCGTCCACGCCGGGCATCATCAGGTCCAGCACCAGCGCGTCGAGCTTGCGGCCGTTCGGGTCGAGCACCCGGTCGAGCGCGCGCTGGCCGTTCTCGGCCGTCTCGACCGTGTAGCCCTCGAAGACCAGGCTGCGTTCCAGGCTCTCGCGCACGGCGGGCTCGTCGTCCACCACCAGCAGGTGCATGCCGGCCATCATCGCCCACCGGGACCGGCGGAGGTCACTTCAGCAGGGAGCGCATTCTGGTGATCTCCGAGGACTGCGTCGCCACCACGTCGTCGGCCATCTCCCCGACGAACACGTCGGCCCCGGAGCGGCGGACCTCCTCGGCCATGGTCAGCGCGCCCTCGTGGTGGGCGATCATCAGCTCCACGAAGCGCCGCTCGAACGCCGGGCCGGTCAGCGCGGCCAGCTCCTGGAGCTGCTGCGGCGTCGCCATCCCCGGCATTCCCACATGCTGGGAGGTGTCCGAACCGTGACCGCCGTGACCCGCCCCGGTCTCCGGCACGGGCTTGCCGTTGTTGCGCAGCCAGCCCTTCATCGCCTCGATCTCCGGGGCCTGCGACTTCTCGATTCGGTCGGCGATCGCCTTGACCGGTTCGGAGACCGCGCGCGAGGGCACCAGCCTGGTCATCTCCAGGGCCTGCGCGTGGTGCGGGATCATCCGCTCCACGTAGAGCGAGTCCGCGTCGTTCGGCTTCGGCCGCTGCTGGGCACCCCCGGCCTGACCTGCGGGAATCGTGCTCGCGGGCTGGCCGGGACCACCGGGAAGGATCACCGGCGGCGGGGCCTCCTCCTGACCGGGGCCACCGCATCCGGCGGCCACCATGACGGGCACCGACATCGCCAGCACCAGTCCGGCGGCCCGCAAGGCGCGCCCGCGCCGGTTCCCGTCCGTCACGTCGTCCGCCTCCACGCTCGTCGACCCCAACCATGGGAACGGTAACTGTTAGCACGGCAAGTCTGGCCGGGGAGCCGTATCAAGATGCTCTATTCGGCCCTACTACCGCAGGTCCCGACCGCGCAGACTCCCGTCAACGGGCGTCATGCCCGTGTGTGGTGGAGGGGAGCAACTTAGTGACGCCGGGCAAGAAGAGGACTACGGCGCGGACGATCGCGGTCGCCGCCGCCGGTCTGCTCGCGTTGTCGTTGACGACCGTTCTCGGCGGGACGGCGTCGGCGCAACAGGACACCGCGGCCGCGGTACCGGGCGAGAACGAGATCTCGTCGAGCCGCAACATCCGCCAGATCGCCAACATCCCCAAGCAGGCCCCGTTCAACACCGAGGCCGCGCTGGGCACCGACATCGCCTTCACGGGCAAGTACGCCGTCGTCGGCAACTACGACGGCTTCATCATCTACGACATCTCCCGGCCCGAGAAGCCGAAGATCGTCAGCCAGGTCCTCTGCCCTGGCTCGCAGAACGACGTGTCCGTCTCCGGGGACCTGCTGTTCCTGTCGACCGACTCCTCGCGCAGCGACAACTCCTGCAACAGCACGCCCAAGCCCGCGACCGAGAAGGACGCGTGGGAGGGCATCAAGGTCTTCGACATCAAGGACAAGGCCAACCCCCGCTACGTCTCCGCCGTGGAGACCAAGTGCGGTTCGCACACCAACACCCTGGTGCCGGACAAGCGCAGGCAGAACGTCTACATCTACGTCTCGTCCTACAGCCCGAACGCGACGTTCCCCGACTGCCAGCCGCCGCACGACCTGATCTCCATCGTCAAGGTGCCGGTCAAGAACCCTGCCGCTGCCACGCTGGTCGCGGAGCCGGTGCTGTTCCCGGACGGCGGCAACACTGGTATCCCCGGCTCGTTCCCTGCCAACTACGTCACCGCGACCTCCGGTTGCCACGACATCACCGCGTACCCGGAGAAGGACCTCGCCGCCGGTGCCTGCATGGGTGAAGGCGTGCTGTTCGACATCTCCGACCGCGAGAAGCCGCGCGTGATCAACACGGTCAAGGACGACAAGAACTTCGCGTTCTGGCACTCCGCGACCTTCAACAACGACGGCACCAAGGTCGTCTTCACCGACGAGCTCGGTGGCGGCGGCGCCCCGGCCTGCACCGCGGCGATCGGCTCGGTCCGCGGCGCCAACGGCGTCTACGACATCACCGGCCGCGGCGACAAGCGCAAGCTGGAGTTCCGCAGCTACTACAAGATCCCCCGCGTCCAGGCGGAGACCGAGAACTGCGTCGCCCACAACGGCTCGCTGATCCCGGTGTTCGGCCGCGACATCATGGTGCAGGCCTGGTACCAGGGCGGCGTCTCGGTGTGGGACTTCACCAACTCGTCCCGCCCGGTGGAGATCGCGTACTGGGAGCGCGGCCCGTACAACGCCAGCAAGCTGGTGACGGGTGGCTCCTGGTCGGCCTACTACTACAACGGCCACATCTACTCCAGCGACATCCAGAAGGGCCTGGACGTGCTGGAACTCAACGACTGGCGCACCTTCAGCGCCCAGTTCGTCCGGATGCGTGAGTTCAACCCGCAGTCCCAGGGCCGCTACCTGGGCTGAGGCACCGGAACCGGAGAAGGGCCGTCGCTCGCTGGAGCGGCGGCCCTTTCCCTTGCGGGCCGGCTCCCTTACAGGCCGACGAGGCGGTACAGCTCGCCCACCTCCGCCGCGGTGAGGTCGCGCATGACGCCGGGCCGCTGCGTGCTCAGGTACACCGGGCCGATCGCGGTGCGGACCAGCCGCTGCACCGGGTGGCCGACCGCGTCCAGCAGCCGCCGCACGATGTGGTTGCGGCCCTCGTGCAGCACCACCTCGACCAGCGCGCGGCCGGAGTTGTTGTCCTTGACCTTGAAACCGTCGACGACCACGGGGCCGTCCTCCAGCTCCACCCCGGCGCGCAGCCGCCTGCCGACCTCCTTGGACACCGGCCCCGGCACCTCGGCGAGGTAGGTCTTGAGCACCTTGTACGACGGGTGCATCAGCCGGTGCGCCAGCTCTCCGTCGTTGGTCAGCAGCAGCAGGCCCTCGGTGTCCGCGTCCAGCCTGCCAACGTGGAACAGCCGCTCGTCCCGCTCCCGCACCAGGTCGCCGACGCACGGACGGCCGCGGTCGTCGGACATCGTGGTGTGCATGCCGCGCGGCTTGTTCAGCGCCACGTGCACCAGGTCGTCGGTGATCATCACGCGCAGGCCGTCCACGTGGATGACCGCGGTCTCCGGGTCGACGCGGCGGCCCTGTTCGGTGACGACCTCGCCGTTCACCTTGACCCGCCCGTCGGCGATCATGTCCTCGGCCACGCGCCGGGAACCCACGCCCGCCTTCGCGAGGACCTTCTGCAACCGGACGCCGTCCGGCTCTGAGTCATACATCGTCGATCGTGTCCACTTCGGGCAACAGGGGGGCGAGCGGAGGCAGGTCCTCCAGCGAGGACAGCCCCAGCCGCTCCAGGAACAGCTCGGTCGTGCGGTAGAGGATGCCGTTGGTGTCGGGGTCGGCACCGGTCTCCTCGATCAGCCCGCGAGCCAGCAGCGTACGGATGACGCCGTCGACGTTCACCCCGCGTACCGCGGCGACCCTCGCGCGGGTCACCGGCTGCCGGTAGGCGATCACCGCGAGCGTTTCCAGCGCGGCCCTCGTCAGCTTGGCCCGCTGCCCGTCGAGCAGGAACCGCTCCACGTACGGCGCGAACCGGTCGCGGGTGTAGAACCGCCAGCCGTCGGCGACGCGCCGCAGGTCGATGCCGCTGCCGGACTCGGTGTAGCGCGCCGACATCCGGCGCAGCGCCACCGCGACCCGCTTCACCGGCTGGTCCAGCGCGTCGGCCAGCGCCTCGTCCGAACCAGGGCTGTCGATCACCAGCAGCAGCGACTCCAGCGCCGCCTCCAGCTCGGATTCCTCGACCAGCGCGGGCGCCTCCGGCGCGAACTCGGCCGCGTCCTCGGCGACGTCCTCGGCGGCGGGCTCGGGCGCCTGCGCCACCGGCTCGGCCACCGGAGCGGCGGGGGCTTGCGGCTCCGCCGCGGTCCGCCCGGCGGCGGCGCGCACAGCGGCCTCGGAGTAGGCGTTGAGCCGCTTGGCCTCCGCCGACTCCTCGGCGGCGGGCTCGACATCGTCGGCAGCGCCGTCCGCCACGTCCACCCCAGGCTCGGCGTCAGCGTCCCCGGCAGCGCCAGCGTCGGCGTCCCCGGCGTCGCCAGCGTCGCGCTCGTCGGCAGCGCCGTCGGCGACATCGTCGGCAGCGCTGTCGGCCGCGTCCACCTCGGGCTCGGCGTCGCGCTCGTCGGCGGCATCGTCATCGGCGCGCTCGTCGGCCGCGCTGTCGGCAGCGCTGTCCGCCACGTCCACCACGGGCTCGGCGGAGCCGTCGGCAGGCGCGTCGGCCGGGGCCTCGTCCTCGGCGCGCGGCATGCCGAGCAACAGCTCCACCGGTTGCGGCCGCCGGGACTCCGCGGCGCGCATCCACTCCGGCCTCGGCCGCCCGGCACCCGGTTCGTCCACAGTGGACTCCGAGTCGCTCACCCGTACTCCTCCTCATCGCTGTCGGTCTGCCGCAACGCCTCGGCGGCTGCCCGCCTGGCCTCCTCGACGCTGCCGCCGACCCACCGCACGCACAGCTCGCCCAGCGGCTCCTCCTGGTCGAACTGGAGCACCGCCTCGCGGAAGAGCTCCAGCAGCGCCAGGAACCTGGCGACCACCTCGATGGTGTGCTCGCAGTCGGAGACCAGCTCGGCGAACGTCGCCTGCCCGGCCTCGGCGAGCCGGACCCGGATGGCGGCGACCTCCGCGCGCACCGACACCTGGTGCATGTGCAGGTGGGCGAGGGAGACCGTGGGCGGCGGCTTCGGCCGGAACACCGACGCGGCGATCTCGGCGAACTGCCGGGGGTCGACGCCGAGCATGACCTCGGGCAGCAGGTCGGAGTAGCGCTCCTCCAGCGCCACCGACCGCGGGTAGCGGCGCAGCGCCCCCGCCTCCAGCTCGCCGAACAGGGCCGCGACCTGCTTGTAGGCCCGGTACTGCAGCAGCCGCGCGAACAGCAGGTCGCGGGCCTCCAGCAGCGCCAGGTCCTCCTCGTTCTCCACGTCGGCCGACGGCAGCAGCCGGGCCGCCTTGAGGTCGAGCAGGGTCGCGGCGACCACCAGGAACTCGGTGGTCTCGTCCAGGTCCCAGTCGGTGCCCATGCCGCGGATGTGCGCGATGAACTCGTCGGTGACCTGGTGCAGCGCCACCTCGGTGACGTCCATCTCGTGCTGCGAGATCAGCTGCAGCAGCAGGTCGAACGGGCCTTCGAAGTTGGCGAGGCGGACGCGGAACCGGCCGTCCGGCGGCGGCACGACGACGGGCTCGGCACCGGCTTCCTCCGCGAGCGGGTCCACGGCGGGTTCTTCGGTGGAACTCACCCGTCGCGCTCCTGCGACACGAGCACCGCGACGGCCGCGGTGGGCCGGACCAGCTCATCGGCGCCTGGCAGCTGGACCCGGCGGGTCACCGGGCGATCACCTCGCGGGCCAGCGCCCGGTAGGCCTTGGCACCACCCGAGCGCGGAGCCCAGCTGGTGATCGGCTCACCGGCGACGGTCGTCTCCGGGAACCTGACGGTGCGGTTGATCACCGTGTCGAACACGATTTCTCCGAACGCCTCGACCACTCGGGCCATCACTTCGCGGGAGTGCAGCGTACGGGGGTCGTACATGGTGGCGAGGATCCCGGTGATCTCCAGGTCCGGGTTCAGCCTTTCGCGCACCTTCTCGATGGTGTCGATCAGCAGCGCGACCCCGCGCAGGCTGAAGAACTCGCACTCCAGCGGGATCAGCACGCCGTGCGCGGCGGCCAGCGCGTTGACGGTGAGCAGGCCGAGCGAGGGCTGGCAGTCGATCAGGATGTAGTCGTAGTTGTCGATCACCGGCCGCAGCGTGCGGCCCAGGGTCTGCTCGCGGCCGACCTCGGCGACCAGCTGCACCTCGGCTGCGGAGAGGTCGATGTTGCTCGGCAGCAGGTCCATGTCGGGCACGCAGGTGCGCAGCACGGTCTCCTCGACCGTGGTGTTGCGCTCCATCAGCACGTTGTAGATCGTGCGGTCCAGGTGGTGCGGCTGGATGCCCAGGCCCACCGACAGCGCGCCCTGCGGGTCGAAGTCCACCAGCAGCACCCGGCGGCCGAACTCCGCGAGCGCGGCGCCCAGGTTGATGGTGGACGTGGTCTTGCCGACCCCGCCCTTCTGGTTGCACATCGCCAGGATGCGCGCGGGACCGTGCTCCGCGACCAGCGGCGGCTCGGGGACCTGGCGCAGCGGCCGCCCGGTCGGGCCGAGCCCGCCCTCGGAGAGCTCGACCTCTTCCTCGGTGTGGTCGGCGGGGCGGGGGGCGAGACTGAGATCAGCCACCTCACCACGGGACCGCCCCCAGGACGGCTGCGGTGTTGACATGGCGACCTGGCCCCTCGTCGGCTACCTCGTACTCATGATCGGCGCATAACCTTTCGCAGCCTAAGCGGCTTTCGCGGGCCTCAGCAACGTACGGCGCGGCGTGTTGTCAAGGCAGGTCAGACGGGTGCACCCAAGCGGATGACCCCAAAGTTCACCCGGTACGGAGAACAACGTCCAACAGCCCTGGAAACAGGTCGTCCAATTCGGACTGGCGCAGGGTCAGCCAGCGCTGCGTGCCCCGCGCCTCCGACCGCACCACTCCGGCCTCGCGCAACACGCGAAGGTGTTGGGAGAGCGTGGACTTGGCCACCCCGACGTCGAAGGAGCCGCACATCCGCCGGCCGTCCTCGGCGATCTGGCGCACCACCGTCAGCCGGGTCGGATCGCTGAGCGCGTGCAGCACCGAGGTCAGCTCGATCCGGTCGCGCTCGGGGTGCTCCGGCTCTCCACGTGCCACTGGTCACCTCACTGGTTCTCGGCCCCGCTGTCGGGTCCAGCCCTACGAGACGCCGGTCACCCTTGCCAGGACCGGCTCGGCCGGGTCTACAGTACCTTCATGTTCGTAGTTCGCCGAAATACGAAATTAGCCACCCTGGCCGGGGTCGGCCTCGCCGCCAGCACCGGAGTGCTCTGGGGCGGCCAGTTCGCCGCCAGCGCGGAGGTCATGAAGCACGTCGACGTCGTGCACATGACGCTCGCCCGCTACTCGATCGCCGCCGTCGTGCTGCTCGTGGCGCTGGTCGTGGTCGAGGGACGACAGGCACTGAGCCTCCAGGGCCGCGGCGGACGGGTGCTCGGCCTGGGCGCGCTGGGCTACGTCGGCTTCAACGTGCTGGGCTTCGCGATGGTCGGACCGCTGCCCGCGCAGAGCGTGTCCGTCCTGGTCGCGACGATGCCGATGATCGCGACCGCCGTGGCCTGGGCGGGCGGCGGCGCTCGGCCCCGGCCGGCGCTCGCGCTCGCCGCACTGCTGGCGTTCGCGGGCGTGGTCCTGGTGCTGGGCAAAGGCTCTCCGGGCGCGGCGCTGACCGGAGCGGTGGGCGCGCCCGCGCTGCTGGTGCTGCTCGCGGTGGCCGCGTGGACGATCTACACCAGGGGCGCCGCGCACTTCGCCGACTGGAGCCCGTTGCGCTACACGGCGCTGACCCAGGTGGGCGGGGTGGTAGCCCTGATGGCGCTCACGGTCGCCGGCGAGGCGACCGGGCTGTCGCCGACCGCGCGACTGAGCGACTACGGGGACGCGCTGCTTCCCTTGCTGTACATGGCGTTGCCGTGCGCGGTCTACGGAGTGCTCGCATGGAACGCCGCCGCCCGCCGCCTCGGCCCGGCGACCACGAGCCTGTTCATCACGCTGGTCCCGGTCACGGCGCTGGCCATCGCGGCGGCCTCCGGCGGCAGCACCGGCGTCGCGGAGCTGGCCGGGGTTGCGCTCGTCCTGGCCGCGCTGGTCCTCGGCGTGACCGGGGGCCGGCTCCCGGCGACCCCGGCGAAGAAAATAGGACTATAGTCCGGTTATGCCCTCCACCTCCGCGAGGCAGCCGTTGGAGCTGCTGGTCGGCGCACCGCCGAAGGAACGCACCGACGCCGCGCGCAACCGCGTCCGGATTCTCGAAGCGGCGGCCGAGCTGTTCCGGGCGTCCGGTGTGGACGCGGTGAGCATGGACGCCGTCGCCGAGCGCGCGGGCGTGGGCAAGGGCACGCTGTTCCGCCGGTTCGGCGACAAGGCGGGACTCGCCTACGCGCTGCTGGACGAGCTGGAGCGCGGGATCCAGCAGGACATCCTGGGCGGCGAGCCCCCGCTGGGGCCCGGCGCGCCCGCGCGGGAGCGGCTCACCGCGTTCATGGACGTCTACCTCGGCCACGTGCTCCGGAACCTGGACCTGGTGCGCCTGTCGGAGACGGCGTCACCGGGAGCGCGGTACCGGGTGGGTGCCTACCGGTTCTGGCACCGGCACCTGGTGATCCTCATCGAGGAGGCGGGGGTGTCCTCGGACGCCGACTACCTGGCGCACGCGGTGCTCGCGTCGCTGGCAGCCGACCACGTGGGCGTCCTGGTCGACGAGCTGGGCGAGCAGCGGGCGCGCGCCGGCGCACGGGACCTGGTCGAGCGCCTGGTCCCGAGCGCGGGGGAATCCGCGTGATCAGTAGCGGGGCACCGGCGCGAACCTGGTGTCGGTCTGCTCGTCCGGCGAACCGAGGCCGAGACCGGTGCGGGTGATGCTCTTCGCGCCCAGCCCGATGTTGGCGTACACCCGAGGGCTCCTCCTGCGCAGCCGGAAGCCCCACAGCAGGCCGCCGATCATCAGCACCAGGTAGGCGCCGGGAATCGCCCACCGCAGCGGCGAGCTCGGCGGCACGTCGAGCATCTTGTCGAAGTTGGCCAGCACCAGCACGAGCGCGACCAGGGTGCTCGCCGCGGCCAGCACCGGGGCGATGGTGCGCCGCCACGGCGTCTCGCTGGTGGGGTTCTTGGCGAAGAACGCGACCACGGCGATGGCGGTCAGCGCGATCAGCAGCAGGATGCCCAGGCTGCCGGCGGTGGTCCAGATGAAGAACACGTCGCGCAGCGGGTGCAGCCCGGCGATGGCGCAGATGACGATCGCCACGAACCCGATGGCGCTCTGCAGGATCGAGCCGCCCCTCGGCGAGCTCGTCCGGTGCGAGGTCTGGCCCAGCACCGCGGGAAGCACCCGTTCCCGCCCCATGGCGAAGGCGTAGCGCGCCGCGGCGTTGTGGAAGGCGATCAGGCACGCCAGGACGCTGGTGGCGTAGAGGAACCGGCCGATGCCGACCATCGCGGCGCCGAGCTGGTCCCCGGCGAGGATGAAGATCAGCTCCGATCCGTGCTCCTTGGCCTCGGCGTTGATCTTCGCGGGCCCGGTGGACACGCTCATCGCCCAGGAGCCCAGCACGTAGAGCAGGGTCATCACGCCGAGCGAGAGGTAGGTGGCCACCGGAACGGTCCGGCCGGGGACCCTGGCCTCCTCGCTGAACACCACCGCGGTCTCGAAACCGACGAAACCGAGCACGGCGAGGGCGAACAGCGCGCCGACGCCCGGCTCGAACAGGTGCTCGGGCGCGAGGGTCTCCACGCTGACCGTGCCGCCCGCCGGGTGCAGCAGGAAGGACACCGCGTACACCACGATCACCAGGCACTCCGCGGCCATCAGCACCGCGAGGACCTTGCCGTTGAGGTCGATGTGCTGGGTGCCCAGGATCGCCACGACCGCCCACCCGGCGAGCGAGATGACCCACCAGGCCACGTCGACGCCGAACCAGCTGCGGATCAGCGGCTGGGCCGCGTCACCGAGCGCGCCGTAGACCCCGCACTGCATGGCGTTGTAGGACACCAGCGACAGCCAGCCCGCCGCGACGCCCATCGGCCTGCCGAGGCCCTTGCTGATGTAGGCGTTGAAGGCCCCCGCGTTGGGCACGTACGGCGCCATCGTCACGAACCCGACGCAGAACAGCGCCAGCACCGCGCCCATCACCAGGAAGCCCAGCGGGATCCCGACCTGCCCCGTGATCGCGTAGCCGGTGGTGATGGCACCCGCCACCACCGTGAACGGCGCGCCCATGGAGATGGCGAAGTACGTCACCGCCGGGACACCCAGCCGGTCAGCGGCCAGCGCCGAGGTGACATTGCTGGCCCTGCCGGGCGCTCTGGTGTTGAACATCGCCTACTCCGGGGTGGGGGACGGGACTTCGGGGTTCTAGCGCCGGTGCCGGAGAACCGCGTCACCGACCGCGGCCTCGGTCTCGCTGAGCAGCGCCCGCAGCGCGGGAGGCAGCCCGGCGAGCAGCCTCCGCAGGTGCCTGCCGACATCGGGGGAGGCGTACTGGAACACCTCCATCTCCAGCTCGGTGGCGACGACAAGGCCGGAGAGCACGGTGTCGGGGACGGACAGCGCCTCGTCCTTGGACAACGCGTTCGCCAGCCGGGCGGCCGACCACGCGGCGACGTTCATGTCGGTGGGCACGTAGACGGTGCGGGTCTGCAGCAGCCTGCGGACCTCCGTCGCGCGGACGTGACCGGCGTGCAGCAGCCGCTGCACGACCTGCTTGTGCGCCCGCTGCCCCAGGTACTGCAACCAGTCCGGGACCGAGGTGACGTCGTCGTTGCGGACGAGCTCCTCCAGCAGGGCGCGGGCGAGGGGGTCCCCGGGCGCGGGGGCGTCCAGGATGACGATGTTGCGGCGGTCGATGTCGATGGCGCCGAACAGCACCAACTCCCCCAGCAGGGCACCGGCCAGGCCGAGTCCGGCCCGCCCCTCACCGCAGCGGCTCGCTCCGGTGACGTCGTCGTGCGCTATGAGGTAGTAGTCGTCGGCGAGCAGCAAGGGCACTGTCATAACCCCCTGCTGTGATCGCGGTCGTGCGGCTGGATGGCGCGGGGACGGACGGACGGCCGTCGGACGGCTAAACCGCTCGGATCCGCCCACGGTGCGGCGAGCGCAGGTCTGCCCGTGTCCGCGAGCACGCGGAAAGCGGGGCCCAGAGGAGGCCGGAACGCCACCATCGCTACCACCATCACCTTGTCACCGCAGGGCCGCCGGAGGCCGGGAGCGCCGCGCCGCACGTGCTGTGGCCGCCCCGACCGAGGTGCACCTCAAGAGAACGAGGCGAAATGCTAGCGCCATTGCCAAGAGTAGTTTCGGCAATCACCTTCACCCCGCCGCGTATCCAATCGGACAGTGACCCGCCGTCCATGACAGCACAGGTGTCACTTGCGGTAGATAACAACCCAAAAGAGTGAACACCAGTCTTGACTTGCCTAACCGAGCGCCCGGGGATGCGCCGTCGCGTAGACCTCGCGCAGCGTCGTCACCGTGACCAGCGTGTAGATCTGCGTCGTGGTGACCGACGCGTGGCCGAGCAGCTCCTGCACGACACGGACATCGGCGCCACCTTCGAGAAGATGCGTGGCAAAGCAATGTCGCAGCGTGTGCGGGGAGATCTCCGTGCTCACGCCGGAACGCTCGGCGGAGGTCTTCAGCACCTGCCACGCGCTCTGCCGGGACAGTCTCCCGCCGCGCACGTTGAGGAAGACGGCCGGTCCGCCCCGCGTCGCCAGCGACGGGCGGGCGCGCACGAGATAGGCGTCCAGCGCGGCGAGCGCGGGCCTGCCGACGGGCACCAGGCGCTGCACGCCACCCTTGCCCCGCAACAGAACCGTGCGTTCGGCGGCGTCGAGGTCGTCCAGGTCGAGACCGACCACCTCGGAGATCCGCGCACCCGTGGAGTACAGCAGCTCCAGCAGCGCGCGGTCGCGCAGACCGAGCCGGTCCTGTCCCCCGGCGTGGTCCAGCAGCCTCAGCACGTCCTCCACCGGCAGCGCCTTGGGCAGCCGCTTGGGCGGCGTCGGCGGGCGCACCCCGCGCGCGACGTCCTTGTCCACCAAGCCTTCCCGCGTCGCGAAGCGGTGCAGGCCGCGCACCGCGACAACGGCGCGAGCCGCGGAGGACGCGGCGAGGGGCGGCCGGTCGGGGCCACCCTCCCTGAGCGCGACCAGGAACGAGGCCACGTGCGCCTCGGTCACTTCGGCTGGCGCCGAAACCCCTTCCGCCACAAGGTGTTCGAGATAGCGGCGCAGGTCCCTGCCGTAGGACTCAAGGGTGTTGCGGGCGGTTCCGCGCTCCACCGTCAGGTGGTCGAGGTACCCGGCGAGCAGGGCTGACAGGGCGGGCGGAATGTCCTCCCGCCCGCCCCCGTCGGCCGAAACCGTTGTCACGCCAACAGGTCCGCCAGCTCGGTGTGCGCGAGCCCGTGCGCCTCCGCGACCTCGGAGAGCACGATCTGCCCACCGATCACGTTGGCGCCCTTGGCCAGCGACGGGTCGTCCAGCAACGCCTTGCGCATTCCCTTGTCCGCCAACGCGGTCACGTACGGCAGCGTCACGTTGGTCAGCGCCCACGTCGAGGTGTGGGGCACCGCGCCAGGCATGTTGGCGACGCAGTAGAAGACCGAGTCGTGCACCGTGAACGTCGGGTCGGCGTGCGTGGTGGGACGCGAGTCCTCGAAACAGCCGCCCTGGTCGATGGCGATGTCCACCAGCACCGAGCCCGGCCGCATCCGCGACACCAGGTCGTTGGTGACCAGCTTGGGGGCCTTCGCGCCGGGCACCAGCACAGCGCCGATGACCATGTCCGCCCAGAGGCAGATCCGCTCCAGCTCGTAGGCGTTGCTGTTGATCGTCTGGAGGTGGCCCCGGTAGACGAAGTCGATCTGCCGCAACCGGTTGATGTTGGTGTCCAGCACCACGACCTCGGCCTGCAGGCCGAGCGCGATCGTCGCGGCGTTCATGCCGGACACGCCCGCGCCGATGACCGCGACCTTGCCGGCCGGCACACCGGAGACGCCGCCGAGCAGCACTCCGCGCCCGCCCTGTGCCCGCTCCAGGCAGTGCGCGCCGACCTGCGGCGCCATCCGGCCAGCGACCTCGCTCATCGGGGCGAGCAGCGGAAGCGACCCGTCGGGCAGCTGGACGGTCTCGTAGGCGACCGCGTCCACCCCGGAGCGCGCGATGGCCTCCGTGCACTCCTTGCTCGCGGCGAGGTGCAGGTAGGTGAACAGCGTCTGGCCCGGCCGCATCCGGTGGTACTCCTCGGCGACCGGCTCCTTGACCTTGAGCACGAGGTCGGCCTCTGCCCACACGTCGTCCGCGTCGTTGAGGATCTTCGCGCCTGCGGCCAGGTAGTCCGAGTCGGGGAAGGACGAGCCGGCCCCGGCGTCCTTCTCGATCACGACATCGTGGCCCCGGCGGACGAGCTCCACCACGCCGGCCGGGGTGATGGCCACTCGGTACTCGTGGTTCTTGACCTCGCGGGGTACTCCGACCTTCACTGCCGTTTCCTTCCTCGAAGAACACCGGCCGGCGCCGTTGCCACCCGGATGGAGGCAGCCTATCTGTCGCGGAGGCTCCCGGTTGTGACTCGCTCACGGCTTTCGGATGACATGTCGGAGCTAATTCACAGCGGAGGTGGACACTGTGAGTGCGGGCTAGCCTGCGACGGTGGCCACCATCGCGACCGCGCGCACGCCGAGCCGTGCCGAACTGCTGGACTTCCTCCGCTCACGCCACAACGGCGTCCTGATCACCACCCGCCGGGACGGGCGGCCCCAGGTCTCCCCGGTCTCCTGCGGCCTGAGCACCGGGGGCGAGCTCGTCGTCTCCACCTACCCGGAGCGCGCCAAGGCCCGCAACGCCGAACGCGACCCGAGGGTGACGATGTGCGTCCTGTCCGACGACTGGAACGGGGCCTACGTCCAGGTCAACGGCACCGCCGAGGTCCTGCACCTGCCGGAGGCGCTGGAACCGCTGGTGGAGTACTTCCGCTGCATCTCCGGGGAGCACCCGAACTGGGACGAGTACCGGGAAGCCATGACCCGCCAAGGCAAATGCCTGATCAGAATCACCATTGAGGACTGGGGCCCGATCGCCACCGGCGGCTTCCCGCCCCGCCTGGCCCCGTCCTAGCGCCCGTCCCCCACGTCGTCCCGATCCCGCGCGCGACCCGACGCGCTCGGGAGTTCCGCGTTTTGTCACCTTGATGCGCGATAGAGCGCCCTCTTTTCGCATTACAGCTACAAAACGCGAACGGGCGGCGCACGTGGCGGACTCCGCGCGGGGGCCGCCGCCGAGGTGGCGGGACACAGCCGTGCCCACGCCCCAAGTCCCACGGACAGGCGCCCTGATCCGCGCTTTCGTGCTCATAGCGGGCTTTGAGCGGTTCCAGGCACCGCTATGAGCACGAAACGGGGTTCAGCGGGAGCGGCGGCGGGCGGCCCAGCGGTGGGGCCGGTCCCGCCACGGGGCGTCCGCCGGGCGGGGGTCCACCGCGCCGGTCAGCACCGCGTGTGCGGCCAGCACTCCCGCCACCGACGAGGAGTTGACGATCTCGCCGCCGAGAACCATGGACATGGCCTCCCGCATCGGGACCCGGCGCACCACGAGGTCGGACTCCTCGTCGTCCACGATCTCCCCCCGATCCACTGTGGACAGTTCGCGGGCCAGGAACACCCGCACCACCTCGTCGGTGAAGCCGGGCGAGGCCGCCACGTCGACCAGCGTGGACCAGCGCGCCGCCGCCAGACCGGCCTCCTCGGCCAGCTCGCGCGCGGCGGTCAGCTCCGGCGCCTCGCCGTCCACGTCGAGCAGACCTGCTGGCAGCTCCCACAGCCTGCGCCCCACCGGATGGCGGTACTGGTGGATCAGCACGATCCGCTCGTCGGAGTCCACTGCGGCCACCGCGACCGCGCCGGGGTGCTCGATGACCTCGCGCGCCGCGACGCTGCCGCCGGGCATGGCCACGTCGTCCACGCGCAGCGCCATCACCCGGCCCGCGTAGACGTCCTGGCTGTTCACCGCGCGGAACTCGTGCTCACCGGCGGCCATGGGTCACACTCCCGCGTTCTCGGCCAGCTCCACCGGAAGCCGGTCGGCCGCCCGGTACTCCAGCGCCGCGCCGATGAACGCCGCGAACAGCGGGTGCGGGCGGGTCGGACGGCTCTTGAGCTCCGGGTGCGCCTGGGTGGCGACGAAGAACGGGTGCTGCTCGCGCGGCAGCTCCACGAACTCGACCAGGTGGTCGTCCGGCGAGGTGCCGGAGAACACCAGGCCCGCCTTGGCCAGCTCCTTGCGGTAGGCGTTGTTCACCTCGTAGCGGTGCCGGTGCCGCTCGGAGACCTCGGTCGCGCCGTACGCCTGCGCCACGACGGATCCGGGCTTGAGCTTGGCCGGGTACGCGCCCAGCCGCATGGTGCCGCCCATGTCCCGCTCACCGGCGACCACGTCCTCCTGGTCGGCCATGGTGCTGATCACCGGGTGCACGCTGGTCTCGTCGAACTCAGCGGAGTTCGCCTCGGCGATCCCGGCCAGCCCGCGCGCGGCCTCGATCACCATGCACTGCAGGCCGAGGCACAGGCCGAGGGTGGGGATGCCCCTGGTCCGGGTGTGCGTGATCGCACCGATCTTGCCCTCGATCCCGCGCACCCCGAAGCCGCCGGGGATCAGCACCGCGTCCACCCCGGCCAGCGCGCTCGCGGCACCGGCAGGCGTCTCGCACTCGTCGGAGGCGACCCACTTGATCTCGACCTTGACCCGCTGGGCGAAACCACCAGCGCGCAGGGCCTCGCTCACCGACAGGTAGGCGTCCGGCAGGTCGACGTACTTGCCGACCAGCGCGACGCGCACGGTGTCGCGGGGGTTGTGCACCCGCTCCAGCAGGTCGCCCCACACGGTCCAGTCGACATCGCGGAACGGCAGGCCGAGGCGGCGCACCACGTAGGCGTCCAGCCCCTCGGCGTGCAGCACCTTGGGGATGTCGTAGATCGAGGGCGCGTCCGGCGCGGCGACCACGGCGTCGGTGTCCACGTCGCACATCAGCGCGATCTTGCGCTTGAGACCGTCCGGGATCTCCCGGTCGGCCCGGCAGACGATCGCGTCGGGCTGGATGCCGATGTTGCGCAGCGCGGCGACGGAGTGCTGCGTCGGCTTGGTCTTGAGCTCCCCGGAGGGCGCCAGGTAGGGCACCAGCGACACGTGCAGGAAGAACACGTTGTCGCGGCCCACGTCGTGGCGGACCTGGCGGCAGGCCTCCAGGAACGGCAGCGACTCGATGTCGCCGACGGTGCCGCCGACCTCGGTGATCACCACGTCCGGCGTGCGGCCGTCCTCCCCGGGGGTGGCCATGCCGAGGATGCGGGACTTGATCTCGTCGGTGATGTGCGGGATGACCTGCACGGTGTCACCGAGGTACTCGCCGCGGCGCTCCTTGGCGATCACCGCCGAGTAGACCTGGCCCGTGGTCACGTTGGCGTTGCCGCCGAGGGAGCGGTCCAGGAAGCGCTCGTAGTGCCCGATGTCGAGGTCGGTCTCGGCGCCGTCCTCGGTGACGAAGACCTCGCCGTGCTGGAACGGGTTCATCGTCCCGGGGTCGACGTTGAGGTAGGGGTCGAGCTTCTGCATGGTGACCCGCAGCCCGCGGGAGGTCAGCAGCTCGCCGAGGCTGGAAGCGGTGAGCCCCTTGCCGAGGGAGGAGGCGACGCCCCCGGTGACGAACACGTGCTTTGTCGTACGGCCTTGCAAGACCAAGGAGGGCTCCCGTGGTTCTCAGATCATCGCGCCGATGAGGTAGGCCAGAACGGCCATCCACGGGGTTTCACGGTAACACCTCACTCGGACGGAGCAGTAATCCCACGGCCCGTGTCGCCGGCGTGACACGCCTCTCGCCCGGGTCGGCTGGCGTCCCGGGCGAGAGGGGTGAGCGGAGGTGAGACGGGTCAGCTCGGCGCCACCTGCGGCGCGGGCGCCTGCGCGTTGCCCGCGATCCCGTAGCGCCCGGAGCGGCCCTCCAGCTGCTCCCGGACGGCGAGCACGGTCACCACGCGCCCGGCGAAGGAGTCCACGTTGTCCACAGTGGACAGAATCGAGGTGGACGCGGTGTCCGCGCGGACCACGCCGACCGCGCCGGTGCCGTCGGCCGAGCCGGTGCGACCGGCCAGCACGACACCCGCGCCCGCCCGGTCGAGCTGCGTGGCGAACCGGGCGATCGTCGCCGCCCGGTCGCCCGCCGCGTCCCCGGCGACCGCGCCGCCGGTGAGCACCACGGCCAGCTGCGCGGGCCGCAGGTTCGGCCCGATCCGCACGAAACCGCCGTTGGACAGCCCGCTCAGCGCCGCCGAGCTCTCCTCGCCCCCGGCCTGCGGCTTGTTGTTCTGCGGGTTGAGCAGCACAAGCGGACCGATCAGCCCACCGGCGAGGGTGCCGGGGTCGGACGCGGTCGGCAGCTGAACCCCTGCCGGCAGCACCCTGGGCACCAGGTCCCGCAGCTGGTCGGCCTTGTTCGGGTCGACGAGGGTCTCGGTGAGCTGGAGCTCGCCGGTGATCGTCGCGCCCGCGGTGCGCAGCAGCTGGGTCAGCGCGTCCCGGTCGGCCGGGTTGGCGTCGGCGGTGGTGATCAGCACGACGGTGCGCTGGTCGAGCTGGCCTCGCACGGCCAGCGGCCCGACGGCGCCGCTGAACCGGTCGGCGTCGGTCAGCCGGGCGTTGAGCCCGTTGCGCTCCGCCTGCAGGTCGGCGACGCGCTTGCCGAGGGAGTCCTTGTCGTTGGACAGTCCGGCCAGCAGCGGTTCGCTGACCGTGGTCGAGCCGAGGACGACCCCCAGCGCCAGCGCCAGGAAGACCGCGGCGATGGAGACCAGGTGATATCGCAGCGAGATCACGTGAACAGCCCCTTGGTCCAGGTCATGAGGTCGGTGAGCATCCGGCCCGCCTGCTCGACGTAGGCCTGTCCGACGTTGGTCACGGACAGCGCGGCGGCGAGCACCACGAGCGCGGTGAGGACGAGCAGCAGCACGGCGCCCAGGGAGACGCGGCTGCGGTAGAGCGTGGCGACCGCCTTGCCGTCGAGCAGCTTGCTGCCCATGCGCAGCCGGGTCAGGAACGTCGAGGGGTTGGAGCCGGAGCGGCCCCGGTCCAGGAACTCCGCCAGCGTCGCCTGGAAGCCCACGGTGATCACCAGGCTGGCGCCGTGCGCCTCGGCGAGCAGCAGCGCGAGGTCCTCGGCGTTGCAGGAGGCGGGGAAGGTGACCGCGCCGATGCCGAGGTCCTGGATCCGCTCCAGGCCGGGCGCGTGGCCGTCGACCTGCGCGGGCAGCACGACCTCCGCCCCCGACTTGAGCGTCTCGGTGGTGATGCCGTCCGGGTCGCCGACGATGATGTCCGGCTTGTGCCCGGCGCGGCGCAGCGTGTCGGCGGCCGAGTCGACGCCGACGAGCACCGGCCGGTACTCCTTGATGTACTTGCGCAGCCGGACCAGGTCGTCGTGGTGGTCCCTGCCGGGGGCGACCACCAGCACGGGCCGGTCCTTCAACGGCACGTACAGCTCGGGGACGCCGATGCCGTCGAGGATGAGGGTGCGTTCCTGGCGGAGGAACTCGATGGTGTTGGCGGAGAACGCCTCCAGCTGCGCGGCCATCCCGGCCTTCGCCTCGATCATCTGGTCGGCGATGGACTCGGCGGTCTGCTGGGCGCCGTGCGCGAGCTCGGTCTCCCCGGCGTAGACCACGCCCTCGTGCAGCCTCAGCTGCGTGCCGTCCTTGATCCTGCGCAGCGCCTCGGGGCCGACACCGTCGATCAGGGTGATGCCCGCGGCGACGAGCACCTCGGGCCCCAGGTTGGGGAACCGCCCGGAGATCGACTGGGACACGTTGACCACCCCGGCGACCCGGGCCTCGACCAGCGCGTCGGCGGTCTTGCGGTCGAGGTCGACCTGGTCCAGGACGGCGATGTCGCCGGGCGCGAGCCTGCGGAGCAGACCACCGGTGCGGCGGTCGACGCGCGCGACACCGGTGGTCCCGGGCTGCGCCTCGGTGGTCCGGTGGAGGAGTCCGGTGAGCTTCATGCGTCGATGCTCACAGCGCAACACACGGTGACCGCGACGCCACGCCGGAACGATTTGCGCAGGTCACTCGCCCGAAGGACACGCCGTTACACCGAGTTGACCAACTTCCGCACAATTTCCCCCGTCCTCCGCTGGCGTTCTCGCGATCCCGTGTTCCACGAGTCGCCCTCACGTCTCCAGAGAAGCCGGGGGACGGTTATCTCTTGCGGGTTTTCTTGGCCCGATGGGCTTCCCGGTCGGCCTCGGCGGTGGCCAGCAGCTCCTCCGCGTGCGCCCGGCCGGACTCCGTGGCCTCCATGCCCGCCAGCATGCGGGCGAGCTCCACCACGCGCTGGTTGTGGTTGAGCATCCGGACGCCGCTCCTGGTCACGCCCGCGTTGCCGCTGACCTTGTCCACCACCAGGTGCCGGTCGGCGTAGGCCGCGACCTGGGCGAGGTGGGTCACCACGACGACCTGGTGGCTGCGGGCCAGCCGGGCCAGCCTGCGGCCGATCTCCACCGCGGCCCGGCCGCCGACCCCCGCGTCGACCTCGTCGAAGACCATGGTCGGCACCGGGTCGGCGTGCGAGAGCACCACCTCGATCGCCAGCATCACCCGGGACAGCTCACCGCCGGAGGCGCCCTTGTGCACCGGCAGCGCGGGCGCCCCGGGGTGCGGGACCAGCTGGAGCTCGACCTCGTCGACGCCGTCCGGCCCCGCCTGCACCGCGCGACCCCCGACCTGCAACGCCGTCGGGTCCCCCGCCCCGGCCACCCGGTCGAAGACCGCGACCTCCAGCCGGGCCTGCGGCATGGCCAGCCCGGCCAGCTCCTTGGTCACGGCCGCGCCCAGCTCCCGCGCGGCGGCCAGGCGCGCCGTGGTCAGCTCCCCGGCGAGCTTGGCCAGCTCCACCGCGAGCTCGTCGCGGCGCGCGGCCATCGCCTCCAGCGCCTCCTCGGAGACGTCCATGCCGGACAGCCGCTCGCGGGCGTCCTCGGCCCAGGCCAGCACGCCGTCGACGTCCGCGGCGTACTTGCGGGTCAGCAGCTTCAGCTCCGCCTGTCTGGCGAGCGCGCGCTCCAGCTCCGCCGGGTCCACGTCCAGCCGGTCCAGGTACCCGCCGAGCTCGGTGCCCACGTCGGCCAGCAGCGCGGCGGCCTCGGCCAGGCGCGAGTCCAGCTCGCGCAGCGCCGGGTCCTCGCTCGCGGCGATCCGCCGCCGCGCGTCGCCGATCAGCCCCAGCGCGCCGAGCGCGTCCGAGCCGCCATCGGCCTCGGCGGAGCCGGTCAGGTCGAACTGGGCGCCCGCGGCGGCCTCGCGCAGCACGTCGGTGTCGGCGAGGCGGCGGGTCAGCGCGACCAGCTCCACGTCCTCGCCCGGCTTCGGCGCCACCGAGTCGATCTCGGTCAGCCCGTGCCGGAGCAGGTCGGCCTCGCGGGCCATCTCCCTGGCGTTCTCGGTGCGCTCGGTGAGCTCCCGGGAGATCCGCAGCCACTCCGCGCGCACCTTGCGGTACTCCGCGAGCGGGCGGGAGACGGCGGACCCGGCGGAGCGGTCCAGCACGGCCCGCTGCTCCCCGGCCCGCAACAGCCGGAGTTGGTCGTTCTGGCCGT
Source organism: Allokutzneria oryzae (assembly GCF_042429765.1). Taxonomy (NCBI): domain Bacteria; kingdom Bacillati; phylum Actinomycetota; class Actinomycetes; order Pseudonocardiales; family Pseudonocardiaceae; genus Allokutzneria; species Allokutzneria oryzae. The sequence goes on along the minus strand of NZ_JBHLZU010000027.1, from coordinate 6,117 downwards.
GCACCGCCAGCAGCTGGTCGGTGAGCTCGGAGAGCACGCCGACTGGGACGGTGCGGCCACCGAGGTGCGCGCGGGAGCGACCGTCGGAGCTGACGCTGCGCACGGCGATGAGGCTGCCGTCCTCGTCGGGGGCGGCGCCGGAGTCCTCGGCGACGGTCAGGGCGGGGCTGTTCTCGGCGAGGCTGAACCTGCCCTCGACCACGGCCCGCTCCGCGCCGGTGCGGACCCGCGACGCGTCGGCGCGGCCACCGGAGAGCAGGTGCAGCCCGGTCACCACCATGGTCTTGCCGACACCGGTCTCGCCGGTCACGACGGTGAGGCCCTGGTGGAGTTCGAGGGTGGCGTCGTCGATCACGCCGAGGCCCTGGATGCGCATCTCGGCTAGCACAGCCCGAACCCTAGCGCCTCGCCCCGACACACCCCCGCGCCCGGGGTCACCGGGACGGGCCCCGCCACCCCTGGGTGGGCAGGGAGAACTTGCGGACCAGCCGGTCGGCGAAGGGCGAGCGCTTGAGCCGGACCAGCCGCACCGGCAGCGACCCGCCGGTGACCTCGACCCTGGCGCCCGGCGGCAGCTCGAAGGTCCGCTGGCCGTCGCAGCACAGCACGGCCGGGTGCCCGCCGACGCCGTCGAGCTCCACCGCGACGACCGACTGCGGCGAGAGCACGAGCGGCCGCGCGAACAGGGCGTGCGCGTTGCTCGGCACGACCAGCAGCGCCTGCACCTCCGGCCACATCACCGGACCGCCCGCGGAGAACGCGTAGGCGGTCGAGCCGGTGGGCGTCGCGCACAGCACCCCGTCGCAGCCGAAGCCGGACACCGGCCTGCCGTCGACCTCCAGCACGGCGTCGAGGATCCGCTCGCGGCTGATCTTCTCGACGCTGGCCTCGTTCCAGGCCCAGGTCCTGGCCAGCTCGGTGCCGTTGATCTTCGCGACCACGTCGACGGTCATCCGCTCCTCGACCCGGTACTCCCGGTTGACCACGGCGGCGACCACGTCGTCCAGCGCGTCCGCGTCGGCCTCGGCGAGGAACCCGACCCGCCCGAGGTTGACCCCGAGCATCGGCACCCCGGCAGGGCGCGCGAGCTCCGCCGCGCGCAGCAGCGTGCCGTCACCGCCGAGCACCAGCACGACCTCGGCGCCCTCCGCGGCCTCGGGCGCGTGCTTGACCACGGTCCCGAAGCACGCCGGGTCGAGGTCGGGCGACTCCTCGCCGAGGATGCGCAGCTTGATGCCCGCGTCGGTCAACCGGCCCGCGACGTCCTTGGCGGTCTTGATGTTCTCCTCGCGCCCGGTGTGCACGACGAGCAGGACCTCGCGCGCGCTCACTGGGGCCCCGCCTCGACCGCGGCCAGCACGAGCCGCTCCACCTCGGCGCGCGGGGTCGGGGTGTCCTTGCGCAGCCACAGGAAGAACTCCACGTTGCCGCTCGGTCCCGGCAGCGGGCTCGCGGTGACCCCGCGCAGTCCGAGACCCGACTCCGCCGCGGCCATCACCACGTCGGTCACGGCCTCGGCGCGCAGCTCCGGATCACGCACGACGCCCTTGGCGCCCAAGCGTTCCTTGCCGACCTCGAACTGTGGCTTGACCATGGGCACCAGGTCCGCTTCGGGGCCGGCGCACGCCGCGAGCGCGGGCAGCACCAGCCGCAGCGAGATGAACGACAGGTCGGCGACCACCAGGTCCACCTGCCCGCCGATCGCTTCGGGGGTCAACGTCCGGACGTTGGTGCGGTCGTGCACCTTCACCCGCTCGTCGGTCTGCAGCTTCCACGCCAGCTGGCCGTAGCCGACGTCGACCGCGACCACCTCGGCCGCGTCCGCGCGCAGCAGCACGTCGGTGAAGCCGCCGGTCGAGGCCCCTGCGTCCAGGCAGCGGCGCCCGGCCGGGTCGATCGTGAACGCCTCCAGCGCGCCGAGCAGCTTGTGCGCGCCGCGCGAGGCCCACGCGGGATCGTCCTCGGCGTCGCGGACCACCACCGGCGCGTCGGCCTCGACGGCGGTCGCGGCCTTGGTGGCGACGGACCCGCGCACGGTGACGCGTCCGGCGGTGACCAGTTCGACGGCGTGTTCCCGGGAACGCGCGAGCCCCCGGCGGACGAGTTCGGCGTCCAGCCTTGCCCTCTTCGGCACGTGCCTACACCCGGTCGATCGCGGAGAGCGCGTCGGTGAGCGCGGCGTGCACCGCGTCGAACCGGCCTACGTGCTCGGCCAGCGGCACGGCCTCCAGGTCGTCGATGCCCACGAGTGCGGCGTCGATCGACTCGGCGGTGAATGCCGCCGAGGGAGTGGCCAGCGCCATCGGCGTCGGCCGATACGGCTGCTCTGGCGTCATGGGTGTGCGCTCCCGAGTTCGACAGTGCCGTTGTGCTTGGCGCTGTGGTGCTTGTTGTGCAGCATCACGCTATCCGATCCGAGCCGTGTTCCGGGTCAGTCCAGCGCCAACCGGTGCAACGCCCGCTCCGCCGACCGGTCGGCCGCGACGGGCTTGGGCGTTCCGGAACCGTGCCGCCACCACGCCGCGCACAGCGACCGCAGCGCGGCGAGCTCGTCGGTCTCCCCGCCCTCGTGGGCGAGCACGAGCCGAGAACCGTCCACAGTGGACTTCCACTGGGCGGTCCCGGTGATCTCCGAGTCCGCCGAGGGCGCGAACAGCCCGTCCAGCCCGGCGCTGACGTACCGGGGCCGCTGGTTCTCGGGCGCGACGAGCAGCGTTGCCGGAGTCGCCACCCCGGTCAGCACCAGCAACGAGTCCATCCCCGCCGCGGCGGCCCCCTCGATGTCGGTGTCCAGCCGGTCCCCCACCACCAGCGGCCGGTCCAGCGCGGCGGAGGCGGCCGCCTGGCTGAGCTGCGTCGCGGCGGGCTTGCCCGCGACGACGGGCTCGGCACCGGTCGCGGCCCGCACGGCGGCGACCAGTGCTCCGTTGCCCGGCAGCATGCCGCGCTCCGTCGGCAGCACGAGGTCGGTGTTGCACGCCACCCACAGCGCACCGGCCTGGATCGCCAGTGTCGCCTCGGCGAACTCGGGCCAGCCCAAGGTCTTCGACAGCCCCTGTACCACACCGGCGGGCTGCTCGTCGGCGGTCCGCACCGGGGTCAGACCGACCCCGGCGATCTCCTCGACGAGTCCCTCGGTGCCCAGCACCAGGACCTTCGCCCCAGCGGGCAGGCGCTCGGCGAGCACGGCCGCGGCGGCCTGAGCGCTCGTGCTGACCTCGTCGGGCCCGGTGCCGAGGCCCAGCTCGTTGAGGTGACCGGCCACCTCGGTCGGCCGTCGCGAAGCGTTGTTGGTGACGAAGCGCACCGCACGACCGTGGTCCCGCGCCGCCCGCACGACCTCGGCGGCCGACGGCAGCGCCTCCTCCCCGCGGTACACGGTGCCGTCGAGGTCGAAGAGCAGGCCGTCGTAGTCCTCAAGCAGCACGCGTTCACTCCCTGTTCATGGGCACCGTAGAAGCGGAAAGCCCCCGCACCCGATGGGCACGAGGGCTTTCCACAACCGTACTTGCTCGGTCAGGACGCGTTGTCGTCCTTCTCGCTCTTCTTCTCGTCGGGCTGCACGAAGGTCGGCACGGCGGCCGACTCGTCCTTGGCCTCGGTCTCCGGTTCGACCACCTCGGTCGCGGCGACGAACGCCGGCACGGCGGGCGCGTCGGCGGTCTCCTGCTTCTCCTGCTCGGCGACCGGCTCGGGCTCATCGGCCTTCTCGTCGGCCTTGTCCGCTTCGGTCTCGTCCGGCACAGCCTTCTCCGCCTCGGCCTCCTCGGTCTCAGCCGGAGCGGGCTTCGCCGGAGCAGGCGAGATGTGGACAGCCTCGAACGTGGTCCGCTCGCCGCCGCTGAGCTCCGAAGCGCGGTCGGAGGCGTCGGTCTCCTCCTCGACGTCGGCCTCGGCGGCGTTGATGAACCACTGCACGGCCTCCTCGGTCCGCCCGGCGGCGGCGAGGTTGTCGGCGTAGGCGTAGAACAGCCGGGCGCTCCACGGGTCCCGCCGCTTCGCGTCCAGGTCCGAACCCTGGAGCGCGACCACGGAGGCGTCGAGCTGGCCCAAGTCCCGGCGAGCGCCCGCGATCACGATGCGCAGCTCCACCGCCTGGTCGGGGGTGAGCTGAGCCGCCTCGGGGCTGCGCGCGAACTCCAGCGCGCGCTCCGGACGGCCGAGCGCCCGCTCGCAGTCGGCGAGGATCGCCAGGTGACCGGGTCCGCCGCCCATGCGGCGCGACGCGCGCAGCTCGGCGATGGCCTCGGCCCACTCACCGGCGTGGTAGGCGGCGAGACCGGCGGCCTCGCGCACCAGCGCGACGCGTCCTGCCTTGGACCGCGCGTACCGGGCGTGCTCCAGCGCCTTCTCCGGGTCCTCGTCGATCAGCTGACCGGCGGCGACCAGGTGCTTCGCGATCGACTCCGCCGCGCCCTTGGGCAGGCTGCGCAGGTCGGCGCGGACCTCGGAGTCGAGGTCAGCGGCCTCGATGCCCTCGGGCAGCTCGGGCTCGGGCAGCCGCGGCGCGTCCGACTCCGAGCGAGGGCCGTCGGCGCCGCGCGGTGCCCGGTCCTTGCGGTCGAACTTCCGGTCCCGGTTGCCGGGCCGGTCATCGCGCGAGCCGAACTTCCGCTCGCCGCCACGGTCGTCCCGCCGGTCCTGGTAAGGCCGGGACCCACCACGGTCGCCACGGTCATCGCGGGAGCCGAACCGGCGCTCACCGGAGCCGCCGCGATCGTCACGGGACTGGTAGCCCCTGCGGTCACCACGGTCATCCCGAGACTGGAACTTCCGCTCACCACCACGGTCATCGCGCGGCACGAACTTGCGCTCGCCACGGTCCCCGCGGTCGTCCCGGTGGTGGAACTTCCGCTCTCCGGAGCCACCACGGTCATCGCGAGAGTCAAACCGGCGGTCGCCACCACGATCGTCACGGGACTGGAACCGGCGCTCACCGGAGCCACCGCGATCGTCACGGGACTGGTAGCCCCTGCGGTCACCACGGTCATCCCGAGACTGGAACTTCCGCTCACCACCACGGTCGTCACGCGGCACGAACTTGCGCTCGCCACGGTCTCCACGGTCGTCCCGAGAGCCGAAGCGGCGGTCGCCCCCACGGTCATCGCGGTGCTGGAACCGGCGCTCACCCGAACCGCCGCGATCGTCGCGGTGCTGGAACTTCCGCTCCCCGGAACCGCCACGGTCATCGCGAGAGTCGTCCCGGCGGTAGCCGCCGCGGTCGTCGCGCTGGACCTGGCCGCCTCGGTGACCGCCACGGTCGCCACGATCGTCGCGGCGAGGACCACGGTCGTTCTCGCGGTATCCACCGGAGCGCTCGTCGCGCTGCCCACGGTAGCCACGGTCATCGGAGCGACGGTCCTGCCAACCGCCCTGGCGTCCCTGACCACCCCGGTCGTCCCGGCGGTCATCGCGACGGTCGTCACGGTCGATGCGGGAGCCGGAGCTGCGGTCCTGCCAACCGCGGTTGTCCCCGCGGTTGTTGTCACGCCGGTTGTCGTAGCGGTCGCCACGGTCATCGCGACGCGGGCCACGGTTGTCCCGGTTGTCGCGGTTGTCACCGCCCTGCCAACCACCCTGACGCGGGCCCTGACCGCCTCGGCGGTCCTCCCACTTGCGGTCGCCACGGTCGTCCCGGCGGTAGCCGCCACGGTCGTCGCGCTGGCCCTGGCCGCCTCGGTAGCCACCGCGGTCGTCCCGGCGGTCGTCGCGGCGCGGGCCCCGGCGGTCGTCGGAGTAACCGCTGCGCTCGTCGCGCGTACCGAAGCCGCGCCTGGAGTCGTCTCGTCGTGGTCCGCGATCACCGGATCCCCGGTTGTCACCACCACGGTTGTCATTGCCATAGCGGCGTTCGCCGCCGGAGTTGGAGCTGGAGCGCCCGGAGAACCCGGACCGTTCCTTACCGGGGCGTCGTTCGCCCCCGGAACGGCCCGCACTGCGGCCGCGCTCGCCTCGGCGGTCGTCGCCGCGCCCATCTGGTGTTCCGAACACAACAACCTCCCGAACAAAGCGAAAAGAGGCAGGTCCACGATAACCGTGGACCGGCCCCTTCTCGAAGAATTGTTCGGCGGCGTCCTACTCTCCCACACCCTCACGAGTGCAGTACCATCGGCGCTG
>NZ_JBHLZU010000003.1:0-191571 GCF_042429765.1 Allokutzneria oryzae | reverse complement strand
CCCTGGCGCCCTCGCCCACCACCCCTTGGCGCCCTCGCCCACCACCCCCTGGCGTCCTCACCCACGTGCCCCTCGTTTCGCGTTTTGTCACCTTGATGCGAAATGGGAGCGCTCTTTCGCGCATCAAGGTGACAAAACGCGAAAACCCCGACCACGCCAGCCGGCCCACGCGCCCACGCGCCCACGCGCCCACGCGCCCACGGGGGCATGGGGGCACGGAGGGGCATCGGGACGACTTGCCGGACCATGGCTACACGACGGCCGGAGCGGGGGCGGATCAGGTCGAGGGCGTGCTCCAGCCCGGCGGGCGAAGTGAGCGCCCGTTACCCGGCAGGACCAACGGTCTGAACGGTATTTGCGTTTGGGCACAACGGAAAACCTGAAAAGCAACAGCGTCGGAACGAACGAGTGGGCAACGGGGTCCAGGGTCTTGCGGCATTCCCGCGCCGGGTGGATGAATCTCACCCATGACGGCCCGGCGGCGTACCTCGGACCTCTTCGAAGCGGCGCGTCTGTACTACGTGGAGGGAGTTCACCAGAGCGAGATCGCCAGCCGTCTTCATGTCAGCCGGTCCAACGTGTCCCGCATGCTCCGCGACGCGCGGGAGCAAGGCGTGATCCGTTTCCAGCTCACCTATCCCGCCAGCCGGGACAGTCACTGGGAGCGGAGCCTCCGCGAACGCCACCGTCATCACGGCCTGCGCGACGTCGTGGTCGTGACGGAGCCGCCCGCGTCGCCCCGCCTCGATCCGGTGGAGCTGGTGGGGGCCGCCGCCGCGGAGTGGCTGCTCGGTCATCTCGGCGACGGCCAGCGGGTCTCCATCGCTTGGGGGACTTCGGTCCGCTCAACGGTCAACCATGTGTTCACGCGGCACCGCTATGCCGTCGAGGTGAGCCGGCTCGGCGGGTACGTTGACGCCTTCTCGGCTCGCGGCGACCACGAGATGGTCCGCGATCTCGCCGCGAGGCTCGGCGGGACGTACTGCTACCCCAACGTCCCAGCCGTGCTGGACTCCGTGGCCGAGGCGAAGGCCCTCTACGCCGACACCACGATCGCCCACCAGCTCCGGCGCGCGTCGGCGGCCGACATCGCGATCGTCGGCGTCGGCGCTTTCGGCCAGGGGTCGAACCGGCTCCTGCTGGACCGGGCCGGAGTCGGTCACGGGGAACGCGACCGAGCTCGCGGCCTCGGTGTGGTCGGCGAGGTCTGCGGCCGGTTCTACGACCACGACGGGCGCGACGTCGAGCTCCCGGTCGACCAGCGGATCATCTCCGTGCGCACCGGTGCCCTCGTGGCGATCCCGAACACCGTGGTCGTCGCGGCCGGTGCGCGGAAGGCGGCCGCGGTCATCGGGGCGCTCCGCGGCCGGATGGTCACCACGCTGGTCTGCGACCTGCCACTGGCGCGCGCGATCGCCGCGCTCCCGGCGTGACCGATCTCAGCAGGCCGGGCCGATGTGGTCGAGGATGAGCGAGCTGACCGCCTTCGGCCGCTCCCGGTGCAGGAAGTGGCCGCAGCCGTCCACGACCTCGACGCGCGGCTTCTGGGCGCAGAAGGCCGCGCTCTCCTTGAGGTAGGCGGAGGAGAAGCACCCGTCGTCGGCACCGCCGATGTACAGGGCGGGCAACGGGTTCGTCCCGCCCATCACCTTCTCCTGGACCTCGGCGAGCTCCGGGGCCTGCAACGCCGGGTTGAGCGTGTGCCGGTAGTAGGCCAGCGCGGCCGCAGCGACCTCGGGGTGGGTGAACTGCTCCTTGATCGGGTCGAGCTCGGCGCGCGGGAGCCGGAAACCGGGGGACCAGTCGTGCCAGAGGAACTCGACCAGGTCACCGCCCGGCGCGCCGAGCAGGGCCTCGGGCCCGCCCGCCGTCAGGAAGAACCACATGTACCAGGCGCGCTTCATCTGGGCGAAGTCCCCGCCGCCGAGTTTCGCCAGCGCCACAGCGGGATGGGGCAGCGCCATGCTCACGATCGTCCGGATCCGCTCGGGGGCGAGCACCGCGGCGCCCGAGGCGCCCACCGCTCCCCAGTCGTGGCCGATCACCACCGAGTCGGCGCCGGACCCTCCGCCGCGCCCCAGCGCAGTGACGAGGGCGACGGCGTCCAGGGCGAGCGTCGCGGACTGGTAGTGGCCGTCCGGGGCGAGGCCGGTCGGGGAGTAGCCGCGCATCCAGGGCGCCACGGCGCGGTAGCCCGCCTCGGCCAGCTCGCCCAACAACCGCGTGAAGGTCGGCGCGTGGTCGGGGAAACCGTGCAGGCACAACGCCAGCGGCCCGTCGGAAGGTCCTGCCTCCAGGTAGGTGAAATCGATGCCGTTGACGTGGATGTGGCCTTTCCTCGTCATGACTGGCCTCCGTTCTGGGCGTTCACGGGCGCGCGGGTCCGCGTCCCTGACGACGCCGTGGATTCACCCACCGGCGCATCGGCCCCGGCAATGCTCGCGGCCGTCACCGTCACACATGTGCGGGAGGAAGACCCGGAGGCACCAATGCCACTGGGCGACGCGAGCTGCCCGGGACTCCTCCCAAGGTGATCCGCTAGGAGTGAATGCCATGGCCCTGAAACGTTTGCTGCTCGCGGTGGCGGTGCTGACCGCGTGTTCCGCGCCACCGCCGCCTGCTCCGCGGCTGGCCCCAACGACGCCGACGCTCGACATGATCACGTGGGTCGGCAAGGTCTGCCAGGGTGACAGCGCGATGCAGGAGCTGCGCGAGTACCACGACAAGGTTCCGCCACACGACGAGCTGGCCGAGCATGTCAGGGTCGTCACCGCGCAGACGCAGGCGTTGCGGGAGGCGTTCGCCGGGATCGGCAGGTCCCCGGTCGCCGGAGGGGACGAGGTGGTGGGCGCGTACCTCAGCTCGGTCGACAAGGCGTTGCGCGGAATGCGGGAGACGGAGCGGTCGGCGGGCAGCGGGTCGGATCTGCTCAACCGCGCACAGACGGTGCAGTTCAGCATGGTCCTGCAGCTGATGTTGCCCATCGGGACGGACCTGCAGAACCTGATCGACCGTGATCCCGTTCTCGCGCAGGCGTTTCAGGTGGCCGAACCGTGCCGACGCCCGATCCCGCTCCTGCGGGCGCGCTCGATACCAACGCCCACCAGGTGACCGTCACGGCGTGCTCAGCGGTCGTGCTGCCAAGGTAATCCGATTCGGTGCCGCCACTTTTCGGCACGCTGAACGCAGGTCAGGGGCTGTTGTGAGTCATGCCGACCGTGGGGCGGGAGGAGTGGGCTGGCGCCCCGACACGATCTGCCCGGCCTGCGCGACGACGGCCTCGTGCCATTCACCGGGTGCCACGGCGAACACGCCGTCGTCGATGGCCTGAAGCGCCTCGGCCGCGACAACCGAGGGCTCGACTCCCTCCGATGACATGCCCGTGGCGACGAGAGCGGGACAGATCATGCTCACGCGCACCGGCGTGTCAGCCAGGGCCATGGCAGCGTGCGCGGCGATGGCGGTGACGGCGTGCTTCGACGGGCCGTACGCCCCACCGCCGGGGAAGACGGTGAGCCCGGCCAGCGACGCGGTGATCAGGACGTTCGCGGGCTCGCCCGCGGCGAGAAGCTGCGGCACGAACGCGCGGAGGCCGTTGACGACACCGCCGACGTTGATGTCGAACACGCGGTTCCAGTCCTCGGGCGTGACCTCCCACGGCGCGCCGAGTTGCTGTCCCACCACTCCGGCGTTGAGACAGATCAGGCGCGCCTGCGGGGCTTGCGCCGCGAGAGCGCTCATCGCCGCCGGGTCGGCGACGTCGGCGGCCACGGCTGTCGCGCCGAGCCGTGTCGCCGTCGCCGAGAGCGCGTCGCCGTCGATGTCGGTCAGGACGAGGCGGGCGCCCCTGGCGTGGAGTGCCTCGGCCAGCGCCCGTCCGATCCCGCTCGCCGCACCGGTGACGACCGCGGTCAGGGTGTCGGTTGTCAAAGCAGTCCTCCGGAGAGCAGCGGCGACGGGAAAGATCGAGCACCAGGCTAAGCCGTGCCCCGCACCGCGTGACACCACCCCGCCGCCCCTCTCACCACCCCCTCACCACTTCCCGCCTCACCACCTCCACTCCTCTCACCTCCACCCCCTCTCACCGCCCCTCTCACCGCCCCTCTCACCACCTCCACCGATCCCACCTCCACTCCTCCCGCCTCCTCACCCGGAGCCCTCCACCCGTGCCCTCTTTTCGCGTTTTGTAGGCTTAATGCGAAATGGGAGCGCTCTTTTGCGCATCAAGGTGACAAAACGCGAAAACCCCGACGGCGGCAGCTCGCGGGCGCACCGCAGCGCGGCACGGGCGTCAGTCCGGCCACCACCAGCACGCTCGTGACGGTCAGGGCGAACAAGGATCGCCGCACGCGCGAACCGTGCTACTGCGACCGGTCCGGAGTGCCCACTTCCGCCGACCCGGAACGGCCGTCGCCGACCCGGGCGCGTCAGTCCCGTGTTGCCACACCATTCCCCGGTGTGGCAACACGTGGGCGGCGTCTCCTCCTCACTGCCGAAGCCTCCGGCCCGGTCGGGCGGCTCTTACTGGAAGTCGAATGTGGTGCTCGTGACGCGGCCTGCTTGCAGCAGCCGCCGGAAGAAGCCGGTCGGGCGCTTGCCGCGTTCCGCCCCGCGCTTGCGGGATTTCCCCTTGCTGTCCAGCCCCTTGACGAACGGGCCGCCCAGCGCGGGGCCGAGCTGCAGTGCTCCCTGCATGGCGAGACCGGGAACCGCGGCCAGGCCGTTCGCGCCGCCGTGCCGCCGGCGGCACAGCACGGCCAACCAGGTGCCCAGGATGGCGGTCAGGCCGGTGCTTTCGATCGCGCCGCGCCATGGCCTGCTGTTGGTGGAGGCGAGCACGACGCGAGCCCTGCGCGGCGACGGCTCCGGGCTCGTCGCCCCCAGCCGCTCGCACTGCGTGCGAAACAGCCAGACATGACCTTGCGAATCGCGGACGACGTTGGTCCATTCGAGTACGTGCTGGCTATTGCGCGGTCCTGCTTGCCTCGACAGTGCGCCGCCTCGGGGTGCTATCTCGGTGCGGCCGGTCTGACCTGCTGAAACCAGCTTCTTCATAAGGGCGATCCTCGCGTGGTTCATATTCTCGGTGTCGCGGACAAGGGGCGAACCCCATCGCTTTGTATTGAACCCGTGTGTGGGAATCCTGTGGCGGTGCGATCTCCATGCATTTTGTACCAGTGATCATTGCCGCAATCCAGTCCGATCCGGAAACGGCACCCTTCGGCGAGTTTCTCTAGATGGATGGTCGCCGTCGTGCGGATTCGCGCATCTCTAGACGATTGCGTCGCCGTCACCGGGAAGCAGTAGGGCATCTGACTAAAGAAAATTCGTGAAAGTCGGCCAATGGTTGCCAAGATGGCGGTTGGCATTGTTTCCGCGCGGTGCTGAGCGGTGGGAAATGCTCGATCGAGTGGACTTCCGCGCGTCGCCGGGCTTCCCGGGAGCTGAGCGGTTCGCGTCAGGTGTTCGCCCTGCTTGTCCAGGTAGATCTGGGTGTGGGTGCTGCGGGAGGGCTCGCGCCGGGAGTCCGAGTGCGAGGTGGGTGCGGCCATTCTTGTGGTGGTTTGGCTCACATTGTCACTCGCGCCGCTGGTCTACCCCGCCGACGGCGAGAAGCACAGGCCCATCGACGTGAGCACGTTCGCCGATAGCGCGAAACTGAATTGGGTGGCCGCTTGTGAAGACAGCACCATCGACATCCGCCGGTTCCAGGGGCCGGCTCATGTCGACGCGTGCACACCGAACACGCGAACTAGTCCACCGTCTTCAACGAGGGTGACTTGGGCAGCTGCCCCTCGCCCACCGGAACGGCACCTGCTTCACGCCGCTGACGCAGCGGTTCGGCTGTGCCGTTGTTCCGGTACCTGTCCGAGCGTCGCTGTCTTCGCCGCCTCGGCGAGCGAGCGCCGGTTGTGCCCGTCCGGGTCGATCAGCGGGAGCACGGACACCTCGATCACCAGCCCGCGCAGCGCGGCGGTGCGCAGCAGGGCGGTCAGCAGAGTCTCCTCACCGAGGAACGCGGCCGCCGTGGTGGGCTGGTCGCCGACCACGAACCGCAACGCCACCGGACGGACCGGTGCTCCGGCGTCGATCGCGGCCTGGAACGCCGCGGGCCGGTACCGGCCGGAGGCCCGCCCGCACCAGGTGGTGCCCTCGGGGAAGACACCGACCGAGACACCGCCGCGCAGCGCCTCCGCCAGGTCGGCCACGGTCCGGGGGAGCGCGGACAACCGCTGCCGGTCAACGAAGAACGTGCCCGCCCGCGCCGCCAGGGCTCCGACGATCGGCCACGTCCGGACCTCGGCCTTGGCGAGCACCCGGACGGGTTGGAGCGCGCTGAGCGCCGCGATGTCCAGCCACGAAGTGTGGTTGCTGACCACTAGCACACCCCTGCCCCGAGGCTGTTGTTGTTGGCGTGCAACGGTCAGCGTGCCCGGTCGGTAGACCCGCAGCCGCACACCGAGCGAGCCGAGCACCGCCCGGAACCACAACCGGGTCACCGCCGCCCGCCCGCGTGGACCGAGAACGGCCAGGCCCAGTGCGCACAACGGGGCGGTGAGCACGACCGCCAGCAGCGTCGCCAACCGCAGCGCTTGGCGGCCCGGCGACACGGTGAGCGGAGTGCCCTCGACCGGAAGGCACCACGTTCCGCAGGGGGAGAACGGCATCCAGGAGTGCTTTGCCTCAGCCGGACCAGCGGTCATGGGCTCACTGTGAACAGTCCGGCTTAACCCGCGGAGAACGGCTCCTGACCAGCGGCTGAGCACTACTGGGCTGCTGGGAACCGACCACCACGGCGAGACCCAGCGACCGGGTCCCGCCGTGGTGGCGGGGGCTCATGCCCTCCGGCCGCCGGCGGTCACCTCGTCGGAGCGGAGGACGTCCTCGCCGTAGATGTCCCGCAGCCAGGTGTTCTGGTAGACGGTGTCGAGGTAGCGCTCGCCGAGGTCCGGGGCGATGGCCACCGCGGTCAGCTCGCGCGCGTCGTGCTGGGCCAGCCAGTCCACCGCGCTGCTGACCACCGTGCCGGTGGAGCCCCCGAACAGGAACCCGCTGCGGGCCAGGCGATGGCAGGCGCGGATGGTGTCCGCCTCCTCGACGTGCACCACTTCGTCCACATAGGACTCGTCGAGCAGCGCCGGGCGGACACCGGTGCCAAGGCCGGGGATCATCCGGCGGCCCGGCGGGCCACCGAAGGTCACCGAGCCCGCGCTGTCCACCGCGACCACCCGCACCGGTCGGTGCCACTCCCGGAAGTAGCGCGCGCAGCCCATCAGGGTCCCGGTGGTCCCGGTCCCGACGAACAGCACGTCCAGCCGGGGGAACTGCCGGGCGATCGCCGGTGCCGTCCTGCGGTAGTGGGCCTTCCAGTTGTGCGGGTTGGCGTACTGGTTGAGCCACACGTAGCGGGGGTCGGAGGCGCACAGCGCGGTGACGTGGTCGATCCGGGCGCGCAGGAGGTCACCGGTGGCGCCCGGATCGGAGATGACGTGCACCCGGCTGCCGAGCGCCTCCATCAGCCGCCGGGTCGAGAGGTTGCAGCGGAAGTCGGTCACGCACACGAACTCGTAGCCCTTGCTCGCCGCGATCATGCTCAGCGCCACGCCCAGGTTCCCTGACGAGGACTCGACAAGGACCGAGCCCGGCCGCAGGACCCCGGTCCGCTCCGCCGCCTCCACCATCTCGGTCGCGGCCTTCATCTTGATCGACCCGGCGAAGTTGAAGCCCTCGCACTTCAGGTACAGCGAGTGCCCGACGACCTGCCGGAGGTCGATGTAGAGCTCCTCCACGTTGAAGTCCTGGGGGACGGATATGACTGGCACGATGGCCTCCCTCTGTTGTGGCAGAGCACTCGGCCGCTCATCCGTACCGGCGCAGCTCGTGGAAGAAGTCGTCGACGACGCACAGCTCGCCCGAGCGGACCACCTCGTCGTGGACGAACTTGCCCACGGCGAGGTCGAGCACGCCGAGCCCGAAGGGCGAGAACACCAGCGGCCGGTCCGTCGGCAGGAACACCCGCCCGGCGATCACGTCCTCCAGCGTGCCGGTGAGGAAGTCCCGGTTGCCCGTGAGCTGCTCGGCCAGGTGCGGCGAGGTGTCGGCCTTCAGGCAGTGCTCGACGTCGTCGACGATGTTGGTGGAGCCCAGCACGACCTCCGGTGCGAGGTCGCGCAGCGACACGTGCAGCACCAACGGGTTGTGGTCGAACCACGACAGGTCGTTGACGTGCGGCTCGCCCGCGACGGTGGCGAAGACCACCAGGTCGCTGGAGCGGATCAGCCGCTCGGGGCTGTCGTGCACGGTGACCCGGTGCCCGCCGACGCCCGTCCGCTCCAGGTAGCCGCGGAAGCCCGCCGCGTTGTCGGCGGACAGGTCGTGCACGCCGATCTCGTCGAAGGACCAGCCGGTGCCCGCCAGGAAGGTGTGGAGGTAGCGGGCGATCAGCCCCACCCCGAAGAACCCGACGCGGGTGGGGCGGCGCCTGCCCCTGGTGAGCCGGTCGGCCGCCAGCGCGGCGAACGCGGCCGTCCTGGTGGCGCTGATGATCGAGCTCTCCAGGCAGGCGAACGGGTAGCCGGTCTCGTGGTCGTTGAGGATCAGCACGGCCGAGGCCCTGGGAATGCCCGCCGCCACGTTGCCCGGGAAGCTGGAGATCCACTTCAGCCCGTCCACCCGCACCTGCCCGCCGAGCGAGGCGGGCAGCGCGATGATCCGGGACGACGGCCGGTCGGGGAAGCGCAGGAAGTACGACGGCGGGTTCACCGAGTCACCGGCGCCGTGCAGCCGGTACGCCGACTCGACCAGCTCCATGACCTGGCGCTCGCGCCCCAGCAGCGCGCGCTGGACCTGCGCGCCGGAGATCACCGCGAACGGGGGGACTGCCGCGGGCTCCGGCGTCGCCGGTGCCGTGGAACGGAGAGTGCTCACCCGGCGGCCACCTCGACACTCGGCGCGCAGTCGGCGAGGCGCACCGCGTCGCCCATCGCCACGAGCACCTCGCGCGGTCCCTCGAAGGGCTCCCTGCTGTGCGCGGTGCGGATGTTGTCGACGATCATCAGATCGCCGGGCCGCCACGGCTCGCGCACGGTGTTGGCCGCGTAGACCTCGTTGAGCAGCAGCACGACGTCCTCGCTGATCGGGTCGCCGTTGCCGTAACAGGTGTTGAACGGCAACGCGTCGGCGCCGTAGACGTCCACCAGGTACTCCCGCACCTCGGGCTCGATCGTCCACTCGTTGAGGAACGCGATCTGGTTGAACCAGCAGCGCTGACCGGTGACCGGGTGGTTCACCACGGCGCTGCGGCGCTGCCGGGTGCGAAGGCTCCCGTCTGGCTGCCAGGCGAACTCGATCGCGTTGGCGCGGCAGTAGTCCTCAACGGCGCCGCGGTCCCCGGTGCCGAACGCCTCGGCGAAGGACATCCCGATGTCGTCGTTGTAGTTGCGGGTGAGCAGCCAGCCCTCCCGTTCGAACCGCTCGACCAGCGCGGTGGGCAGCGAGTCGAGCACGGTCGGCGAGTCGGCCAGCGCGGTCGCCCCGCCCGTCTCGGGCGTGCTCAGGCACGCGAACAGCATCAGGCCCGGGAACTCAAGGGTGTAGCTCAGCTCGTGGTGCATGCACATCTGCTGGTTCGACGGCCACGTCGATGACGAGTACACGCCCTCGGAGTAGCTCCGCCGGGACGCGAACGCCTCCCTCTCGGTCATCAGGGCGGTGGTCAGCCGCTGGAAGACGGCGGCGACCTCGGCGGGCTCGCGCAGCCCGAGGCCGCGGACCACGACCGAACCGTGCTCGGCGACGACGCCGCGCAACGCGTCCCGGTGGTCGGCGGCCCAGCCCGGCGCGTCACCCGCGTCCTCGGCCCGGAGCAACGGGGGTGAGCCGGGTCGCAGTTCCACGTCGAGCTGCGACACCGGGGATAAGGACGACATCGGGATTTCCTTTCTGCTCAAGGAGTCTGCTCAAGAAGCCCGTTCGAGGAGTCCACTCAGGACGGAGCAGGCGATGCGGCCGCGCACAGCACGGCGCGCGCCGCATCGGTCGGACGGGTGCGCGGGAAGTCGTGGCCGCCGCCAGCGAGCTCGTGCAGGTCCACGTGCTCGGCCAGCAGTCGCCAGTCGAGGTGCCGCTCCGGGAACTCTGCCGTGCTCGGGTCGTCGCGGGCGACGACCACGGTGACCGGCGCGGACAACCGCTCCGTTGGCGGGTTGTCCAGGACGTCGGCGAAGTAGCGGTGCGCGGACAGGCAGTCGTGCCGGTGGGCGGCACCGATGAACTCGGAGCGCTGCGCCTCCAGGTCGGTGATGGCCGCGCGCCGCTCGGAAGCGGCACCGAGCAGTTGCGCGCCAAGGAACATCCGCCGGACCCGGACACCGCGCAGCTGGAGCTGCCGCGCCGTCTCCACGGCGAACGCGGTGCCCGACGAGTGGCCCCACAACAGGATCCCGGTCAGGCCGAGGCGGGTGATCTCGCCGACGACCTGCTCGACCACCCGGGCCAGCGGCGCGAACGGCTCGCTGTCGGCGGCCACGTCGTGACCGGGCAGCTCGACGGCGTAGACGGCCAGCCCGCTGTCCCGCAGCGCCCCTGCCATCGGCCGGAAGTTCACCGCGTTGCCGCCCGCGTGCGGAAAGCACACCAGGGCATCGCCGCAGGATCCCGGCTCCGACAGCGGTTGCAGCAGCCCGGAACCGCGCGCGGACCTGCCATCCACCACGTCGGCGAGATCCGCGAGGACCGGATGTCCTGTGATGTCCTTGAGGGACACCGCACGGTCCAGGGTGATCGCCAGCTTCACCGCCGACAGCGACGTGCCGCCCCGGTCGAAGAAGTGATCCCGCCTGCTGACCTGGTCCTCGGGGATGCCGAGCACCTTCGCCCACGCGGCCGCCAGCCGTCGCTCGGTCGGCGAGCCCGGCGCGTGGTAGTCCGCCCCGGCGATGTCGAGGTCAGCGGCGAGCGCCGTCAGCACCTTCCGGTCGATCTTGCTGTTGCCGGTCAGCGGCAGGCTCTCCCGCCAGTAGAAGGCGGACGGGACCATGTACTCGGGCAGCGACCCGCCCAGCCGCTCCCGCAGGTCACCGGCGTCCAGGGCCCGGGGGCCCGCGTAGAAGGCGATCAGGTGCCTGCCCCGCCCGGCCCGCTCGGCGACCACCACCGCGCCGTCGCGGACTCCTGGCACCCGCAGCAGGGTGTTCTCGATCTCGCCGATCTCGATCCGGAAGCCGCGGATCTTGACCTGGGTGTCGCGGCGACCGAGGAACTCCAGCTTGCCCGTGGGCAGCCAGCGGCCGAAGTCGCCGCCCCGGTAGAGCCGCTGGCCCTCGCGGTGCGGGTCGGTCGTGAAGGCCGCCTCGGTGCGCTCGGGGTCGTTGACGTACCCGCGGCCGACGCAGATCCCGGAGAAGACGATCGCCCCAGGGGCGCCGAGCGGGACCGGCGACAGGTGCTCGTCGACGACGTAGACCCGCACGTTGCCGACCGGGGGGCCGAGCGGGACCCGGTCGGAGTCCGGCACCCGGTCCATGACCTCGTGGTTGGTGTCGTCCGAGGTCTCGGTCAGCCCGTAGGCGTTGACCAGCTTGATCCGCGGCGCCGCCGCGAACCAGCGCTGTGCCAGCTCCTTCTTCAGCGCCTCACCGGTGACCGAGACGCACCGGAGGTCGGGCAGCTCACGAGGGTGTTGCTCCACATAGGACAGCACGACTTCGAGGTAGGACGGCACAACCTGGAGCACGGTGACCCGACCGCTGGTGATCTTGTCGACGAACCGCTCGACGTCCAGGACCACCTCCTGCTCGACCAGCAGGGTCCGCCCACCGACCAGGAGCGCGGACACCAGCTGCCACAAGGAGATGTCGAAGCACTGCGGAGCGGTCTGCGCGACCACCTGCCCCTCGCCGATCCCCAGGTCGTCGATCTTGGCGTAGAGGTGGTTGAGCATCCCCAGGTGCTCGCACATCGCACCCTTGGGCTCGCCGGTGGAACCGGAGGTGAAGTAGATGTAGGCGAGCTGGTCCGGCGCGACCTCCACACCGAGGTCGCTGACGGGGTGGTCCTCCGCGTAGGCGGTGTCGACGAACAGCGTCCGGACCCCTGGCAGCACGTCGAGCGCCTCGGAGAGCGCGCCGGTGCTGCCGGGCTCGGTGACCACGAGCTCGCACCCGGCGCGGGAGAGCGTGGTGGCGATGCGCTCGGCCGGGAAGTGCGGCTCGATCGGCAGGTAGACGCCACCTGCCTTGAAGACCGCGATGACGGCGGCCATCCAGTCCAGGTTGCGCTCGGTCACCACCGCGACGACACCTTCCCGGGGCAGCCCGCGCGTCAGCATGGCCCGTGCCAACCGGTTCGCCCGGACGTTGAGCTCGTGATAGGTCCACCGCCGGTCGCCGTGCACGGCCGCGACAGCGCCCGGGTGCGCCCGCACCCGCTGCTCGAACAGCTCGTGGAACCGGAGATCCGGCAGCTCTCGGTGCGGTCCGGCGAGCCCTTCGAGCTGGAAGCGCAGCTCGTCCGGGGAGAGCAGGCTCTGCCGCCCGTGCTCGGCGTCCGGATCGGCTGCGATCAGCGAGAGCGCGGTGAGGTGGTACCCGGCGATCCTGCCCGCGCAGTCCGCGTCGAGCGCGTCGGTCCGGTACCGCAGCCGCAGCACGAGCTGTCCGTCGTGGTCGGTGATCTCCACCCGCAGCACCGTGCTCGCGGCGAGGTCACCGGTGGTGGTGGCCGGAGCGAACACGGTCTCGAACGCCGGTTCCGTGAGCCCCAGCTCGCTCATGAGGTCATCGACCGGGAAGTCCTTGTGCGACAGCAGTTCCGCCTCGACCCGGTGGACGTCCACCAGCAACGCGCGCCACGAGCCGGGCTCGGTGCTCAGCCGGCAGGGCAACGCCGGGCCGCCCTCCACGGCGGCATAGCCGGTCGTGACCTCGTGCTCGCCGCACAGTGCCGCGAGCGTCTTGGCGTGTGCGGCCAGCAGCACCGTGCGCAGTGGCACCGCCAGCTCGGTCGCCAGCCGCCGCAACCGCGCGACGAGGTCGTCGGGGATCGGCGCTTCGTGCTCGGCGACGCCGGTCACCGGATCGAGAGTCCACCGCGGGACCGCGGTGAACCCACCGGCGGCCAGCACGCCGCGCCAGTACTCCCGGCCGGCCTCCGCTGGCATTCCCATGGGGTTCTCCTCCACATCACATGTCACGAAGATGTCGCTGTCACGAAGATGTCGCTGTCACGAGGGCGCGGTGAACGGCGAACGCGGCCGAAGTCCACAAAGGACGGACGAGTCGGCGGCAGGCGCTCGTCGTCAGGCGCGTGACGTGCTCGGCTCAAGCCGTTCGGCGCGGATCTCCCTGGCCGGGTTGCCGCTCCACCGCGCGCCGCGGGGCACCTCCTCGCCCTTCATGAGGAAGGCGTCCGCGCCGAGCACGGCGCCGTCGCCCATCGTCACGCCGTAGTGGACGAAGGAACCGACTCCGAGAGTGCAGCCCGCGCCGATCGTGCTGCGGTCGGACTTGAACGCGCCGTCCTCCTGCGAGTGGCACTGGATGACCGTGCCCGCGTTGAGGGTGCAGTCGTCCCCGATGCTGACGAGCGTCCGCTCCGTCAGGTAGCAGCCGTCGTCGAAGACCCTGCGGCCGATCCGCACACCCAACATCCGCCAGAGCACGTTCTTGAACGGAGTGCCGTTCAGGGCCTGGAGGTAGGTCTCCGCGGGCACCTTCCAGTAGCGCTCACGCCGCCAGAATCGGAGGTCGTAGATCGAGCAGTACAGCGGTGTCAAAGCGTGCGATGCCGTCACGGTCCGTTCGAGCAGCGCGAAATAGCCGACGCTGAACCCCAGGGCGAGGACATTGAGCAGTGCGATCGCGGACGCGCCGAACGAGGGGTAGAGCTCACCGGTGCCCCAGGCGAGCAGGACGAGCCCGAAGAAGTAGATCCACCGCGACAGCAGGCACAGCACCATCGTGATCACGTTGTGCCGGTTCTTGGCGGCGAGGACGCGGCGGAACTCCTCCCCGTTCTTCAGGTGGTCGAACTTGCTGTCGCGCTCGACCGACCGAGGGATCTCGAAGCTGGGCGACCCCAGGAGCCCGACGCCCTCCCGGACCTCGCCGTCGATGGGGACCATGACCTTCGTCGCGAGGAGGCAGTTGTCGCCGGTCCGGCCCTGGGAGGGGTAGGCGATCCGGTTCCCGAGGAAGCTCCGCGAGCCGATCGAGGTCCGAGCCACCCGGAAGGACGTGCTGGAGAAGTCGGCATTCATGATCGACAATCCGTCGGCGACCATCGTCCCGCTGCCGACGGAGCTCAGGAACGGGGTCTCCTGCTTCACCTCGGTGCCGAAGTTCGACCCCGTCTGCCGCACCCGAGAAAGGTCGTACCCGAGGGCGCGGAGATAGTGGACGATATAAGAACTGTCGCCAAAAAGGCGCGTCAAGAACCTTATGTTCGTCAAGCGCGTGATCGTCCGGTGAACCGAATAGTGAAATCCGTAAAGGCAATAAACCTTGCCGGGAGTGATGGCGAGGTTGAGCACGCGAGGAACGGCGGTCACCAATAGCAGACCGATGAGCACGGCACCGAAGAGCAGCACCGCGGAGGTCGCCAGGGCGTCACGGTAGAACGCCCAGCTCGCGAAGGCCGGAGAGCTGGACGTCAGCAGGCCGCCGAGCTCCGGGAACTCCGTCAGCAGCATGCGCACGCCGCCGACCGAGAGCGGCAGGTACAGGACCAGGGCGCTCAGCAGCTGCATGACGGCGTAGACCGCCCTGCGCGCGGTGCCGCACGCGGCGGGCGGAACCACCAGGAAGTCCACATCGCAGCGCTGGGCAGGAGACCCGTGCCAGCGCTCTCCGTCGGGCACCGCCTGCCCGGTGTGCAGCGACGACGCGTGGCCGAGCTGCGCCCCGTCACCCATCGAGGTCCCGATGTCGATCACCGTCGCCTCGCTGACGAAGACGTTCTTCCCGAGGGTGACCGGGCCCGTCTCGATCACCCCGGCCTGGGCCCGGTAACAGGAGAAGGAGGAGTCCTTCCTGATGACCGTGCCGTCGCCGACGGTGAGCAGATCGGGGCACGCGGGTGCTCCCTTGGACAGGATCACGACGCCGCGCCCGATCTTCGCGCCGAGCGCGCGCAGGTAGAGGCCGTAGATCGGCGTTCCGGCGAACAGGACGACCGGGTTCGTCCGGACCAGCGTCCGCACTGCCCAGAAGCGGACGTACGCCAGGCTCCACACCGGGAACCGCTGCGCCTTCCACCTGCCGACGAGCACCCACTTCACCACGATCGGGAAGGCGCACACGCCGAGGAACGCGGCGCCGCCGAACCCGACCGACCGCAGGTAGACCTCGGCCAACCCGGAACCGTCGGAGATCCACTGGTAGCCACCGGTGCCGACGAACGCGACGAGGTGGGCGTACCCGAGGAACAGCAGGAACTGCAGCGCTCCGCACAGGACGTACCGCGCCGTGCTCGCAGGGACCACCACCTCGGCAGGCGCCGGGGTCCGCGTCTCGGCTGGCGTGGGCTCGTCGGTCGCGAACGTCGCCGCCAGGCTCCTGATCGTCGGGTGCCGGTAGATGTCCTTCATCGACACCGACGGCAGGTCGCCGCGCTTCCTGACCCGCGCGCAGAAGTGGGCCATCACCAGCGAGTTGGCGCCCAGGTCGTCGAAGAAGTGGCCGTCGACCGGTACCCGCTCGACGCCGACGACCTCGGCCAGCACCTCCGCGAGGGTCCGCTCGGTGCCGGTCGACGACCCGGCGCACCCGTCCGGGACGGGTGAGGACGCGACCACGCCGGTCGCCAAGCCCTCGGCGGGCTTTCCCAGCATATGAGCTCCCTGAATCAGAAGTTGGCAATTCCTGAAATGTTCGGAGAAGTGCGCCACGGCGCGCGCGCAACCGTGTGAGAAAACGGCCGCGAAGTCGCTGGGGTCAGGTACATCGGCGACAGGTTACAGGCGTTCGCAAGCGAAGGCATACTCGAAAATCGGCCAATGAACCCGCGCTGTATCGAAAATGAACCGAGAATGCCTACGGTACTGTATAAAAACCTGTAAGCATTCTTCGCCGGAATGCTCTCCGGTGTCGGAACGCCGGATGTCCGGGTTCGACGACCGGCCCGGCCTCGCTGTCCACAGTGGACGCCGATCGCCCTGGTGGCGGGCACCCCTGGTGTCCGGTTTGTCCCCGACGAGACAGAAAAGTGTGCGGTTCTGGTGGACTCTGTTGCTGGCGTGTTAGTAATCGAGCGACTTTGTGGGATACCTCGCACCCTTGTCCTGGTCAGGAAGGGAAGCAATGCCACGGCCACCCCTGCGCTCGCTCGCCGCTGTCCTGCTGCTGCTCCTCGCCGCCCTCGTCCCGCCGTCGGGGCTCGCCCCGGCCAGCGCCGCCGGAACCGCCGCACCGGTGCACGGCCTGAAGGGCGAGTACTTCCGGATGTCGGCCCCGGGAGCCCGTGACTTCGCCCAGCTCGGCGGAGTCGTGCTCGACCCGAACATCGACTTCCCCGGTCTGGCGACGACGTTCGAGACGATGACCGGGCGGGCCGAGCACACCACCGCTCGCTGGAGCGGGCGGATCACCGCCCCGGAGACCGGCGACTACACGTTCTCGCTGATCGGGGACAACGGGTTCCGGCTCTTCGTCGACGGCCGGGCGGTGATCGACCACTGGGTGGGGGACTGGGACGTCGAGCAGACCAGCGAGCCCGTGCGGCTGGTGGCCGGCGAGCCGCACGACGTGCGGCTGGAGCTGTTCCAGGACACGGGCGGATCCAACGTGTTCCTGCGCTGGTCCAGCGCCACGATCAGCAAGCGGATCGTGCCGGAGTCGGCGTTCACGCCGCCCGCCGGCTTCGAGGTCTACCCCGTGGAGCTCACGGTCGCCGAGAACGGGCTCCGGCTCGTCGCGGACTTCGAGGACACCGTCACCGACCTCGGGCAGGCGGCGAAGCACCTCGCCGTCGAGGTCGACACCACCCCGATGCCCGTCGCCTCCGTCGCCGTGGCCGCCGACGACCGGTCCCGTGTCGTGGTCAACCTGGCCAAGCCCGTCCAGCGCGACCAGCGGGTGCGCTTCGCCTACGACGGCTCCGGCGGGCTCGCTGTCGGTGGCGCCGCCGTGCCCCGGATCGGGCGCACCGCGGTCAACAAGTCCACCCACCGCCTGCTGACGCCGTGGGGCGAGAAGCTCGACCGCGAGCACCCGTTGCCCGAGTACCCGCGCCCGCAGCAGGTGCGCAAGCAGTGGCTCAACCTCAACGGCCCCTGGGAGTTCGCCGCCGCCACCGCGGGCGAGCGGCCCGTGTTCGGCAAGACCCTCGGCGAGCGGATCGTGGTGCCGTTCCCGGTGGAGTCCCAGCTCTCCGGGCTGGAACGCCACGAGGACCACATGTTCTACCGCAAGCTCGTCACCGTGCCCGCCGACTGGCGCGTCGGTTCGGGGCAGCGGCTGAAGCTGAACTTCGGGGCGGTCGACCACCACGCGCGGGTGTGGGTCAACGGCAAGCAGGTCGCCGAGCACACCGGCGGCTACACCGCCTTCACCGCCGACATCACCGACGCGGTGCGCGGGACCGGTCTGCAGGAGATCATCGTCGCCGTCACCGACACCACCGGGCCGGACCAGCCCGTCGGCAAGCAGTCGGCCACCCCCGGCGGCATCGTCTACACCGCGTCCTCCGGCATCTGGCAGACCGTGTGGCTGGAGCCCGTGCCCGATGTGGCCATCGACGACGTGGTGACGACGCCGAACGTCGCGGCGGGCACGCTGACCGTCCAGGTCCGCTCGGCGTCGGCCTCGCCGTCCGCGCGCGTGACCGCGACGGCCCGGGATGCCAAGGGGCACAAGGTCGGCACGGTGACCGGTGCGGCCAACACCCCGTTGACGCTGAGGATTCCCCGCCCGCACCTGTGGAGCCCGGACGACCCGTACCTCTACGACCTGGACGTCACCCTCACGCAGGGCCGCGCCAGCGACAGCGTCGGCAGCTACTTCGGCATGCGCTCCATCTCCGTCGAGAACGTCGGCGGCTTCCGGAAGCTCGTGCTCAACGGCAAGCCGGTGTTCTCCCTCGCCATGCTGGACCAGGGTTTCTGGCCGGACGGGCTGCACACCGCGCCCAGCGACGAGGCGCTGCGGTGGGACCTGAAGGCCCAGAAGGACCTCGGCTTCAACGCGGTGCGCAAACACATCAAGGTCGAACCGGCGCGCTGGTACCACCACGCGGACAAGCTGGGGCTGTTGGTGTGGCAGGACTTCGTGTCCGCGAACATCACCGGGGTGCCGGGGCAGCAGGCGTTCCTCACGGAGGGGCGCAGGGCGATGGAGCAGCTGCACGACTCACCGGCGGTCATCGGGTGGGTCGTGTTCAACGAGGGCTGGGGCGAATGGGACCGCGCGGAGACCGGCCGCATCGCCGAGTCCGTCAAGGCGGCCGACCCCAGCCGCGTCGTGAACGCGCACAGCGGCGTGAACTGCTGCGCCTCCAAGGGCGACTCCGGCAAGGCCGACGTGCTCGACCACCACGACTACCTCAACCAGGAGCCGCCGTACCCCGACGCGAAGCGCGTCGCCATGGACGGTGAGCACGGCGGTTTCACGCTGCGCACCCCCGGGCACATGTGGCCGGGCGCTCCGGCGGCGATCTACAGCGGTGTGAAGGACAAGGCGGCGCTGACCGCGAAGTACGTGGAGAACACCAGGACCCACTACCTGGAGGCCGCGGGCGCGGAGCTCTCCGGCTCGGTCTACACCCAGATCACCGACCTGGAGAACGAGCTCAACGGGCTGTGGACCTACGACCGGCGGGAGATCAAGGTCGATCCCGGACCGGTGCGCGAGATCAACCGGAAGGTCGTCGACGCCGGAGCGCGCGCCGCGGAGGACGCCGTGTTCCCCGGCAAGGGGGACTGGGCGCTGGACGAGGGCAGGGGAACCGTTGCCCGCGACCGCAGCGCCGGAAGGAGTGACCTGACGCTGCGCGGCGACACCCGCTGGGTGCAGGGCGCGCGCGGCTCGGCGCTGGCCTTCGACGGAGACGGCGACTTCGCGGAGACGGCGGCACCGGTGCTCGACACGACCCGCGACTACACCGTCGCGGCGTGGGTGACGCTGGACAAGCTGCCCGGAAACTACGCCACCGCCGTCAGCCAGGACGGTCGGCGCACCGAAAGCCCGTTCTACCTCCAGTACGGGCAGGGCGCGTTCGCGTTCAGCACGCCAGGCGGGAAACGGGCCACCCTGTCGGTCACGCCGGAGCTGAACCGCTGGTACCACCTCGTCGGGGTCCGGGACCACGCCAGCGGCGAGGTGCGGCTGTACGTCGACGGCAAGCGCGTCGCCACGGCGCAGGCCGGCCCCGACGTGGTGAGCACCGGCCCGTTGTCGGTCGGGCGCGGCAAGTACGCGGGACAGCGGACCGACTTCTGGTCCGGTGCAGTTGACGGGGTGCGCGCCGTCGACCGGGCGTTGACCGACCGCGAGGTGAGCGACCTGCACGCGGCCGAGCGGCGGTGACAGGTCAGGCGCGCTCGTCCCGCGTGATCGTGGTCTCGACCTTGTTCGGGTAGAACGCCACGTGCCCGGCGATCTCCTCCACCGCGGCGTAGGGCTGCTCGTAGCTCCACACGGAGTCGATCAGCCCTTCGCCGCCGGTGATCGTGTAGTACGAGGCGTCGCCCTTGAACGGGCAGTAGGTCGTGGTGTCGGTGCGCGTCAGCTGCGACTGGTCGACGTCGTCGATCGGGATGTAGCGCACCGCCGGGTAGGTCGACTCCTGCAACACCAGCGCCCTCGTCGTGTCGGCGACAACGCGGTCGCCCACGCGCACCACGACGTGATCGGAGGACGGCGTCACGGTGATCGGGTGGTCGGGGCCTGGAACCTTGGCTTCGCGTGCCATGAACGGGTCGTCCTTCGGTCGACGTGGCGTGTGGACGGTTCAACCCACGTCCGAGGTCGGTCATTCCCCGGCGGCTGCCTGGCTCGGTGACCGCATCGGTGCATACCGCTGCTCAGGCCTTGTGACGGTCGTCCAGGGGGCACGCGACGACCAGGGGTTCGGGCGATGGCGCGACGCCGAGGAACGGCTAAGGCTGCAGAAACGGCAGCCCACCCCTGCGCCGCTCGTCGGCTGGCGTGGTCAGAGGCTTCGCGTTTTGTAGGCTTAATGTCCGAGAGAGCGCTCTCATTTCGCATTATGCCTACAAAACGCGAAAAGTGGGGGTGGCGGGGGCTCGTCGGGACAGCGGACCAGCCCCGCGATTCCAGACGAGTGGCCGTACTGGTGGGAGCCCCGGCCGTGGTAGGGGCAGTTCGCGTTGCGCGGCAAGGGGTTCCGGGTGGGTGTGCGCTCCGTGGAGGAGTGGCGTTCATGGCGGGGTTCCGGAACTTTCGCCGGAAGGAGGTTTTTCCGCCGTCCTCGCTGGAGCATTGTCGTAGTCGAGCCGCCGCACCCTGCACGACCGACTCGGGAGGTCCAACCATGCGGGACGCGAGCAGGAGCCGACGACGGCCCAGGAGACTGTCGTTGGCCATGCGTGCCCTTGCCGGCGCCGCCGCTCTGACCGTGCTTCTTCCCGGAGCCGCGTTCGCGGAACCGCCGCGCGCTCTGCCCGGCGGCGCCTCGGCGGACGAGCTCAGGTGGCAGCCGGCCTTCGACTACGACGGTGACGGCTGTTATCCCACTCCCGCGATCGGGCCGGACGGGACGCTCAACCCCGGGCTGAAACCGACCGGCGCTCTCAACGGGAACTGCCGCGACGCCTCCGATCTCGACAACACCAACACGTACTCGCGCGCCAAGTGCAACAACGGGTGGTGCGCGTACATGTACGACCTCTACTTCGAGAAGGACCAGGCCATTCCGCTGATCGAGAGCGGCCACCGGCACGACATCGAGCACGTGGTGGTGTGGGTGCGGAACAACAGCGCCCAGTACGTCTCGACATCCGCGCACGGGAACTACCAGACCCGGCCGTCCTCCCAGGTCGCGTGGGAGGGGTCGCACGCGAAGATCGTCTACCACAAGGACGGGATCTCCACGCACGCGTTCCGCCACGCCAGCGCCACCGAGCCGCCGGAGAACCACAAGGGAGCGTGGCAGTACCCGCCGCTGGTCGGCTGGGACCACTACCCGCCTGGCATCCGTGACCGGCTGGTCCAGGCCGACTTCGGCAGCGCCGGGTTCGGGCTGAAGGACAGCGCGTTCGGCGGGCAGCTGGAGAGGGCCAAGCCCTCCGGGATCCCGTTCGACCCGCACGGCTGAGGTTGCCGCGTCGGGCGCCCGGCCCTGGCAAGCGGGGCGTCCGACGCGAAAATGCTGCGGTCGGTATAGCGGTAGTGACCTACAGTGACACCGTGGGGCCGGCGGGGGAGCCGGTGGAGCACGGGGGGGCTGGGGGATGACGTCATGCCGGGCGCTTGCCGCGCGGCTCCGGGGAATCGCGACGAGCTTGCCGATCGAGCACCTCGTGCGTGCCGCGTCGCACGCGGAAGCGGCGGCGGCTCAGCTCCGCCACACCCAGGGGCGGCACGCGACCGCGCTCGCCGCGAGCGCGACGGACCTGGAAGCCGCGGCGGGGATCGCGACCACTGCGGCCGCCCAGCTGCGCCAGGCCGCCGAGTGGATGGACCGGTACTGCACCGACATCCTCGGAGTCGCCGCGCCCGGGCGCCCGCCGGACATCGGGCGCGAGCCCCCGGACCCGCTGCCCGCCTTCCTGGACGAGCACCTCTTCCGCGGCCACTCCCGGTACACCAGCGTGACCGGCTACCACCACCGGCGCGGCGGCCTGGACCGCGGCCGCATGAGGATCAGCGAACGCGACCCGGCCGATAGCCGCGGTGTCTACTGGGCGGTGGTGACAGGACCTACGACGACCGGGCGGTCGGCGCGGAAGCGGAGCGGGTCCACGTTCTTCCCCGACACCTGGTCCGAGGACGAGGTCCGGCACGCGGTGCGCGCCGCGTTCACCGCGCGACGCCGAATCCTCGACGACGATGGTGATGTGGTCCCGGGCAAGTGGGAGGGCGAGCACCGAGGCATCGTCATCCAGGGCTACCTGGTGCGGGGGACCGACTTCGACGCGGCGACCCTGGACGACATCGGCAGCCTCTACCCGCTACCCCTCACCCTGCCTCGACGAGCTGGAGACACATCACCATGACCGCACCCGACATCCAGGTCGTGCACCACGAGCAGCGCGGCGTCCGGGTCATCGTGCCCAAGGACCTCAAGCCGCTCGACCAACTGGTGCACGACGACCTCGCGTACTCGCCGACGTTCCTGGCCATGATGCTCACCGCGGCCGAGGACACCGGGCTCGACGAGTGGGGGATGGGCGGGAACAACTGCTCGGTCGACATCTCCGGGGACCGGGTCGCCGTCGTCAACGAGGGCAGCGGCCAGGCGACCGAGCTCGACCGCGCGGTCTTCGCCGACGTCCTTCGCCGCGTCGCTGGCATGCTCGGTGTGGCCGTCCCCCCTCCCGGCGGGACGGCCGACCACTGACGGGAGCGCGGCCGTGCCGAGAATCCTGGTGGCATCACTGCCCTTCGCCGGGCACGTCGGCGCGATGACCGCCGTCGCGGGCGAGCTGGTCCGGCGCGGTCACGAGGTGGTGGCCCACACCGGCGCCAAGTACGCGCCGCGCTTCACCACCGCCGGCGCGAAGTGGCTGGCCTGGTCCCAGGCGACCGACTTCGACGACGCCGACCTGGCGGCCACCTTCCCGGAGGTCGGGGACGGCAAAGGGGTGCGCGGTGGCAAGGCCAACACCGAGCTCGTGCTGTTCGGCACCGGCGCTGGCCAGGCCGAGGACATCCTCGCTGAGGCGCGGCGGGAGCCGTTCGACCTGATCGTGGGCGACCACCTGGCCTTCGGCGCGGCGCTGGCGGGCGAGGTGCTCGGGATGCCGTGGGCATCAGTCGCGGTGACCCCGTTGTCGCTGACCAGCCGGGACCTGCCTCCCGCGGGGATGCCCGTCCTGCCCGCGACCGGCCCGGTGGGCCGGGCGCGGGACGCCGTGCTGCGCGGTCTCGCCAAGGCCGCGTACCGGCGATTCGCCGACCCGATGCACAACCGCATGCGGTCGGCGATGGGGCTAGGACCCGCACCGGCGGGCAGTGGCCTTGACAGCCTGTACTCGCCGCATCTCGTTCTGGCCCAAGGAGTTCCCGGCCTGGAGTACCACCGTGGCGACCTGCCGTCGCACTTCCGCTTCGTCGGACGGCTGGCCGCCGCTGCCGCCACCGGCACCGAGCTCCCGCCCTGGTGGCCCGAGCTCGCAGCCGCCCGGGCCGAGGGGCGACCCGTCGTCCACGTGACGCAGGGGACGTTGGACGTAGACCCGAACGACCTGCTGAAGCCCGCGATCTCGGGACTCGCGGACCGGCGGGTGCTCGTCGTCTGCACCACCGGTGGTGCCCCGCCGTCCGCTCTGGGTGCCTTGCCGGACAACGTCCGGGCGGCCTCGTTCCTGCCGCACGACCTGCTGCTGCCCCTGGTCGACGTCATGGTCACCAACGGCGGGTGGGGCGGCGTGCTCGCGGCGGTGCGAGCCGGGGTTCCGCTGGTGGTGGCGGGCGCGTCATTGGACAAACCCGAGGTGGCTCGGCGGGTCGCCTGGTCGGGGACCGGCGTCGACCTGGGCACCGGCCGACCGGGCGCGAGCAAGGTCAGCCGTGCCGTGCTCCAGGTGGTGAGCCAGCCGAGGTTCCGGCAGCGAGCACAGGAGCTGTCGGTGTCGTTGACCGCTGCGGGCGGAGCGGACGCGGCGGGCGGTTTGCTGGAAGGACTGCTCGCCGCGCGGAGGTGAGCGGTGTCAGCCGGACGTCACCTCGGTGAGGGCCTGGTCGAGGATCTGGAGTCCTTCCGACAGCTCCTGCTCGGTGCTCGTCAGCGGTGGCGCGATGCGGAACACTCCGCCCATTCCCGGCAGCTGGACGATGTTCATGTGCAGGCCGAGCTCGAAGCAGCGGCGGGTGACCTGGCGGCCGAGCTCGTCGGAGCCTTGTTTGGTCTCGCGGTCCACCACGAGCTCAAGGCCCTGGAACAGGCCGCGCCCTCGGACGTCGCCGACGATGTCGTGCTTGGCGTGCAACGCTTCCAGGCCCGCTCGCAGGTGGGCGCCGGATGTGGCGGCACGGTTGGCCATGTCGTCGCGTTCGAGGACGTCGAGCACGGTGTTGCCCACGGCGGCGACGAGCGGGTCGGAGACGTGCGTGGTGAAGAACAGGTAACCGCGCTCGTGTGCCTGCTCTTCGAGCTCCGCGCTGGTGATCACCGCGGCGAGGGGAAGGCCCGCTCCGAGGGTCTTCGACAGGGTCAGGATGTCCGGGACGACGCCTTCCCGCTCGAAGGCGTACCAGGTGCCGGTCCGGCACAGTCCGGTCTGGGCCTCGTCGGCGATCAGCAGCATGCCGCGCTCGCGGCACTTCGCCTGGAGCGCCGTCAGGTAGCCCGCGGGCGGGTCGATGAGCCCTCCCGAGCTGAGGATCGGCTCGACGATGCACGCGGCGAGGCTGCCGACCGACTGGGCGTCGACGAGGTCGAAGGCGAAGTCCAGCTGCCGCCGCCAGTCGAGCTGCCCGTCGGGGGTGCGGAAGTCGGGGCGGTAGGGGTTCGGGGTCGGGATCGCGATGTTGCCCGGCACGGGCGGCCCGTAGCCCCGCCGCCCGGCGCTGTAGGTGGCGTTCACCGCCGCCTGGGTCATGCCGTGCCAGGAGCGGCTGAAGGAGACGATCTCGAACTTGCCGGTCACCAGCTTGGCGAGGCGGATCGCGGCCTCGTTGGCCTCCGCGCCCGTGGTCAGCAGCAGCGTCTTGCGCAGCGGGTCGGGCAGCGTCGCGGCCAGGCGCCGAGAGAGGTCTACGACCGGGCGGGAGAGCATGCCGCTGTAGAGGTGGTCGAGCGTGGCAACACCGTGGCGCACGGTGGCCACGATCTCCGGGTGCGAGTGGCCGAGGATCGCGCTCATCTGCCCGGAGGTGAAGTCCAGGATCGGCCGCCCGGCCTCGGTGAAGACGTAGCTCCCCCGGGCACTGTCGATGATCTCGGGGACGAAGTCCCCGCCGTAGCGGAGCACGTGGTTGTCGACGTCGGACCAGAACCGTGCGGAGTTCGACATGCCGGTCACGCTAGGTCGGTCCGACCATGCGGGTCCATCGATGATTTATGCTCAGGCTGTTCGGACTCCTCGAACAGTCGCGGCGATGGGAGCCCGTGTGCTCAGCCCCTGGCGGCTTCGGCTGCTCGTCCAGCTGGAGAGCCTCGGCACCATCCGCGCGGTGGCCGAGGCGCTCGCGATGAGCCCGTCCTCGGTGTCCCAGCAACTGTCCGTCCTGCAACAGGAAGCGCGCGCGACGCTGCTGGAGCACCACGGCAGACGGGTCACCCTGACACCGGCGGGTGTGCGGCTCGCGGCGCACGCGCGGGAGATCCTGCGGTCCATCGAGGTGGCCGAGGCGGACCTGGCCGAGCGCCGCACCGAACCGGTGGGCGAGGTCCGGGTCGCCGCCTTCTCCAGCGCGGTGCGCGCCTTCGTCCTGCCCACCGCGGCGGCACTGCGGCGGTCCCATCCCCGGCTGCGGATCACGGTCACCGAGCTCGAACCGCACGACAGCCTGCGGGAGCTGCGTCGCGGGGATGTGGACCTCGCGGTGCTCTACGACTTCGGCGACGGGTCGATACCGGTCGACGACCAGGTCCGCCGCGTGCGGCTCGGCGGTGACCCCGTTGTTCTTGTTCTGCCCCAAGGGCATCCGAGCGCGTCGGCGGACACGGTCGAGCTCGCCGCGATGGCGGGGGAGCGGTGGGTGATGGACCGGCCCAGCTGCCACCTGTCCGACCTCGTCACCCGCCTGTGCAGGCAAGCCGGGTTCGAGCCGGAGATCGCGGGCCACTACGGCAGCTACCCGTTGCTGCTGGACCACGTCGAGCTGGGGCTGGCCGTGGCGGCGCTTCCGGCGCTCGCCGTCCGCGGGCGCGACGACGTGGTCGTTCGTGACCTCGTCCCGACGGTCACCAGAACCATCTTCGCCGCCTTGCCAGCAGGTCCGACGCCGCTGTCAGCGGTCCGGGTGGTGCTCGACGAGCTTCGCGCCCGCGGCCGCGCGCTTCAGGGCACCCGATAGCTGATCCGCACCTTGAGCGGCGGCGCGTCCGGGGTGCCGCAGCGGTGCTCCACGGTTCCGGTGTCCCCGTAGGCACCGGCGAAGGTCCGGATCCGCTTGTCGTGGAACAGAAACTCGTCATCGGCGTCGAGCGCCCGCGAGGGTGATCGTGGTCGCGACTAGGACAGCGGACATCCTTCGCGTGGAGCCGAATTGTCCGAAGTGGGCGCGCACCAGTGATTCGATGTGTCGTCGGGGTTCCAGCGTGATCCAGGACTACGGAGGCTTGCGTGCGGCGTGTTCTCGGATTCTGTCTCGTCCTGTTGCTGATGTCCTTGCTGGGCAACGACGGCGCCGTGGCCGGGGCGTCACGGGGCGGGCAGCTCAAGACTGCCTCCGGCTTCTCGGCCGCGCTCGGAGAGGACGTGCGCTACACCGTGTACCTGCCGTCCGGCTACGACCGGGACACGGCCCGGCGCTACCCGGTGCTGTACCTGCTGCACGGGCGGGGCGACACGATGACGGCGTGGACTCGGGTCAAACCGGAGCTGGACCGGATGATCGCCGCCGGGGAGATCCCGCCCGTGCTCGCGGTCATGCCGGACGCGCCGTGGAGCGGTCGCGGCAGCTACTACGTCGACTCCGCCTACACCGGAACGGATCGCGGGCGCCCGGTGGAGACCGCGCTCACCCGCGACCTCGTGTCTCATGTGGACAGTTCGTTGCGGACGATCCCACAGCGGAGCGCGCGGGTGGTCGGTGGCTACTCGATGGGCGGCGCGGGTGCGCTCAGATACGCGCTGGCACACCAGGATCTGTTCGAGCACGGGTTGGTGCTCTCCCCTGCGGTCTACACACCACTGCCCCCTGCGGACTCCTCGACGCGCGAGTTCGGCGCGTACGGTGTGGGTGAGCGGCTCTTCGACGATGCGGTCTACCAACGGCTGAACTACCCGGCCCTGCTGAGCCGGCTGCGCGGGGAGCTGCCCACCCGGCTCTACATCGCGGTCGGCGACGACGAGTGGGCCAACCCCGACCCCGCGGACGCGCGGCACGACCTGGACTTCGAGTCCGCGGCGCTGTACAACGCGGCACGCCGGGCGCCCGGTGTCTCGGCGCAGCTTCGGATCACCGACGGCGGCCACGACTGGACGGTGTGGACTCCCGCGTTCGTCAACGGGCTCAGGCACTTCGCCCCGACGTTGGCGGTCGCGGCGGGTCAGTCGCGGTAGCTCCGCCGCCCTCGGAGTTCACTCCGCCGCGCCGGATGATCTGCGCTGCGGGAACACCCGGATGAGCCGATACTGCCGTGTGTGAGCACTTCCCGTGACGACAGCGCCGCAGACGCCCCTCCGCTGGACCCGGCGGTGACCGCCGGCCCCACGCCTCCGGCTGAGCCGCCCGCCCCGGCCGTGTCGCGGAGACCGCGGCCGACTCGGATCAGCGGCACCTGGGTCGCGGTGGTCGTGGCGATCGTGGTGCTGGCCTTCCTGCTGGTGTTCATCCTGCAGAACCTGACGGACGTGACGATCCACTTCCTGGGTGGCGCGTTCACGTGGCCGTTGGGGGTCTCGCTGCTGTTCGCCGCGCTCGCCGGTGCCTTGTTGGTGGCGTTGGTGGGTGCGGCCCGGATCCTGCAGTTGCGTCGTCAGGCCAAACGCGCGTCGCACTGATCCCGCATTCGCCGCCCGGAGTGCCCGAGTACCTGGTCACGGCGAACTCGGCCACGGAGGCGCGCACGATCGACGTGGTGGTGTTCCGGCTGGACTTCCCGGCCGCGGGCCCCGGTCCGGACGCCCGCGTCATCGTGCCCACGCTGGCGATCACCGTGCAGCGCACCGAACTGCGGCTGCCGGTGGCACCGGCCTGCTCGCCGCGGGCGGCGGCGTCCCGCAGACACAGGCGAGCTTCGTGTCCAGGGTGCCGGGCAGTCCCGAGTGGACGGTCATGGGCACCGGCACCGCCGGGCCGCACCGGGTGTTCGCCGACCTCTCCCGCCTGCCGAGCGCCCGGATCGAGCTGCGCGTGGTGGTCCGGGACGCGGCGGGCAGGCTCGGCGCGGACGGTGAGTTCACCACGCTGCCGCGATAGCCGGTCGCGTCATCAATGGCGGGACTCGCATTCCTCGCGGGCCCGCCTTGCGTGAGGACCAAGTGGCGGCCCGGTGGTTGCTCCCATGAAGTGATCATTTTGGCATTCGTGATGAACCGGACCAGGTGGGCATTTCCGGCGGTGTGACTCGGGCAATGCCGTGGCTACCTTGACGTCGTCATGATCGACAACTCGATGTGAAGGGAAGACGTCAATGGCGATTTCGGTGAACCTGAACAGTCAGCTCGACAAGGCCTACGAGCGGTTGTCGCTGGCCGAGATCCTCGCCGCGCCGGTGAGCGCGGTGGCCGGGATCACCCCGGCCGACGCCGAGAAGCTCAACGCCGCCTTCGGGATCAAGACGGTGCGCGACCTCGGGTCGAACAAGTTCATCAAGCTCGCTGTGGCACTCGTGGAGCTGGACCAGATGGCGACCCGGTGAGCTCCCGTGCGAGCCGATAACGACGTGCCTCGGCCACCTGCTCGGCGTCAGGCGCCGAGCAGGTGGCCGCGTTCGGTTCCAGGGCGACCGCCCCGGTCCGCGTGACCCTCAGGCTTTGCGGACCACGATCTCGATCAGGTTGTTGTCGTGCATGGGCGTCGTGTGCGTGCCGGAGCCGTACGTGTCGGGTCGCGTGACCGGATCGCCGTTCGGCTTGGTGCCACGGAAGTGCAAGGTGGCCTTGTAGCCGCTGCTGACCGTGATCTTCTTCGAGGTCTTGTTCGCGAGGTCGTGGCTGCCCTTCGCGTAGCAGCCCGACCAGTCGCTGTTGTGCCACTGCAACTTCGCGCCGGCGCACGCCGCCTGGGCGACGGAGGGTGCTGACGTCGTCACGAGCGCGGCGATGGCACCGATGAGGAGGCTGTTTCTCAAACGCATTGTGTGATGCTTACCTGTTCTGCGGAGACGTGCACATCGTGCTGAGCGGAATGTGCGGTTGCGCGGGATTCTACGAGCAGTTCCTGATGCCCGAGATGCCGTCGACGCTCAGGATCCTGCTGTCGAAGGTCTTGTCGCCCTTCTTCTTCGCCTTCACCGCGAGCATGCAGGAGGTGTTCGGTCCGGGCTCGCTGGGGTTGTCGAACTTGTAGGTGACCCTGATGCGGACCTGCTTGTCGCAGTGGTTGTTGTAGTAGAGGTTGGAGTACTTCTGGCCGAAGGCCCTGGTCTTGTCGGTGACCTTGTAGTTCACGCAGCCGAGCACGGTTCCGGTGTGCCCGGACTCCGCCGCGGTGCCGGTGGCTGGCAGGAGGAGGCCGGTCGCGCAGGCGAGCGACGCCGCGGCGGCCAGAACGAACTTGCGCATGGGAGATCCACTTCTGCGAAGGTGACGCACAAAAGAGGGAAATCTGTTCGTATTTTCCCGGGAGTTCCCGACTTTACCACCGTCGCCGGGAATGTCCCGCGAGCTTTCGGCGCTGGCCGACTGTTGTCACCCTGGTGCTTGGGAAATCCAAGGAAAACGTTCGGTCGCGGTAGCCCTCGTCTCACCCGCGCTGCCCTGCGTGCGGGCTGGCGTGGTCGGGTTTTGCGCGTTTTGTCACCTTGTTGCGGGATGGAGTGCTCTCATCTCGCGCTAAGTGCATGTCTTGTTTGGATCTCGGCGCGGTCCTCTAGTGCGATCTTCGGGAGCGGATGAGTTGTTGCGGCGGTTGGTGCCCGATGGGCTGTGGGCGGTGGTCACGGCGATGGTGTTTGTGGTGACCAGTGAGTGCCCGCCGTCGTTAGGGGTGGCGCACCGGTGGTTCACCACCTCGACCTGGGGCGGGGTGCGGGCGAAGCCGCATCTCTGCCCGGATGACCTCGGTTCCCAGGGGTTGATCGGCTGGTCGCGGGCGGTGCTGGAGGCGGCGTCCGTGCGGGCGACAGGGGGATCGCTGATCCGGTCCCGACCCGACCGGGGCACGCCCTTTCCTGCCCCGCCCCAATGGTCGAGGTGTCCGCAGCCCCCTCAACCGCCACCTCGCACCGGGAACCATGGCCACCGCAATCTCCCGCCGTACACCCTGGCCAGTTCCACGAGCCTCCCCGACTGAGGCACCCCTACGCGCCTGCCCGGCTTCGGCGATAGTGTCACGTTCGCCGACAGCGAAAGAATCAGCACACCATTTCACCCCATAGAGTCATGATCACTATTTTTGGCGAGATAGAATAGGAATATGACCCCCGACGAGACCCTCGATTCCATCGAGGACGCCTACCGTGCGGTGAATCGCGCGCACGCGGTCCTGGCTCGCTGTCTCGCCGAATTGGTGGTCAGCACGGATTTCGCGGAGTACCCGTATCTCGGGGATGAGGTCGGGGCGTTGTTGGCGATTTCCTCGCGCAAGGCCAGCACGCTGATCAACCACGCCGAGAACCTCGCCTCCCGCCCCGCCGTCCTCGCCGCCTTGGAGGAGGGTCGGATCGACCAGGGCAAGGCGTTGCTGATCGTGGACCAGCTGGAGTCGTTGACCGCTGTGGTGGCGGAGATCGTGGAAGCGGTGCTGATCGAGTACGCCCGCACCCACCACTACAGCCGGATCCGGCAGCACGCCCAACGCCTGATCGCCAAGATCGACCCGGAAGCAGCCGCGCGGCGGCACGAGGAGAAGAAGCGGACCCGGCGGGTGGAGAAGCTCAATCTCGATGACGCGATGTGTGCGTTGCGGTTCCAGTTCACCGCCCTCCAGGGAGCCCTGGTGTGGGACCGGATCGACCGCATCGCCCGAGGTCTGGACGATGAGCGCACCATGGACCAGCGCCGCGCCGATGTCGCCTTCGACCTGTTGATGGGTAAGGAGACTGGTGCGCCGCAGGGTGAGGTGAAGGTCCTGGTCACCCTTCCCGCCACGACGTTGATGGGGATGGACCAGGAGCCCGGGATGCTCGCGGGCTATGGGCCGATTCCCGCAGGCGTGGCCCGGGACATCGCAGCGGGTGGCACGTGGAAGCGGATCCTCACCGACCCCGTCACCGGGGTGGCGGTGGATGTGGGGCGCACGAACTACCGTCCGTCAGCGGCTCTCGCGGACCTGGTGCGGGCGCGGGATGTGACGTGTGTGGCGATCGGGTGTCGGCAACCGGCGCACCGGTGCGATCTGGATCATTGCGAACCCTTCGATGGCACGAACACGGTCGCGGATGATCTCGGGGCGAAGTGCCGGCGGCATCATGTGATGAAGCATCACACGCGGTGGAAACGAACCCAGCTCCCGGGCGGTATCCATATCTGGACCACACCGATGGGACGCACTTATGTCCGAGAGCCGGAACCGATAGCGGATCCCGCTCCACCGTTTTAAAACCCGACCCCGGCTAGCCCGCCACCATTAAAGGTGAGCGGGCTAGCGGTAGTGGATGCCCAAGGAAATCCGCGCCCGAGTCCGGAAGAATTGTCCGGGGGCAACCCGGCGGAGTCGGGGCGGCAGCACTGCCCTCAACGCCACCCCGGCCGTAAACGTCACCACAGCCTCAACGCCACCGTCACCACGGCCATTCGCGGGCTTATGGACGCTTCCGCGCCCCCACGAACGTCCATAAGTGGGCGTTTGGCCCCGGGAGTTCTGTCTTGTTCGGATTCAGGTGGCGTGCCAGGTCGGGGTCGATTCCCGGTGACGCGGCGGCGGAGCATGGGCCAGCCGAGGGTGCGCTCGGCCGCCCAACGCCTTGGCACTGCTGCGAATCCTCGGATGCCGGGGTCGAGGTGGCCAGCACTGCGAGCAGCGGGCCCAGGGTGTCGACGACGGCCCACGATCTTCTTCGCGGGGTCGGCGCCCTGGGTGGTGCGGGTCGACCCGCCGACGGGCTGCGTGCGAGTTCCACCGGGACACCGCCGCTCGGTGGGAGGCCGTTCAGGTGGCTTCTCCGTCGAACCCGCTCCGGCGGTTGCCCGGGGGGACAACGGGTACAGCGCCAGCGATGAGCGACACCGTTGCGAGGGAGCTGAGCGATGTGCCGACTGTTCGGGTTGTCCGCGGCACCGCATCGGGTGCGCGCCACGTTCTGGTTGCTGGAGGCGCCTGACAGCCTCGCCGAACAGAGCCGCCGCGAACCGGACGGGACCGGGCTGGGGGTGTTCTCGGAGAACGACGCACCACGGGTGTTCAAGGAGCCGTTGCCCGCCTATCGGGACAGGCAGTTCTCCTACGAGGCCAGGGAACTGGAGTCCGCCACGTTCGTCGCGCACATTCGCTACGCCTCGACTGGCGGGCTCGACGTGCCCAATACCCATCCCTTCGAGCAACACGGAAGGCTGTTCGCGCACAACGGGGTCGTCGAGAACCTTCCGGCTCTGGATGCCGAGCTCGGCGCCTACCGTGACCTCGTCGGTGGCGACACGGACTCCGAACGGCTCTTCGCGTTGATCACCAAGTACGCCGACATCCGAGATGGCGACGTCAACTCCGCGATCGAGGCCGCAGTCCGGTGGATGGCTGCCGAACTGCCGGTCTACGCGCTCAACTTCGTGCTGATCAGTCCGACCGAGATGTGGGCGTTGCGCTATCCGGACGTGCACTCGCTCTTCGTGCTGGAGCGCCGTGCTGGTGGGCCGCTCGGGTCACGGCACCTTGAGCACGCCAGCGCGGCGGGCCGCATCCGCGTCCGTTCCGGTGCCTTGTCGGGGCAGCCGGCGGTCGTGGTGGCCAGCGAACGCATGGACGACGATCCCGGCTGGCAGGCGTTGTGCCCCGGGGAACTGCTGCACGTCGACGACCGGCTCAACGCGACCCGCCGGGTCGTCATCGACCACGCGCCACGTCACCCGCTGGCGCTGGAGCAGCTCGGCGCCCATGCGGTCGCCTCGCAGGCAGGCTCCTGACCCGCGGTTCCAGGGGATCTCAGCATCCCGGTTCGCGCCGAGAGCCCGGCGGAACCCGTGCGGCGCGCTCCCATCGTGTCCTGCCAGCCGAGGACGGGGTCACCGGTGGCCCGGCGGATCCGGCCCAGAGGGCAGCGCTGCCCTCCTCCAGCGGCGCGTCCAGTGCGACCAAGAGGTTCATGTCGAGGCCGAGGTGTCAGGAGCCGTGCTTGTCGGTCAGCGGTTCGCTGCGCCAGGCCCACGACGTGCGGCGCGGGTGGCCGGGCAGGTCACCGCGGCCGGTGGCCCAGAGCAGAGTGGGCCAGGGCGGCGTTGTCGTTGGCGCTTCGGGGAAAAGCCGACCGAGTGCGCGGGTGCACAGGCCACCGGGCGGGTCCCACGGGAGGCCGAGCCCTTCGGCGAGGTCGTGGGTGTGCACCAGGGTTTCCACGATGCCCATCGCGGCGAAGCCTTCGGGGTCCGACACGCCGTTGCTGTGGTAGGCGCGGGTCGCCGCCGGGGCCGTGCGGACCATCGCGACCAGCAGAGCGCTGCTGGCTTCCAGCACTTGCAGCAGCCCCTCCGGTCCCGCCGAGCGGTCGGCGTGCACGGCGTTCCTGGGGCCGCCGGGCCTGCGGCTCTCCCACACGAAGGGGACGTTGCCGGTCAGCGGAGGCGACTTCGGCCCCAGTTGGACGGCGTAGGCGAAGAGGTCGTCGCTGAGGTGTTCGACGGTCTCCCAGCAGTCCCAGTCGAGCGTGCCCGCCTTGGCCTCCCAGGCTTCGGCGGGCGCTTGGCGCAGCGTCGTCACGGCGAGGTCGACCGCGCGGGCGAGGTGGTCCGGGGTGACGGGGGAGCGGTCGCTGACCGTGTTGAGGTAGGTGCCGATGGCGTCGCGGTTCTTGGCGAGGCAGCGCACCCGGGAGTCCAGCTGGTCGTGCTCGCGGCGCAGGGTCTCCACCAGCTCCCGCGAGGCGTCGGCGACGCGGATCGAGCACGGGGTGTCCAGGCAGGGGAGGATCTGCTTGATGATTTTGGTGGGCACCCCGGCGTCGAGCAGGCCGCGGATCTGCACGACGCGGTCCACCAGGGCCTCTGAGTAGTCGCGGTAGCCGTTGGCCTCGCGCTCCGGGGAGAGCAGGCCCTGCTCCTCGTAGTACCGCAGCAGGCGCGTGGGCACCTGGGTGCGTTCGGCCAGCTCTCCGATCCGCACGGAACACCGCCTTCCGATCCGGGCTTTCCCTCACACTAGTGTGAAGGTTTCACCATGGCGACATGATTGACCGACCTCTCGCGACCCTCGCCGTGCTCTCGGTGGCCCAGTTCCTCATCGCACTGGACTACTCGATCATCTTCATCGCGTTGCCGAGCGTCGCGAGCGACCTGAGCCTGGAGCCCGCGTTGGCGCAGTGGGTCGTCAGCGCCTACGCCGTGCTGTTCGCGGGTTTCCTGGTCGTCGGCGGCCGCCTCACCGACCGCCTGGGCGCGAAGCCGCTGTTCGTGGCCGCCGTTGTCGGCTTCGGCCTGGCCAGTGCGGTCGGCGGGATCGCCGAGACCGGCGGCGTGCTGCTGGCCGCCCGTGGTGCCCAGGGCCTGGCCGCAGCCCTGCTGCAACCCGCCGTGCTCGGCCTGATCGGCACGACCTTCCCCGCGGGCACCGCCCGGGGGAGGGCGCTCGCGGTGTGGGGCTCGGTCGGCGCTTCCGGGCTGGCCGCCGGGGCCATCCTCGGCGGGCTGCTGACCGTCGTGTCGTGGCGGCTGACCTTCATGATCAATGTGCCGTTGACGCTGTTGTGCGCTGTGGGTGCGGCGTTGTGGTTCGGCGCCTCAGGGCAGCGGAGCGCGGAGCGGGTCCCTGTCGGCGCCGCGGCACTTGGCACGGGTGCGGTGCTCACCCTGGTGCTCGGTCTGACCCTCGCCGCGGAGCAGGGGTGGAGCGCGACGCCGACCGTGGCGAGTCTCGCGCTCGCGGTGGTGCTGTTTGTTGGCTTCGTCCGCAATGAGCGCATTTCGCGAACGGTGCTGATCGAACACGTCCTGCGCCGCACGGCGTCGTTGCGGGTCGGCGCGGTCGCGACGGCGCTCTACATGGCCAGTGTCGGGTCGGAGTTCTACCTGCTCACCCTGCTTCTGCAAGCGATGAAGGGCTACACGCCGTTGCAGGCGGGACTCGCGTTCCTCCCGCTCGCACTGATGGTCACGGCGGGCAACGTCGTCGCCGGGCGGAGCGTGAAGCGGTTCGGTGATCGCGCTGTGCTCGCCGCCGGGTTCGTGCTCGCGACGGTCGGACTGCTGTGGATCGCCCTTGCCCTGCGAGGAGATTCCTACGCTGTCGACCTGCTTCCCGGAATCTTGTTGAGCGGGTTCGGGCACGGCGCGATCTACACGTCGATGTTCGTGATCGGCACGCATGACGTGGCCGACGCGCACCAGGGCACGGCGGGCGCGTTGTTGACCACCTCGCAGTACCTCTCCGGCGCGCTGACCGTTGCCGTGCTGACGCTCGCGCTGGGCGCGTCGCCGGACTACGGGGACTTCCGAATCGCGTTCCTGATCACCACGGCTGCCGCGCTGGGCGGTGTCGTGCTCAGCGCGCGCCCCTTGACGAAGAGAGCCCTTGCGTAGCAACGCGCTGGGCGGGCCACGTCGATGCCTTGTGCAGCAACCACTCCAGCGGCCCTCTGCCGAGTAGCCGGCGCCACACGATCGCGAACACCGCTGTCCCCGCGACCAGCGCAAGCCACGGCAGGTAGGGGTGTTGCGCTGCCATGGAGGCGAGCTGCTCCGGGCCGATGGCCTTCAGCGCCAGCAGGTGCCCGACGTAGGCGGTCAGCGCGAGCGCCCCGACCGACGACAGCGGTGTGAGCAGGACGCGCAGGCGGTCGGCCCACACGCAGATCCCGATCACGGCGAGCGCCACTCCCGTGGCGCCGATGATCTCGAACGAGGTGCCGCTGTGCGCACCGGCCGTCAGCAGCCAGACGGGGTCGGTGGTCGGGACGGCCCCGTAGTTGGACTCCAGCACCACGTCCAGCACCTCGGGCGGCACGCCCGGCGGGAGGGTCGACTTCAGGTGCGCCAGCGCGCCGAAGGCGTTCATCGCCAACCACGACGCGCCGTAGCCCAGCACGGCGAGTGCCGCGCCGATTCGAACGAGCTGGCCGCGCACGGCGTGCAGGTCGAGCCTGCCCACCGCCATGCCGGCGAGGAGGAAAGGCAGCCAGGTCAGCACCGGGTAGGCGCCGGTGAGCAGCAGGCCGTGCAGCAGTGTCCACATGCCCTCGGCCGAGCTGAACGCGGAGAAATCCGGGTGGTAGCCGATCAGGTTGGTCTGGATCCCCTTCCGCAGGAAGAAGGAGAGCACCGGGCCGACGATGGCGAGCACGGTCGCGAACACCATCAACGTCGTGGCGCGCAGTCGCAGCAGCGCCGTCGAGATCAGGAAGAGCACGCCGTAGAAAGCGAGGATGACCATGGCAGGAACGTGCAGGCTGGTCAGTGCGAGCCCCAGCGCGAACAGCAGCACCGCGCGGATGGCGATGCGCAGCCGCGCTCGCTTCAGGCGCGGACCTTCGAAGGGATCGGTGCCGCCGCTGAGCAACGCGATCGACACCCCGGCGAGCACCGCGAACAGGGCAGCCGCGCGTCCCGACGCCAGGGTGTAGAGCCAAGTGCCTGGCACGGTGTGCGCGGCGAACATGCCGAACACCGCGAGCCCGCGAGCGACATCCAAGCCGATGATGCGAGCGGAGGTGGATCTCGCCTGCGTCGCCGTCGTGGTCACCTGATCCCTGGAGCTCATGTCGTCAACCTAGGTGGGCCGACGTCTGTGCGGATCGACCGAAGGTGCAGGGGCACGTACTACCTTCCGGTAATGGGTCCACAGTGGACATCGCCCCTGACGGCACTGAGCGACTCCGGGGTTGTCGGTGCGTCCATGCGTGGCGGCTCAGCCCGCGGCCATTGACAAAGCAGATTTTTACGTAAAAACTCTGTTGTGTGATGAGGGACGTCCTCTACCTGGAAGAGCTGGGGCAGGCCGAGGCGCTGCTCAAGCCCCAGCGCGTGGAGGTGCTCCGGCGGCTGGCCGAGCCGCGGACCTGCACCGAGCTCGCGCAGCTGCTGGGGCAGACCCCGCAACGGGTCTACTACCACGTGAAACGCCTGGTGGAGGCCGGCTTGGTCGCCCAGGTCGCCGAGCGCAGGGTCCGCGGCATCACCGAGGGCAGCTACCAGGCGACCGCGCGCTCCTACTGGCTCTCGCCCCGGCTGGTCGGCCGGATCGGCGGCAGCCGCGCCACGCGGGACGAGCTCGGCCTCGGGTACCTGCTCGACCTGATGGAGGAGGTGCAGGCCGACGTCGCCAGGCTCGACCCGGCGGCGCGCGAGCTGCCCTCGGTCGGGGTGTCCGGCGAGATCCGGGTTCGGCCGGAGCAGCGCCAGGAGTTCTTGGACGACCTCAGGTCCACGTTGCAGGAGCTGTTCACGCGCTACGGCGGGGCCGAGGGCGACGCCTTCAAGCTCGCCGTCGCCTGCTACCCCACGGAGGAGATCGATGAGTGACCCGATGGTCCACCGCGCCCGGCTGGAGGCGCCCGTCGCCGACGTGCGCCGCGCGCTCACCGACCCGGTGGCGCTGCGCGTCTGGCTGGCCGAGCACGCCGAGGTGGAGCTGCCGCACCGCTTCGAGTTCTGGGGCCGCCACACCCCCGACGGCGACGCGCCGCACCAGCGGCTGCTGCGCGCCGACGACACCACGCTGAGCTTCACCTGGACGCTGGACGACACCGAGACCGTCGTGACCATCGAGCTGGCCGCCGAGGGTGCGGACGCCACGCTGCTCACGTTGTCCCAGACGGATCTGCCCGGCTTCGCGGACATGGTCGCCGAGGTCGGCACGCTCAGCCTGATGCACACCTTCTGGGCGCTGGCCGTGGCGAACCTGGTCGAGTACCTGGAAGGCCGCGAGCTCACGCCGAAGTGCGACTTCACCTCGCCGGTGATGCGGGAGCAGGTGGTGATCGCCACCTCGCCGCGGGAGCTCTACGACTCCCTGATGGACCCCGAGGTGTTCGCGAAGTGGTTCGGCGCCAACATCGACGTCGAGCCGCGCGTCGGCGGCCGGTGGGCCATGGGCGGCTTCGAGTTGAACCACGAGCCCGCGCTGATCGTGGACCTGGAGCCGGGCAACCGGATGGCGATGGAGTGGCCGGGCGGCATGACCACCACCTGGGAGATGGCCGAGTCCGACGGCGTGACGCGGCTGACGTTCGTGCAGAGCGGCTTCGACGAGGGCAAGCCGCCGTACGGCGGGTGGATGGGCTGGTTGAGCGGGATCGCGGAGCTGCGCCGGTTCCATGAGGTGCCCGGCTGGCGCGCGTCCGCGCTCGCGGTGGAGCTGGAGGGCATGCCGGAAGGGTTGCTGAGCACCTGAGCGCCGCACGCAGGAACCGGATCGCGCTGCTGGTCGCGCTCGGCGCCGACAACTTCGGCTCGGGCCTGTTCCTGCCGCTCGCCCTGGTCTACGTCACCCAGGTGGTCGGTCTGCCCCTGGGCACCGCGGGCACGGTGGTGGCGCTGGGAACCGCGTTCGGCCTGCTGGTGCCTCCCGTCGCCGGCCGGTTCGTCGACCGGGTCGGCCCGCGGCCGGTTGTGATCACCTCGCAGCTGCTCCAAGCGGCCGGAGCCTTCGC
This sequence comes from Allokutzneria oryzae, assembly GCF_042429765.1. Lineage (NCBI taxonomy): Bacteria > Bacillati > Actinomycetota > Actinomycetes > Pseudonocardiales > Pseudonocardiaceae > Allokutzneria > Allokutzneria oryzae. The sequence continues at coordinate 152,889 of NZ_JBHLZU010000003.1, read as the reverse complement.
GTACCTGGTGGCGGACGGAGTCGTGCTCGTCGTGCTGGCGGCGCTGCTGCTCGCCGCCGGGCAACAGCTGTTCTACAGCTCGTTGTTCGCGCTGATCGCCGACGTCGCGGGGTCGGAGTCGAAGGACCGCGCGTTCGCGGTGGTCGGCATGGTCCGCGCGGGCAGCTTCGGCGCCGGGGCGCTGGCGGCGGGCGGCCTGCTCACGGTCGCGGGTCCCTTCGGGTTCCAGGTGGCCGTGGCCGCCGACGCGGTGAGCTTCCTCGGCTGTGCGGTGCTGCTGGCCGCGTGGGTGCGGGTCGAGCACGTGCCACGGCACCAGGACTCGCCCGCTCTGGCGCGACTGCTGACCGACAGGCCGTACCTCGCGTTGATCGGGATCACCGGGCTCGTGGCGCTGTCCACGGACTTCTTCCTGGTCGGTGTCCCGGTCTACGCGATCGACCAGCTGTCCGGACCGTTGTGGCTGCCGGGCGCCGCTCTCGCGCTGCACACCGCGGTGACGAGCGTGGGCGGGACCGCCGCGTTGCGCGTCACCAACAGGTTCTCCCGCACCACCGCCATGGCGATCGGCGCCGGTCTCGTCGCGTTGTGGTGCGTCGTCAGCCTCGTGGCCGTGCTGCTTCCCCTGGAGTGGCGGCCGGGGGCCGTGCTGGCCTCCACGTCGGTGCTCTCCGTTGGCGGGCTGTTCTTCGCGGCGAGGGGGAACGCGATCGCGGTGGAGATCGCCCCGCAGGAGGTTCGAGGCCGCTACCTGGCCGCGTTCCAGTACGCGTACACCGTTCCGGGATTCGTCACCCCGGCGGTGGTGGGGTTGTTCTCGGTGTCGGTCTGGCTGCCTTGGATGATCGTCGCGGTGTGCTCAGCCGTTGCCGTGGTCGCGTTGCCCCGGCTGGCCAGGCGGCTGCCCGCCCACGCGCTCACAGCAGGATGACGCATCCCTTGCGCGCCAAGGCGTCGAACAGCCGGGGGTGTGGTTCGACGTCGTTCCACCGCAGGTCCAGCTTCTCCAGCGACGGCAGCCGCTCCAGCCAGTCCGGCAGCGCACGGAGCTGGTTGCCGCGCAGGTCGAGCTGCCGGAGCAGCGGAAGCCCGGCCAGCTGCTCCGGCACTTGGACGAGGGCGTTGTCACGCAGCTCCAGGTGACGCAGCTGGGTGAGGCCGGCGAAGGAGCCAGGCAGGCCGCTGATGCGGTTGCCGCGCAACCACAGCTCGCGGAGCCCGCCGAGGCGGCCGATGCTCTCCGGCAGCTCCGTGAGCTGGTTGTGCTGCGCGCGCAGCTCGATGAGCCCGCGCAGGTCGCCGAGGGAGTCAGCGAGCGCGGTCAGCCGGTTCTCGCCGACGTTCAGGTAACGCAGCTCGACCATGCGCCCCAACGACTCCGGCAGCTCCGTGAGGCAGTTGTCGTGCAGGTAGAGGAAGTCGGTGACGGTCGGCAACTCGTCCGGGAGCGTAGTCAGCCGGTTGTGGCCGAGGTCCAGGGTGCGCAGCCGCGACAGCTCCGCGATCCGGGGCGAGAGGTCGGTGAGATCGTTGTCGGCGAGGATCAGCACGTCGAGCCCCGTCCGCTGCCACACCGACTCCGGAACCGTGCCGAGCCGCTGCTTCCAGAGGTTCAGTGTCGTCGTCACGCGAACATCCTCCGGGCCGCCGCGCGGGCCTCATAACGGGAGCAGGCTGACCGTGTAGACGGCGCCTAGCGCCACCAGGATCGCGATGCTCGCGACGAACAGGTCGTGGTTGCTCTTTCCTCTCACCACGCCATGGTCGGCCCCGGTGAACGCCGCGCGCAGCGCACCAGAGGCGCCGCGACCGTAGACGAAAGTGGCTAGCGCCGTGCCCTTCACGTAGCCCCGTGGACCGACCCAGCTCTGCGATGCGCCGCGCGTGGACTGGCGTGGTCAAGTTTTCGCGTTTTGTAGGCTTAATGTCCGAGAGAGCGCTCTCATTTCGCATTAAGCCTACAAAACGCGAAAAGGGGCACGCGTGAGTGGGCTTCGGGGGGTGGAGGCGGGGGCGGGCTTCGGGGGTGGGGGGCGGGCTTCGAGGGGAGGGCGGGGGTTGGGACGCGACGCGCGTCGATGAGGGGGTCCCGCTGCTGGTGGGGTTACTGGTGTGTTGTCGTGGGGCGAGGTCGCGCGGCGGGGGAGTTCATAATCTGCGGGTGCTCATTGCTGCGGAGATCGTGGCGCTGGTGGTGACCGTTCTGCTGGTCACCGCGGCGGCGAGGAAGTTCGACTGGCCGGCGCCGTTGTGCCTGATCGGCGTCGGGGTGCTCGCCTCGTTCGTGCCCGGGGTGCCCGAGGTGCACCTGGAGCCCGAGGTGGTCCTGGTCGGCTTGCTGCCGCCGCTGCTCTACGCCACCGCGATCTCCACCTCGGTCAGCGACTTCCGGGCCAACCGGGGGCCGATCGCGCTGCTGTCGGTCGGGCTGGTCGTGTTCACCACGTTCGGGGTCGGGCTGGTCGCGTGGCTGGTGGTGCCCGGCCTGCCGCTGGCGGCGGCCATCGCGATCGGGGCGGTGATCGCGCCGCCGGACGCGGTGGCGGCGACCGCGGTGGCCCGGCGGGTGGGGATGCCCCGCACCATCGTGCGCATCCTGGAGGGCGAGAGCCTGGTCAACGACGCGGCGGCGCTGGTGGCGCTGCGGACCGCGATCGCGGCCATCGCCGGGTCGGTGAGCCTGTGGCAGGTCGGCGCGGACTTCCTGCTCGCGGCGGGCGGCGGGGTCCTGGTCGGGCTGCTCGTGGGGCTGGCGGCGTCGATGATCCGGGCGCGGCTGGAGGACTCGGTGACCGACACCGCGCTGTCCTTCGCCCTGCCGTTCATCGCCTACCTGCCCGCCGAGGCCATCCACGGCTCCGGGGTGCTCGCGGTGGTGCTCTGCGGGCTGATCATGGGGCACAAGGCGCCGAGCCTGCTGTCCGGGCCGTCCCGCCTCGCGAGCAGGCTGAACTGGCAGACCGTGCAGTTCCTGCTGGAGAACGTGGTCTTCCTGCTGATCGGGTTGCAGATCCGGCCGATCCTGAGCGATGTCGCCGAGAGCGGGCTGAGCGGGGCGGAGCTCGTGGGCATCTGCGCCGCCGTGTTCGCGGCCACGGTCGTGACCCGGGTGGTGTGGACGTTCGCGATCGCGGTGGTGCGGCGGCTGTTCCGGCTGCGGGCGTGGCGCTGGGGCTACACGACAGTTGTCGCCTGGGCGGGGATGCGCGGCGTGGTCACGCTGGCCGCCGCGTTCGTGCTGCCGCAGGACACCCCACAGCGGCCCGTGCTGCTGCTGGCCGCTTTCGTCGTCGTGGCGGGCACGCTGGTGCTCCAGGGCACGACGTTGCCGACGCTGGTGCGGCGGCTGCGGCTGCCCGCGCCCGACCCCGCCGAGGACGCGTTGCAGCGCGCCGCGCTGCTCCAGGACATGACAAGGGCCGCGCTGTGCAGGCTGGACGAGATCACCGGCCCGGACGACCCGCCGGAGGTGGTCGACCGCCTGCGCGACCGGGTGCGGCACCGCGCCGACTCGGCGTGGGAGCGGCTGGGCAGGCAGGGCGCGCTCGCGGAGACGCCGAGCGAGGCGTACCTGCGGTTGCGGATGGAGATGCTCGCCGCCGAACGCGACGTGTTCCTGCGCGCCAGGGACGAGGGCCGGGTCGACGACTCGGTGCTGCGCTCGGTGCTGGAGACCCTCGACATCGAGGAGTCGATGCTCGACCAGGCCGCCGACGAGGGCGAGGTCGTCGAGGGTGAGCTGCGCACGCCCACCGCGACCGCCGGATCGTGCAAGCACCTGACTCGCAAACGCGCACCAGTCGTGCCGAGCTCGGAGAACACCTGCGAGGAGTGCGTCGCTGAAGGACAGACCTGGGTTCACCTGCGGATGTGCCTCTCGTGCGGGCATGTCGCGTGCTGCGACTCCTCGGTCGGCAAGCACGCGACGGCGCACTTCCGCGACACGCTGCACCCGGTGATGCGCAGCCACGAGCCCGGCGAGACCTGGCGCTGGTGTTTCGTGGACAAACAACTCGGTTGAGCCCCCGGCCCGCATGAGCACCACTCCTGTGGTGGCGTTGACGAAGGCGACCTGCGCTGAAGCCTTGTCCCGAGCCGAGGTGCACCGGTCATCGCGATGGGGTACGCAGAGGGCATGGACCCGGTGTGGGCACTGCGCCAGATCGCCTTCCACCTCGAACGCGCCGACGAACCGACGTACCGCGTGCACGCGTTCCGGCGGGCCGCCGCGGTGGTGGCCGGGCTCGCGCCGGAGGACCTTCGCGAGCGCGTCCGGCGCGGCAGCCTCACCGACCTGCCCGGCATCGGGGCCACCACAGCCGGGGTGGTCACCGAGGCGGTCGCCGGGCGCGAGCCGGAGTACCTGACCAAGCTGCTCGCCCGCGCCGCGCCCGTGGCGACCGGCGGCGAGGAGCTGCTGGCCGCGCTGCGCGGGGACTGCCACACCCACTCCGACTGGTCCGACGGCGGCAGCTCGCCGCGCGAGATGGCCGAGGCCGCGCGGGACCTGGGCCGCGAGTGGATCGCGTTGACCGACCACTCGCCGAACCTGCGGGTGGCCAACGGCCTCAGCGCCCGGCGGCTGCGGGCGCAGCTGGACGCGGTTGCGGAGATCAACGCGGAGCTGGCGCCGTTCCGCGTGCTGACCGGGATCGAGGTGGACATCCTCGGCGACGGCTCGCTGGACCAGGAGGAGGACCTGCTCGCGTCGCTGGACGTGGTGGTGGCCAGCGTGCACTCCGCGCTGCGCATGCCGAAGGCGGCGATGACCGGGCGGATGCTGGCCGCCGTCGCCAACCCGCACGTGGACGTGCTCGGCCACTGCACCGGCAGGTTGCGGGTCGGCAGGAAGCGGCCGGAGTCGGAGTTCGACGCCGACGCGGTGTTCGCGGCCTGCGCCGAGCACGGCGTGGCCGTGGAGGTCAACTCCCGGCCGGAGCGGCTCGACCCGCCGATGCGGCTGCTGCGGCTGGCCGCCGACGCGGGGTGCGAGTTCGCCATCGACAGCGACGCGCACGCGCCGGGGCAGCTCGACTGGCTCGGCCACGGCTGCGCCCGCGCGCAGGCGTGCGGCATCACCGAGGATCGCGTGATCAACGCCCGCCCGGCGGACCAGGTCGGCTCATGACGCCGGGCGGCTGACCGAGCTGTCCTCAAAGGACTGTCGTTGTGGTGGCAACAAGTGTTGGCGCTCAACGACATTCTCGCTTCACCTCTTCGTGAAACTCGCTCGGGTGAAAAAACGATCATCGCGCGGCCCGCTGGGCGGGGGTCGTGCGATCCTCGACGCCTCATCGGCTCCCGCGCTCGTGGGTGATCCGTCCCCCGCGCTGTGGAGCTGCCAGAACGTGCACGTCGCTGTCACCGACCTCGTCGGCAACATCCTCGGCGAGCGCGAGCGCGCCGCACGACGCGCGGTGTCCAGCTCGACCACGACCGCCTGTGGACGCCGCACGTGCGGCCCAGCGCAGCAGCGAAGGAGCGCAAGCCCACGATGACCGTGCAGATCACTGACACGAACCACGGGCACTTCCCGGCGGCCGAGCCCGCGCCGGAGCCGACGGTCCAGGCACCGTCCGCGCCGAGTCCGTCCACCGTGGACGGATCGTGGTTCGCGATGATCGACAACGCTCAGCGGCACGCGGCCGAGGCGCACGCCGCCTGCCAGCGCATGCTGATCGACAGCCACCTGGCGTTCCTGCGGATGACCGAGACGTCCTTCGCCGCGATGCTCGGCATGCCCACCGGCGCGGGCGCCGCCGCGCCGCACGTCCCGGTGCCCCAGGCAGCCCCCGCACCGGACCCCGCGCCGGTCGAGCCCCAGGCCGCCACCGCTCTGGACGTCCCGGTGCCGGAGGCGGAGCCCGAGCACGACGAGCTCCACTCGGCCGCGCAGGAGCAGGAGGACGAGCCGCTCCCGCTCGACGCGGTCGCCACGACCCCGGTGGAGCTGGAGGTCCCGGCTCCCGGCGAGGTGGTGGAGGATGAGCGCGTCGAGCTGACCCGGCTCGCCGTGCGGACCGTGCCGACCCCCGCGCCCGGCCTCGCCATGGCCGCACTGGGTACCGGGCCGATCGCGGTGACCGAGGACGGGGCGGGCGTCGCCGGGAAGGTCGCGGAGAAGCTCACCGCCAACGGGGTCACCGCGACCGTGGTGACCGAGGTTCCCGCCACCGCCCGCGGTGTCGTCTTCCTCGGTGGCCTCGCCGAGGTCGGCTCGCCCGAGGACGGGGCGCAGGTGCGGCGGGACGCCTTCCACGTGGCGCGGTCGGTCGCCGAGCGCCTCACCACCGACGGCGGCGTCTTCGTGACCGTGCAGGACACCGGCGGTGACTTCGGGCTCAGCGGCGCGGAGCCGGAGCGCGCGTGGCTCGGTGGCATCGCCGCACTCGCCAGGACCGCCGCGAAGGAGTGGCCCGACGCCTCGGTCAAGGCCATCGACTGCGAACGCGGCGGGCGTGACGCGGAGGAGGTGGCCGACGCCATCGTCGCGGAGCTGCTCACCGGTGGTCCCGCCGCCGAGGTGGGGCTGCGCGCGGACGGCACCCGCAACACGACGCGGGCGGTGCCCGTCGCGGTGTCCGAGGAGCCGGACCGGAGTGTCCACATCGGACCCGATTCGGTCATCGTCGCGACCGGGGGAGCGCGCGGCATCACCGCCGCCGCCCTGGCCGACCTGGCGCGGACCCACCAGCCCCGGATCGTGCTGCTCGGCCGCACCGAACTCGTCGCGGAGCCCGAAGGGCTGTCGTCGGCCACCGACGAGGCCGCGCTCACCCAGGCGTTGGCGGAGCGCGCGGAGGTGGCCGCGCCCGCCGCGCTCACGGCGCACGCCCGCCGGATCCTGGCGACCCGGGAGGTCCGCGCCACGCTGGCGGAGCTGAAGCGCGCGGGGTCGCCCGCCATGTACGTGCCCGTTGACGTGCGTCACACCGAGTCGCTGGCCTCCGCGCTGGCCGGGGTGCGCGCCGAATGGGGTCCGGTCACCGGCATCGTGCACGGCGCCGGAGTGCTGGCGGAGGAGCTGATCGCCAACAAGACCGACGAGGAGTTCGACGAGGTGCTCGACACCAAGGTCGGCGGTCTGCGCGCGCTGCTCACGGCAACGCGGGCCGACCCGCTTGAGGTGATCTGCCTGTTCTCCTCGGTGGCCTCGGTGTTCGGCGATGTCGGGCGCGGCGACGACGCCATGGCGAACGAGGTGCTCAACCACGTCGCCTCCGCCGAGCGGGCGCGTCGGCCGCACTGCCTGGTCCGTTCCATCGCGTGGGGTCCGTGGAGCGGCGGGGCGGGTCCCCGGGACGAGGCGATCCCCACCGAACTGGGCGCCGCGGCCTTCACCGCGGAGCTGCGCGACCCCGGGGCCGACACCAGGATCGTGGTGGCCGCGGGCTCCGATCTGGAGTCGATGGCCGCACGGGAGCGGCCACGGTCGGCCGAGGTGCGGGTCAGCTCGCGCACCCATCCCTACCTCGTCGACCACGACGTGGCCGGGGTCGCGGTGCTGCCGGTCGCGATGGTGCTGGACTGGTTCGTCGGCGCCGCCGCCGCGTGGCGCCCGGCCGCGAAAGGCGTTGTGCTGCGCGATCTGCGGGTGTTCAACAAGATCGTGCTGCCGCGCCTGGGCAACGGCGGTCACCGGCTCGCCGTGCACGGCAGCGGCGCGCCGGGCGGGCTGAGCGCGGAGCTGCGGTGCGAGGACGGGCTGCCCCGGTTCCGGGCCGAGCTGGACACCGAGCCGAGCGAGCCCCGGTCGGACTGGACGGTTCCCGCCGGACCGGCCCGTTCGGAGGTCTACGACGGCGGGCTGCTGTGCCACGGCCCCGGGTTCCAGGCGATCCAGACCCTTCACGGCGTCTCCCCGGAGGGCGCGGAGGCGACCGTGACCGGGGTGGGGGAGCTGGGCTGGCAGGGCGAGACCTGGCAGCTCGACCCGGCCGCGGTGGACGGCGGGTTGCAGGTGGCGGCGGTCTGGGCGGAGAGCGTGCTCGGCCACGCGTCGCTGCCGATGGGGGTCGCGGAGTGCCGGGTGCACCGGCGCGGCCGGATCGAGGACACCGCGCGGTGCGTTGTCAAGGCAGGCAAGGTCAACGACACCGGAGCGCGCTGCGACCTCGCGCTGATCGACCCGGACGGTTCGCCGAGGGTCGAGCTGTTCGGCGTGGAACTCGTCCGCCGCCCCGACTGAGCCCGAAACTGAGGACAGGCAATGGGATTCGACCCGATCGCCATCGTCGGCAGGGGCTGCGTGCTGCCCGACGCGCTGGACCCGGACACCTTCTGGGACAACATCGCCGCGCGTCGGTGCAGCCTCGCCCCGGTGCCGGAGGGCCGGTGGCGGTTGCCGCACCGCTGGGCGCTCGGCACGGTCGAGGACCACCTCGATCGGACCTGGACCGACGTCGGTGGCTACGTCAGCGGCTTCGAGTCCGTGTTCGACCCCACTGGCTTTCTCGTTGCCCCGCAAGAGATCCTGGGATTGGACCCGCTGTTCCACTGGGTGCTGTACGGGGCTCAGCAGGCGTTGCGGGAGTCCGGTCACGACGGGCCGCTCCCGCGCGCCGGGCTGGTGCTCGGGACCCTGTCGTACCCGACGAGCGCGGGTGCGGCCTTCGCCGAGCAGGTGTGGCGGTCGAAGGGGGACCGGCCGGACGCGCGCAACCGGTTCTCCTCGGGTCTGCCCGCGCACTTCGCGGCGAAGGCGCTCGGGCTCGGCGCCGGGGCGTTCGCGCTGGACGCCGCGTGCGCGTCTTCCTTGTACGCCATCAAGTTCGCCTGCGACCGGCTGCACGACGGGACCGCCGACCTGATGGTGGCGGGAGCGGTCAACCGGGCCGACAACCTGTTCCAGCACATCGGTCTCTGCGGCCTGGAACTGGTGAGCCGGACCAGCCGCAGCCGTCCGTTCCACCGCGACGCCGACGGGCTCATGCACGGTGAGGGGGCCGGGTTCGTCTCCTTGATGCGGCTGCACGACGCCCTCGCCGCCGCGGCGCCCGTGCTCGGCGTGATCCGTGGCATCGGCCTGTCCAACGACGGTCGCGGTGACGGGCCGCTCAGCCCGGCTCGGGAGGGCCAGGAACGCGCCATGCGCCTGGCGTACTCGATGGCCGGGATCTCGCCGGAGACAGTGTCCCTTGTGGAGTGTCACGCGGCCGGGACGCGGCTCGGCGATGCGGTGGAGGCCCGCGCCATGGCAAGCGTCTTCGCCGACAACGCCGACCTGCCGATCGGTTCGGTGAAGTCCAACATCGGGCACGTGCTCGCCCCGGCGGGAGCCGGTGGCCTGCTGAAGGTGCTCGGCGCGATGCGCGCGGGGGTCCGTCCGGCGACGCTGGGCGCGGACGAGCCGCTCGCCGAGCTCGACGGCACGCCGCTGCGGGTGCTCACCGAGGCGGAGCCGTGGGAGGGGCCGCGCCGCGCCGCGGTGAGCGCGTTCGGCTTCGGCGGAGCGAACGCGCACCTGATCGTCGACGCGTGGGACGGCGCGAGCGCGGCGGTCGCGGGGCCGGTCCCGGTCACCCCGAACGAGTCGGTCGCGATCGTGGCCATCGGCGCGAGGGTCGGCGACGGCGGCAGTACCGCCGACTTCCGCACGGCTGTGGTCGAAGGACAGGTGCGCGGCCCGGCGGTGGAGATCACCGCGCCGCTGACGGTGACAAGCGCAAGGCCGCAGCAGGTCCTCGTCCTCGAAGCCGCCCATGAGGCGGTGCGGGGACTCACTCTGCCGCGCGAGCGGACCATGGTGCTCATCGGCACGGGAGTCGATCCGGAGATCGCCCGCGCGGGCGCCCGCTGGCGGGTGGGGCCGTGGTTGGAGGAGGCAGGGCTGCTCGATCCCGAGCGGCTCCGGCTGGCCCGGGACGCCTTCGCCGAACCCGCGACGACGGACTGGGTCGCCGACACGCTGCCCAACCTGGTCGCCACCCGCGTCAACGCCCAGCTCGACCTCGGCGGCCCCAGCTGCGCGGTGTCGGCGGAGGAGGCATCCGGCCTGGTCGCGCTCGACCTCGCGGCCAGGGCCCTGCGGGCGGGCGAGGCCGACGCGGCCCTCGTCGGCGCGGTCGATCTCTCGCACGAGGCGGTGCACCGCGCCGCGCTCGCCGAGCTGGGGCTTCCGGAGGACACCGGTGACGCGGCGGTCGTCCTGGTGCTCAAGCGCCTCGCCGACGCCCGCAGGGACGGCGACCCGGTGCTCGCGGTGCTCGACGACACGGAGTCCGAGCCGGATCTCGTTGTGGGAGAAGAGGGATTCGATCCGGCGCGACTCGTCGGCCGGGCGCACGCCGCCCAGGGCCTGGTGTCCGTCGCGGCCGCGGTCACCCTGCTCCGGGACACCGCCGAGGTCGTGGTCCACCCGATGGAGGCATCGGCGGCGCGGGTCCAGCTGCGCGCCCCTCGGCTGTGCGTGTTCTCCGGAGCCGACCGCGCCGAGGTGCTGGCCGCGCTCGACGCGGGACGGGAGTCCGATGTCGGCCCGGCCCGGCTCGTACTCGTCGCGGACGGGGAGTTCGAGGCGTTGCGGGCGGCCGCCAGGCGCTGGCTGACCGGGAGCGGGGCGCGTCCCGCCGGTGCGCGCTACCGGGACACCCCGATCGGCGGCGAGCTGGGTTTCGTCTACACCAACGGTTCCGCGGCGTATCAGGGCATGGGCCGTTCGCTGCTGCGCGCCCTGCCCGCGCTCGCCCAGGAACCGGTCGACCCCGGCGAGGGCGTGCTCGGCAAGATCTGGTCGGCGGCCTGGCTCGCGACCGTCCACACCGGACTGTCCAGGGGGCTGCTCGGCCTTCGGCCCTCCGCCGCCATCGGCTACTCCTCGGGGGAGACCGCCGCGCTCACCGCGTTGGGCGCGTGGCCGGACGTCGCGGGCCTGTGCCGGGACACCTGGGAGAGCGGCCTGTTCACCACGGAGCTGACCGGCGAGCTCCGCGCGGTGCGGAGGGCGTGGGAACGCGTTGGTGTGCGGGGAAACCAGTGGTCCAGCTACCTGGTGGCCGCCTCGGCGGAGCGGGTGCGGGCGGAGCTGGCCGATGAGCCCGCCGTGCACCTGATGGCGGTCAACGCCCCCGACGTCTGTGTGGTCGGGGGAGAGGCGGCGGCCTGCGCCGCCGCCGTGGCCCGGCTCGGAGCGGGCGCGATCCCGGTCGGCTACGACCTCGCCGCGCACGCCCCCGAGCTGGCCGAGGTCCGCGAGAGGTGGCGACGGCTGCACCTGCGGTCCACCGTCGAGGTGCCGGGGGTGCGCTTCTACAGCGCCGCCAGCACGCGTTCCTACGCGCTCACCGCCGAGTCGGCGGCCGACGCGGTCACCGCGCAGGGCGTCGGCATGATCGACTTCGCGGGGACCGTCGAGCGGGCGTGGGAAGACGGAGTGCGCGTCTTCGTCGAACACGGCCCGCGCGGGCTGTGCACCGGCTGGATCAAGCGCGTCCTCGGCGAGCGCGACCACGTGGCGGTCGCGCTCGACTCGCCCTCCGGCGGGGTGCGGCAGCTGTGTCTCGCCGTCGCCGAGCTGGTCGCCGCCGGGGTGGCCGTCGACGCCGCCGCGCTCTTCGAACACCTGCGCCGCCCCGCGCCCGAGGTGGCTGAGGACGTCCCGACGACCAGCCTTCCCGCTCACCCGGAGATCACGTTGCCGCCCCTGGACGTCGTCGCCGCACCCGAGCCCGCCGTGGTACTGGAGAGCGCTCCGGAACCGGAGGTGCTGGCTGTCCCCGCGACAGTGGTCGCGCCCGAGCCCGAGCCGGAAGCGGTGGTGGTGCCCGAGGTCGCGGTGGTGCTCGTGCCGGAGGTTGTGGCCGAGCCCGCCGTGGTGCTGGAGGGCGCTGTGCCCGAGGTGGCGGTGGCGTCCGAGCCGGAGGTTGTGGCCGAGGCAGTGGTCGAGCCCGTGCGGGAAACGGTGGTCGCGCCCGAGCCCGAGCCCGAGCCGGAAGCGGTGGCTGTGCCCGAGGCAGCGGCTGTCCCCGCGACAGCGGTCGTGCCCGTGCCAGAGGTTCCCGTGCCGCCGGGCGCGGTGGACGTGCGCCCCCTGATCGCCCTCCAGACCCACCGCGTCACAGCGCTGCACCAGGAGGTCATCGCCCAGCACGTCCAGGCGCACCAGCAGTTCCTCCGGGCCAGAGCGGACCTCGTCTCCGGCCTCGCGCGCGCGGCGGCCGTCCAGATGTCCGCGTCACCGCTCACCGTCGAAGCCCCCGCCGCCCCACCCGCTCCCGTCGTGGTCCCGCACTCGGAGATCCCGAGCGAGCCCGCCGTCGATGCCGAGCGGCCGGAGGAGGTCGCTGAGCAGCCCGTGGAGAGCCGGCCCTCGGTGGTGGAGTCCGTGCTCGACCCCTCGATCGACACCTGGGTCACCGACCACTGTCCTACGTGGACGATCCCGGCGCTGCCGATGATGTCGGTGGTGGACCGGCTCGCGCGGGCGGCGGCGGACTACACCGGGCTGGCCGTGCTCGCCGTGCACGACGTGCGGCTCCAGCGGTGGATCCTGGTGCCCGAGGCGCTGCGGTTGCGGACCGAGGTCATCGAGACCGGCGACGGCCTGACGGTGAAACTGCTGGTGCGCCAGGAGTCCGCGACGGCGTCACGGTCCGGGTTCGAGGAGCTGGCCACGGCGACCGTCGTGGTCGGCGCCCAGCGCGAACCGGAGCCCGAGAGGTTCGAGCCGCTGCCGGACGGGGTGCGCGAGCGGGAGCCGTACGAGTCGGCCGGACTCTTCCACGGCCCCGCGTTCCAGTACGTCACGTCGTGGGAGATCGGCTCGGCGGGCGCGTACGGCGTGCTCGACGCCGGGCGGGGGACGGTGCCGAGGGGGTGCCTCGGTCAGGGGGTGCTGGACGGGGCCGTGCAGGTCATCCCGCACAAGGACCTGGCGCGGTGGGTGCCGGAGATCGGCGAAGGACACGTCGGCTTCCCGTGGCGGGTGGACTCGCTGGAGCTGTTCGGCGACCTGCCCGACACCGGCGAGGTCGAGGTCGCGGCGCGCTTCGCCGGGTTCGACGACGAGAACGGCCTGTTCCCCGTCACCGAGCTCCAGCTGTGGCGCTGCGACCGGGTCCTCGCCGCGCTGCGGGTGGTCGACGTGGTGCTGCCCGCGGGCGGCATGGCGGCCGGTTCCCTCGCCGAGCGCCGGGACTTCCTCGGCCCGAACCGCGAGGCGAACGGCCTGGGGCTGTCCACGACGACGAACGGCATCACCAGGCTGAGCACCGGTGACGTCGAGATCGTCGACTGGCTGCCCGGCACCGTGGCGGACGTGTGGGGCCTGCCGGCGGGCTGCCGCGTCGCCGACCACGTCGAGGTGATCGCGGTCAAGGACCACGTCGGCCGGATCGCGGGCGCTCATCCGTCCACAGTGGAGGTCGGTGGGGACCTGCGCACCGCGGTCGTCGCCGGGCGGACGCACCACGTCGAGGTCACCCGCGCCCGCGACAAGATCACCGTGCGGTCGGTGGACGCGGACTGACCGGCGAGCGTGCTCAGGTGAGCAGCCGCAGCAACAGGTCGCGGACCTCGTCCTGGTGCTGTTCGAGGAAGAAGTGGCCGCCCTCGAACACCCGCAGGTCGAACGAGGCGCGCGTGTGCTGCTGCCACAGCCGCGCCTCCTCGGGCGTCACGTCCGGGTCGGCGTCACCGAGGATCACCGTGACCGGGGTGTCCACAGTGGTCTCCGGCGGGCAGCGGTAGTCCTCGTTCGCCTTGTAGTCGCCCCGGAGCGCGGGCAGCACCAGCGACCGCAGCTCGGGGTCGGCCATCACCTGCGGGTCGAACCCGCCAAGCGCCTCGACCTCGGCGACGAACTCGTCCTCCGGCAGCTCGCTGAGCCGGACCACCTCGGCCACCCGCGACGGCGAGACCTGCGCGGAGGCGACGAGGTGCCGCACCGGGAACCGGCGGGCCAGCTCGAAGGCCACCAGGGCGCCCATGCTGTGGCCGAACAGCGCGGGCGGCTGGTTCTGCCACGGCTCCAGTGCCCGGTGCAGCTCGTCCGCGAGGGTCGGCACGTCCTCGACCACCGGTTCACCGAGCCGGTCCTGGCGGCCCGGGTACTGCACCGCCAGGACCTCGACGTGCGGAGCCAGCGCGACGCTGAGCCAGTAGAAGCCGCTCGCGGTGCCCCCGGCGTGCGGCAGGCACACCAGGCGCGGCGCACCGGGGTCGCAGGGGCGGAACCGCCGGATCCACCGATCGTTCATCGCTCTCCGGTCGTCGACTGGCCTACGCGGGGTCGTAGTCCAGGTTAGGCCGCAGCCACCGCTCGATCTCGGCCAGGTCCGCGCCGCGCCGCCGCGCGTAGTCGGCGACCTGGTCCCGGCCCAGCCGCCCCACGGTGAAGTACCGCGAGGACGGGTGGGCGAAGATCAGGCCGCTCACGCTGGCCGCCGGGGTCATCGCGAAGGACTCGGTGAGCCCGATGCCCAGCTCGTCCGCGCCGAGCAGCTCGAACAGCTCCCGCTTCTCGCTGTGGTCCGGGCTGGCCGGGTAGCCCAGCGCCGGGCGGATGCCGCGGAAGCGCTCCGCGTGCAGGTCCGCCAGCAGCGGCCGCGAGTCCGGCTCGAACCAGTCCCGCCGCGCCTGGAGGTGGATGTGCTCGGCGAAGGCCTCGGCCAGCCGGTCGGCCAGCGCCTTCACCATGATCGCCCGGTAGTCGTCGTTGTCCGCCTCGTACTTCGCCGCGAGGTCCTCGGCGCCGTGGATGGTCACCGCGAAGCCACCGAGGTGGTCGCCCGACGGCGCGATGTAGTCCGCGAGGCTGCGGTTGGGGCGGCCCTCGGGCTTGCTGGTCTGCTGGCGCAGCATCGGGAACCGGGCACTGCCGTCGTCGAGCACGATGTCCTCGCCGTCGGAGTGCGCTGGCCAGAAGGCGTAGGCGCCCTTCGCGCGGAACGAGCCGTCGGCGATGATCTGGTCCAGCAGCGCGTTGGCCTCGTCGAAGAGCTCACGGGCGACCGGCTGCTCCAGGATCGCGGGGTACTTGCCCTTCAGCTCCCACGCCAGGAACAGGAACTGCCAGTCGATCATCTCGCGCAGCGCGGTCAGGTCCGGCTCGACCACGCGCACGCCGGTGAACACCGGGGTCGGCAGCTCGTCGAAGGAGACCACCTCGCGGTTCGCCCGCGCCTGCTCCACCGTCAGCAACGGCCGCCGCTGCTTCGACGCGTGCTGCTCGCGCAACCGCTCCTGCTCCGCGCGGTTGCTCACGGCCAGCTCCTCGGCCCGGTCGGAGTCCAGCAGGTCCGACACCACGCCGACCACCCGCGAGGCGTCGAGCACGTGCACGGTCGTGCAGTCGTAGGCCGGGGCGATGCGCACCGCCGTGTGCTGCCGCGAGGTCGTGGCGCCGCCGACGAGCAGCGGCAGCTTCAGGCCCCTGCGCTCCATCTCCGCGGCCACCGTGACCATCTCGTCCAGCGACGGGGTGATCAGCCCGGAGAGCCCGATCGCGTCGGCGCCCTCGGCGACGGCGGTGTCCAGGATGCGCGCCGCCGGGACCATCACGCCGAGGTCGATCACCTCGTAGTTGTTGCAGCCCAGCACCACGCCGACGATGTTCTTGCCGATGTCGTGCACGTCGCCCTTGACCGTGGCGAGCACGACCTTGCCCTGGCCGCGCTCGGCCTCCTCCCGGCCCTCCAGCCGCGCCTGCTCCTTCTCGGCCTCCATGAAGGGTTCGAGGTAGGCCACCGAGCGCTTCATCACCCGCGCGCTCTTGACCACCTGCGGCAGGAACATCTTGCCCGAGCCGAACAGGTCGCCGACGACCTTCATGCCGTCCATCAGCGGGCCCTCGATGACGTTGAGCGGCCGGGCCGCCTTCTGCCGGGCCTCCTCGGTGTCCTCCTCGATGAAGTCCACGATGCCGTGCACCAGCGCGTGGGACAGCCGCTCCTCGACCGTGCCCTCACGCCAGGACAGGTCCACGGTCCGCTTGGTGCCCTTGCCGTTGACCGTCTCGGCGAAGGACACCAGGCGGTCGGTGGCGTCGGGGCGGCGGTCGAAGATCACGTCCTCGACCAGCTCCAGCAGGTCCGCCGGGATGTCGGCGTAGACCGCGAGCTGACCGGCGTTGACGATGCCCATGTCCAGCCCGGCACGCACGGCGTAGAGCAGGAACGCCGAGTGCATCGCCTCGCGCACGACGTCGTTGCCCCGGAAGGAGAACGACAGGTTCGAGATGCCGCCGCTGGTCCGCGCGCCCGGACAGCGCTGCTTGATCAGCGGCAGCGCGTCGATGAACGCCTTGGCGTAGCCGTTGTGCTCGGAGATGCCGGTGGCGACGGCGAGCACGTTGGGGTCGAAGATGATGTCCTCGGCGGGGAAACCGGCCTTCTGGGTGAGCAGGTCGTAGGCGCGGGCGCAGATCTCGACCTTGCGCTCGGTGGTGTCGGCCTGGCCCTGCTCGTCGAAGGCCATCACCACGACGCCCGCGCCGTAGTCACGGATGCGGCGGGCCTGCTCCAGGAACTGCTCCTCGCCCTCCTTGAGGCTGATGGAGTTCACCACCCCCTTGCCCTGCACGCACTTCAGGCCCGCCTCCAGCACGCTCCACCGGGAGCTGTCGATCATGACGGGGATGCGGGCGACCTCGGGTTCGGTCGCGATCAGGTTCAGGAAGGTGGTCATCGCCTGCTCGCTGTCGAGCAGGTCGGCGTCCATGTTGACGTCGAGCAGGTTCGCGCCGCCGCGCACCTGCTCCAGCGCGACGTCCACGGCGGCCTGGTGGTTGTCGCCCTCGATCAGGCGGCGGAAGCGCGCCGAGCCGGTCACGTTGGTCCGCTCACCGATCATGATGAAGCCGGTGTCGGGCTGGATCTCGAAGGGTTCCAGACCGCTGAAGCGGCTGCTGCGGCGCGGCTGCGCGACCGGGCGCGGCGCGAGGTCCTTGACGGCGGAGGCGATCTGCTCGATGTGCGCGGGGGAGGTGCCGCAGCAGCCGCCGACGGCGTTGACCATGCCCTCGGTGGCGAACTCGCGCAGCAGCGCCGCGGTCTGCTCCGGCGTCTCGTCGTAGCCGCCGAAGGCGTTGGGCAGGCCCGCGTTGGGGTGGCAGGCGGTGTAGGTGTCGGCGAAGCGCGCCAGCTCCGCCACGTGCGGGCGCATCTCCTCGGCGCCCAGCGAGCAGTTCACGCCGACGACCAGCGGGTTCGCGTGCTCGATCGCGGTCCAGAACGCCTCGACGGTCTGGCCGGAGAGCGTGCGCCCGCTGAGGTCGACGATGGTCACCGAGATCCACAGCGGCAGCTGCGGGGCCACCTCGCGCGCGGCGGCGATCGCGGCCTTGCAGTTGAGCGTGTCGAAGATCGTCTCGATCAGCAGCACGTCGACGCCGCCGTCGGCCAGCGCCTGGATCTGCTCGGCGTAGGAGTCCCTGACCTGGTCGAAGGTCACCGCGCGGAAGGCAGGGTCCTCGACCTTGGGGGAGAGCGAGAGCGTGACGTTGAGCGGGCCGATCGAGCCCGCGACGAAGCGCCCGCCCACCTCGTCGGCGGCCTGTCTGGCGAGTTCGGCCCCGCGCAGGTTCATCTCGCGCACGCGGGACTCCAGGCCGTAGTCGGCCTGCCCGATGCTCGTCGCGGTGAAGGTGTTGGTGGTGGTGATGTCCGCGCCGGCGGCCAGGTACTGCCGGTGCACGTCCAGGATGACGTCGGGGCGGGTCAGGTTCAGCAGGTCCGGGTCGCCGGTGACGTCGTGGGTGTGGTCGGCGAGCCAGTCCGCCCGGTAGTCCTCCGGAGCGAGCTTGGCGTTCTGCAGCATCGTGCCCCACGCGCCGTCGAGCACGGCGACACGGCTGTCGAAGAGCTCGCGAAGTTCCTGGATCCTGCTCACGGCCTACCTCCCCGATGGGAGGCGCCCTTGTTGCGGATCGTGAAGGGTCGAGCGTGGCGGGCCGGGTGCGTCCCCTGAGCCCGTTGCAGCGCCTCTCGACCTGATCATCAAGCTTACCGGAGTCCGCCGGTCAGGCCGAGCGAGACTCTTCGATGTCGGCAGGACGGATGACACCCCGCCCGCCGCGCCCGCGTCGCGAATGACAATTCTCATTTTCTTCCACTTTCTTTTCGCGACTTTTTGGCGTCGGCCGAAGAAATTGCTTTTTCGGGTCTTGTGCGTACGGTTGCCCGCGGATCGGTTTTGTGGGTTCGCCGGTCCTTTCTTTTCTTGAGAGGTATTCATGATCAAGCGTTTCGTGCTCGCCGCCGTCCTCGCGGCGGGCGTCGTCCCGGCCCTCGCCGGCCCGGCCTCCGCCGCCGACGCCGGATGCGGTGCCGAGGTGGGCGGCCTGCGCGCGTGCCTGGTGCTCCAGGGCGGGCAGCTCGTCGCCACCGGCCACGCGGCGACCGAGGCCGCCAAGAAGAACGTGAAGATCGAGATCTGCCGCCGCTACGAGGCGTGCACCCCGATGACCCCGGGCCTGAAGCTCAAGGGCTGGCCTGACGCCAAGGGCCACCACGGTTCCTTCGAGGCCGTGGTGTTCAACGGCAAGCACTCCGCGCAGAGCAAGGTCCTGGTCATCCCGGCCAAGCCCCGCGCCTGACGCCTGTACTCCGCCAGCGCCCATATCCCCGCTGGCGGAGTACGGCAGTCTTGAAGACTGGCGAACCACCGCGCGCGGAGAGCTAGCGTGCGGTGGCCCAGAAGGAGCACTTGTGGCTGGCGGCGACGTCGATCGGGGTGACGTCGCCGGGGGCCAGGCGCATGGCCTGCTTGCCGTCCGTGGTCTTGGGCCAGGTCGGAGCGCCCTCGTGGTTCGGGTCGCCGGTGTGCGCGAAGCGCGTCCAGTAGCCGACCATCGTGCGGCCCAGCCGGCGCTGCGGTTCCTCGCGGAGCAGGTCGACGCCGTTGAGCTCGAACAGCGACGGCAGTTCGCTCGCGTGCGTCGGGCCCATGGGCAGGCCGGGCACGGTGATCTGGTTGACGTTGGGCGCGTTCTCGTCGGCGAACTCGAACGCGAACACAGCAGTGTGCCTGGCGAGCAGGCGATGACCTTCCTGGGCCTGGCACGCCCATGACTGGTCGCTGTTCACGGTCGCCCACGCGAGCCCGGCGGAGCCGTACTTGGCGATCGGGTACTCCTTCGCCACGGCGTCCGCGCGAGCGCCGAAAGCCTTGGACAGCAGCGTCGGGTAGGTCTTCTCGGTGATCAGCTCGGGGTTGTACATGATCGCGCCGCCGACGAACGAGCGCGCCTCGTCCCTGACACCGCCGGACATCACCGGGATCTTCGCGAAGTCCCCGTCGCGCAACGCCTTCTTCGGCTCCTTGGGCAGCAGGTCGGTGCCGTAGGCGACGTGGTCGGAGAACGGCTGCATCATCGGCATCAGCTGCTCAACGGTCTTGCCGCGCAAGCATTCCAGCGCCGAACCCGGCGCGCAGCCGAGCTTCTCGGCGGCGGAGAGCCCGTCGGTGACGCCCTGCGCGAGCGGGACGTACGGGCCGTGCTCGGGGGTACCGGGGAAGAGGCTGCCCGTCGGCCAGTTCAGCTCGCAGGAGCCGGAGGACACGATCGCCTTGTCGATCAGCCCCCGCGCCTTCGGTGAGGTGATCATCGCGCAGGTCGACATGCCGCCCGCCGACTGGCCGAACACGGTGACGTTGCCGGGGTCTCCGCCGAACGCGGCGGCGTTGCGGTCGGCCCACTCCACGGCCGCGAACTGGTCGGCGAGGCCGAAGTTGCCCGATCCGGCGAGCCCTGGCAGGCCGAGGTAACCGAGCACGCCGAGCCGGTAGTTCGCCGTCACGACGATGACGTTGCCCTGGTCGGCCATCCGCTGGGTGTCGTACAAGTTGCCGCTGTCCCTGGTGAAACCGCCGCCGTGCAGCCACACCATGACCGGCAGCTTCTGGTCAGGGCGCTGAGCGCGCGGCGTCGTCACGTTCAGGACCAGGCAGTCCTCGGTCAGCACCGGCTTGCCGCCCGGCGCGGCCTGCGGGCACATGGGCCCCATCCGGCTCGCGTCGCGGACGCCGTCCCACTTGTCGGGCGGTTGCGGCAGCTGCCAGCGCAGCGCGCCCACGGGCGGCTTGGCGTAGGGGATGCCGAGGAACTGGCGGCTCTTCGCGGTGGCGATCCCGCGCAGCTCGCCGCTGTCCACGCGCACGGTCAGCGGCTCCGGTGCCGACTCCTGGGCCTGGCCCCGGGGCGAGCACCCGACCACCAGGGTGGCGGCCAGTGCGGTCGCGAGACCCAGTGCCGCGTGGCGGGTCTTCGTGGAAGGCATGTCTGTCTCACTTCGGACCTGGGGGATGTTCATGTCGGTCCAAAATTTAGCAGGGCTGTTTAACCTGCGGGCGCTGCTCGGTCGAAATGGCCCGTGACCTGGTGTTACCTGCGGACCGCCGTCGCGGCGTCGAAGATCTCCAGCAGCTCGGCGGCGTACGGCTCGACCTCGCCGCCCGCGAGCACGTGGCTCAGCGCGCCGTCGAGCGCGCCCCGGATGCTGCGGCACATCACGTTCACGTCGAAGTCGCGGAACTGCCCCTGCTCCTGCCCGGCGAGCAGGATGCGCGAGAGGTCGGAGACCTCCTGCTGGTGCCGCTGGTCGTCGGCGCGCTCGGTGCGGCTGCCCGCGAAGATCTCGGTGAGCGCCAGCATGTCCCGGGGATGCGCGGCGTACAGCTCGACGCTGCCCTGGATGAACGTCAGCAGCGCCTCGCGAGGAGACCGCGCCACCACCATCTTCGGACCGATCAGCTCGGCGCCGAGCGCGTACACGTGCTGGACGACCTGCTCGATCAGCTCCGCGCGGTCGCGGAAGTGGTAGGTGAGCACGCCGCGGCTCACTCCCGCCCGCTCGGCGATCCGCACGGTGGAGGCGTTGGCCAGCCCCAGCTCGGCGATCACCTCGACGGCGCAGCCGATCAGCTGCTTGCGGCGCGCCTGGTGGATGAACGTGTCATCAGCGGTTCTCGTCATGGTGGGTCGAACGGTAGTAGCGCTGGTCAGAGGTGGGCAAGAAGGCCACCGCCCGCGGTCGACCACGGGCGGCGGCCTCCGGTGGAGACGGCTCAGCGGTTCGGCGTCAGCTCCGTGCCCAGCGCCTGCCAGTCCAGCTGCCGGCCCGCGAAGTCGCTGATCGAGGCGAGCAGGCCCAGCCGCGCGGCGCGCACATCGGGGTCGTCCGCCATCACCATGACGTCGTCGAAGAAGGTGTTGATCGGCGCGGTGAGGACCTCGGCCACGTCGACGAACACGCTCAGCGGAGCCTCGGCGGGCAGCGCGTCGCGCGCGTCGCCCAGCGCGTCGAGCACGGCGCGCTCGGCGGGCTCCTTCAGGTGCTCGGAGTCCAGCGACGGCGCGGTGCCTGCGGGCACGATGCGGCGCACCCGCTGCAACGCCGCGACCAGCTCGCCGAAGGACGCGTCACCCGCGCGCCGCGTCAGCTCCGCCAGCGACCGGTCGGCCGCCGCCGGGCTGTCCGCGAGCGGGAGCACCGCGCCGACGAACTGGTGCGGGTTGCCCGCGTCGATCAGGTGCAGCTCGTAGCGCCGGAGCACGAACTCCCGCGCGTCGGTCAGCGCCTGCTCGGGGATGTCCACGCCCTGCGCGCGGAACTGCTCCGCCGCCAGCTCCAACGCCGCGCCGAGCTTGACCTCGCGCAGCGCGGGAACGCCCCGCAGCACGCCGATCGCGCCGAGCGCGGCACGCCGCAGGCCGAACGGGTCGGAGCTGCCTGTGGGGTTGGCACCGACGCCGAACAGGCCGACGAGCAGGTCGAGCCGGTCAGCCAGCGACAGCACCGCGCCGGGCACGGTGGTCGGCAGCGCGCCGCCCGCGGTCCTGGGCAGCTCCATCTCGAACAGCGCCTTCGCGACGGCGGGAGACTCACCGGCGCGCAGCGCGTACTCCCGCGCCATCACGCCCGCGAGGCTGGTCAGCTCGACCACCATCTGCGAGGCGAGGTCGAACTTCGCCAGCTCCGCCGCGCGCGCGAGCGCCTCACTGTCCTCAGTGGACAGTTCGGCGCCCAGCGCGAGCGCTATGCCCGCGATGCGCTTGGCGCGGTCGGCCATGGAGCCGAGCCGCTCCTCGAAGGCGAGCTTGTCCAGCCCCGCCTTCATGTCCTGCGGGCTGACCTGGAGGTCCGCGCGCCAGAAGAACGCGGCGTCCTCGTAGCGCGCCCGCAGCACCGCCTCGTTGCCCGCACGCACCACGTCCGGGTCGCAGTCCCCGTTCGCGACGGCGACGAACTTCGGCCTGAGCGAGCCGTCCGCCGCGCGCACCGGCAGGTACCGCTGGTGCTTGCGCATCACGGTGGTCAGGATCTCCGGGGGCAGCTCCAGGTAGCGCTCCTCGAAGGAGCCCAGCAGCGCGTTCGGCCGCTCCACCAGGTTGGTGATCTCCTCCAGCAGCGCGTCCTCGCCCTCGACAACGCCGTTGACCGACGCGGCCAGCTCGGCGGCAGCGGCGACGATCTGCTCGCGCCGCGCGACCGGGTCGGCCACGATTCCTTGCTGCGCGAGGAAATCCAGGTAGCCGTCGGCGCTGGGCACGCGCACCGTCGGCGAGGCGGCGGTGCGGTGCACGCGGGTCTCGCGACCGCTGGCCAGCGCCGAGACGACGACCGGGACCTCGACATCGCCGAGCAGCGCGACGAGCCAGCGGACGGGGCGGGTGAACGACAGCTTCGGGTCGTTCCACCGCATGTTCTTGTCCGCGCGCAGCTCGCCGACGACCTGCGCGAGCTGCTCGCTGAGCACCTCGACCGCAGTGCGACCGATCTCGGTCTTGATCACGCCGACGTGCTCGACGCCGTTGACGTCGATCTTCCGCAGCTCGCTCGGGTCGATGCCCTGACCGCGCGCGAAGCCCTGCGCCGCCTTGGTCGGGTTGCCGTCGGCGTCGAAGGCGGCGGAGGCGCGCGGCCCCTTGACCGTCTTCTCCGCGTCGGCCTCGCGCGGCGCGACCGCGTCCACGGTGATCACGACGCGGCGCGGGGTCGCGTACGCGCGGACCTCTCCGTGCTCCAAGCGCGTGCCGCCGAGCCGGGTGGTGATCGACTGGCGCACGGCCTCGGCGGTCTTCGCGACCTCGGCGGCGGGCAGCTCCTCGGTGCCGATCTCGAACAGCAGCGTGGCGGGCTTGTCGGTGGTGGGCAGCGTCGCGGGCAGGGCCACGGCGGCGGGGGCCTCGGCGAGCCCCAGCGGGTGCCCCAGCTCCTCGCGCCGCTCTGCCCACAGCTTCGCCACCCGGCGGGCCAGGCCGCGCATCCGCCCGAACGC
This sequence comes from Allokutzneria oryzae, assembly GCF_042429765.1. Lineage (NCBI taxonomy): Bacteria > Bacillati > Actinomycetota > Actinomycetes > Pseudonocardiales > Pseudonocardiaceae > Allokutzneria > Allokutzneria oryzae. The sequence goes on along the minus strand of NZ_JBHLZU010000003.1, from coordinate 129,672 downwards.
CTTGGCGCGCTCGGTGGTGGACACGGCGCCGCGCGCGTCGAGCACGTTGAAGGTGTGCGAGCACTTCAGCACGTAGTAGTGCGCGGGCACCGGGAGTCGCTGTTCGAGCTGGCGCTCCGCCTCGGCCGCGTAGTCCTCGAAGAGCCTGCGGTTGGTCTCCACGTCGGCGTCGTCGAGGTAGTAGCGGCTCATCTCGTACTCGGCCTGGCCGAACGCCTCGCCGTAGGAGATGCCCGGCGCGTACGCGATGTCCTTGAAGTGATCGACTCCCTGGAGCGCCATCATGATGCGCTCCATCCCGTAGGTGATCTCCACCGACACGGGGTCGAGCGTCATGCCGCCCGCCTGCTGGAAGTAGGTGAACTGGGTGATCTCCAGCCCGTTCAGCCACACCTCCCAGCCCAGGCCCCACGCGCCGAGCGCGGGGGAGGCCCAGTTGTCCTCGACGAACCGCACGTCGTTGGCCTCGACGTCGATGCCGAGCGCCTTGAGGCTGCCCAGGTACAGCTCCTGCGGGTTGCCGGGGTCCGGCTTGAGGATCACCTGGAACTGGGTGTGGGTCTGCAGGCGGTTCGGGTTCTGCCCGTAGCGGGCGTCGTCGGGGCGCACGCTGGGCTCGACGTAGGCCACCCGCCACGGCTCGGGACCCAGCACCCGCAGCACGGTCGCCGGGTTCAGGGTGCCCGCTCCGACCTCGGTGTTGAACGGCTGCACCATCATGCAGCCGCGGTCGGTCCAGTACTTCGTCAGCGCGAGCAACGCGTCCTGCATCGTCAGCACAGTGCTACCTCAATCGGTCCGGTCATGTCCGAGGTGACGCTACGGTGGTCTCATGATTGACTTCGAGAAGGCGTCCGTGTTCAAGCTGTCCCCTTGCCGGGTCCAGGACGTCCTCGGGTCGGTCGGCCCCCTGATCATCCCAGGTGAGGATGTCGTCGCCGCGTTCAAGTCGGTCCGAGACTACGTCGCCTTCACCAACAAGCGGCTGATCGCGGTCAACGTCCAGGGCATCACGGGCAAGAAGCGCGACTTCACCTCCCTCCCGTACAACAAGGTCCAGGCCTTCTCGGTGGAGACCGCGGGCACCTTCGACCTGGACGCCGAGCTGGAGCTGTGGTTCAGCGGCCTGGGCAAGGTCCGCCTGGAGTTCAAGGGCAGCTCCGACATCGTCGAGATCAGCCGTCTCATCGCCCACCACGCGCTCTGAGCCGAAAGAAGTTCCGGCGCGGTGTCGATGTGCGGTGCGGCCGTTCGTGTAGAGGGTGAGAACACCCCAGAACGAGCCCTGGAGGCACCGTGAAGCAGCAGTACATGCTCAGCATCTACCAGCCCGACGGCGGGACGCCCGCGCCCGAGGTGCTGGAACCGATCATGCGCGAGCTGGACGCGCTCAACACCGAGATGCGGGCCGTGGGCGCGTGGGTCTTCGCCGGTGGCATGCACGAGCCGAGCACCGCGACCGTGCTGCGGCTCAAGGACGACGAGGTGCTGGTCACCGACGGCCCGTTCACCGAGGGCCGGGAGCACCTCGGTGGGTTCACCGTCATCCGGGCCGCCGACCTCGACGAGGCGCTGGAGTGGGGGCGCAGGCTCGCGCGGGTGGTCACGCTGCCCGTCGAGGTGCGGCCGATGCGGTACGGGTCGTGCTGAGCGGGTCCTGATGAGCACCGAGATCGCGCGCGTCTTCACCGAGGAGTACGGGCGCGCCGTCGCGGTCCTGGTCCGCGTCTTCGGCGACATCGACCTCGCCGAGGAGGCGGTCCAGGACGCGTTCACCGTCGCGCTCGGCAGGTGGCCGGTGGACGGGATCCCGCCGAGCCCGGCCGGATGGATCATCACCACCGCGCGCAACCGCGCGCTCGACCGGGTGCGGCGGGAGTCCACCCGCGACCGGCGGCACGCCGAGGCGGCGCTGCTGCACGCCCGTGACGAGCCGGGGGAGGAGGGGCCCGTGCGCGACGACCGGCTCCGGCTGATCTTCACCTGCTGTCATCCCGCGCTCGCCCCGGCCGCGCGGGTCGCGTTGACGCTGCGCCTGCTCGGCGGGCTGTCCACGGCGGAGATCGCCCGCGCGTTCCTGGTGCCCGAGCCGACCATGGCGCAGCGCCTGGTCCGGGCGAAGGGCAAGATCCGGGACGCGCGCATCCCGTACCGGGTGCCCGGCGACGCCGACCTGCCGGACCGGCTGCGCGCGGTGCTCGCCGTGGTCTACCTGATCTTCACCGAGGGCTACGCAGCCGAGCGCGCGGAGCTGTGCGGGGAGGCCGTGCGGCTCGGCCGCCAGCTCGCCGAGCTGATGCCGGACGAGCCGGAGGTGACCGGCCTGCTCGCGCTGATGCTGCTCATCGACTCGCGCCGCGCCGCGCGGATCGGAGCGGACGGCGGGATCGTGCTGCTGGCCGACCAGGACCGCGCGCTGTGGGACGCGGACAAGATCGCCGAGGGGCAGGCGTTGGTGCGCAGGTGCCTGCGCCGCGACCAGCCCGGCCCGTACCAGGTCCAGGCGGCGATCAACGCCGTGCACAGCGACCCGCCGACGGACTGGTGGCAGGTCGTCCAGCTCTACGACCAGCTGCTCGCGTTCACCCCGACCCAGGTCGTGGCACTCAACCGCGCGGTCGCGGTGGCCGAGGTCGAAGGGCCGGAGGCCGGGCTGCGACTGGTCGAGGAGCTCGACCTCGGCGGCTACCACCTGTTCCACGCGGTGCGCGCCGACCTGTTGCATCGGGTCGGTCGTGCAGAGGAGGCGGTGCGCGCCTACGACGCGGCCATCGAGCGAGCGGAGCACGCGGCGGAGCAGGAGCTTTTGCGCCGCAAGCGTTCTGCCGTCAGCGAAGGCTGAGCGCGTCGCCTTGCGGCGAAGCCCCGCCTGCCCGCAGCTTCGGTGGCCATGGGGCAGAGATTCCTGATCTTCGCGCTCTCGCGGGGCTTGTCGGTCTTCGGTGACATGGCGGCGATGTCCGCGCTCGCCGTGCACGTCTTCGCCGAGACATCCAGCGGGCTCGCGCTCAGCGGGCTCTTCGTCGCCAGGGTCGTTCCCCGGGTGTTCGGCGCGTTCGCGGGCACCCTGAGCGACCGGCTCGACCTGCGACGACTGCTGATCATCTGCGACGTGCTCTCCGGAGCGCTGTTCGCCGTGATGGCGGTGGCGCAGCCGTCGTACTGGGTGCTGCTGGCGCTGGTCCTCGTCGCGGAGTCGGTCGCGACGGTCGCGTTGCCCGGCAGCCGGACCCTGGTGGCGCGCAGTCTGCCGCCGGAGCGGATGGGCCGGGCCAACGCCGTGCTGATGGCGGCGACCGCGATGGGCTTCGCCTCGGGAGCGGGGTTCGGTGGCCTCGCCGCCGGGCTGTGGGGGTACCAGTACGCGCTGCTCGCCAACGCGGGCACGTTCGTGGTCTCCGCGCTGCTGCTGACGCTGGTTCCCCGGGTCCCACCAGCACCGACCACGTCGTCCACAGTGGACGGAGTGCGTGCGCTGCTCGCCGACCGCGAGATGGTGGTCGTCGCGGTGGGCATGGTCGGTGTCGCCCTCGCCGCGGCCATGGACCGGCCCGCGCTGGTGGCGTTGACCCAGGGGGAGCTGGACGCGGGCGGCCTCGGCTACGGCATCGCGCTCGGCGCGATCAGCATCGGCGTGCTGGCCGCGGCCGCGTTCGGCGGCAAACAGCTGTTCCTGACGGGCATCCTGCTCCAGGCTGCCGGGCACCTGCTGTTCGGGCTCGCGCCGTGGATCGCGCTGGTCGCTGCGGCCGCCCTGGTCGCGGGCTACGGCAACGGGCTTGAGAACGTCAGCGGCACCACGCTGCTGCAACGCGCCGCGCCCGCCGGCGCGACGGGCACGGTGATGGGCGCGGTGGTCAGCGCGACGTTCCTGGCCGACGCTCTCGGGTCGCTGATCGGCGGCCCGCTCGTCGACCTGCTGGGGCCGCGGCCCGTCTTCTGGGTGGCGTCGGTGCTGATGGTGGTGTGCGCCCTAGTTGCAAAGACGAGTTTGCAGAGACGGGCTTGCAAAGGCTAGTTTGTAACTATGACCGAGCCCAGGGAGATCACCGATCCCGAAGCGCTGCGCGCGCTGGCGCACCCGTTGCGGCAGCGCATCCTGCGCCGGCTCGCGGACAGCGGCCCCGCGACCTCGACCACCCTGGCGAAGGCGCTCGGCGAGAACACCGGCGCCACCAGCTACCACCTGCGCCAGCTGGCCGAGCACGGCTTCATCGAGGAGGCCCCCGAGCTGGCCAAGGGCCGCGAGCGGTGGTGGCGCTCGCCGCCGAAGGACCTGCGCTTCCCGGAGCGCAGCAGGCAGACCCCGGAGATGCGGTCACTGCTGGACGAGATGCACAACCAGCAGTTCGCCGCCGACCTGGAGCTGTTCGCGAAGTTCCAGGCCGAGCGCGACCAGCTCGGCGAGTGGGCCGACGCCGTCCCGTTCTCCCGCGGTTCCATCCGCGTCAACGGCGATCAGCTGCTGGAGTTCTTCGAGGAGTACATGAAGCTGCTCAAGCGCTTCCAGCCCTCGGAGGAGGACGCGGCTCCGGGCGCGCGGCGCGTGCTCACCCGGTTCATCGCGTTTCCGGCACCGACCCCGCGGGAGGACCCCGAAGACTGACAAGAGGCCGGGGCACCGAGTTGCAGCTCGGTGCCCCGGCAGTGGGAACCCGCACGAACACGCCGCGAAGGCGTGCCTTCTCCCGTACGCACTCCCGAGGAAAGGAGAGCACTTCGTGCTGCTCCAACGCAAACGCGCCGCCCTGATCGGGTTGGCCGTCCTGGCATTGAGCACGATCACTCCCACGGCCGAGGCTGCCGAGTACACGACGAGCGACGTCACCTTCGGCATCAGTGGCCAGACCACGACGGGCACGGTCTACGCCCCGCCTGGCTCGCAACGGCGCCCCGGCGTGGTGCTGGTGCACGGGTCCGGCTCCAACACGCGCGAGCAGTACCGGCAGTTCGCCGAAGCCTTCGTCGCACACGGGATCGTCGCCCTCGTCTACGACAAGAGGACTGTGGGCTATTCCCAGTCACAGCGCGACTATTCGCAGCTGGCCGATGATGCGCTCGCCGCCTTCCACGTGCTGCGTGAGCGCCCCGAGGTCGATCCCGCGCGGGCCGGGCTGTGGGGCCTGTCCGAGGGCGGCTGGGTCGCGCCGCTGGCCGCCTCGCGCTCCGACGACGTGGCGTTCCTGATCACCGTCGGCGCCAACGGCGGCACGCCCAGCCGTCAGCAGGCGTGGGCGGTCCGGGAACGCCTCGTGCGCATGGGCGTGTCCGGATCGATGGTGGATGCCATCGCCACCAACGGAATGCGCCAGGTCGTCCACAATGGAATGTTCCCGGAGGCCGACTACGACCCGGTCCCGGTGCTGAGACGGCTGAAGCAGCCGACGCTGGGCATCTGGGGCGGCAAGGACCGGCTCACCCCGCCCGGCGAGAGCCTGCGGGTCTTCCAGGAAACCGTGCGGCACCACACGTTGCGGGTGTTCCCGGACGCGGAGCACGCGGCGCACCGCACCACCACCGGCTTCGAGCGGCTACCGGAGCTCGCGTCGGGCTACGCCGAGCTGGTCGGTTCGTGGGTGAACGGGCTGCCCGGCTCGGCGGCCACACCCAGCGCTGATCCGCCGCCGCACCAGGACACCACCGCCGGGCCGCTGCGGCCACTGGCCGGGTGGGAGACCGGCCAGGTCCAGATCGCCGTGCTCGCCGTGCTGCTGCTGGCCTTCCTCGGTTACGGGCTGAGCGGGATCGTGAAACGCTGGCGCCCCAAGGCGAACGGCCCGGCGAAGTGGCTGGCCGCCGGTGGGCTGGCCGTCGTGCTCGGATGGCTGGTCTACGCGTTCATGCTGCTCACCAACGGACGGCTTCCCTTGGGGCCGTTGGTCTTCGGCCGCACGCTGCCGTGGCTGGGGATGCAGCTGCTGTCCGTCGCTGTCGTGGTGCTGCTGGTGCTGACGGCGCTCGGCACCCGCCGCGACCTCGCGGAGGCTGGAGCCGGGGCGCGCGTGCGGCGCGGGATCCTGCTCGCCGGTGGGGCGCTGTTCGTGCCGTGGGCAGTCTACTGGGGACTGCTGCTGCCATGATCATCTGATTACTGGCAGCAGCCCGTGGGTCGTGCTTTGCTGGCAGGCATGGAACTCGCGGTTCACTACCCGAACTTCACGCTCCCCGGTGGGGCGGAGGCACTGGGGCCGACCCTGGCCGCCACGGCGAAAGCAGCCGAGGCGGGCGGGGTCGCCTCGTTCACCTTGATGGACCACTGGTTCCAGATCGAGCACCTGGGCACCGCGCGGGACCCGATGCTGGAGGGCTACACCGCACTGGGGTTCCTGGCCGGGCAGACCAGCTCCATGGACCTCGGTCTGCTGGTCACCGGCGTCACCTACCGCCACCCCGGCCTGCTGGCGAAGATCGTCACCACCCTGGACGTGCTCTCCGGCGGCCGCGCCTTCCTGGGCGTCGGGGCCGCATGGTACGAACGCGAGCACCAGGGGCTGGGCGTGCCGTTCCCGCCGGTCGCCGAGCGGTTCGAGCGGCTGGAGGAGACGCTCCGGATCTGCCGCCAGATGTGGAGCGACGACGAGGGCCCGTTCCACGGCACGCACTACCAGCTCGCGGAGACGATCTGTGTGCCGCGCCCGATCCAGCGCCCCGGACCGAAGGTGCTCATCGGCGGCAGCGGTGAACGCAAGACCCTGCGCCTGGTCGCCCGCTACGGCGACGCGTGCAACCTGTTCTCCCCGGAACCGGCCGTGGTGGCGCACAAGATCGATGTGCTGAACCGGCACTGCGAGGCGGAGAACCGCGATCCCGCCGAGATCGAGAAGACCATCATCTACAGTGGCGATCCGCTCGCCGCGGACTTCCTGCCGCTCATGGCGGAGTACGCCGCGCTCGGCATCAGCAAGGTCTGGCTGAGCGCGTCCGGCTCGGACCCGGTGGGCTGGGTGGAGCGGGTCACCGCCGAGGTCGGTGCACCGCTCCGGGAGCTTTGAAGGTGCCGAAGTCCTTATGGGGAGCCATTTTCGCGGTGGCCACGGTGCTGCTCGCCGCACTCGTGTTCGAGGTCCGGGTGCTGCTCGGCTTCGACAGCGTGATCTGGTTCTGCGTCCTGCTGGCCCTGGCCGCGCTTGGAAGCGGTCTACACCGGCTACCTCCGGGCCCAGACCCGTCTCGCCCTCCAGGTGGTTCCGCCGGAGGTGGACGTGCTGATGGGGGTCCCCGCCTATCGCGAAGGGTCGATGCACACCGACGCGGAGACGGTTGCCGCAGCGGTCAAGGGAATCCGGCTCGGCGTCACCAGCGCCCCCGGACGGCGGGTCGGAGCCGCGGTGTACGTGGACTTCGCGGCCACGCCGCGGGACTGGGAGCAGTACATGGCCTGCTGGGTAGGGGCGTGAGCGCACGCCCCCACCCAGGGCTCAGAACGTGCCGAGCCAGCGCAGGCGCGGCCACAGCTGCGACCACGGCTGGACCGGGTCGCGGCACACCAGGATCTCCTTGTCACGGTCCAGCACCGGCAGCTCGAAGGTGAACTTCCCCCGCGCCTCGCACTGGCCGAACAGGGCGCTGAAACGCGCGCGGTCCACCCCGAACGCGATCACCACCGTCTTGTCGTCGGCGGGCCGGGCGAAGTCGGCGTAGGAGTTGTGTCCACTGTAGACAGCGGGCAGTCCGATCTCCGGTCCGTACCGGTCCACCGCACCCGCCTGCGCGTAGTTGTCGCCGTAGATCACCGCGCGCGCCTGGTCCTGAGCGGGCAGCGCATGGTAGACCGCGCCGATCTGGGTGGTCAGCTCCTGCCAGCCGGTCTGCCCGACTTGCGGTTCACCGAAGCCGCCGAGCGGGCCGTCCTCGCCGTAGGCCCCGATCGGGAGCACGGGCAGGGCGAGCAGCGCCGCGATCACGGTGTTGCCGACGACGGCCGTGCCGAGCAGCGCGGAACGGGAGAGCTTCGACGCCCACTCCGCTGCGACAACGCAGCCCATCGCGAGGAACACCGTGAGCAGGCCCTCGGTGTAGCGGGCCTGCGCGCCCAGGACCGCCAGCAGCGCGAAGATCAGCAGGTAGGCCACGCCGAACGCGCGGTACTGCCTCCACTGTGGACGGCGGAACAGCGCGACAAGGCCGATCACCCAGACCGGCGTCAGCAGCGGGCCGATCATCAGGACCGAGCTGATCACCAGGTTGACCACGCTCTCGACGCCGAACGGGCTGGACAGCTCCGAGGCCATGCCGAACTGCGGCCAGCCGTTGACCGCCTGCCAGAGCAGCGTCGGCGCGGCCAGCACCACCCCGACGCCGACGCCCGCGAGCAGCCGCCAGTCCCGCAGCAGCGCGCGCGGGCCCGCCACCAGCAGCCCCGCCGCGAGGCCGAGCACCAGCAGCAGCACCAGGTACTTCGCCAGCAGGCCCACGCCGACCACCGCGCCGACCCCCAGCCAGAGCCGGGTGTCGGAGGTCCTGATCATCCGGATCACCAGCCAGCACGCGGTGAGCCACACGACGTGGTCGACCGCGGTGGGGTGCAGCACGTGCCCGGCGGCGAGCGAGGCCAGCGACCCGGCGGTGGCCGCGGCGGTGAGCAGCTGCGCCCGGTGCGAGCCGCCCAGCTCGCGCGAGATCAGCGCCGTCACCAGCACCGTGGTCCCGGCCAGCAGCGCAGGCACCACGCGCAGCGCGAAGACGCTGTCGCCGAACACCGCGATCTGCACCTTGGCCAGCAACGCGACCAGCGGCGGCTGGTCGGCGTAGCCCCAGTCGAGGTGGTCGCCGGAGACCCGGAAGTACAGCTCGTCCATGTAGTAGCCGTAGCGCCCCGCGAGCAGGAGCAGCACCGCGACCAGGACGGCGCACACCGACAGCAGCGGCAGCCAGCGCACCGGCTCCGGCGACCGCTGGTCGCGCCCGCCGCCGGGCGCGCCGGAATCGCTTTCCAGGCCGGACAGATCTGACAGAGTCGACACGGGCGGAACCCCACATTCTTTTCCGTGCCCGAACGAATCCGTTCCGTCCCATTCGCTCCGGGCGGTGCGATGTGCGCTTTCGGCAGGGGCAATACCGTGCGCAGATCGTGCTGGTGCCGGACCTCGGCGGTCAAAGCCTTGATTTGTGGGCGAAATTCCCAGCTCACCCGGGGCGCGAGCTTGTCACCAGCGGATTTGCCCGCCTACGGTCGCTCTGTCGCCGGAGGGAGCTGGGGAGTTCGTGAATATGGTGCGACGCGCACGCGTGGGAACGGCGGAATCCCGGTGAACATGGTGGTCGGCGGTGCCGGGCCCCTGTCGCACAACAGGTGGTGGCGGGCCGGAACCGTGCAGGACGTGGCCCCGCCGGAAATTCTCGACCTCGGCCCCGGATATCTCGATCCGGGACTGCTGCCGGTGGACCTGGTGCGCGAGGCCTACTCGACCGCGCTCGCCGAGTTCGGCTCGGCCGCGCTGACCTACGGCGCGAACCAGGGCGCGCAGGCGCTGCGCAAGGCGCTCGCGGTGCGCTCCGCGCGGGCCGACGGGGTGGCCTGCGGCGCGGAGCAGGTGCTGGTCACCGCCGGGTCCTCGGCGGCGCTGCACCTGCTCGCCACGACCATGGCCGCCCCCGGCGACGTCGTGCTCGTCGACCAGGTCGGCGGCGACCTCGGCCGCCGCATCCTCACCGACCGCGGGCTGCGCGTGCGCGAGGTGCCCGCCGACCCCGACGGGATGGACCCGCGGGCCCTCGGCGAGGCCGTCACCGCCGAGCGCGCGGCGGGCAACACGGTCGCCTTCGCCTACCTCACCCCGACCTTCCACGACCCGACCGGTCTGCTCATGCCGGCGGCCCGCCGCCGCGACATCGTCGAGACCGCCGCCGACCACGAGCTGTGGATCGTCGAGGACGGCGCGTACGCCGAACTCGGCCTCGGACCGGAGCGGCCGCCCTGCTCGCTCGGCGGGCTCGCGCGCTACCGCCGGGTGGTCCGGCTCGGCAGCTTCTCCAAGACCCTCGCCCCCGGCCTGCGGCTGGGCTGGCTGGTCGCCGACCGCGAGATCGTCGACCGCATCGCGGGCAGCGGGCTGCTCGCCAGCGGAGGCTCGCTGAACCACCTGGCCTCGCTCGCGGTCGCGGTGCTGCTGCGCGACGGCGGCTACGACAGCCACCTCATGTGGCTGCGCGCGCAGCTGCTGCACCGCAGGGACACCCTCGCCGAGGGGCTGCGCGAGCGGTTCGGCGACGGGCTGGACTTCGCCGTTCCCGAAGGCGGGGTCTTCCTCTGGCTGCGGTCCACAGTGGACGAAAGGAGCGGGGACGAGCTGGTCTCCCTCGCGGACGCGCACGGGGTCCGGGTCGTGCCCGGCGCGCGGTTCGGCGCGTCCGGGCGGCGCGGCGTCCGCCTCGCCTACGGGCTCACCCCGCCCAGCGGCCTGGTCACCGCGACGCACCGGCTCGCGCTCGCCTGGAAGTCCGGCCGCGCGCTCACACGGATTTCGTGATCGCCGGACGCCGGGCATGCTGGGCGCATGCCATGGTTCAGCGCGTCGGCGCGGTACGCGGTGATCGTCGAGTGCGACGGTCTCGATCTCATCGCCCGTTCGGTGTGGGTGTTCTCCCAGCCCGACACCGGCGAGCGGATGTGGGCGGACGCGCACGAGAAGGCCCTGCGGATCGCCAGGGAGCAGGAGGACGTCTACCGCAACGTCAACGGGCGGCGGGTGCACTGGAAGCTCGTGGACGTCCAGACGCTCGACCTGCTCGGCGAGACGGTCACCGACGGCCGCGAGGTCTACTCCGAGCTCGGTGACCCCACCACCGCGCAGCTGCGCGAGTGGGACTCGCGCACCGCGTTCGACCCGGATGGCACGGTGCCGCATCAGACCGGGGTCTGAGCGCTCCCAGCGGCTTAGACTCCCGGCGTGATCCCGACCGGGCGTTCCCGCGAGCTCGGCGCGCTGCTGCGCACCGGGCCGTTCCACGCCGCGCTGCGGCTGGCCATCAAGGAACGCGGGCTGACGCTGGAGCGGTTGCGCGCGCACCTGGCGCGGCACGGCGTCTCGGTCGGCCTGTCCAGCCTCAGCAACTGGCAGCACGGCCACAGCCGCCCCGGCCGCGCCGACTCCGAGCACGTGGTCAGCGCGCTGGAGGAGGTGCTGTGCCTGCCGCCGCTGTCCCTGGTGACGCTGCTGGCCAGGGCCACGCCGCAGCGGTCCCGGCTCAGCGAGCACATCGGCCCGCTCGGCGACCTGCTGGTGGAGTTCACCGACTCCCAGGCGGAGCACGTCTCCGTGCTCAACCGGCACGACAAGGTCACCGTGGACGACCTCGGCCACATCCGCCGCGTCTGGAACCGCACCACCGTGCGTGCCCGGCGCGACGGCGTCGACCGCTACCTGGTGCGCTACTTCGGCGGCGCGGGCAGCGAGATCGGCAGGACGGGCGTGCGACCGCTGGAGAACTGCGAGCTCGGCCGGGTCCGGCGGCACCCGGACTCGCCGGTGCTGGTCGCCGAGCTGCTGTTCGGCCACACCTTGCGCGCGGGGGACACGTGGATCTTCGAGTACGAGGGGATCGACGCCAACCACAACCACAGCACCGACTTCGCGCACGCCTTCCGCTACCCGGAGAAGCAGTACCTGATGGAGGTCCGCTTCCACCCCCGCCGCCGCCCGGCGCGCTGCCGGTCCTACACCAGGGCCGACCTCTACACGGCCAAGCGCCACACCGGCGAGCTGGAGCTCAACGCCCACAACGGGGTGCACGTGATCGTCTCGGACGCGACCTCGGGCGTCGTCGGCATCGAGTGGGACTGGGACTGACACGCGCGTGCGTGGTCGCCGCGACCGCGCCAGGATGGACGGGTGACTCGCCACCAGCCGGACCCGAGGCGCTGGAAGGCGCTCGCGGTCAGCCTCAGCGCAGGCTTCATGGGCCTGCTCGACGTCAGCATCGTCAACGTCGCGCTGCCCTCGATGCAGCGGGGCCTCGGCGCCTCGGCCGGCGCGGTGCAGTGGGTGGTCTCCGGCTACGCCCTGGCCTTCGGCCTCACCCTGGTGGCGGGCGGCAGGCTCGGTGACGCGCTCGGCCGCCGCAGGATGTTCCTGGTCTCACTCGTCGGCTTCGTGCTGACCAGCGCGCTGGCGGGCGCGGCGCCGGACACCACCTGGCTGGTCGTGGCGCGGCTGCTCCAGGGAGCCTCGGCGGGGCTGCTCACACCGCAGAACTCCGGGCTCATCCAGGACCTGTTCCACGGCGCCGAACGCGGCAGGGCCTTCGGCCTGCTCGGCGCGTGCATCGGGATCTCCACCGCGGTCGGCCCGGTACTGGGCGGGCTGATCATCGCCACCTTCGGCGCGGACGAAGGCTGGCGCTGGGTGTTCTACGTCAACGTGCCGATCGGCGCGTTCGCGCTGGTCTTCGCCCTGCGGCTGCTGCCGGGGGACCGGCGCCGCCCGGCCAGGATCCGCTCGGAGGTCGACTTCGCCGGCGCGCTGCTGCTCGGGCTCGCGGTGCTCTGCGTGCTGTTCCCGCTGGTGCAGTTCGACAACCACGGCCTCGCCCGGTTCTGGTGGCTGTTCCCGGTCGCCGCCGCGCTCAGCTGGGCCTTCGTCGGCTGGGAGCGCCGCACCGTCCGAAAAGGACACTCGCCGTTGCTGGACACCAGGCTGTTCACCGACACCGCCGGGTACCCCTCCGGCGCGGCGATCGGCATGACCTACTTCTGCGGCTTCAGCGGGATCTTCGTGGTGCTGTCGATGTTCTTCCAGACGGGGGAGAACTACACCGCGCTGGAGTCCGGGCTCGTGGTGACGCCGTTCGCGCTCGGTTCCGCCGCGGCGGCCGCGGTCGCCGGGCGGCTGGTCTCCCGGTTCGGCCGCCGCGTCACGGTCACCGGGCTGAGCCTGGTCACCGCCGGGTTCGTCGTCGCGGGGGTACTCGCGCTCACCGCGCCCCAGGACCAGCTCGGTCTGTGGGTGGCGCTGCCGCTCGCGGTCGCCGGGCTCGGCGGCGGCGCGGTGATCTCGCCGAACACGACGCTGACCCTGGAGAACGTGCGCGGCGAGATGGCCGGGGTCGCCGGCGCGGTGCTGCAGACCGGCCAGCGGATCGGCACCGCGATCGGCGCGGCGTTGCTCGTGGCGGCCTTCCACAGCGTGGCGGTCGGCACCGACTACCGCACCGGACTTGCCGTGGCACTGGCCTGCGCGACCGCGATGGTGCTGATCGCGCTGGTGCTCGCGGTGCGGGAGCTGCGCACGTCACTGCGGAGCGCGGCGAAGGAACAGTCGCCCGAGCCACTGCTCTAGCGCCTGTCGTGCAAGTCCTCCCCATGCCCCGCTGTGCGCAATGCCCCGCTGCGCGCACGTGGCTTGGCTGGCGCCGTAGGGGTTTTCGCGTTTTGTCACCTTGATGCGCAAAAGAGCGCTCCCATTTCGCATTAAGACTACAAAACGCGAAATGGGGGGCACGCGGGTGTGTGCGCTGGGGGAGGGCGCTAGGGGGTGGTGAGGTGGTGTCACCACTTACAGGACACGGCGTAGACGGCCTGCGGCTTCCCGTCGCGTATCCACACCCGCAGCCGGGAGTGCTCTGTCTCCCGATACGGGTGCGTGACGAGACCGCCTGGCCGCACTCATGTGGTCGCCGCACCTCCCTTGTGCGGCTTCTGGGACACCGTGTGGGTGGGTCTGGTTGACATGCAGCCAAACGGCTGCCTATGTTTCAGGCAGCCAAACGGCTGCATAACGGAGGGCGGCGGATGGACGAGGTGTTCAAGGCGCTCGGCGACGCCAGCAGGCGCCGGTTGCTGGACAGCCTCAACGCCTGCAACGGGCAGACACTGCGCGAGCTGTGTGCCGGGCTGGACATGGCCCGGCAGTCGGTGAGCAAGCACCTGGCGCTGCTGGAGGCCGCGCACCTGGTGACCACCGTGCGGCGCGGGAGGGAGAAGTTGCACTACCTCAACGCCGAACCGATCAACGCCATCGCCGACCGCTGGATCGGTCAGTACGCCCGCGAACGCGTCCGCGCGTTGGCCGACCTCAAGACCGCATTGGAGCAGGAAGCCATGAGCGACACCCAGTTCGTCTACACCACCTACATCAAGACCACGCCGGAGCGGCTCTGGCAGGCGCTGACCGACCCGGCCTTCACCAGCCGCTACTGGGGTGGCGTCACCTTCGAGTCGGACTGGGTCAAGGGCTCGCCGATGACGTGGCTGGTGGGCGGCACGCGCATCGCCGACCCCGAGCAGGTCGTGCTGGAGTCCGACCCGCACCGCCGCCTGTCCTACACCTGGCACTCCTTCACGCCGGAGTTCATCTCCGAGCAGGGCATCGACGACGAACTCGCCGCCGCCATCACCGCTGAACCACGCTCCAAGGTCACCTTCGACCTGGAGCCGGTGGGGGAGATGGTCAAGCTCACCGTGCTGCACGACGGCTTCGAGCCGGGCAGCACCGTGCTCAGCATGGTCAACGAGGGGTGGCTGCCGCTGCTGTCCAGCCTCAAGACGTTGCTGGAGACCGGCGAGCCGCTGCCAGAGCCGAAGTGACCACCTCGGCCACCCGGCCCGCTCCGTCCTCAGTGGACAGCCGCTCGGCCATGGCCGCCGCGCGCCACCGCCTCGCCGGGTGTGCCGAAGGAAAGACGCCCGGTTCGTCCTGAACGGCCGGTCGACCGCCACGGGCACCCGCACGCGGGAACCCCGGCGCGGAGCCCGGCCGCCGTGGGCTCGGCTCCTGGTGTCCTCCTCGTGGCGTGGTCGACGAGCGTGACCAGGTCGGCGCCGTACGCGCGCGCCGAACTCCGGATCGGCGAACAGCCGGGCCGCCGGTGCTCCTGCGCCTATCCTGAGCCGATGCGTGTCACGATCGCGGAGGTCGCCCGGCGGGCCCGGGTCAGCAAGGCGACGGTGTCGCGCGTGCTCAACAACAAGGGCGAGGTGGACGCGGCCACCGCGATCCGGGTGCGCGAGGTGATCGCGGCGACCGGCTACACGCCCAGCGCGGGCGCGGTCGGCCTGGCGAAGGGCCGCACGCACACCGTCGGCATGCTGGTGCCCGGACTGACCTGGCCGTGGATGGGCGAGGTGCTCCAAGGCGTCGCCGACGTGCTGGAGTCGCGGGGATACGGGTTGCTGCTCAACACGATGAACCGCGGCGAGGACTCGCTGACCCAGTTCGCCAGGCACGTCTCCGCCAACGCCTTCGACGGCCTGCTGCTGGTCGAGCCGCCGGACACGCTCAGCTACATCACCGGCCTGCACGCCGCGGGGCTGCCCGTCGTGATGATCGACGACCGCGGCCACCACCCCGAGTTCCCCTACGTGGCGACCAGCAACCGCGAGGGGGCCGCAGCCGCGGCGCGGCACCTGCTCGGCGCGGGGCGCACCCGGCCCGCCATGGTCTCCGGGCCTGCGGAGTTCGGCTGCACCCAGGAGCGCGTCGCGGGATTCCGTTCCGTGGCAACGGTTTCCGTGGAGTTTGAAGGCGACTTCACCCGCGAGTCCGGGCTCGCAGCGGTCCGGCACCTGCTCGCCTCCGGCGTGGCGTTCGACAGCGTCTTCGCGCAGAACGACCTGATGGCCGTCGGCGTGCTCGACGGCCTGCGCGAGGCGGGGCGCTCGGTGCCCGACGACGTCGCGGTGATCGGCTTCGACGACATCCCGGTCGCCGCGCACACCCGGCCCGCGCTGACCACGGTCCGCCAGCCCTCGCGCGAGATGGGCGAGGCCGCCGCGAGCGTGCTGCTGGCCCACCTGGCAGGCGAGCCGATGCCCGCCGACCCGGTGATCGTGCCGACCTCGCTGGTGGTCCGCGAGTCGGCCCCTTGACGGTCACGGTGCGTGGTTGTTAACTGGGCCGTAACCGGTTCCGGAACCGGTTACGGGGCTTCAGGGCCCAGATCCGCCTGCCGCCGCCGGCTCCGCCCCGCGCGTCCCCTCACCGACAGGCAGGCCCATGAGACTCACGTCGATCCTCGCCATAGCCACCGTCCTGGTAGCGACGATCAGCCCCACCCGCGCGAGCGCCGCGCCCACCCTGCTCTCCCAGGGCAAGGCCGCGACCGCCTCCAGCACCGAGAACGGCGGCACGCCCGCGAGCGCCGCCGTGGACGGCGACCCGACCACCCGCTGGTCCAGCGCGTTCAGCGACCCGCAGTGGCTCCAGGTCGACCTCGGCGCCACCGCCACGATCAACCAGGTCGTGCTGAACTGGGAGCTCGCCCACAGCTCCGCCTTCGAGATCCAGGTCTCGGCCGACGCGGCGAGCTGGTCCACGGTCCGGTCCGCAACCAGGGGCGCGGCCGGGACCCAGTCCCTCGACGTCACCGCGACCGGCCGCTACGTCCGCCTGTACTCGACGGCCCGCGCCACCGCCTACGGCACCTCGCTGTGGGAGTTCCAGGTCTACGGCGGTTTCTCCGCCGACGTGCCGGTGACGGACCCGCGCAACCCGGACTTCGGCCCCAACACCTTCGTCTTCGACCCGAGCACCCCGGCGGGTGTGATCCAGAGCAGGCTCGACGCGATCTCGGCCGAGCAGCACACCAACCAGTTCGGCACCCAGCGCTACGCGGTGCTGTTCAAGCCGGGCACCTACGACGCCGACGTGAACCTCCGGTTCTACACCCAGGTGGCGGGGCTCGGCCTGTCCCCGGACGACGTGAACCTCAACGGCCACGTGCGGGTGGAGGCCGACTGGCTGCAACAGGGCGAGGACCCCAACAACAAGGGCAACGCCACGCAGAACTTCTGGCGCTCAGCGGAGAACCTGTCGGTGACCCTGCCGGCCGGTCAGATCGAACGGTGGGCGGTCTCGCAGGCGGCTCCCTACCGCCGAATGCACCTGCGCGGCCAGGTGCAGCTGTGGAACGGCGCCGACGGCTGGGCCAGCGGTGGTCTGATCGCCGACTCGCGCATCGACGGGCTGGTGGAATCCGGTTCCCAGCAACAGTTCTTCACCAGGAACAGCGACCTCCGCAACGGCTGGTCGGGCTCGGTGTGGAACATGGTCTTCGTCGGCACCAACGGTTCCCCTCCGCAGAACTTCCCGAACCCGTCGCACACCGTCGTGGACACCGCGCCGAAGGTGCGCGAGAAGCCGTTCCTCTACGTCGACAACACCGGTAGCTACCGCGTGTTCGTGCCCGCGCTGCGCGAGAACGCCCGTGGCACGTCGTGGGGCAACGGCCCCGCGGCGGGGACCTCGGTGTCACTGAGCGAGTTCTACGTGGTGAAGCCGGGATCGCCGACCGCGACGATCAACGCGGCCTTGGCCCAGGGCAAGC
Organism: Allokutzneria oryzae; assembly: GCF_042429765.1. Classification (NCBI taxonomy): domain Bacteria; kingdom Bacillati; phylum Actinomycetota; class Actinomycetes; order Pseudonocardiales; family Pseudonocardiaceae; genus Allokutzneria; species Allokutzneria oryzae. Next base: position 112,410 of record NZ_JBHLZU010000003.1, on the reverse strand, counting down.
ACCTGCTGTTCACGCCGGGCGTGCACCACCTCAGCGACAGCATCACCGTGACGCGCCCGGACACCGTCGTGCTCGGCCTCGGCCTGGCGACCCTGGTGCCGGACACCGGAAAAGCGGCGATCACGGTGTCCGATGTGGACGGTGTCAAGCTGGCGGGCCTGCTGCTCGACGCGGGACCGGTGAACTCCCCGGTGCTGGTCGAGCTCGGCCCGTCCGGCTCCTCCCGCGACCACGCGGCGAACCCGACCTCGCTGCACGACGTGTTCTTCCGCGTCGGCGGGGCGCACGCGGGCAAGGCGTCGACGAGCCTGCGGGTCAACAGCCACAACGTGATCGGCGACCACCTGTGGGTCTGGCGCGGCGACCACGGCGACGGAGTCGGCTGGAACGTCAACACGGCGGCGAACGGCGTGGTGGTCAACGGCGACAACGTCACGATGTACGGCCTGTTCGTCGAGCACTACCAGCAGTACCAGACGATCTGGAACGGCAACGGCGGCCGGACGTACTTCTACCAGAGCGAGTTCCCGTACGACCCGCCCGACCAGCAGTCCTGGGCGAGCCCCACCGGTCAGGGCTGGGCCTCCTACAAGGTCGCCGACCACGTCACCACCCACGAAGCGTGGGGCGTGGGCAGCTACTCCTTCTTCAACGTCAACCCCTCGGTGACGGTCAGCAGGGCCTTCGAGGTCCCGGCGGTTCCGGGTGTCCGCTTCCAAGGCCTGGTGGCGGTCTCCCTGGGCGGAGTGGGCACGATCACCAACGTCATCAACACCACGGGCGCCACAGCCAACACCCCCAACCAGATCAGCTACCTCCCCCACTACCCCTAACCCCCACCCTCTGCCCCCACCCCCTCCCCCCCCACCCCCCGGGCCCAAGAACGGCCATTCGCGGGCTTATGGACGCTTTCGCGCGCCGCTGGACGTCCATAAGCCCGCGAATGGCCGGGTTGGGACGGGGGAGGGGCTAGGTCGTGTCCTGCGAGGTGGTGACACCACCTCGTCCCCTGGCGCACTCGTCCGTGCGTCCCTCTTTTCGCGTTTTGTAGGCTTAATGCGATTTGGGAGCGCTCTTTTGCGCATCAAGGTGACAAAACGCGAAAAGCTCGGCCACGCCAGTCGATCCGCATCAGGTGGAGGCTCGGGGGATGAGGGTGGGGGCGAAGATCACCGAGGTGGGGGGTGTCGCGGGGGCGGCGAGGCGGGTGAGCAGGAGGGTGGCCATCTCCGCCGCCATGTCCTCCACCGGTTGGCGGATCGTGGTGAGGCGGGGGCGGCTGGACTGGGCCGGGGCGCCGTCGTCGAAGCCGATCACCGCCACGTCGTCCGGGACCGCGCGGCCGTGGTCGCGCAGGACCGCGATCGCGCCCTGGGCCATCAGGTCGTTGGCCGCGAAGACACCGTCCAGGCCGGGGTGCTCCGCCAGCAGCGCCAGCATCGCCGCCTCACCGCCGTCCTGGGTGAAGTCACCCTCGGCCACCGGGACGCGGTGCAGGCCGTGCCGGGCCAGGGCCTCGCGGAAGCCGGTGAGGCGGTCCTGGCTGACCGGGACGCCGGCGGGGCCGGTGATCGTCGCCAGGCGCTCGCGGCCGCGGGCGAGGAGGTGGTCGGCGGCGAGCGCGGCGCCTGCGTGGTTGTCCACCTCGACGTAGCTGATCTCCACCGGCCGCACCGGGCGGCTGAAGAGCACCGCCGGAACCCCCGCGCCGGCGAGCATCGCGGGGAGCGGGTCGTGGACGTGGGTGGAGACCAGCAGCGCCCCGTCGGCGTCGCCCCGGCGCAGGCCGGTGAGCACGTCGTCGCGGGCCTCGTCGGTGTCGGCGAGCATCAGCACCGGGTGGATCCCCTCGCGGCGCAGGGAGAGCACGATGCCGCCCGCGATCCGGCCGAAGAACGGGTCGGCGAAGACTCGGCTGGTGCAGGCGTCCTCGCCGGGGCCGGAGACGACCAGCGCGACCGAGTTCGCCCTCCTGGTCGCCAGGGACCTCGCCGCGCGGTTGGGGGAGTAGCCGGTGGCCGCGACGGCCGCGCGGACCCGTTCCTGGATCTGCGGGTCCACGTTGCGGATTCCGTTGACCACGCGGGAGACCGTCGCCCGGGACACGCCCGCCGCCCTGGCAACGTCCTCCAGCGTCGGAGTGCGCTCGCTCATGTCGTCGCCCGCAGCCGGATGTCGTCGGCGGAGCGGCCGACGAGCACCTCGAAGGAGCCCGGCTCGGTCTGCCACCCGCCGTCCGCCCAGTGCGCGAACGCGCGGTCGGGGAGGTCCACGACCACGTCGGCGGTTTCGCCGGGCGATGCGGCGACCGCCGCGAACCCGGCCAGCCAGCGGACCGGGCGGACGAGTGAGCTGTCGGGGCGGGCGAGATAGACCTGAACGACCTCGCGCCCCGCGCGCTCACCGGTGTTGCGCAGCCGGACGCGCACGCGGTTTCCCGACTCTACAAGGACTTCCGAGTACTCCCACGTCGTGTAGCCGAGCCCGTGGCCGAACCAGTACGCGGGCTCCTTACCCGCGCGAAGCCACGCGCGGTGACCGATGTCCAGGCCCTCGGTGTAGTCGAGCCTGCCGCGCACGGGGGTCACCGAGTCGGCGGAGACGTCGTCGGCGGGCCAGGTGGTGGGCAACCGGCCGCCCGGCTCGGCCGCGCCGAGCAGCACATCGGCAAGGCCCGCGCCCGCTTCCTGGCCGGGCAGCCAGCTCAGCAGGATCGCGGGTGCCTCGGCCCGCCACGGCAGCAGCACCGGAGCTCCGGAGTTCACCACGACCACGGTCTTCGGGTTCGCCGCGCACACCGCTCGCACGAGGTCGTCCTGACGGCCGGGAAGAGCGAGCGACGCGCGGTCGGAGCCCTCGCTCTCCGACTCGTCCGTCGTGCCGACCACGACGACCGCGACGTCACTGGTGCGCGCGAGCTCCACCGCATCGGCGAACTCGTCGGTGCCGCGCGGCGGGTCGGCGGAGAGCACACAGGCCCGGCCCGTTCCGGGCAGGAGCTGGCGCCGAGCCACGATGTGCGCGGGCTCTCCCGCTTCGAGGGCGACGGTGGCGGTGCGCCATGCCGGGTTGAGGTGGAGGGTCGCGGGGTCGTCGGTATCGACCTCGATCACCTCGTCGACGAGCGTTTTCCCGTTGACCGCGAGGGAAACCCGGCCCCACCCGCCGAGTGAGACGGTCCAGTCGCCGGTGACGTCGGGGTGCAGGTTCGCCTGGAGCTCGACGATGTCCTCGCCGACGGCCCTGCCCGGCTCCGGCAGGCGGCCGGTGAACCGGTGCTCGGCGAGCAGCTCCGCGCCGTCCGCGCCGAGAACGCGCACCAGCAGGCCGGGCTCCCCGGTGACCGGGTGGGTCGCGTTGCCCACGCCCAACGGGGTCGGCGTCGTCGTGGTGCGGACGCCAGGGGCGTGGACCACCTCGGCGATCCCGTCGAGCGCGGTCCGCAGACCGTCCACAGGGGACACGACACCGGCGGGGTAGACCTCGGCGCTGCCACCGCCCTGGAAACGCACCGCCGCGGCGTTGGGGCCGATCACGGCGACTCTGTGCACTGTGGACGGATCGATCGGGAGGACGGAGTTGTCGTTGCGCAGCAGCACGGTGCTCGCGGCCACCGCCGAGCGCAGCAGCTCGCGGCCGTCCGCGACCGCTGCCGTCGGAGAACTCACCCGCGACGCCAGCACCCGCAGGCGGCGGATCTTCTCATCGAGAGCGGACTCCGGGACCGCGCCGGATCTGACGGCGTTGGCCAGCGCGACGCTCCACGGGCTCCGCGGGCCGGGCATCACGAGGTCCTGCGGCGCGTTCGCGGACTTCGCGACCGAGCGCACCGCTCCCCAGTCCGACACCACCACCCCGGAGAAGCCCCACTCGCCCTTCAACGGCTCTTCGAGCAACGGGTTCTCCGTCATGGTCGCGCCGTTGACGGAGTTGTAGGCCGACATCACCACCCACACGCCCGCCTCGACGGCCGCCTCGAACGGAGCCAGGTAGAGCTCGCGCAGCGTCCGCTCGTCCACGCGGGCGTCCACCGTCATCCGGTCCGTCTCGGAGTCGTTGGCCACGTAGTGCTTGGCGGTGGCCGCGACGCCGCCGGACTGCACACCCTCGATGTAGGCGACGCCGATCCGCGCGGTCAGCACCGGGTCCTCGGAGAAGCACTCGAAGTGCCGCCCGGTCAGCGGGGAGCGGTGCAGGTTGATCGTCGGCGCGAGCAGCACGTCCACGCCCTTGCGCCGGGCCTCACCCGCGAGCACCGCTCCCAGGCGCCGCACCAGGTCCTCGTCCCACGTGGCCGCGAGCGCGCTGGGGGAGGGCAGCGCCAGCGAGTGGTCGCGCTCGTCCCACCTCTCGCCGCGCACGCCAACCGGACCGTCGGAGAGCACGAGCGCGCGCAGCCCGATGTCCGGCTCGGCGTGGGTCCGCCACATGGTCTCGCCGGTCAGCAGCCGCACCTTCTGCTCAACCGTCAGGCGCGTCAGGTCCGTCCAGTCCTCGGTCACCGACCATCTCCCATCGGGTTGGAGAGCGCTCTCCGATCTTCAGGGTGCCATCGCTGTCAACCGCCGAGGCGAGCAGAACGGGGCGGCGCACGCGTTTCATCGGGATTTCAGCGCGCGTCGCTAGCTTCGCCGCAGCGTATTCAGCGCAGAAAGGGAAACAAACGTGAAGAAACCCAGACGCGCCGCGATAATCGGCGCGGCTGTCGCGACGCTTGTCGCCGGATTCCTCGGCGCGACGGCGACAACGGCGCAGGCCGATGAGGCGCAGTACTACATCCTCATCGGCGGCACCTGCGACGGTGACGCGAACGTGTACGACAACGCCTGGCTCAACGGTGGCATCCGGCGGGTCGTGCACTACCCGGCGGGCGCCGCTGGGCTGCCCAACTGCAACCAGACGCCGATGGACCAGAGCGTGGCGAAGGGCCACGAAGAGGCCAGGCGCGTCGTCAAGGCGGCCTTCGCCGAGAACCCCGGTGCCGTGTTCACCGTCGTGGGCTACTCCCAGGGCGCGCTGGTCGCGAACAAGGTGCTCAACGACATCGCCGACGGGCACCTCGGGGTGGACAAGTCCCGGTTCCGCGCGAAGCTGTTCGCCGACCCGATGCAGCCCGTCGGGCCGCCCGGACGCGGGATCAGCGCCATCGTCCCGGCCGGGATGGGCGCTCCGTCGCCGTTCGGCGGGTACGTCTCCTTCGGGCCGGGCCGAACCGACTTCGGCGGCATCCCGTACATCCGCTACTGCATCGAGACCGACGGTGTCTGCCACTTCGACACCCTGGAGGCGCCGGGCGGCTACTTCGCCCAGCACCAGTGCTACCAGTGGATCCGCCCCGGTGACCGGCGTTCCATCATGGGCGACACCCTCGCCGACGGCGTGTTCACCAACGCCTCGGTGCACCTGCCCAGGCAGAACTGCCGCCCGCCGTGGCCGACCGGCTGAGCCCCTTGAATCAGGCGAACCCCTGAACCCACTAGGTTGATCAACTGGCCGACGGCAGACTTGCCGTCGGCCAGTTGGGCCGAACGGGGTAGCTCGCGCGGATTCGGTTGAACCCCTCCGCTCGCGACCGCTATCCCGGTACCTGGTCGGGGAGGGGAGCCGAGTGGCGGTCGAGTTTCGTCTGTTCGGCGGGGTCGAGGCCCGGGTGGACGGCGAGCTCGTCGACCTCGGGCACGCCCGCAGGCAGTGCGTCCTGGTGGCGCTGCTGGTGGAGGCCAACCACCCGGTGTCGGTCGAGCAGCTGATCGACCGCGTCTGGTCCGACTGCCCGCCGAACCGGGCCCGCAACGCCCTCCACGGCTACCTGGCCCGCCTGCGCAACGCCGGCGTCGAGATCGACCGGGGGCCCGGCGGCTACCGCGTGGTCGTGGACGAGCTGTCGGTGGACCTGCACCGGTTCCGGCACCTGCTCGCCCTCGCCCGCGCCGCTGAGGACGACCGCGCCCCGGACCTCTACCAGCAGGCGCTCGGGCTGTGGCAGGGCGAGCCGTTCGCGGGCCTGGACACCCCCTGGCTGAGCACGGTCCGCGCCGCGCTGGACACCGAGCGGGAAACCGCCGAGCTCGACTACACCGACGTCCGGCTGCACCGTGGCCAGCACGCCGACCTGGTGCCCGTGCTGGCAGCCCAGGCCGAGCGGCGGCCGCTGGACGAGCGGCTGGCCGCCCAGCTGATGCTCGCGTTGTACCGCTGCGGACGCCAGGCCGAGGCCCTGAAGCACTACGAGCGCACCCGCGTGTGCCTCGCCGACGAGCTGGGCGCCGATCCCAGCCCGCCCCTGCGGCAGGTGCACCACCAGATCCTCGTGGGGGATCCGGACCTGCTCCGGCCCGCGCCGTCCACCGTCGCGCCCGTCGCGCCGCGCAGCGATCTTCCCGGCGACGTCGCCGACTTCACCGGTCGCGCCGATGAGGTGCGCCAGCTGCTCGACGCCGCGAGCGCCGGGGCGACGGTGGTGATCTCCGCGATCGACGGCATGGCCGGCATCGGCAAGACCACCCTGGCGCTGCGGGCCGCCCACCAGCTGGCCGACCGCTATCCCGACGGTCAGCTGTTCCTGAACCTGCACGGGCACACGGAGGGACGCGCGCCCGTGGAGCCCGCCACCGCGCTGGCCAGCCTGCTGCGCGCTGTCGGTGTGCCCATCGAGCAGATCCCCGACTCGGTGGAGGAGCGCGCGTCGCGGTGGCGGGCGGAGCTGGCCGACCGCGAGGTCCTGGTGGTGCTGGACAACGCCGCCGACGCCGCCCAGGTGCGGCCGCTGCTGCCCGGCGCGGCCGGGTCGCTGACCCTGGTCACCAGCAGGCGCCGCCTCGTCGACCTGGACACCGCGTGCTCGGTGTCCCTGGACCTCCTCCCACCGGCCGACGCGGTCACGCTGTTCACCCGGATCGCCGGGCAGCGGCGGGTCGCGGCCGAACCCGACGCGGTCGCCGAAGTGGCCCGGTTGTGCGGGTACCTGCCGTTGGCGCTGCGGATCGCCGCTGCCCGGCTCCGCACCCGTCCCGCCTGGTCGGTGAGCCACCTGGCGAGCAGGCTGGGTGACGAGCAGCGGCGGTTGGCCGAGCTCTCGGCGGGGGACCGCAGCGTCGCCGCCGCGTTCACGTTGTCCTACCAGCACCTCACCTCGGCCCAGCAGCGCCTGTTCCGCCTGCTGGGGCTGGTTCCCGGCCCGCACTGGGACGCCTACCTGGCCGCCGCCCTGACCGACACCTCCGTCACCGAGGCCGAAGACGGCTTGGAACAGCTCCTGGACGTGCACCTGCTCACCCAGCCCGCGCCTGGCCGCTACCAGTTCCACGACCTGCTCGGTGAGCACGCCCGCGCGGTGGCGCATCAGGAGGAGCCGGAAGCGGCCAGGAGCGCCGCTGTCGATCGGATGCTGCACTACTACTGCGTCGCGGGCGCGCACGCGGCGGAGAAGGGCTCCCCCATCGAAGGCGTCACCGACCGTCCGTTCGTGATCGCCACCGTCAGCACCGGTGTGCCGGTGTTCACCACCTACGACCAGGGGCTCGCGTGGCTGAAGACCGAGCGCCCCAACCTGCTCGCCGCCCACCAGGCCGTGCGGGACACCGAGACCAGCCTGCCACTGCGGCTGGAGCTGCTGACACTGCTGGCTTTCGCGCAGTGCCTCGGCGGGCAGAGCGCCGAGGGAGTCGACACCACCCGGCAGCTGCTGGCGCTGATCCCCACCGACGACGACGACCGCCGGATGACCGCCGCGATGCTGTGCGCCACCGTGGAACGGCTGTTCGGCTCGGCCCGGATGGCCAAGTCGGTGCTGCGCGAGGAGCTGCGCCGGTTGCCGGACCGGCACTCCGCCGAGGCGGCTCCGCTGCACCTGCGGCTCGCGGTGGAGCACGTCACAACCGGCGACGGCGCGGGGGCGGCCCTGCTGCTCGACCAGCTGGACGGCGTGGAGCTGGGCACCGGGATGGGGTTCGCCGTTGCCGTGCTGCGCGCGATGGCCACCTACCTCGCCGGGGACATCCCGTCGACGCTGACCTGGCTGGACACCGCCGACCGGCTGATGCGGGAGTTCAGTCAGGCGGAGAAGGTCACCTGGGTCGAGGCCATCGCCTGGCTGTCCTCGACGGAGCTGAAGGCGGGCAGGCTCGACAGCGGGCTGGCCCTGGTCGACCGCACGGTCGAGTACGCCAGGGCCGAGGGGCAGAACGTCGTGGTGGCGAAGGGCGTGCTGGCCTTCGTCTTCGCCGCGAAGGCGTTCGTGCTCGGCCGCAGGGGCCAGCTCGCCGAGGCGATCGCGCTGGCCGGCGAGGCCGCGGACCACGCGCGGCGGGTCGACCTGCCGGAACGGACGGCGATGGCGCTCGCCACGCGGTCACTGCTGCTGAGCTGGGCCGGTGACCACCACGGCGCGTTCCGCTGCGCGAGCGAGGCCGCGCACTTCGCCGAGTCGCGCCAGGACTGGACGTCGATCCTGGCCCGCAGCGCGCCCGGCCTGGCGCTGCTCTACTCCGGGGACCTCGACGCCGGACGGGCGAGCGTGCAGGCCGCGTGCGACGAGTACGAGATCGTGACTCGGGACGAGACGGAGATGCTCGTCCTGCTGGAGGCGCTGGCGCACGCGGACGCGGTCCGAGGCCGCTCCGCATCCGCCACGAGATGGGCCGACCGTGCCGAGCGCGTCCGGCACCCCGCTCACACGACCAACGTGGCCGTGGCGGAGCTGATCAGGGCACACTCGCTGACCGACAGCGACCCGGCCCGCTCCGCCGAGCTCGCGCTGCGCGCCGCGACGGAGTTCGGCGCCACTGGCCTGCGGTTGGAAGAGGGGCGGGCGCGGCTGCGTGCCGGGCTGAGCCTGGCCGCCGCCAGCCACCACGAGCGCGCGTGGACCGAGCTCGCGGCGGCCGCCGCGCTCTTCGACGCCTGCGGCGCGCGCGGTCTGCACGCCGAGGCCGTCGCCGCGCACGACGCACTGCGCCGCCGGGCGCCGTCCTTCAACGCCTGAGCCCTCATCGCAACGACGCCTGATTCGGCTTTGCCGAAAAGTATGACGTGTCCACAGTGGACGATGAAAGGAAAGGGGAGTACGCACTCCTTTCCACTCCCAACGTATAGCACACCGGGGGCCTTGCGGCAAGACCGGGTTTGTGCCGCAGAATCTCCGGCCGTGGCCATAACCTGCGGAAATGGGAGCAGTGGAATGCGTGTGCCGTTGACGGACACCGATGTCATCATCGTAGGCGCGGGCCCGACCGGACTGATGCTGGCCGCTGAGCTGCGCCTGGCCGGAGTGCGACCGCTGGTGCTGGAGCGGCAGCCGCGGCTCAGGGAGACCCCGAAGGCCAACGGTCTCGGCGGGCAGGTCCTGGAGCTGCTGCGCTACCGCGGCCTGCTGGACCGGCTCGAAGCAGCCTGTACCGGTCCCACCCACCCTGCTCCCCGATACCCCTTCGGCGACGTGCATGTGGACTTCTCTTCTCTGGAACAGCCCCCGTTGCGAGGGCTGACGCTCCCGCAGCCGGAGCTTGAGCGCCTGCTGGACGAGCACGCTCGCGAGCTTGGCGCCGAAGTGCGTCGCGGACAGGAGGTGGTCGGGGTCGGCCAGGGCGACACCGGGGTGACCGCCGACGTGCGCGGCCCGGACGGGCCGTACCGGGTGAGCGCCCGATACCTGGTGGGCTGCGACGGTCCGCGCAGCCGGGTCCGCGATCTGACCGGGATCCCCTTCCCCGGCACCACCTATCCCGAGGTCAACCGACTGGGCCAGGTCACGGTGCCAGACTCGGTGACCAGGCTCGACAACGGAGACCTCGACATCCCAGGGCAGGGCAGAGTCCGCGCGGGTTCCTTCACTCGGACGGACAACGGTCTCTTCGGGTGCGGGTGGCTCACCCCGGACGTCCTGATGGTCTCCACCACCGAGGACGAGTCCACCGAAGTCGACGACGACGCGCCGATGACCCTGGCCGAGCTCCAGGCCAGCATCCGTCGCGTGCTCGGCGCGGACTTCCCCTTGGGCGAACCGGTTCGGCTCTCGCGCTACCAGTTCCAGGCTCGGCAGGCGCGGCGGTACCGCGACGGGCGGATCATGTTGGCGGGCGATGCGGCTCATCTGTTCCCCGCGACGGGCGTGGGCCTCAACGCCGGCATGCTCGACGCGGTCAACCTCGCCTGGAAGCTGGCCGCCGACATCCACGGCTGGGCGCCGGACGACCTGCTGGAGACCTATCACGAGGAACGCCACCTCGCCGGGGCGCGGACGATGCTCCACACCCAAGCCCAGGTGGCACTGCGGCGCGGAGACGACGCAGCCGCCCAAGCACTCCGGGAGGTCTTCCTGGAACTGCTCGTCGACGAGCAGCCACTGCGCCGCATAGGCGCACTCATCGCGGGCGCCGACATCCGCTACCCGCTACCCAACCCCAACCACCACGCCTTGACCGGTACCTTCGCACCCGACCTCACCCTGCACACCGACCAGGGCACGACCAGCGTCGCGGAACTCCTGCGCTCCGCGCGGCCCGTCCTCCTCGACCTCGCCGATCGCCCGGATCTCCGCGAAGTCGCACGGGATTGGCGGCATCGCGTCGACATCCACACCGCCACAACCGACCACCGGCCAGCCGACGCCGTCCTGATCCGCCCGGACGCCCACATCGCCTGGGCCGCGACCGTCGACGAACCCGCCGACACCGCCGCGCTCGCGCTGCGAGACGCGCTCTCCGGCTGGTTCGGCGCACCCCTGAAAACGACGGTGCCCATCCCGTGAGCTGTCAGTTGCCCTGCGCCAGCAGGGCCGCGACCGGCAGGGTCGCCGCGCCCACCGCGACCGCGTCCGGCCCGAGCTCGCACAGTTCGATCGCGACCTGGTCGTGGGGGTGGCGGAGGGCGTGGGTCTGCGCCGCCGCGCGGATCCGCGGCAGCAGCTCGGTGCCGAGCGCGAGGCCGGCCCACCCGCCGAGCACGATGCGCTCGGGGTTGAACAGGTTGATCAGGTTCGCGATGCCGGCGCCCAGGTAGCCGACCGTCTCCTCCAGCACCGTGTCGGCGGTCCTGGACTTGCCAGCGGCCTGGAGCAGCGCGCCCAGCGCGGCGCGCTCGTCGTCTCCTGGTGCCGCGCGCCCACCTCGGGCCTTGCGGTAGCGGTCGAGGATTCCGGCCGCGCCGACGTAGGCCTCAAGGCAGCCCAGCGCGCCGCATCGGCACTGCCTGCCGCCGTAGGAGATCGTGGTGTGGCCCCATTCGCCCGCGCTGCTGGTGGAGCCGCGGTAGGTGCTGCCGTCGGTGATGATCGCCGCGCCGACACCGGAGCCGATCAGCGCTATCACCGCGTGCCTGGCCCCGCGTCCCGCGCCGAACCACATCTCCGCGACGCCTTGCGTCTTGGCGCCGTTGTCGAAGTACAGCGGCAGGCCGATCCCGTTGGCCCGCAACAGCTTCTCCAGCTCGACAGCATTCCAGCCGATGGTGGGGGCGTGCACCCTGGGGGTGGGGCCGTGCTCGACCGTGCCGGGAACGCCGACCCCGACGCCCAGCACCGCGGCCTCGTCGACGGCCGCCTCGGCGAGGACCCCGCGCAGCCCCTCCGCGACCAGCTCGGCCACCCGCTCCGGGTCGGACCCGCCAGCGGACAGCGGGTGGTCGACCGTGGCCAGGCGGGTCATGCCCAGGTCGAACAGCTCCACCTTCACACCGGTCTCGCCGACGTCGACGCCCACCACGGTGCCGTAGCCGGGGTCCACCCGCAGCAGCACCCTCGGCCGCCCGCCGTCGGACTCCACCTGCCCGGCCTCCACCAGCAGCCGTTCCTCGACCATCTCCCCGGTCACCTTGCTGACCGTGGCCGCGCTCAGCCCGGTCAGCCTGCTCAGCTCGAAGCGGCTCAGCGGCCCGCCGAGGTAGAGCGTGGACAGCAGGGCGGAGCGGTTCTGGCGGCGCAGGTCGCGCACCGTGGCGCGCTTGGGTTCCATGCGCACAGTCTGCCCACTCCCGGTGCCCGCGAGTTACTTCACAGCTAAAAATTAGCCTAACTTCGTAACCTGGACGTGATTGACGTGAACTGCGTCACCGGGGTTGACTCGCCCGGAACGACCCAGTCGCGCTCCGCCGCCGCGTGAGGGGTTTCCCGCACCACAGGAGGAAATCCATGCGAGTCAGACGTTCGGTGGCGCTCCTGGCCGCGTCCGTGGTGGCGCTGACGGGGCTCACCGCGTGCGGTGGCGGAACCGGGCAGCAGGCCAACACCGCGGGCGTGCTCAACGTCGGGATGCCCAACGGTCCGCAGTCGGAGAACCACAACCCGTTCCTGACCTCCTCGGCCGCCAGCTCGCTCGGCTACCGCTGGATGGTCTACGAGCCGCTGGTGATGACCAACGCGATCAACCCGGTGGAGTTCGGCAAGCCGTGGCTGGCCACCGCGTGGGAGTGGTCGGAGAACTACCGCAAGGTGGTGATCACCGTGCGGGACAACGTCTCCTGGTCCGACGGCACACCGCTGACCGCGGCCGACGTCGCCTTCACCTACGGCCTGCTGAAGAAGACCCCCGCGCTCAACATCAACGCGATCCCGTTCGGGGAGATCACCCGGGACGGGAACAAGGTGACGCTGACGTTCCCGGTCTCGCAGTTCGTCAACCAGGTCGACATCCTCAGCTCGATCGTGGTCCCCGAGCACCAGTGGTCGCGGATGGCCGACCCCGCGACCGACCCCGTCAAGAACCCGGTCGGCTCCGGCCCGTACGCGCTGAAGACCTTCACGCCGCAGACGGTCACACTGACCGTGCGCGACAAGTACTGGCAGGAGCTGCCCAAGGTCAAGGAGCTGCGCTACACCTCCTACAACGACAACAACGCGCAGACCACCGCGCTGGTCAACGGCCAGTCGGAGTGGGCGTTCACCTTCATCCCGAACTACCAGGCCGTCTACACCAGCAAGGACCCGGAGCACAACAAGCTCTGGTTCCCGCCGACGATGGCGGTGCACGGCCTGTTCATCAACACCGAGCGCAAGCCCTTCGACAACCCCGCGCTGCGCCGTGCGATGAGCAAGGTCGTCAACCGCGACGACATCTTCCACCAGGGCGAGGCGGGGTACTTCTACCCGAAGCTGGAGAACGTCTCCGCGATCCCCACACCCGCCGGTGACCAGTTCATCGCCGAGGAGTTCAAGGGCAGGAACTACGTCATCGACGTGGCCGCGGCGAAGAAGGAGCTGCTGGACGCGGGCTTCGGCTACTCGGGCGCGAACCTGCTCGACCCCACCGGCAAGCCGGTCACGCTGACCCTGTCCAACCCGGCGGGCTGGTCGGACTACATCACCGACCTGGAGATCATCAAGGACAACCTGGCCACCATCGGCATCCAGGCCAGGGTGGAGAAGGCCAACCAGGACGCGTGGACCACGGCGTTCGACGCGGGGCAGTTCGAGGCGTCGATGCACTGGACCAACCCCGGCGCGACCCCGTACGACCTCTACCAGAGCATGATGGACGGCGCGCTGTACAAGCCGGTCGGCAGCGCGGGGGTGAACGGGAACTGGGGCCGCTTCCGCAACGCGCAGGCGACCGAGGCCCTCGCGACCTACGCCAACGCGGCCGACGACGCCTCCCGCAAGGCCGCGATGAACACCTTGCAGCGCATCATGGTCGAGCAGATGCCCGTGATCGCGACCTCGGCGGCCAACGCGGGCGCGGAGTACGTGACGCGCCGCTGGGTGGGCTGGCCGGACCCGGCCAACCCCTACGCCCCGCCGCAGCCGACGCTGCTCACCGCCCTTGACGTCGTGCTGCACCTGCGGCCGGCGGGATGAGCCCCGGCGACACGGTGCTGGAGGCCGTCGGGCTCACCAAGCACTTCCCCGTGCGCGGCGGGCTCCTGCGGGCGCGACGCCACCTCCACGCGGTGGACGACGTGAACGTGGTGCTGCGCCGAGGACACGTCACGGCCATGGTCGGAGAGTCCGGTTCGGGCAAGTCGACCGTGGCGCGGCTGCTCGCACAGCTCCACCCGCGCACCAGTGGTGAGATCCGGTTGCACGGCGAGCCGGTCTCCGTCCGGAGTGGACGGTCGTTCCGGGCGTACTGCCGCCGGGTGCAGATGGTGTTCCAGGACCCGTTCGCGTCGCTGAACCCGGTGCACACCATCAGGTACCACCTCACACGGGCGCTGAGGATCCACGGCCGGATGGGCAAGGACGACACCGCGCTGGAGGAGCTGCTCGCCCGCGTGCAGCTCTCCCCGGCGAGCCGGTACCTCGACAAGTTCCCGCACGAGCTCTCCGGTGGCCAGCGGCAGCGCGTCGCCATCGCGCGGGCGCTGGCCGCCGACCCGGAGGCGCTGCTCGCGGACGAGCCGGTGTCCATGTTGGACGTCTCGATCCGGCTCGGCGTGCTGAACCTGTTGCGGGACTTGAAGGACCGGCTCGACCTGGCGATTCTCTACATCACCCATGACATCGCGTCGGCGCGCTACTTCGCCGACGAGGTGCTGGTGATGTACGCGGGCCAGGTCGTCGAGGGCGGCGACAGCGAGACGGTGACGCAGAACGCCGCGCACCCGTACACCAGGCTGTTGATCGCCTCGGCTCCCGACCCCGACCGGATCGCGGGGAAGGCGGCGCGCGAGGAGGAGGTCAAGGGGGAGCCGCCGAGCCTGATCGATCCGCCGCCGGGCTGCCGGTTCCACCCGCGTTGTCCGTTGGCCATGCCGCGCTGCCGCACCCAGGCCCCGCCGCGGCTGCCGGTCGGTGACCAGGACGGCCACTGGGCGGCGTGCTGGCTCTACGCCGCCGAGGGGGCCGGATGAGCTACCTGCTGAAGCGGCTCGGCTTCTACGCGTTCACCGCCTGGGCCGCCATCACCATCAACTTCTTCATCCCCAGGGTGATCCCCGGCGACCCGGTGATGTCACTGATCTCCAGGGCGCAGGGGCAGCTGAGCACGGACGCCGTCCAGTCGTTGTACGTCCTCTTCGGACTGGACAGCCAGCGCGGCCTGGTCGAGCAGTACTTCGACTACTGGGGCCAGCTGCTGCGCGGCGACCTCGGGTCGTCGTTCCTGTTCTTCCCGACGCCGGTGTCCACTGTGATCGGTGACGCCCTGCCGTGGACGCTCGCCCTGGTCGGCGTCACCACGGTGGTCAGCTTCCTGCTCGGCACCGGACTCGGGGTGCTCGCGGGATGGCGGCGCGGCACGTGGGTGGACGCCGTGCTGCCGGTCACCACGTTCCTGTCCTCGGTCCCCTACTTCTGGCTCGGGCTGATCGCGATCACGCTGTTCGCCGGGCCCGGCGGGCTGTTCCCGTCCTCGGGCGGCTTCGACCCCGGCGTGGTGCCAGGATGGGATCTGTCCTTCGTGGGCAGTGCCGTCCAGCACAGCCTGCTGCCCGCCGCGACGATCCTGCTGTCGTCGATGAGCAGCTGGATCCTGAGCATGCGCAACATGATGGTGACGGTCTCCGCCGAGGACTACATCACCGTCGCGCACGCCAAGGGGCTGTCGGAGCGGCGGGTGATGGTGACCTACGCGGCGCGCAACGCCTTGCTGCCCAACGTCTCCGCGCTCGCGCTCTCGCTCGGGCTGATCGTCGGAGGGACCCTGCTCGTGGAGATCGTCTTCTCCTATCCCGGCCTCGGCTTCCTGTTGTTCCAGGCGGTCGGCGCCAAGGACTACCCGCTGATGCAGGGCATCTTCCTGGTGATCACGTTGTCCGTGCTGGTCGCGAACATGCTCGCCGACGCGGCGTACCTGCTGCTCGACCCGCGCACCAGGAAGGAGGGCTGAGCCATGCGCTTCGTCCGCAACCGCAAGGTGGTCGTCGGACTGGTGATCCTCGGTTTCTTCGGCCTGCTGGCGGTCGTCGGGCCGTGGGTCGCGCCCTACGACCCGAGTGCCCGCAGCGCCGACATCCTGCAGGCCCCGTCCGGTCAGCACTGGTTCGGCACCACCCACCTCGGCCAGGACGTGCTCAGCCAGGTGCTGGCAGGGGCGAGGGGAGTGGTGTTCGTCGGCCTCGTCGCCGGGGTGGTCGCCACCGTGCTGTCGGTCGTCATCGGCGTGACCTCCGGCTACCTCGGCGGGGCCGCGGCGGAGGGCCTGTCCGCGGTGTCCAACGTGTTCCTGGTGATCCCCTCGCTCCCGCTGATCATCATCATCACCTCCACGCTGCCGGAGACCACGGACCTGACCATCGCGCTGGTCATCGGGCTCACGTCGTGGGCGTGGGGTGCGCGGGTGCTGCGCGCGCAGACGTTGTCGTTGCGCCGCAGGGAGTACGTGGAGGCGGCCCGCGCCACCGGCGAGTCGACGTGGCGGATCATCGGTTTCGAGATCCTGCCGAACCTCACCGCGGTCATCGCGGCCAGCTTCGTCGGCACGGTCATCTTCGCGGTGCTCTCCGAGATCACCCTCGCCTTCATCGGTGTCAGCAGCGTCTCGGAGTGGAACTGGGGCACCATCCTGTTCTGGGCGCAGAGCCAGCAGGCGCTCGCGCAGGGTGCGTGGTGGTGGTTCGTACCCGCCGGGTTGGCGATCGCGGTGCTGGGCACCGCGCTGTCGCTGGTCAACTTCGGCATCGACGAGTACGCCAACCCGCGGCTGCGCGGTGGGGCGGGGACGCGCAAGGACGCGCGGGGCCGGGTCGTCAGGATGCGCGTCGGCTTCACCCCAGTAGTCCACAGTGGACAAAAGGATGCGCAGGAGGTCGGGAGATGACGGGAAAGCCGGTACTGGAGATCCAGGGCCTCAACGTCGACTACGGCCTCGGAGCGGACGCGGTGCGCGCCGTGCACGACGTCGACCTCACCCTGCACGCGGGCGAGGTCCTCGGCCTGGCGGGGGAAAGCGGTAGCGGCAAGTCCACGCTGGCCTACGGCATGCTCCGCCTGCTGCCGCCGCCCGGCGTTGTCACTGGCGGGCGGGTCGTCTACCACGCCCCCGACGGCGAAGCGGTGGACGTGCTGCGGATGTCGCCCGCGCGGCTGCGGAAGTTCCGGTGGGCGGAGGTCTCCGTGGTGTTCCAGGGCGCGATGAACTCACTCAGCCCGGTGCACCGGATCTCCACCCAGCTCTGCGACGCGATCGCCGCGCACGAGCCGCGGAGCACGGCGGCGGCGCGGCGGGCACGGGCGCGGGAGATGCTGGAGCTCGTCGGCATCGCCGCCGACCGGCTCGACAGCTACCCGCACCAGCTCTCCGGCGGCATGCGGCAGCGGGTGATGATCGCGATGGCGCTCGCGCTCGACCCCCGAGTGGTGATCATGGACGAGCCGACGACGGCGCTGGACGTCGTCGTTCAGCGGCAGATCCTCGGCCAGCTCGTCGAGCTGCGCGAGCGGATCGGCTTCTCCGTCGTGTTCATCACCCACGACCTGTCGCTGCTGGTGGAGTTCTCCGACCGGATCGCGATCATGTACGGCGGCCGGATCGTCGAGACGGCACCGGCCTCGCGGCTCTACCGCGACTGCCTGCACCCCTACAGCGAGGGCCTGCTCCGGTCCTTCCCCGCGCTGCGCGGTCCGCGCAGGGAGCTGGCCGGAATCCCCGGCTCGCCACCGGATCCGCGGTCCATGCCGCCGGGGTGCTCGTTCCAGCCGCGGTGCCCGCGCGCGTTCGAACCGTGCGCCACCACCGCGCCCGCGCTCCTCGCCCCGGCAGGGGAGGAGGCCTCGGACCGGGCGGTCGCCTGCTGGCTGCACACCCGCCAGCCGGTCGCGCCCTGAACTCTCGCCCTGTGCCGCGTCGCCGCCGAAGTCCGCTCAACCGCTCGTGCGCTCGTCTGGAGGACCGATCGTGGAAACGACCGCCACACCCGTTGCCACCCAAGCCGAACTCGACCTGATCGCCAGTCTGCCGCCGTCCTTCCGGTGGGGCGTGGCCACGTCGGCCTACCAGATCGAGGGAGCCGTGGACGCCGATGGGCGCGGACAGTCCATCTGGGACACCTACTGCCGCGTCCCCGGTGCAATCGATGGCGCGGACACCGGCGACGTCGCGTGCGACCACTACAACCGGATGCCGCAGGACGTCGAACTGATCGCCTCGCTCGGCGTGGACACCTACCGGTTCTCGGTTGCGTGGCCGCGGGTGCAGCCCGGTGGCAGGGGTCCGGCCAACGCGGCTGGGCTCGGCTTCTACGACCGGCTGGTCGACGAGCTGCTCGCCAGGGACATCGACCCGTGGGTGACGCTGTACCACTGGGACCTGCCACAGGAGCTGGAGGACGCGGGTGGCTGGCCGGCGCGAGAGACGGCCTACCGCTTCGCCGACTACGCGATGCTGGTCTTCGACAAGCTCAGCGACCGGGTGCGCGACTGGACCACGCTCAACGAGCCGTGGTGCTCGGCGATGCTGGGCTACTACGAGGGCAGGCAGGCCCCCGGCAGGCAGGACCTCCCCGCCGCGATCTCCGCCGTCCACCACCTGCTGCTGGGCCACGGCCTCGCCGCGCAACGGATGCGCGCCGCGGCGACCGAGCCGATCAACCTCGGCATCACCCTGAACATGAGCACCGCGACGCCCGCGACCGACTCCGCGGCCGACCGCGACGCGGCCCGCCGCGCGGACGGCCTCGGCCTGCGGATCTACACCGATCCGTTGGTGCGCGGGCAGTACCCGGCCGACGTGGTCGCCGACCTCGGCGCGCGCGGGATCACCCTGCCCGTGCTCGACGGCGACCTGGAGATCATCTCCGCTCCGCTGGACGTGCTCGGGGTGAACTACTACTTCAGCCAGCTCTACTCCGGCGTCGCCGAGGACGGGGCGACCACCGGCGCCGACGGCCACCCGGTGGTGCGCGACGTCCGCTACGGCAGGCCGGTCACCGCGATGGACTGGGAGATCGTGCCCGAGGGCTTCACCGAGCTGCTGGTGCGGCTCGGCCGGGACTACCCCGGCCTGCCGATGGTGGTCACCGAGAACGGGTCCGCCTTCGCCGACACCCCGGACGAGACCGGCTACGTCCGCGACGACGGCAGGACGGCCTACTTCGCCGCCCACATCGCCGCCGTCGCCAAGGCCCGGCAGGAGGGCGCGGACGTCCGGGGCTACTTCGCGTGGTCGCTGATGGACAACTTCGAGTGGTCCTACGGCTACGACAAGCGGTTCGGCATCGTGCACGTGGACTACGCGACGCAGAAGCGCACTCCGAAGCAGAGCGCCCTGTGGTACCGGGACACCATCCGCCGCGTTCGCGGTCACTGAGAGTGCGGGACGAGGGGGCGTGTCGTCCGGCCCGCTCCCTTTATCCGGTATCGCTCAACCAGGACGGGTGATCATGGCGTGGCGCGGCGCGCACTGGTCGATCCCGTGTGCGCCGCGCCCCTAGGATTGCCGGGGTGGGAGAGAACGACGCACTTCAGGACCGCCTGCAAGCCTTGGGAGAGGCGGTTGAGCTCACGCTGACCGGATTGGAACGCCTGCCTTCGGAACCACTGCCCTTCGCCGCCGCCGCACTGGTCGCAGTGGAGTTCGACGCCGTGGCCGCCAGGATCGAACCCCAACTCTCCGTGTTCGCCCGCACGGACACCCACGGCACGGCCGAGCCGCTGCTGGCGGCACTGCGGGCGGCACGGGGATCCCTCGCCGCCGAGGGTTTCGACCCGCAGACCTCCCACGACCGGTTCGTGGAGCTGCTGGGCAGCCTGCAGGAGCACCGCCAGTCCGCGCGCTCGCGGGAGCTGCGCCCGCCGTCGTCCTCGCTGTGGTACTCGGCGATTCCCGACCAGCTCACCCGCCCGGCCACCGGAGGCTCCCGGCACCGCGCGCCGGACTCCCACGCGGTCTGACGAGATTCGCCGGACCGAACGTTCCAGAATTGCTGCCGGAAGGGCACGACCCCGGACCCGGTGTCGGGCCAGTGGTGACAGACTCGGACCGTGCCGGAAGACGCTTGGGCCGCGCTCGCTGACGCCTTCGTAGAAGGCGCTTACGCCACGGTGAAGGGGCGGGTACGCACCTACGTCCTGCACCAGCAGCTACTCCGGAACCTCCCGCCACCGTCCTCGACGTCGGCGGAGGGGCAGCACACCAGTCGCTGCCACTGGCCAGGCTCGGCTACCACGTAACGGTCGTGGACCCCTCGGAAGCCATGCTCGCGAAGGCGGAACAGCGAGTGAAGGCCGAGCCCGCCGCCGTGCAGCGTCGCATGCGGCTCATCCGAGCCGACGGCGAGAACGCCGACAAGGCTGTCGGAGGAGAGACGTTCGACGGCGTGCTGTGCCACGGCGTGCTCATGTACCTCCCGCAGCCCGAGCCGATGTTCGACGCCCTGTGTCGTTGCGTGGCCCCCGAGGGCCTGCTGTCGGTCATGGCGCTCAACGCGCAGACGCTGGCGGTACGTCCCGCGCTCGAAAGGCGTTGGACCGACGCGCTCGCGGCGTTCGACGCAACCGGCGAGGTCGGTGTACTGGGAACGCCGACACGAGCCGATACCGTTGAAGGCCTGTCGCAGTTGATGCGGCGGGGCGACGTCGATCCCCTGGCGTGGTACGGGGTCTGGCTGTTCGCTGACTGGCTCGACCTGCCGTTGGCCTCCACCGATGTGGAGGCCGTCGCCGCTGTGGAACTGCAAGCGAGCATGCGCGACCCCTACCGGCAGCTCAGCAGGGTGTTCCACCTCGTCGGACACCGACGCTGAGCCAGCGGTGCGCCACGGCGAGGACGATCGCGCTCTGGCCAACGACAGCGTCCTCGACGTCGACCGCGACTCGGTTGTCCTGTGCGAGCGGGACTTCCACGCGACAGGTCAGCGCGTGGCCGCCGGTGGGTCGAAGGGCCCGCGCACGGCGGCGCAGACCGTGCCGACCGGCGGCAGCGCGAGGTTGGTCAGGTAGCCGTCCAGCCATTGGTCCACGCACGGGTTCAGACCGTCATAGGCGACGCCGTGCCCGGAGAGGTCCGCGGTGAGCAGGCGGGCCCGGCCGAGCAGGTGGCTGGTGGAGACCGCGTCCTCGTACGGTGTCGCCGGGTCGCCGCGCCGGTTGCCCACGAGCAGCACCGGGTTGGCGGTCGGCCGGTTCCACGGGCCGGTGTAGCGGTCGGGGTCGGTCACCGGCCAGCTCGCGCACGGCAACGAGCGGTAGACCCAGGCCGATGCGAACCCGGGAGCGGCCGCCTCGGCCAGGCGGGCGTGGCGGCCGACCGCCCGCGGGTCGCGCGGGTTGTCGGAGTCCGTGCAGGCGACGGCGCTCCACCAGGTGTTCCACGCCCGCTGCGGCTCGTCGGCGCGGGCGAACCGCGGCGGAGCCGCCGCGGGGATCTGCACGGGCGCCGCCGCGGTGGCCGGGTCCTGGGCGGCGAGGTGCAGCCTCTGCAGGAACGGGGTCAGGTACGCGGCGGCTCCCCAGCCGTAGAGCCCGGTCAGCATCCGGTTGACCAGCTCTTGGTAGGTGATCTGCTGCTGCTCACCGTGCGAGTTGGTGAGGGTGACCGGCCCTCGGCGCAGCCTGGCCAGCAGGTCGTCGTACTTGCGGTGCAGGCTCTGCTCGGTGGTACCGGGCCCGCCGAACTCGCACTGGGTGTGGGCCGCGCATTCCCGCAGCAGGTTCTTCAGCGCGGCCTGGGCACCGAGGTGCGAGCCGATCCGGTAGACGAAGGGCTCGTTGCCCTGCCCCGGCAGCCGGCCGGTGGTCCACTCCTGCGGTTGCAGCACGCCGTCGAGCGCCATAGCCCGCACGCGCTGCGGGAACAGGTTGGCGTACACCTCACCCAGGTGCGTCCCGTAGGAGGTGCCGAGGTAGGTCAGCTGTCGGTCGCCGACGGCGCGGCGCAGCAGGTCCAGGTCCCTGGCCACGTTGGCGGTGGACATGTGCCCTAGCAGCGGCCCGGCGTGCTGCGCGCAGCGCGCGGTGACTTCGCCGACCTGCTGGATCGCCGCGGCCTCCTCGGCTTCGGTGACGGGGAAGACCGGGCTCAGCTTCGCGTCGTCGGCCGGGTCGTCGGAGCAGGTGACCGGGGTGGAGTTGTTGGTGCCGCGCGGGTCGAACCCGACGATGTCGAAGCGGGCCGCCACCGCCGGTGACAGTCGTGGCGGGATCCGGCCGCGGTTGCCGGGGCCGCCGGGGTTGGTGAACACGGTGCCGATCTTGTGCTGCGGGTCGGTGGCGGGCCGTTTCATCAGAGCCAAGGAGATCTGCGGACCGTTCGGGTCCCGGTAGGACAGCGGGACCCGGGCCGTGGCGCACTGGGTGCCCGGCGGGGACGGGCAGGGAACCCAGTCGAGCACGGGGGTGGCGGCGCGGCCGGCGTCGGGGCCGGCCGGTGGCGTCGCGGCGCCCGCCCCGGCGGTCAGCCCCGCCGAGATCGCCAAGGTCACGGTGCCCAGCGCGAGGCCGCGCCGGAGGGCGTCGCGTCCTGCTCTCATGCGGAAGTCCTCCTCCTGGTTCGGGTTCCGGCCGTGATCGACGGGAACCGGGGTGACTGTAGGGAAGGAGAGCGACCTGCTGGCACGGTCAGAAGGCCGATCAGAACTGGCCGTTCGGCCGAGAACCGGCGATCCCGCCACCCGTCTCCTCGCCGTGGAGTTCCCGGCTCAGCGTTGTGGCAGAACATGATCGCTGAGGCGAGCAGGCGGCCTACCACCCGCGGAGCCCTTGGCGGGGCAAGGGATGGGAACAGGCATCGTCTGCCAGCAACCGGGTTCCCAGCGGCGTGGCATCGGGACAACCGTCACCGGCAACGGACAGGAGAGCACGGGCTGACCGTCCTGGTGTTCACCAAGTGCGGTCGGAACTGGCCGACACCCGCGGTCGTTCTTGACCTTTCACGCCCACCGTCGCCGTGGTTTCGAGCACGGTTCACACGGTGGAGAGGGTCACGCCCTTGCGGAACTCCTCGACGGCGAGTCGTCGAGGCGAGACTTCGTTCTTGTCCTTCTCGGGCATCTCGGCGTAGGTGAGGTCGCTGCCCGCTGGCACGAAGATGGTGTCAAAGCCGAGCCCGCCGTCGCCTCGCTGCTCGGTGGTGATGGTTCCGTGGGCAGTGCCGCTGAAGACCTGGACGCCATCGGCGTCGGCGTAGCCGAGTGCGGTCGTCACGGAGGCGCGGCGGTCGGTGACGCCGGAGGCCATGTCCAGGATTCCCTGGACCCCCACGGTGGAGGTCCACCAGGCGACAAGGGCGCCGGGGAGACCGTTCCACGCGGTCAGGGAAAGGCCGGTGTCATCCACCAGCACCGGCCTGCGCAGCTTCGCGTAGGCGTCCGAGGCCTTCCGCTCAACGACCTCCACGACGTTGAGCGACTGGATTTCGAGCAGATCTACCGTGACCGTGGTGACGTCGATGCCGAGCAGCGCGGAGTACTCACGTGCCTTTCCTGCGTTGCCGGTGATGAGCCAGATCGGGTCGATCAAGGGATGCCTTTCGGAGGGATCGTCAACCAGTGCCGGGTCGCGGACTCACATCAGGTGTTCGGCCTGGTCGACCCCGGAGTGATCAAGCCGGTTTCGTAGGCGATGGCGACGAGCTGGGCCCGGTCTCGCGCGCCGAGCTTGCTGAGCAGGCGACCCACGTGGGTGCGCGCGGTGGCCGGGCTCATGTGCAGGCTCTGCCCGATCTCCGCGTTCGACTGCCCCTCGCCGACCTTCGCGAGTACCTCGCGTTCCCGGTCGGTCAGCACGTCGAGCGCGCCCGAGCGGGGGACTGGGCCGACCGCGGCGGCCCGCATGACGCGCCTGGTCACGGTGGGGGAGAGCAGCGCGTCACCGCGGGCGACGATCCGGACGGCCTCGCGCATGCCGTCCGGGCTGGTGTCTTTGAGCAGGAACCCGGCGGCACCGGCGCGCACCGCGTCGAGAATGTGCTCGTCGGTGTCGAACGTGGTGAGCACGATGACCTGCACCTGGTGGAGGTTCGGGTCGGCGACGACGCGGCGGGTCGCCTCGATGCCGTCACCGCCGGGCATGCGGATGTCCATCAGCACCACATCGGGCCGTTCCCGCGTGATGACCTCGACACCCGAGGCCGCGTCGCCCGCCTCGCCGACGACGGCGATGTCGTCGGCGCGTTCCAGCAGCGCCCGCAGCCCTGCCCTGATCAGGTGCTGGTCGTCCACGAGCACCACCCGGATCATGACTGCACCCGCGCGGGTATGCGGGCTTCGACGACGAACCCCGCCCCCGGGCGAGACCGGGTCCGCAGGTCGCCGCCGAGCAGGGCGAGCCGCTCCCGCATACCGACGATGCCCCAGCCCTTCGGCTGGTCGTCATCAGGCGCGCCGCGGCCGTTGTCGGTGACCCGGATCAACACGGTGTCCTCGCTGTAGTCCAGTTCGATCCGCACGGTACTGGCGCCGGCGTGGCGCAGCACGTTGCTCAGCGA
This sequence comes from Allokutzneria oryzae, assembly GCF_042429765.1. NCBI lineage: Bacteria > Bacillati > Actinomycetota > Actinomycetes > Pseudonocardiales > Pseudonocardiaceae > Allokutzneria > Allokutzneria oryzae. Next base: position 88,120 of record NZ_JBHLZU010000003.1, on the reverse strand, counting down.
CTCCTGGACCACCCGGTAGGCGGTGGCGTCCGAGATGGCCGGTAGGGGCGCTGGCTGGCCGCTGGTGCGGACTTGCACGTCGAGCCCGGCCGCGGTGGCCGTGCCGACGAGCGTGTCGAGCCGGTCGAGCCCCGGCACCGGGGCGTCGTCGGTGCCATCGGGCTCGCGCAGGGCGTGGAGCGTCGCTCGTAGCTCCCGGCCGACGTCCCGGCAGGCCGCGCGTGCCGAAGCGAGGGACCGTTCGGCGGTGTCCGGGTCGTCGCGAAGCGACTCCCTGGCCACGTCGGTGTGCAAGGAGATCACCGAGACCGTGTGGGCCAGCAGGTCGTGCAGGTCCCTGGCGATGCGCACGCGTTCCTGCTCGACCCGCCTCGCCGCCTCGCGCTCCCGTTCCAGTTCGGCGGCGCGGGCTTGTCTGGTCAGCTCGGCGCGCCAGCCGCGGCGCGACCGGATGCTGTCGCCGAGCGCGATGACCGTGGCCATCAGCGCGGCCGACGTCGGCATCTCCAGGCCGAGCATGAAGCTCAGGTCGTCGCCCTGGGCGATGCGCACCCCGGTGGAGATGGCCAGCAGCGCCACGGCGGTGCCGACGGCCCAGTACAGCCGGCCGTACTCGGCCGCGGAGAACAGCGCGGCGGCCACCGGTACGGCGAGACCGATCGGTGGGTAGGACAGCGCGTAGTAGGCGAGCAGGCCGACTGCTGAGATGACGAGTGTCGCCACCGGCCAGCGACGACGGACCAGCATGAGCGCGCCGAACAAGGCGCCGAACGCATAGGCGGGCAGCCCAGGTGCGGCCGGCCCGCCGATGTTCGCGGTGATGGCGGTGCCGACCGCGACCAGGACGAGCATGCCGAGACCGGTGTCGACCATGAGTTGCCGCCGGTCAACGGACTGGGTGGGTGCGCTGATCGTCCTGCTCCTGACGGGTCGGCTACTGCGGACGGAACGCCGGTACCAGTCTGGCCAGCAGCCAGCCGGCCGCGCCGGTTCCCGCGCCCATCAGTGCTCCGGTGAACAGGCTGCTGCCGAACGCGAAGATCCGCAGCACCAGGGCCTCGACCGCGGGCGGCAGTGCTCCCGCCAGGTTGCCGCCCAACCGGGGCGGGTCGCTCGCGAACCCCTCCGTCCAGAGGATCTGGTGGGTGACGCCGAGCAGGACGCCGTACACCACGCCCACCGCCAGCAGGGTCACGAAGGGGTTGGGCACCCGCTTCCACAGCACGTAGGCGATCCAGATCGCGATCGGCACGAACACCAGCAGCCCGTTGACCAGCGGGCCGACCAGGGAAAGGTCGTGCGCGACCACCCTGGGCACACCGAGCGCGGCGAGGCCGAGGACCGTCAGCGGCGGGATGCCGATCGAACGGCGCAGCTTTCCGCTCATGCCGGGCTCCCGGTCGGCACCCGGCCGCGGTGGTAACGCAGGAAACCGATGAACGCCAACGTCGCGGTGACCGCGCTCATGCCGAGACGGAACCAGTGGCCGGTTTCGAACTCGTTGGCAGTTTGCCGCAGGAATTCCGCGGTGTGCACGGCGATTCCTTCCTCGAACATGATGTCGTTGCGCGGCCAGAAATATAGCATCGAGAACAGCCATTCACCGGTCGCGAGCGTGCCCAGGCTGGCCGTGACCCACCACCGCGCCTGCCGGACCCGCCACAGCAGCACCACGGTCGCGGCCGCGGCGATCGCGGTGACCAGGCCCATTGGCGGGAAGAAGTCGGCAGGCCCGGTGACGGTGAAAAACTCCACCGACTCGGCGAGCGATGCGGGAACGTCATGAAAGACGTTCGGATAGATGACGATGGTTTCGACCGCGATTCCGCCGAAAGCCACCATGGCGATCCAGGTGTACGCGGCCGAAACAGCAAGAGGGATCGCTCGTGTTCGCACGGAGTCTCCGCTCAAGAAGAGAATGGGACGCCATCGAAGTTACGGCTGTGACCGGGGCGGCACATCCGCGTACGCGCGTTTTCCGCATACGTAAGCCGACGTACGTCAGCGCCTTCGAGGCAGCCGGTGTTGTCGCACGAGTCTGTCAGTGGAGTTGGGGACTAAGCGTTCGCTCGGCGGAGGCGTTCGGCTGCCTGCGCGCGGACGGCGTCACAGGACACCGGGGGATCGCCGTGCAGAGTCTCCCAGCGAGCGTTGTGCGCCGCCGGCCACAGGCTGGCCGCCCACGCGATCTCCTGCTCCTCCAACGTGAACCGGCGCCCGCGGAGATCCTGATAAGCCGTCAGGAACGCGGCGGAGCTCTCGATCGGGGCGAGGGTCGGCGGCGAAGCACTGGCGAACGCCCCGCACGCCGCACCCGCCAGTGCCGCCTCTGGCTGCCACCCCATGCTGTCCCAGTCATGCACGGCCCACACACGGCCACCGCGCCAGCGGAGGTTCTGCGCTTCGAAGTCGGCGTGGCCCAGCACGCAAGGCAGGTCGGCGGCCAGCAGCCGCTTGCGGGCGCGGTGAGCCGTGTCGACGACATACGCGGGCACAGCACTCTGGTCCCGGTCATCGAGGAACTCGATCCTCGGCCACAACCCGGAATCGGTGTGGTCCCACCGTGCCCAGCGCGGGTTCGGCAGTGGCGGGGCGACGGTCACGTCGGCCAGTTCGGCCATCAGCCGGGCGAACACGGCCGCGTAGCGCACGGCGACGTCCGGCGAGTCGCCGCGCAGCAACTCACCGCCGGGTCGGCACTCCTCGGCGTGCACGGCCAGCGACCCAACGGCGACCGCGGACGTGATCGGCCGGGCGCACGGAAACCCCCGCTCCGCCAACCGGGCCTGCGCGGCAACACACGATGCCGCCCGGCCGTCGTCCTCCCGCGCCTTCACCACGACGTCCCGCCCACCGGCCAACCGCAGCCCGAACACCGCCGAGATCGACCGCGCCTCGAACAGCACGCTGACCGGCGCGTCCCCCAACTGGTCCGCACACCAGTCCGGCAGCCAGTCCGGCAGGCCATCCAACAACACGGTGAGGACTGTGCCACGTACACCGAACACGGCGACCTGACCCGGACTCAGTCGGCAGCCCCGCTCCCCGAAGCGCAGCCCCGCCCCCACCCCTCCGTGCTCCCGCCCGCTCCCGCTCCGCTCCCGCCCGCCCCCGCCCCTCCGTGCTCCTCGTCCCCCCCCCGGGGTACCCCCCGTCCCCCTCCCCGGTGCGCGCGTGGGCTGGCTGGCGTGGTCGGTGTTTTCGCGTTCTGTAGTCATTTTGCGCGATAGAGCGCTCTCATTTCGCGTTATGCCTACAAAACGCGAAGTAGTGGTGGGGCGCGCGGGTGGGGCACGCGGGTGGAGGGTGCCGGGGGGTGGTGAGGTGGTGTTGCCGCGTGCGGGACACGAGCTGGCCGCGGCGCCACCATCGTCGCCGATGCCGGGCAGGTAGTGCGCTCTCCTCTGATCCACGACTCGGCCACGTCATCGCACTCCGCGTCGCTCTCGGCGGACTCGTGGCAGTTCATGATTCTAGTCATGAAGATTTCAGGGAAGACTGAAGTCAATGTGCTCTGTGGCTCGTCAGGTGCACTCCGCGCAGCCAGCAACAACAACGCTCAGACGGCAGGGCGGACATCCGCACATCGATGCGCGCCACGAGATGACGCCGGGCTGACGAGTCCAGCGCAGCGGGGCACGAGCAGCGCGCTGACCGCATGGGATCGGCAGGTGGTTGCAGACGGTGTGAACGTTGGCGACCTCGTCGCGGGTGGCGACGATGTCGGGCCGGTGCAAGAGGGCGACCTCAACGATGAACACTCCGCCCAGCCCCGCAGCGCCCTGGAGCCCCAAAGTCGGGAGCTGCTCGCCGCATCGGCGGACGTGCCAAGCACGACACCGCAACTGCGGCGTTGGAGCGCGCGCGGATGCTTGCCGCGCAGCGCCCAGTTCGGCGTGTCTGCGGGAGCCCTCGCCGCTACGGTGAGCCCATGACCGCGAGCGAGCCGAACCCTTCCGGTTGCCCGGGACAGCCGCGCGAGATCGTCGCGCCGTCGGCCTCTGAACGCCAGAGCCCACGTGGTCGCTTGGCTGAACCGGTCGTGCGGACCGCCGGGCCTGAGGATGTTGCGGCCATCTGTCGGTTCGGCGATGCCCACATTCGATGCCACTACGCGCCGCTGATCGGTGCGGAGGCCGCGGATGCGCAGGTCCGCAGGTGGTGGAACCACACGCACATCGGTGCTGCTGTGGCTGGGGGATTGGTGGTCGTCGCTGAGGACGGCGGACAGCTTGTCGGCGTCGGGCAGCGAGGCCGCAGTGGAGCCGACCACGTCGTGTACAAGCTTTACGTCCACCCCGAGCATCGTGGTTGTGGCCAGGGGCTTCGGCTGCTTGAAGCTCTCATTCGGCAACTGCCCGCGGACGCTGATCGGCTGTGCATCGAACACTTCGTGGCCAACGAGCGTGCGGGCGCGTTCTACGAGCGCGAGGGCTTCACCGTGGAGCGGGTCGAAGCGAGCGCTACCGGCGATCCTCGGCTCGGAGTGGTGTGGCGTGCCCGCCTTCTGGCTTCACCCGACAAGGCTCCTGGACAAGCGTGAAGCCGGAAAGCCGCCAGCGCACGGACCGTCCCGACGGGACAGTGCGGAAAACTGATCAGATCTGGCATGTGCTAAATCTGCTGCCGTCTGTCCACTCAGGACTCTTAAGGATGCGCCACCTGCCTGCCCGTTCCGGAAAGGCAGTGTCGCGCACATCGCGCAGTGGAGTGGCATTCCCTGATCGGGGTTCGGGAGTCCGGTGCGGGTTGGTCCTGTGAGCGTGGTGCGCACGAGGACGCCGTCCGGCGTGTTCGAGGAGCGTCCAGTGCGGCCGGTCAGCTGTACAGGTTGGTGGCGGCCGCGGTCGCCAGCCTTTCCGCATCGGGACAGAGCGCGGGACCGGGCCGCTCGCCTTTGACCGTCAGCCGCATCATGTCAACGTGGGCCCGCGCGGCCTGGTTCCTCGTTTTGTACGGCATTTGGACCGTGCACGACTGGCCCGAGTCGGTGTCGAGCTCCACGTAGGCCTCATGGCCGCCCAGCTTCTTCGCCTGGCCCTTGATCGAGTCCGTCGCGGCGTGCTGGTCGTAGCGCAGGTGGACCTCGGTCCGGGTGACCGCCGTGAACCACTTGCACGACCAGTCGCCGAATCCGGGCATCCCGGGGTTCATCCCCTCGAAGCCGGCCAGCGCTTCAGCGGGAAGCAGCGCGCAGGCCTCGACCCCTGCCAGCGAGTCGGTGGGGAAGTCCTTGGGGCGGCGGGGAATCTGGCCCCGCCTGAGGACGCTCTTCACCGTGGCGACCGCGATGCCGGCCACCCGGCACAGATCCCTCGGGGAGTTGGCCAGCTTCGCCGTCACCCGGACGCCGTACTTGTCGTCCACGCGCACCAGGCGGTTGCAGTCGGTGTCGTCCGACGGCACCACCAGGACGTCGAACGGATCCCCCGTCACGAGGCGCCAGTCCTCCCGCTCCTTCTGCGATGCGCGCGTGACCAGTTGGACCTCGACGTCGAGCTTCTCCTCCCGGCCGACGTCGATCAGGACGTCGCAGCGGTTGAAGTTGCCGTAGTCGGTCTTCAGCTCGGACGGGCCGATGTCGCGGAACACGGATTGCCTGACCAGCGAGCACGGGTCGGCCGTGCGTTCGTCGCCGATCAGGTCCGTGCTCACCGGGTCCGGATACCGCTCCAGCGCGACGACAACAGCGAGCGCGACGACCACCACGGCCGCGGTGATCGCCTGAACCGGCCGGCGGCGCCAGAGCGGTGCCCGTGGAGCCACCGGATCCGGTGGCTCCCAGTCACCGACGATCTCTCTGAGGCGCTGCCGGACCTGGTTCGCGGTCGGCCGCTTCGTGGGCCGGGAGTCCAGCATCCGCGTCAGCAGCGGGGCCAGTGGTCCCGCGTGGACCATCGGCGGGATGGCGCCCTCGCGTGCGCGTGCCAGCACCTCGGCAGGCTCGCCCGACCCGAACGGCGGGGTTCCCTCCAACGCCGCGAACAACGTCGCCCCGAGCGAGAACACGTCCGACGCCTCGGTGGCCGCACGACCGCCCGCGACCTCCGGCGCCAGGTAGGCGGGCGTTCCGCAGACCCGACCGTCGTCGGTGCCCGTCACCTCGCACCAGATGGAGATGCCGAAGTCGGTCAGCTTGGCGAGGTCGTGGTCGGTGACCAGGATGTTGCCGGGCTTGACGTCCCTGTGGAGGATCTTCTGCGCGTGCACGGCGGCCAGCGCGGCCGCGATCTGCACACCGATCCGCGCGACCCGGTGCGGCGGCAGAGGCCCGTTCGCCGCGAGGATCTTGTCCAGGCTGTCGGCGGACAGGTGCTCCATCACGAGCCAGCACTCGTCGGAGTCGACGGTGTCGAACACCGAGATCGCGTTCGGGTGGTGCACCTGCGCCGCGTTCTCGGCCTCCCGCCGGAACTGCAAGCGGTCGGCCGCGCTGTCCACCGTGTGCGGGCGCTTGAGCGCCACCGTCCGCTTGAGCTTCCTGTCGAAAGCGGTCCAGACGAGTCCACCCGCCCCGGAACCCCTCGCGTCGTCGAGCTGGTATCGCCCGTCGACCAGGTCTCCCGTGCGCACGCAGCGGAGCGTAGCGACATCGCACCGTGCTCACCATGCTCAAACAACAAAGTTGGATCTCGTGATGCGCACGGGGGCGGCTGGACTCGCCGGACTTCCCGTTCAGCTGTGCGTCACGGTGACGCGGTACAGCGTGACCTGGCCGTAGTTGCTCGCGTCGCAGGGGGACGAGTTGCCGCAGTTCGCCTGGGTGTACGTGCCTGCCTTGAAGTAGGCGCCGGTGAAGGACGCCGGGATGGTGGCTTGGAGCACCCCGTTGTAGTACGCCCGGACCTTGCCGTCACGCACCTCGAACTTCGCCTGGAACCTGGTGCCGAGCACGTAGTTGTCGGTGATCAGCCTGTAGTGGGTGTTGTCGCCTTTCGTCACGTAGAGCTTGCTGCCTTCGAGGCGGAACACGGTGACGTCGTCGCTGGAGTCGTGGATCTGCCCCGCCACCACGTGCGGTTTGGTGGTGGGCAGGCGGGTGATCGCCTGGTCGATGACCATGGTGTGGGTGCCGGAGTCCGACCGCCAGCTCGCCGGTGTCGTCCCGTTGTTCGTCATCTCCCGGAGCTCGGACCGGGGGTTCTTGCTGTTGGCGGTCGTCACACCGTTCACAGGGGCACGGAACTGCACGCCGTCGCAGTTGTCAGCGGGCACGAACCACGGGGTGTTCACGTAGCCGTCCAACCGCGGCTGCGTGATCTCCAAGGGCTGCTCGCCCTTCTTGTCCGGGTCGTCGACGGGCAGCGTCACCTTCCAGTTCCGCAGGTCCAGGACCTGAGCGGGACGGGAGCACTCCCGCGATGTGCCACCCGGTGCGAGCACCTCGACGTCGGGGACGTCGTACCGCTCCCATGCGAGCGCCCGGCTCACCGGATCGCCCGCCTCCGCCACTCCCATCGGGAGCATCGCCGCGATTCCCGGGGAAAGCGCCGCGGCGGCCACGGCGACCGCCAGCCCCTTTCTCGATCCCATCACTGTCCTCCCGAACATCTCGTGATCGCGCGAACCGTACGAGGCGAGCTCGGGAGGGGTCCCGGTACCAGCGGCGGGTGCGGACGCGGGGACAGGGCCATGGCTGGCCCGTTGCGGCGCTGACCTGCTGTTTCCGTTCTGGAAAGGCAGAGGAAACCCTTGTCGCGCAAGTCACCCAGCGGAGTGGCTGAGGTGTGCCCTGATCGGGTTTCGGGAGGTCGGTGTGCTGTGATCCTGTGCCGTTACCGGTGCCAGGGAGAGGAAGCCGATGTCCGCCGAGCCGAGCTCGGCATCGACTCGCTGACCGTGCTGGAGCTTCGCGCTCGCCGGTCACCTCAGCACCCGTCTCGGCTTCGACCGACCCAGCGAAGGAGTACTCGTGCTCACCGATGGCATCGCGATCATCGGCATGTCCTGCCGGTTCCCCGGGGGCGTTGACTCGCCGGAGGCGCTGTGGCGGCTGCTGGAGCGTGGCGGGGACGTGGTGACGGAGATCCCGGCGGAGCGCTGGGATGTGGACAGGTACTACGACCCGGAGCCCGGGACGCCCGGTCGCACCGTCTCCAAGTGGGGCGGTTTCCTCGACGACACAACGGGTTTCGACAACGGGTTCTTCGCGATCTCCGACGCCGAGGCTCAGGCGATGGACCCGCAGCAGCGGCTGCTGCTGGAGCTGGCGTGGGAGGCGGTCGAGCACGCCGGGCGCGACCCCGGGTCACTGGCGGGTAGCAGGACCGGCGTGTTCGCCGGCGCATCCTACCACGACTACGCGATTCGGTTGCACGAAGCGGGGGTCACCACGCCGCACGTGGCGACGGGCACCGCGCACAGCGTGGCCAGCGGCCGCATCGCTTACCTGCTCGATCTGACCGGGCCGAGCGTCACCGTGGACACGGCGTGCTCGTCGGCCCTGGTCGCGGTGCACATGGCCTGCCAGAGCCTGCGCACCGGTGAGTCGGACGCGGCGCTTGCCGGAGGCGTCACGGTGGTGCTCAACCCGGAGTTCGGGGTCGCCGCCTCCGGATGGGGCATGCTCTCGCCGGACGGGCGCTGCTTCGCCTTCGACAAGCGCGCCAACGGGTTCGTGCGCAGCGAGGGCGTGGCCATGGTGCTGCTCAAGCGGCTCGCCGACGCCGTGGCCGACGGTGACCGCGTGCTGGCGGTGATCCGCGGATCGGCGGTCAACTCCGACGGCCGCTCGGACGGGCTGATCGCGCCTTCGCGGGCCGCGCAGGCCGAGGTGCAGCGCGCCGCGCTGGCCATGGCGGGGATCGACCCCGGCCGGGTCGGCCTCATCGAGGCGCACGGCACTGGCACGCCGGTCGGCGACCCGGTCGAGTTCGCCGCGCTGGCCGAGGTGTACGGCGGCGGCGACCGGCCATGCGCGCTCGGCTCGGTGAAGACCAACATCGGGCACACCGAGGCGTGCTCTGGCCTGGCCGGGCTGATCAAGGCCGTGCAGTCGTTGCGGCACGGCGTGATCCCGCCGAACCTGAACTTCACCGGCTGGGGCGAGGGCATCGCGCCGGAGGGCACGCGGCTGTTCGTGCCGACCGAGCTCACCGGCTGGCCGGTCACCGACGGGCCTCGCGTTGCCGCTGTCTCCTCCTACGGGTTCAGCGGCACCAACGCGCACGTGGTGGTCGAGCAAGCCCCGGAGACCGCGACCGGGCACACCGAGCAGGGCGACGGCCCGTGGCTGTTCCCGTTGTCGGCGAGCACGCCCGAAGCCTTGCAGGCCACCGCCAACCGGCTCGCCGACTGGCTCGACGAGCGGGACCCGGGCCTGGCCGACCTCGGGCACACCCTCGGTGCCGCGCGCGGGCACCGCCCCCACCGGGCCGCCGTGGTCGCAGGGACCCTGGCGGAGCTGGGCTCACGGCTGCGCGCGCTGGCCGAGGGCCGCCCGGACGCGCACGTGGTGACGGGTCAGGCGCACGGCGGGGCAGCCCGAGGACCGGTGCTGGTGTTCTCCGGCCAGGGCTCGCAGTGGGCGGGCATGGGCAGGCGGCTGCTGGACACCGAACCGGCGTTCGCCAAGACCATCGAGGAGCTGGACCCCCTGATCCTCGCCGAGTCGGGGATCTCGGTGCGGCGGTTGCTGGCCGACGGCGAGCTGCCCGGCCGGATCGACCACATCCAGCCGCTGCTGTTCGCCTGCCAGGTCGCGCTCGCCGAGACGTGGCGGGCCAGGGGCGTCGAACCGGCCGCGGTGATCGGGCACTCCATGGGCGAGTCGGCGGCGGCGGTCGTCGCGGGCGCACTGTCCATGAAGGACGGAGCCGCGGTGATCTGCCGGAGGTCGGCGCTCATGGCCCGGCTCTCCGGGGCGGGCGCCATGGCGTCGGTGGACCTGCCGGAGGAGCGGGTGCGGGCCGAGCTGCCACCCACCGTGTCGGTCGCGGTGATCCCCTCGCCGGGCGCCACCGTGGTGGCCGGAGACCCCGCGTCGATCGACCGCCTGGTCGCCGCCTGGGACGAGCGCGGCCAGCTGGCCCGCCGCGTCGCGGTGGACATCGCCGCGCATTCCGCCCAGGTGGACCCGATCCTGCCCGAGCTGGACGGGCAGCTGTCCGACCTGCGGCCTCTTCGGCCCCGGATTCCCTTCTACACCACGGTGTTGGGCGACCCGCGCGCCACCCCGGCGTTCGACGCCCGGTACTGGGCGGACAACCTGCGGGAGCCGGTCCGGTTCAGCGCGGCGGTGCGGGCTGCCATCGCCGACGGGCACCGGGTCTTCGTGGAGGCCGCCCCGCACCCGCTGCTCACCCACGCCATCGCCGAGACCGCGGGCGGCCGGGCCGTCGCCGCGCTGCCGACGCTGCGCCGGGACACCGACGACCAGTTGGCGCTGCTGACCAACCTCGGCCAGGCGCACTGCCGCGGGGCCGAGGTCGACTGGACGGCTGTCCACCCCCACGGCAGCTTCCTCGAAGCCCCGCTTCCGGTGTGGCACCACCGGAACTTCACCGTCGAACCGGCGGCGGAGCGCGTGGTCGGACGTCCGCTGCTCGGTGCGCACATCCGCTTGCCTGACAACGAGGACAAGCACATCTGGCAGGCCGAAGCCGGCACCGACACGGAGCCTTGGTTGACCGACCACCGGGTGCACGACGCGGTGGTGATGCCGGGCGCCGGGTTCAGCGAGATGATGCTCGCCGCCGCAGCGGAGCTGTTCGAGGACGTGCGGCGGGTGGAGCTGCGCGACATCCGGTTCCACCAGGTGCTGATGGTGGAGGACCGGACCACGGTGTCCACCACCGCCACCCGGTCCCATGACGGGCGTGGCGCCGAGCTGGCGGTGCAGACGGTCGGTGACGAAGGGGTGATCCGCCACGCCACCGCCACGGCCCACCTGGACGGCACCGACGAGTCCACAGTGGACATCGAGGGGCTGCTGGCAGCGCACCCGGAGTCGAGCGACCCGGCGGAGATCTACCAGCGGATGCGGGACCTGGGCATCTGGCACGGTCCGAGCTTCGCCGGGATGACAGCGCTCTGGCAGGCCGGTCCGGGGGACGACACGGTGATCGGCCGCGTCGAGCTGCCGACCGGTACCCGGTTGTCGGTGGCCGACTACCACCTGCATCCGGTGCTGTTGGACGTCTGCCTCCAGACGCTGGTGGCGCATCCCCGGGTGGTGATCGGGTCTCGGCTCATGCTGCCGGTGGGCTTCGACTCGCTCCGGCTCCAGGGTGATCCCCGGCGCGCCACCCACTGCGTGGCCACGGTGCACGTGTCCGACGACGAGCACGTGCTCGGTGACGTGAGGTTGGTGGCCGAGGACGGTGCCGTGGTGCTCACCGTGCGCGGCGTTCACCTCCGTGGTTCCGGTGAGCAGCGGCTGCTCCGGCGTTTCAACGAGCGCCTGCTGGCGATGGAGTGGGAGAAGAGCGCCCCGCCGGTCACGCCGGACCGCGTCGACGGCGACTGGCTCATCCTCGCCGAGGACGGTGCCGACGAGCTGCCCGAGTCGCTGTGCCAGGAACTGCGGGAGCGCGGTGCGGACGCGAGCTGGCTGAGCGCACCGCTCACCGACGACGGCGACCGGGCGCTCTACGACGCGATCTCCCACCGGCTCGGCGGGGGTGAGTGGACCGGTGGGCTTGTCGTGCTCGGTGGCCCGGTCGCGGGGGAGCCGACGGAGGCCCAGATCCCGGACAGCCACCGCCGCGAGTACCGGCTGGCCGGGGTCGTGCGCGCGGTGATCAGCGAGGCGACCCGATCGGTGCCGCGACTGTTCGTGGTGACACGCGACATCCACCCAGTGGTCGGCGGTGACGGCCACAACGTGATGCACGGTGCCATGCGTGCCGTCGCCCGCACGGTGATGATCGAGCACGGTGAGCTGAAGACCACGTTGGTGGACATCGACCCCGGTGTCACCGCCGACCAGCTTGTCGCCGAGTTCCTTGGCAGCCAAGGAGAAGACGAGGTCGCCTGGCGCTCCGGTCAGCGGTACGTCGCCCGGCTGGCCATCGCGCCGCTGCGCGAGCACGAGCGCCGCCGCCGTGATGTCCACTTCGGACAGGACGGGATCGCTGTGCGGCCCGGGCGTTCCGGTGACCTGGACAGCCTGGAGCTCGTCGTGCGCGAGCGGACGGCACCCCGGCCCGGTCACGTGGAGATCGCGGTGCACGCGGCCTCGCTCAACTTCGCCGACGTGCTCAACGCGATGGGCCTCTACCAGACCGTGGACGGGGTGGGGATCCCGCTCGGCGCCGACTGCGCTGGCGTGGTCACCGCGGTCGGGGAGGGAGTGACCGGTTACCGGGTCGGCGACCGGGTGGCGGCACTGGCCCAGGGATCGCTGGGCACCTTCGCCACCGCCCCCGCCGAGGCTCTCATCGCGCTGCCCGACGACGTCGAGCTCGCGGAGGCGGCGTGCTGGCCCGCCGTCTACACCACGGCCTGGTACGGGCTCGTGCACCTGGCTCGGCTCGCACCGGGGGAGCGGGTGCTGATCCACTCGGCGACCGGCGGGGTCGGGCTGGCGGCACTGGCCATCGCCCGGTCCGTGGGCGCCGAGGTGTTCGCCACCGCGGGCTCGGAGGCCAAGCGGCAGCAGCTCGGGTCGATGGGCGTGCAACACGTGTTCGACTCGCGGTCGGTGGAGTTCGGCGACCAGATCCGCCAGGTGACCGGCGGCGAAGGTGTTGATGTGGTGCTGAACTCCCTGGTCGGCGCGGCACAGCGGACCGGTGTCGAGCTGCTGCGCACCGGGGGCCGGTTCATCGAGATCGGCAAGCGCGACATCTACGCCGACACCAAGCTGGGCCTGTACCCCTTCCGCCGCAACATCTCCTTCAGCAGCGTCGACCTGCACTGGCTGTTGTCCGAACGGCCCGAGCTGGTGCGCCGCCTCATCGGCGAAGTCGGCGCGGAGCTGGCCTCCGGGCGACTGGACCGCGTCCCGCACACGGAGTTCCCGCTGTCCGAGGCGAGCGCGGCGTTTCGCACCATGGCCGCGGCGGAGCACGTGGGCAAGCTCGTGATCACCTTTCCCCGCACGGGTACCACCACTGCCGTGGTCCCACCGGAGGATGTGCCCGTGGTGCGGCGGGACGGCGCCTACATCGTCACCGGTGGTCTGGGCGGTCTCGGCCTGCTGGTCGCGGAGTGGCTGGCGGGCCACGAAGCGGGTCGTATCGTCCTCAATGGACGGTCTGCTCCGAGCGAGCAGGCGGAGCGGTTGCTGGCCGAGCTGCGCGGCGCCGGGCACGACGTCGTGGTGGTGCGCGGCGACATCGCCGAGCCGGACACCGCGCGGGCGCTGGTGGAGGCGGCCACGGAATCGGGGCTGCGACTGCGGGGTGTGCTGCATGGAGCAGCAGTGGTCACCGAGTCGCCTGTGGCGCTGCTGGACGCCGAAGGCATGGAACGGACCTTGCGCCCCAAGACGTTCGGCTCGTGGTACCTGCACGAGGCCACCGCAGGGCTGGAGCTGGACTGGTTCTTCAACTTCTCCTCGGGCACCGGGCTGGTCGGGTTCCCCGGCCTCGGCGGCTACGGTGGCGCGTGTTCCTGGATGGACGTCTTCACCACGTGGCAGCGCGCCCAGGGCGTTCCCGCGCTGGCGGTGAACTGGGGCGCGTGGGCGGACCACGGGCTGGGCGCGGTGTTCGCCGAGCGCGGCTACGACATGATCACACCTGAGGAGGGCCTGTGGGCCTGCGAGCGGTTGTTGCGCCACGACCGGCCGCGCGCCGGGTACCTGCCGATCAGTGCTCCACAGTGGATGGAGCTTCTGGGCACCGGTGCGGAGGGCGCGTCGTCGTTGGTCGCACGCATCCACTCGCTGCCCGAGGGCGCGCAGCAGGACGGTGACGAGCTCGCCGTCGAGCTGCTGGCCGAGCTGCGCGGGGCTGATGCCGATCGGCGGCGGGAGCTCATGGAGGACTACGTCATCGGCCGGGTGAGCACGATCCTGCGCACCGATCCCGCGCACGTGGAACCGGACCAGCCGCTGAAGTCCCTCGGCATGGACTCCTTGATGGCGTTGGAGATGCGGGCCCGGATCGAACACGGCCTCGGTCTGAGGATCCCGACCAAGGTCCTCTGGTCCTGCGGGACGCCGAGGGCGTTGGGGGACTACCTGCTGGAGCGGCTGAACCTGGCCGAACCGGGGTGCTGACCTCGGAGTCCACCGGAGTGAATGGCGGGTGGTGCCGTGCCGGTCGCAGCGTGGACCGGCACGGCACGCCGGTCAGGCCGCTTCCGCCGCGCAGGTGATGTCGCGCGCCGGGCGCTTGCCCGTGGTCAGGAACGCCGTGACGACGTCGTTGGCGCACTTGTTCGCGCCGATCACGTAGGCGCCGTGGCCGCCTTGGTCGGCGGTCACCATCCGGGCCCGGTCACCGAGGGCCCGCCGCATCTGCTGGGCGCCGACCAGCGGTGTGCCCGGGTCGCGGGTGTTCTGCGCCAGGAGCACGTTCGACGGACCACGGTCGCCGACCCGCACCGGCGGTTCGGCCGGCTCGGACTGCCAGAACGCGCACGGCCGGATGTTGGCCGCGGCCGCGCCGAACTTCGGGTGGCGGACGCGGTCGACCGCGACGTCGTGCTGATAGGAGCTGACCGACGGCGACCAGCGGGAGTCGTTGCAGATCACGTAGAGATGGCTGGACACCTTGTTGTCCAGGTGCGGGTCCTGCTGGGCCATGCCGGGCGCGGGCGGCAGCGGCTGGTTCGTGTCGAGCGCCTGCCAGAACTTGGCCAGGTCGGGCAGCTGGCTGTCGCTGTAGGTGAAGCCGAAGGTCAGCAGGCGGAACGCGGCGCCGTCCATTCCCTGCACCGGGGCCCGGTCCAGGCGCGTGGCGAGGTCGAAGTACTTTGCGGTCACCTGCTCCGGAGTGCTGCCGAGACCGTGCTCCGGGTGGGCGGCGGCGAACTTGGCGAAGTCCGGGAACCGGTCTTCCAAGCCACGGGCGAACAAGCGGCCGCCAGTGGTGTCCAGGCCGGTCGGGACCAGGTTGCTGTCGAGCACGATGCGGTCACTGCGCTGTGGGAACAGCGTGGTGTAGACCGCGCCGAGGTGGGTGCCGTAGGAGTAGCCGAGGTAGGACAGCTTCCGCTCGCCCAGCGCCTCCCGGATGAGGTCCATGTCGCGCGCGGTGTTCGCGGTCGTGGTGTGCGGCAGCATGAACGCCGTCTTGGACTCGGCGCACTGCTTGGCCACGGCCTTGGCCTTTTCGGCCTGCTTCACGACGTCGGCCGCGTCACGTGCGTACGGCGGGACGTTGCCCCGGTTCTGCTGTTCCTGCGTCAGGTTGCACGTCACCGGGGTGCTGCGGCCAACGCCGCGCGGGTCGAACCCGATGATGTCGTAGCCATCCAGCACGCTCTGCGGCAGCCCGAGGGTGACGAGGACGGCCGGGAAGTCCAGCCCGAACCCGCCCGGCCCGCCGGGGTTGGTCAGCAGCACACCACGGCGTTTCGCGGGGTTCTTGCTCGCCAGGCGGGACAGCGCGATCTGGATCTTCTGCCCGTCCGGGTTCCGGTAGTCCAGCGGCACGTCGAGGTTCGCGCACTGCAGGCCGGGTGCGGTGACCTCCGCCGGGCACGTTCCCCACTGCACTGACATGTCCGGTGTATCCGCTTGCGCGAGCCCGGGCGCCACAGTCGCCACGACGGCGACGGCGAGCGCGATGGGCAAGGTCTTTCGCATGGTTCCCCCTACTGTGGCGGCGCGCCAGGGCGCCACGGTCAACGAGTGCAGGCCCGGGGCCTGTCCTCGTCCGAGTAGAAACCGTGCCGGTGCGGCATGGTCAAGGAACGCTGGTCAGCGCTGCCTCGTCGGCGGGTCCCTGGTGCGGCTCGACCACGCACTGGACGGATGTTGAGTCCACTGGATGCCCTACCTGCCGTGCGGCTCTGTCACGTTCGCGTGGGTCGCCTCGTCCTCCACGTGGACGGCTCGGGTGAGCCGCCCGTGTGAGGGAGGGACGATGACGGACGTCGCTGGGCGTACGGGAACTCGGTTCGTGCAGGTGGTCGTGGTGCTCGGAGCGCTGTTCATGCTGGTGATCGGGATCTGGATGCGGCTGTGGCCGGATCACTTCGCCCGAGTGGTCAACTTCCCGCCGCACGTGCACTTCCTGCACGACGCGGGGGTGTTCCAGATCGGCATCGGCATGATGATGCTCTTCGCGCTGCGCTGGCGGGACGTGATCGCCCTGGTGCTGGCGGGGTTCTTCCTCACCAACACCCTGCACGCGGTCAACCACGTCGAAGACCTGCACCTCGGCGGACGGGCGACCGACTGGGTCTACCTCACCGCGCTCTCCCTGGTCACTCTGGTGGCGCTGGTGGTCCGGCTCCGTCACCTCCGGAGGTGACGGAGCCGGAGGTGATCACAGCCGGATGACGCGGAGACTCGGCGAGGCCAGGATGTCCTTCTCGCAGAACCGTTCCGTCACCCACTGCTTGCGGGAGTACAGCTTCGTCTGGTCGCTGTGGTGCGGTGAGGCCGGGTTCGCCGACTGCGAGTAGGCCATCAGCGTCGACGTGTTCGGGCAGGCGCAGATGCGGGTCGCGGAGCGAAAGCCTCTAGAGCCTGTCCTGCAAGTCGTCCCGATCCCCCGAGCCGGCGCGCCGCCCCCACGTCCCGGACCCCCGCGCCCCCGTATCCGCGTGAGCCAGCCGGCGTGGCCGGGTTTTTCGCGTTTTGTCACCTTGATGCGCGAAAGAGCGCTCCCACTTCGCATCAAGGTGACAAAACGCGAAAGGAGGGGCGGGTGAGTGAGGGCGCCAAGCGGGGTGGTGAGGGCGCCAAGGGGGGTGGGGTGGTGTTGCCACTTGCAGGACACGGCCTAGTCGTTGGCGCTCGCCCCGCCGCCGAAGGCGATCGCGTTGCTGCCGAGGTCGTCGTCACCTTGGGTGTCCACAGTGGACAGAGAAGAGGGCTCTGCCGAGACGGTGCCCGCCGCCGACCCGCCCTGGCCGAACGCCCGCGTCGCGGACCTCGGGTGCCGGGCCGCGCTTTTCCTGTTGTTCCACGACGCCGCTGTCATTGACGCCCTGGAAGTACAGGTCGCTGGCGAGGTTGGCCGACGTCTGCGTCAACGCCGTGCGGGGCGCGGTGTCCTCGCCGAGGTGGTGAGCGCCGCCTGCGCGATCGCGCACGTGTTGTCGGTCGTTGCCGCATAGCCCTGGCGGAAACCGAGGTCGCGAGGATGTGCGGGACGCCGTACTCGGTGTAGCGGGCGGTGGCCGAGAGCCCGTCGGCCCTCTGCTCGGCCAGTGCGGTCGCGCCGCCCGGGGCGGCCAGGGCGAGCGCGAGCGAAACCGCCGCGAGTTTGCGTCTGACTAACACGGATGTTCTCCTCTTCTCGTGGAGCCGCGTACTCGTGAAGGCACGCCCTCGGGCGTGTGTGGTGCGTTTCTTCCGCACCCTGTGCCGCCGAGTTGCCGCTCGGCGGCACAGGACCTCTAGTCCGCGTTCGGTGCGGGGGGCACATCGGGGAACGCGATGAACCGCAGAAGGATCCGCCGGGCTTCCTGCGGCGTCTCCCGCGGTGCCCGTCGGTAGCGCTTCAGCAGCGCCATGTAGTCGTCGAAGAACTGTGTGAGTTCTGCTCGCGTCAGCGTCAGCGAGCCGCGTGAGAACTCGACCGCGTCGGCCCACTCGTGCTCTTCCCGACCTTTCCCGCGTTCTTGCTGATAGCGCTCCCACGCATCTACGTCCTCAGCGAGCTGAGCGTTCCGGATGGTGGTCAGCAGCTTCACCGTGTCCGCACTCAGTTCGCCTGCCGGGGGAGTGCGCGGATCGCGTTCGCGGACCCGCCACCAGCGTTCCTTGCCCCGGCCGAGCGCCGGGTCCTCCTCGACGAACCCGTGCCTGGCCAGCTCCCGGAGGTGGTAGCTGGTCCCGCCGGTGTTGTGCCCGAGCGCGGTGGCGAGCGTGGTCGCCGAGGCCGGTCCACGCCGGAGCTCAGCGAGGATGCGCCTGCGAAGCGGGTGCGCGAGCGCCTTCAGGGTGGCCGCGTCGGCCAGCTCCTCGGGCGGTGGTGCTGCCGTCATGCCTGCACCGTAGCGTGCACAGGAATCTGTGCACAGGTTTCTGTGCAGGCTTCCGGGTTCTCCCTGAGTCCGGTTGGCGCAACGCCGGGGCCGGTCGGTCCTAATCATTTGGGGCCGGATCGGGTGGATTTTCGTCCACAATTCGCCCAGGGGCGAGGTGTCGGCGCGCGGATACCCAGGCATACCCCTCGCGGCTCCCGAGATGTCGCATTCGGTCCAGCGCGGGCCTTCGACCACGGAGTTAGCCGACTCGGCGGGCCGCGAGCCCGTGCGCGCACATCTGTGAATGTGACGCATGCCTTCCCGCAAATGGTGGACACTCCGCCGCGATATAGTCGGCCTATGTCGAGACCGTGCCGGGAAATTTGATACTGTCGCGACCAACGGCATATCCAGACCTTCATGGGGGCACATCATGGCTCAGCTCACCATCGTCCAGCTGATTGATGACCTGGACGGAACCAGTAGTGAAGACATCTCACGCGTCGAGTTCGCTATTGACGGCGTCGCTTACGAGATCGACCTCAACGAGGAGAACTCCACCAAGCTGCGCGACGCGTTCGCCCAGTACGTCGAGGCGGCGCGCCGGGTCGGCGGGCGGGCCAAGCGCGGCACCGCCGCGGGCGGCCGGGGTGGCGGCTCCGCGCGCAGCAAGGACGAGACGCGCGCGATCCGCGACTGGGCCAAGGCCAACGGGCACGAGGTCTCCGACCGCGGTCGCATTCCCGGCACCGTGATCCAGGCCTACGAGGCGTCGAAGAACTAGGCGCTCCTCCCAGCGCTCCGACGAAGGGGCACCACCGCGGGCCGCGCGGTGGTGCCCCTTCGCCGTGTCCCGGTCCTGTCCACTGTGGATGCGCCAGGCGGACGAGTCCGTGAGACCAAGACCACAAACGTACAGTCGCTGCAAATATGCAGAGGCTGCAAGATTCTTGCTAGCGTCGTCGCATGACATCGACCGGCCAGACGATGGGCCTGCGCGCGCGCAAGAAGCTGGAGACCCACCGCGCCCTCGCCGCGGCCGCGCTGCGCCTGGTCGCCGAGCGCGGTCTGGACAACGTCACCGCCGAGGACATCAGCGCGGAGGCCGGGGTCTCGCCGCGGACCTTCTTCAACTACTTCGCGTGCAAGGAGGACGCGATCCTGGTCCCGTTCCCGGACGCGGAGGAGCGCTCCGAGCGGGCGGTGCGGCGGCTGCTGGCCGCGCCCGCCGAGCTCAGCCCGCTGGAGGCGATCATGGCGATGGTGGCCGAGGAGATGGCCACCTTCGACGACGACCGCGAGGAGTGGCTGACCAGGTTCGCCGTGGTGGACAAGCACCCGAGCCTGCTGTCGCGGATCGTCTCGGCCCAGCTGACCTCCGACCAGACCATGATCGACGCCATCGCCGAGCGCCTCGGGCTCGACGGTGACCGCGACCTCTATCCCGCGCTGCTGTTCTCCGTCGTCAGCGGCGCGGTGAAGGCCACCGTCAGGACCTGGCACCACAACGGCGGGCGGCAGCCGATCGCCGAGCTCCTGCGCACCGCGTTCGACGCGATCGCCGAGGGCCTGCCCGCGCCGCGTCGAGACCACAACGAACACCGTCCACGAGGGGGAACCGCATGACCACCACCGCGCCACCACCGGTGCACCAGCCACCCGAGCTGAGCCGCGGCGCCGTGCTCCAGGCGTTGTCGGGGCTGATGATGGGCATGTTCGTGTCCATCCTGGCCTCGACCGTCGTTGCCAACGCGCTGCCCAGGATCATCTCCGACCTCGGCGGCTCGCAGTCGGCCTACACCTGGGTGGTGACCACCGAGCTGCTGGCGATGACGGCCACGGTCCCGTTGTGGGGCAAGCTCGCCGACCTCTACAGCAAGAAGCTGCTCGTCCAGCTCTCGCTGGGGATGTTCCTGGTCGGCTCGCTGGTCGCCGGCCTGTCCGGGGGCATCGAGGTGCTGCTGGTCAGCCGGATCGTGCAGGGTATCGGCGCGGGCGGCCTGACCGCGCTCGCCCCGGTGATCCTGGCGACCATCGTCTCGCCGCGCGATCTCGGCAAGTACTCCGGCGTCCTCGGCGCGGTGTTCGCGGTCGGCACGGTCGCCGGACCGCTGATCGGCGGCGTGCTGGTGGACACCCCGTGGCTGGGCTGGCGCTGGTGCTTCTTCATCGGCACCCCGCTGACGGCCGCGGCCATCCTGCTGCTGCAGCGCACGCTGAACCTCCCCGCGCTGCGCAAGGAGGTCAAGGTCGACTACCTCGGCGCGTTCCTGCTGATGACCGGCGTCTCCACGCTGCTGGTGTGGTCCTCGCTGGCGGGCCACCAGTTCCCCTGGCTCTCCTGGTGGTCGGTGCTGCTGGTCGGCGGCGGCCTGCTGGTCCTGGTGGCCGCGCTCGTGGTGGAGTCCCGGGTGCCGGAACCGGTGCTGCCGCTGAGCCTGTTCCGCATCCGCACGGTCTCGCTGGCCACCACCGCGAGCTTCCTGGTCGGTGTCGCGATGTTCGGCGGAACGGTGTTCCTGTCGCAGTACTTCCAGCTCTCCCTGGGCAAGTCGCCGACGGAGGCCGGGCTGATGAGCCTGCCGATGATCTTCGCGATGCTGATCGCCTCCACGGTGTCCGGCCAGCTGATCAGCCGCACCGGGACCTGGAAGTGGCACCTGCTGCTGGGCGGTGTGCTGCTGATCGCCGGGCTCGGCCTGCTGGGCACCATCGGCGCAACGACCTCGGCGCTGACCCTCGGCTGCTACATGGCGGTGCTCGGCGTCGGCGTGGGCCTGTTGATGCAGAACCTGGTCCTGGTGGCGCAGAACGACGTCCCGCCCAAGGACCTCGGCGCGGCGACCTCGGCGCTGTCGTTCTTCCGCAGCCTCGGCGGCTCGATCGGGGTGAGCGTGCTCGGCGCGGTGCTGGCCAGCAGGGTCGGGACGATGACGGCGGAGGGACTGGCCGCGGCGGGCATCCCGGTCCCGGAAGGGGGCGGTGGGACGGCGGTGCCGAACCTGGCTCTGCTGCCAGAGCCCGTCGCCGCGGTGGTCCGCTCGGCCTACGGCACGGCCACTGGGGAGCTGTTCCTGCTCGGCGTCCCGATGGCGGTGCTCGCGCTGGTCGCGATCGTGTTCATCAAGCAGATCCCGCTCAAGACGCAGAGCGCGGGCCAGCGGCTCGCCGAGGAAGAGGCTAACGCCCGGTGAGCACGCCGATCGCGATGCCGAGTATCGCGGTGTTGTAGAGGAACGACAGCACGCTGTGCACCAGGACCACATACCGGACGCGCCGGTCGTGAACCTCCACATCGGACACCGCGAACGAGACGCCGACGGTGAAGGAGAAGTAGGCGAAGTCGAGGGCGTTGGGCTTGCCGGTCCCCAGAAAGCGCAGCCCGTCCTCATCGGTCACCAGGTAGTGCAGGTGCGCGTAGCGGTCGGAGTACCCGAAGTGCAGGATCAGCCAGCCGAACAGGATGGCGGGTACTCCGACCAGCTTCGCCTGGACGGCCAGCCCGCTGTCCAGCCGGTCGGCGAGCACGATCAGGAACCCCGCTCCCAGTCCCACGAACCCGGCGAGCACGGAGGAGACGGAACCGACGTGGCGCGCGGCGATGGCGTCGACCCACCGCGAGTCCTGCCCGTCGCGGTGCCTGCGCACCCGGAGCCACCGCAGGCCCAGGTAGAACACGGCAACGACGTCCCACGCCACCAGGACCAGCAGCTCGGAGACGTCGCTGAACTCCGCGACGAAGACCGCGGCGCCGACGGCGATCAGCGCGAACTCCACCCACCGGTAGATCAACCGCCGCCTGGCCACCGGCGTACCCCCTCTGTCCACAAGGGACTCTAGTAGTCGCTTTCCGCGAACCCGCTCGCGCCTCCCGGAACGGCCGTGTTGGCTGAGGAAGGTGACGAGCGCGGCGCTGCGCCCCCGTCGGCGCCACGCCTCGCCCGGACCGACTGCCCGGAGACGACCACGGTCTCCGAGGCGCGCCGCGCTCGTGCCGCGGTGCCGCTGGACCACCGGGCTCCGCACCGCGGCACGAGGTGCCCAGCGCGGCGTCAAGGCTCGGCTCCGCCTTCGGGGACGTCGTCGGAACGAGGGGCGGTCATGTCACCGATGGCCGAATCCGGGTGTTCGCGGTTCCCAGCGTTCTCCCAGGAACGGGCGGCAGGATCTGGTCATGATCGGAACGGACCGGCCAGTCACCCGGGTGCTCGTCGTCGACGACGAGCAGGCGATCACTGAGCTCGTCTCGACGGCGCTGCGGTACGAGGGCTTCGAGGTCACGTGCGCCGCCAGTGTCGCCGAGGCGCTCTCCGTCGCTGACCGGTTCACCCCGCACGTCGTCGTGCTCGACGTGGTGCTGCCCGACGGGGACGGGGTCTCGCTCGCGCCGAAGCTGCACGCGCGGCAGGGCGGGGTGCCGGTGCTGTTCCTCACCGCCAGGGACTCCGACGACGACAAGATCCGGGGGCTCACCCTCGGCGGGGACGACTGCCTCACCAAGCCCTTCTCCGTGGGGGAGCTGGTGGCCAGGGTGCGTGCTGTGCTCCGCAGCACCGGGGCGCTGCGCGGTGCCGACCGGCTGGTGTTCGCCGACATCGAGATCGTCCCGCGCACGCGGGAGGTGCACCGGGGCGGGCGGTTCATCGAACTGACCGACACCGAGTACCGGCTGCTGCACTACTTCGTCGTCAACGCGCGCGTGGTGCTGAGCCGCCAGCAGCTGCTCGACCACGTGTGGGGGCAGGAGTTCGCGGGGGAGGCGGGCAACCTGGAGACCTACGTGTCGTACCTGCGCCGCAAGCTCGACTGCGGCGGACCCCGGTTGATCCACACCGTGCGCGGAGTCGGGTACGTGCTGCGGTTGCCGCGGTGACCGGGCTCCGCCGCAGGATGCTGCTGGTGATGGTGGTGCTCTCCGCCATCGGCGCGCTCCCGGCCAACGCGAGCCTGCCCGCATCCGGTCCACAGTCCTCTGTGGACATTCGGAGCCTGGCCCCGCCCGCAGTGGCGGAGACGACCGGGGGAACTGGACCAACGAGGGCGAGCTGAGCCCGGAGCAGCGCAAGGTCCTGGACTACGCGGTCACCAACTCCGGCAGGGCGCGGATCAAGCTCGCATTGGACGGAGGCGCGCTCGCCGCGTCCAACTCCGTCGCTGGGTGCCGCGCGGTTCACGCCCCAGCAGGGGCAGGCGCGGCAGCGCATGGACTGGGTACGTGAGCACTGCGCCGTTGTGCCGCAGGGGAACCACGGGGGAGCAGCGGGCGCCGTGCTCTACGACTGCCGCCGCCCCTGACCCGCCGGGGCATCCCGCGCTCAGGTCGGCGCCATCGCCCAACGGATCACGCCGACGACCCCGTGCCCGGCGAGCTGCACGGCGGTCCGCTCGACCGGAGGGAAGTAGGGCAGCCGCAACGGCCATCGCGTCCACTGCGGTAACGACGCCACGGCGGCGGAGGCCAACGCCGCGTAGGGCGCTCGCGCGAGCAAGGGCAGTGGTGGCTTGAACAACAGGAAGCGAGCGGTGTCCCTGGCCTGCGTGGTGCCGCGCAGCTCGGGGCGGTACCCGTCGAGCACGGCCGCCAGCTCCGCTTGGGAACGCGGCGGACCGAGCACCCCGAGGGCCTCGCCGATCCGCGCGGTCTCGGCGATGTAGTCGTCACATTCCTTGTCGCTCAGCGGTTTCGGACCGAATCGCTGGTAGCAGCGCAGGAAGCTGTCGATCTCCGCCGCGTGCACCCAGCCGAGCAGGTGGGGGTCGCTCGCGCGGTACGGGCGGCCGTCGGGCGCCTTGCCCCGGATGCGTTCGTGCACGGAGCGGACGTGGGCGATGGCCTCCTGCGCGTCCTGGGCGGTGCCGAACGTGGTCACCGCGAGGAACGTGCTGGTGCGCTGCAACCTGCCCCACGGGTCGGAGCGGTAGCCGGAGTGGCCCGACACGGCGGCCATTGCCATGGGGTGCAAGGACTGGAGCAGCAACGCGCGCAGGCCGCCGACGAACATCGAGGCGTCGGAGTGCACGCGGCGGATGGCGCTGTCCGGGCCGAACCACCGCGGGCCAGGGGCGCCGTCGATGCGGTCCCGGGTCGCGGGGCCGTCGGGACCGGCGACGCGCTCGAACAGGCTCGCGCCGACCCGCTGCCGCACCGTGTTCAGCCCGATCGACATCCGAGCACCCCCAGGCCAGCCGACGATCACCTCAGCATGCAGGACGCGGTGTGCTGGCCCGGACACGGTTCGATATCAGGAAGGTCGCCGTCCGTCGCCCCGGGAGCCGCGCACCGGCCTTCGGTTCATTTCGAAATGAGACGTGACGCCGTCGGCGCCGCAGGGGCTCCCGGCGCCCTCCGGTGGGAACGGGCGCGCGTCCCCGGTGCGGGAAACAGTGGTCCGGAATAGTCGCGCTCGGCCGGGTTCTTCTTTTGTGCCGAGGTCCTGGCGACGGGGTGCGCTGCTCGGGCACCCCGGTTAACCTCGTCGATCGGTCCCCGCGTCTCGCGACCTTGATCATCAGCACTCGGTCCTTGCTTGCTTTCCATCGTCCTTTGTGGAGTTTCCGTGAATTCGTGACGTTCGCTTGGTTCGTTTCTGGTTTTTGGGGGAGAGGGAGCTGAAAAGAATGTCCATCGACCCCTTCGCGTGGTGACCCGAGGGAATTCTGGGCGACGCCTCAGGTGTTCCGCATTCGGTTGGTGCATTCGTTGGGATTGTCTTGTTTGTGTGCCGCGTGGCGCGATCGCGAGGCGTGGGGCAAACGTCTGCGCTGGTAGAAGGGCTGCATGGCCCGATGCATTCGTTTTCGGTGGCGGCCCTTCTGGTTGACCGGACAACCGGAAACTCGGCAACTCGTAACGGGCAAAACGGGATCGAGTTCATCTGCGCTCACGATACGGTTAAGAAATCGTCAACGTGAAATTATTTTCACAAAAGCCAATGGATTCGCCTTGTAAGGTCGAGTTGTCGCGGTGGTTGGGTTATCTAGAGACTTGGTCGCCGTGTCTCGTGGTTCGCGGGAGAGCATTCCCTCTCACGCATGTCGTCAAACAGGACTATTCGCAACTGAGTGGACCGCGTTTCGGGGCTAATGCGGTCGCTCGTCACCGTCGCCCGAGTGGCGGACGGTCATTTTGTTGTGCCCGCAATTTCTCACCTCAGACAGCTGTGCCACGCGCGGACATGAGCCGCAGCGCTGGGTACATGGAGGCAGCCGACGTGATGTACAAGTCCCTCGCCGCACCTGACGTGGACAAATCCGGATTACTCCAGATAACCGTCCCACCCTGGTCCCCCCAGCGGGCCGGAACCGCAGGGCCCGCGGTCTACCCGGTGCGCCCCGCCGCGCCCGCACGGACGCTGTGCGACATCCTCCGCGCCGCGGTGGCCACCCACCCCACCGCCATGGCGATCGACGACGGGCTCGTCGCGCTCGACTACACGGCGCTGGTCGCGGAGGTGGACAGCCTGGGCGAGCGCCTGCGCGAGGCGGGCATCGGCGCCGGGGACCGGGTCGGGGTGCGGGCGCCGTCGGGCACCGCGGACCTCTACATCTCCATCCTCGCCGTGCTGGCCGTCGGCGCCGCCTACGTGCCGGTGGACGCCGACGACCCGGACGAGCGCGCGGAGCTGGTGTGGTCCGAGGCCGGCGTGTGCGCCGTGCTCGGCGCCGGCCGCCACCTGGCGCCGCGCGCGGAGGTCCCGCCACGGGGCGAGCTGCGCCCGCCGGATCTCGACGACGACGCGTGGATCATCTTCACCTCGGGCTCGACCGGAACCCCGAAAGGCGTCGCGGTCACCCACCGCTCCGCCGCCGCGTTCGTCGACGCGGAGGCCCGGATGTTCCTTCAGGACCGCCCGATCGGGCCGGGCGACCGGGTGCTCGCCGGGCTGTCGGTGGCCTTCGACGCCTCCTGCGAGGAGATGTGGCTGGCCTGGCGGCACGGCGCGTGCCTGGCACCCGCGCCGCGCGCGCTGGTCAGGTCCGGGGCCGACCTCGGGCCCTGGTTGGTGGAGCGCGGCGTGACCGTGGTGTCCACTGTGCCCACGCTGGCCGCGCTGTGGCCCGCGGAGACGCTGGAGCGGGTGCGGCTGGTGATCCTGGGCGGCGAGGCGTGCCCGGCCGAGCTCGCCGACCGCCTCGCCGACGCCGACCGCGAGGTGTGGAACACCTACGGCCCGACCGAGGCCACCGTGGTGGCCTGCGCCGCGCAGATGTTCGGTGACGACGTCGTGCGCATCGGGCTGCCCCTGGACGGCTGGCGGCTGGCGGTGGTGGACCCGCAGGGCAGACCGGTCCGCTGGGGCGAGACCGGCGAGCTGGTGATCGGCGGCGTCGGCCTCGGTCGCTACCTCGACGCGGACAAGGACGCCGAGAAGTACGCGGCCCTGCCGGAGCTGGGCTGGTCCCGTGGCTACCGCACCGGCGACCTGGTGCGCGCCGAGCGCAGGGGACTGGTCTTCGTCGGCAGGGCCGACGACCAGGTCAAGATCGGCGGGCGGCGGGTCGAGCTGGGTGAGCTCGACGCCGCGCTGCTGTCGCTGCCGGGGGTCGCCGCGGCCGCGACCGCCGTGCGCTGCAGCGCCTCGGGAACCCCGGTGCTGGTCGGTTACGTCGTGCCCGAGGACGATGTCGCGCTCGATGTGGGGCGGGTGCGGCGGCTGCTCGGCGAGCGGCTGCCCGCGGCGCTGGTCCCGCGCATCGCCGTGGTCGCCACGCTGCCGACCCGCACTTCCGGCAAGGTCGACCGCGACGCGCTGCCCTGGCCGCTGCCCGCGGAGGCGGCGGTCGGCGGGGAAGGGCAGTCGGGCCCCGCCGCGGAGCTGACCGACACCGAGAGCTGGCTGGCCCGGAAGTGGACGGACCTGCTGGCCGTCCCGGCGGGCGCCGAGTGCGACTTCTTCGACCTGGGCGGCACCAGCCTGGCCGCCGCCCAGCTCGTGTCGGTGTTGCGGCGCCGCTACCCGGAGGTGTCGGTCGCCGACGTCTACCACCGGCCGACGCTGCGGGCGCTGGCCTCGCGGCTGGACGAACTGGAGGGCGGGGTGACGGCGGCGCGGCGGGTGCGCCCCACCTCCAGGTGGAGCGGGGTGGCGCAGACGCTGCTCCAGGCGGCGTTGTTCACCCTGGCCGGGACGCGCTGGCTGTTCGGCCTGCTCGTGCTGTTCAACATCATTGAGCTGGTCGACCCGCTGCCGTGGACGGTGCAGACCTCGTGGTGGTTGCTCGTCCCGGTCTGGCTGGTGCTGTTCAGCCCACCGGGCCGGTGGCTGATCGTCTGCGTCGGCGTCCGGCTGCTGTGCCACGGGATACGCCCTGGCAGCTACCGCAGGGGCGGGCCGACCCACCTGCGCCTGTGGACGGCGGAGCGGCTCGCGGTGGTGTTCAGCGCCGCGAGCTTCACCGGAACCCCGCTGGCGGGTCTGTACGCCAGGGCACTGGGCTGCCGGGTCGGCCGGAACGTGCAGCTGCACTCGCTGCCCCCGGTCACCGGCATGGCCACCTTCGGCGACGGCTGCGCCGTGGAGTCCGAAGTGGACCTGGCGGGCTGGTGGCTGGACGGCGACGTCCTGCACATCGGTGAGATGTCCGTCGGCGCGGGAGCGCGGGTCGGCGGTCGCAGCACGGTGATGCCGGGCGCCGACATCGGTGAGCGGGCCGAGGTGCTGCCGGGTTCGATGGTCTCGGGGCTCATCCCGGCCGAGGAGTGCTGGGCGGGTTCGCCCGCGCGGTGCGTCGGCACCGCGGGCGAGTCGTGGCCGTCGCCGCGCACCGGCCGCTCCCTGCGCTGGTCGCTGGCGTACATGCTGTCGGGATCGGTGACCGGGCTCTTCATGCTGCTCGCCTCGATCCCCTCGCTGGCACTGCTCTACTTCCTGATCCGTGGCGACCAGGCGCTGGACACGGTGCTGGGGCACCTTGCGGTCGCGGCTCCGCTGATGACGGTCATGTCGCTGGTCCTGTACACCTGCCTGCTCGCCGTGACGATCCGCGTGGTGGGCAGAGGACTGGTCGCGGGGTGCCACCCGGCCGACGGCGGTGTCGCCTGGCGCGCGTGGCTGACCGAGCGCCTGATGGGCGGCGCCCGTGCCACGCTGTTCCCCCTCTACGCCAGCCTGTTCACCCCGGTGTGGCTGCGCATGCTCGGTGCGAAGGTGGGACGCCACGTGGAGGCGTCGACGGTGTTGACGCTGCCTCGGCTCATCACGGTGGGCGACGGTGGGTTCCTCGCCGACGACACCCTGCTCGCGCCCTACGAGCTGCGTGGCGGATGGCTGCGCCTGGGGCGCGCCGATGTCGGGGAACGGGCGTTCGTCGGCAACTCCGGCATCGTCGGGCCGGACCGCGCCGTTCCCGAGGGGGCGCTGGTCGGGGTGCTCTCGGACGCGCCGGCCGACACCGACCCCGGATCCTCGTGGCTGGGCCGCCCGGCGATCCGCCTGCCCCGCGTGGTGGAGCCGGTCGATCCGTCCCGCACCTTCGCCCCGCCGAAGCGGTTGGTCCTCGCCCGCAGCTCGGTCGAGGTGCTCCGGGTCGTGCCGATGCTGCTGTCGGTGCTGTTGAGCCAGCTCGTCCTCGTCACGCTCGCCCTGCTGGTCAACACGTACGGGATCGGAACGGCCGCGGCGCTCGGCGGTGTGGTCCTCTTCGCGGCGGGCGTGGTCGCCGCGCTGGTGACCACCGCGGCGAAGTGGGTGCTGGTCGGCAGGTTCCGCCGCGGCGAGCACCCGCTGTGGAGCTCCTTCGTGTGGCGCAACGAGCTGTTCGACAACTTCGTCGAGGTGCTGGCCGTGCCGTGGCTGGTCACCGCCTCGCTCGGCACCCCGACCCTCAACGCGTGGCTGCGCACCCTGGGCGCCAAGATCGGTCGTGGGGTCTGGTGCGAGACGCACTGGTTGCCGGAGACCGACCTGGTGCGGCTCGGCGACGGGGCCACCGTGAACCGGGGCACGGTGTTGCAGACGCACCTGTTCCACGACCGGCTGATGCGGCTGGACCGGGTGGACCTGGAGGACGGCGCGACCCTGGGGCCGCGCAGCATCATGCTGCCGGGCACCAGGGTGGAGCCGATGACCACCATCGGACCCGCGTCCCTGGTCATGCGCGGCGAGACCGTGCCGACCGCGACGCGCTGGTGCGGCAACCCGATCAGCGCGTGGCGAGCGGACTCGGACAACCTGGGCGGGGAGTAACCGGTCCGCGGGGTGCCCCGGTGCGCCGGGGCACCCCGCCTCCGGCTGGACAGCGACGACGAAGGGCAACTCGGATGGACGTGCGCGGCAACAGATGTAGTCGTCGCCGATTCATGGCGGCAGCGGTGGCGCTGCCGGTGCTGGGACTGACCGCGTGTGACTTCGACCGGACGGGAGCGAGCGGCGCGGGAGAGGCGGGCGACGTGGGCAGCGCGGTCTCGGCCGACTCGTACCACCCGGCCCACGGCAACGGTGGGTACCGGGTCACGCACTACGACCTCAACCTGCACTACACCCCCCGCTCCGGCGGCCTGGACGCGACGGCGGTGATCACCGCGACGGCCTCCCACGCGCTCTCCGGGTTCAGCCTGGACCTGCACGAGCTGACCGTGTCGGACGTCCAGGTGGCGGGCGCCGCCGCCGGGTTCACCCACAGCGCGGGCAAGCTGCACGTCCATCCGGGTCGCGTGCTGGCCGCCGGCGAGCAGTTCGACGTGCGGGTGCGCTACTCCGGCCGCCCCGGCCCGATCCGGACCTCCTGGGGCGAGATCGGGTGGGACGCCACCGAGGACGGCGTGGTGGTGGCCAGCCAGCCACTGGGCGCGCCGTCGTGGTTCCCGTGCAACGACCATCCCAGCGACAAGGCCGGCTACCTGATCGAGGTGACCGTGCCCGAGTCCTACCAGGTCGTCGCCAACGGCACGCTCACCGGCACCTCACTCGATTCGGGCCAGGTCACCTGGTCCTACGCCCACCCCGGCCCGATGGCCACCTACCTCGCGACCGTCAACATCGGGCGGTTCTCCTTCGTGCAGCAGGGCGGGAGCCGCGTGCCGCTGCGCAACGCCTTCCCGCCGGGGGCGGCGGAGGACTTCGCCACCGACTTCGGCAGGCAGCCGGAGATCATCAACCTCTTCGAGCGCCTGTTCGGCCCTTACCCGTTCGAGGTCTACGGATCGGTGGTGGTCAACGCCGAGCTGCAGGCGCCGATGGAGACGCAGACGTTCTCCGTCTTCGGCACGAACCACCTCGACGGCGCACGGGGCTACGAGCACTACGTCGCGCACGAGCTCGCCCATCAGTGGTTCGGCAACAACGTCACCGCCGCGGACTGGCGGCACATCTGGCTGCACGAGGGATTCGCGACCTACGCGGAGTGGCTGTGGTCGGAGAACTCCGGGGGAGCGAGCGCCGAGGCCCACGCGGTGCGGGCGTGGTCGGAGCTGTCCACCTCGGCCCAGGACATCCGCATCGGTGACCCCGGTCCCCGGAACATGTTCGACGACCGCGTCTACCTCCGGGGCGCCCACACGCTCCACGCGCTGCGGCGCACCGTTGGCGACGACGGGTTCTTCGACGTCCTCCGCACTTGGGGCCAGAAGTACCGCGGCGGCAACGTCACCACGGACCAGTTCATCGCGCACGCCGAGCAGCGCACCCGTCGCACGCTGAGCCCGATGTTCCAGCGCTGGTTGTTCACCGAGGAGCTGCCCGACCCCTCCTCGTCCTTCGGGCCGCGGTGACATCGCCGCCGGTCGGCGGGCGGGACCGCCCGCCGACCAGCTCGGCTACGCCCAGCCGGGCATGGGGTAGGCCGCCATCAGCTCGGCCACCTCGCGGCCGATCCGGTCCAGCTCCGCGTCGTCGCCCGCCGCGGCCACCGCCCGGTCGATCCACGCGGCCACCTGCGGCATCTGCTCAACGCCCAGCCCACGCGTGGTGATCGCCGCGGTGCCCAGCCGGATCCCGGACGGGTCGAACGGCTTGCGCGAGTCGAACGGCACCGCGTTGTAGTTCAGCTCGACGCCCGCGCGGTCCAGCGCCTGGGCCGCGGGCTTGCCCCCGAGCTCCTTCGACGTCAGGTCGATGAGGATCAGGTGGTTGTCGGTCCCGCCGGAGACCAGGTCGAAGCCGCGCTCCACCAGCGCCGCTGCCAACGCCTGGGCGTTCGCCACGATCGCGTGCGCGTAGGTGCGGAAGTCCGGGGTCAACGCCTCGCCCAGCGCCACCGCGATCGCGGCGGTGGTGTGGTTGTGCGGACCGCCCTGGAGCCCGGGGAAGACGGCCTTGTCGATCGCCTTCGCGTGCTCGGCGTCGGTGAGCACCATCGCGCCGCGCGGCCCGCGCAGGGTCTTGTGCGTGGTCGTGGTGATCACCGGCGCGTGCCCGACCGGCGACGGGTGCGCCCCACCGGCGACCAGGCCCGCGATGTGCGCGATGTCGGCGACCAGGACCGCGCCGACCTCCTCGGCGATCGCGGCGAACGCGGGGAAGTCGATCGTGCGCGGGATCGCAGTGCCCCCGCAGAAGATCACCTTGGGCCGCTCGGCCAGCGCGAGGTCGCGGACCTCGTCCATGTCCACCCGACCGGTCTCCCTGCGCACGCCGTAGCGCACGCTCTGGAACCACTTGCCGGTCGCGGAGACGTTCCAGCCGTGGGTGAGGTGCCCGCCCATCGGCAGCGCCATGCCCATGACCTTCTCGCCCGGCTCCAGGAACGCCAGGTACACGGCGAGGTTGGCGGGGGAGCCGGAGTACGGCTGGACGTTGGCGTGGTCGACGCCGAACAGTTCCTTGGCCCGCGCGACGGCCAGCAGCTCGACCTGGTCGATGACCTGCTGGCCCTCGTAGTACCTGCGGCCCGCGTAGCCCTCGGAGTACTTGTTGGTCAGCACCGACCCGGTGGCTTCGAGCACCGCGGTGGAGACGTAGTTCTCCGAGGCGATCAGGCGGACCTTGTCGAACTGGCGGCGGGCCTCGGCCTGCACCAGCTCCGCCACCTGGGGGTCGGCGGCGGTCAGGGTCGGGATGGCGGGTTCGTGCACGACGACCTCCACGCGCGCGAAGGCGCTGCCGAAGCACCCAGGCGCGCGGTGCGTTCCGGCTCAGGCTCCCCGGTGGTCGATCCCACCCTCGACACGCCAGTCGCGAACACCGCGAATGGTAGTCGTCCGGCGGTCCGGGTCCTTCACCCACCCGTGGCCGCGACGCGGCCCCCTCACCTGCCTCGCCGCCGTGTCCCGGACGGCGGGGCGGCGCGAGTGTCAGTGCCCCGTTTCATACTGCGGTCATGTGCCGAAGCATCAAGACCCTTCGCCCGCCCTTCTCCGAGGACGTCACCGAGATCGACATCCAGGCGGCGGCGCTGCAATATGTCCGGAAGATCTCCGGATTCCGGAAACCGGCCGCGCACAATGCCGAGGCGTTCGACCGCGCGGTCGCCGTCGTCGCCGAGGCCACCGCCGAGCTGTTGTCCGCCATCGAGGTGCGCGGATCGGCGAAGAGCACCGGCTGAGCACTTCACCCGCTTGGCGGTACCGTCGCGTTTTCCCTCGTCCGAGGGGCTGTCCGGGGTTGGCGGACAGGGCCGGAAGGGGAGGTGTGCCCGGGAGAAGTCCTGCGGCCGAACAGGTGATGGGCGCCGCCGGCGCGGGCACTGTTCGTGGTTGCCTTTTCCGTGATGAATACCCTGCCGAGTGAACCCCGGTCGGCTATTCGCGTTTCCCGTGGAGTGGATCTTCAAACGCCCTGCGCTGTTGTGTGACCATCCCACGGCCCCGATTCGGCTCTCTACTGTTCTCCGTGAGGAGTTCCTCCACCGTGACCGTCGCTATAACCGGCGCTACCGGCTTCCTCGGTCTGCGCCTCGTTCGTGAGCTGCTGGAGCGGCACACGAACCTGCTCGTCCTCGCGCACGCGGGATCACCGGACGCGCTGGAGCGCATCGGCCGGTACCTGGAGCGCGCGGGGGCGCCGCGCACCTTCATCAGCGGGCTGCCGGAGCGGATCCGGGTGGTGCCGGTCGAGTTGACCGAGCCGCGCCTGGGCCTGTCGGAGGAGGCGTTCCAGGAGCTCGCCGACGAGGTGGACGTGCTGTGGCACTGCGCGGGGCGCGTGGCACCCGACGCGGGCCTGGACGCGCTGCGGCTGGCCAACGTCACCGCGACCCGGCACGTGCTCGACCTGGTCGGCGCGGGTGCCAGGAAGCCGTTGCTGCACCACGTCAGCAGTGCCTTCGTGGCCGGCTCGCGCCGTGAGGGCGTCGTCGCCGAGGACGCGCTCGACGACCTCTCCGGCTTCGAGAACGCCTACGAGCGGTCCAAGCACGAGGCCGAGGCGCTGGTCCGCGCGTGGGCCGACGAGCACTTCCGGCCGGTGGTGGTCCACCGCCCCAGCATCATGATCACCGACGAGCCCGCGCCGGGGGACCTGTGGTCGCACCCGTTGCTCGACCTGGTGCGGGACGGGAAGGCGCGGCAGCGCCGGATGTGGCTGGGCTGGCTGCGGCTGCCGCGCTGGCTCCGCCCCGCCGTGCGGCTGGTCGGCCACGAGGACGCGCGGCTGAACTTCATCCCGGTCGGCGACGCGGCGGCGGCCATGGCCCGCATCGCCGACGTCGAGCCCTCCGGCGGCGTCGACACCTACCACGTCGTGCACGGCAGCGACGTGCCCGTGCAGTCGGTCGTCGCGCTGCTGGAGAAGAGCTTTCCCTTGCGGGTCAAGCTCGTTCCGCACCCTCCGCACCGGATGCGCGCGATCGAACGCGCGCTCCAGGCGCCCAGCTTCGAGCCCTACCTGAGCCACCGGCGCGACTACGACGACTCCCGCGCGCGTGCCGTGCTGGGACCGCGCGGCGAGCAGACCCCGATCGACCCGGACTACCTGCTGCGCAGCGTGCGGACCACGGACCTCGGCCCGCGCAGGCTCACCGCGATGGACCGCGTCTACCTGGACTACGACGCCGGTCGCCCCAACAGCATGGAGCTGGGCGGCCTGCTCCGGTTCTCCGGGCGCCCGCCCACCGTGGACGAGCTGCGCGAGCACGTCGCCGCGCGGCTGTCCCGCGTGCCCGACCTGTCGCTCGCGCTCGGCTCCGGCCGCGGCTGGGAGCACCGGGAGGAGCTCGACCTCG
Source organism: Allokutzneria oryzae (assembly GCF_042429765.1). Lineage (NCBI taxonomy): Bacteria > Bacillati > Actinomycetota > Actinomycetes > Pseudonocardiales > Pseudonocardiaceae > Allokutzneria > Allokutzneria oryzae. Next base: position 53,986 of record NZ_JBHLZU010000003.1, on the reverse strand, counting down.
GCTACCACGTGCGCGAGATCGGCTCGGTCGGTGGCGCGGGCGAACGCGGGCTCCGCGCCGTCGCCGAGGACATCCTGGGCCAGCGGCTGGCCCGGACCGAACCGCTGTGGCAGCTCTGGCTGATCCACGGCTACCAGGACGGCGAGTACGCGGTGCTGTTCAAGCCGCACCACGCGCTGCTCGACGGGGCTTCGGCTGCCGAGGCGCTCTACCGCCTGCTCGACGACGAGGCCGCCGAGGCCGAGGCGCCGAAGCCGTGGTCCGCGCGCCCGAGGGTGCTGCGCTCGGTGACGGCCAGCGTGCTCGGGTACCTGCGCGGGTTCACGCCGGTGTCGTCGCGGCCGTTCTCCGCGCGCGGGCTCACCGGAGAGCGGCGCGTGTGGTGGACCACCGTCGGCGCGGAACGGCTGCACCGGGCGGCGCGGTTGCACAGGGTGACGGTGAACGAGGTCTACCTGGCGGCGCTCAGCGGGATGCTGCGCGAGTGGCCGGGCATGCCGTGGAGCAACGGTCCGCAGCGGTTGTGGGCGCTGGTGCCGATGACCGTCGGCGGCACCCCGGGGCCGGACGAGTTCGGCAACCACGTGGTGCCGTTGCGGGTGGAGCTGCCGTGCGACGAGCCCGACCCGATGAAGCGGCTGGCCAGGGTGCGCGCGTCCAGCCTCCAGCAGAAGGACGGCATCGGCACCACGCGGGGCATGCGCTCGCTCCCGGCCCCGCTGGTACGGCTGACCTGCGCGCTGACCTTCTCCCGCTGGCACGTCGACCTGGTCGCGGGCAACACGCGGTGGACCCGGTCGCTGGACTTCCGGGGCTCCGAGGCCATCGGCATGGTGCCCGTCGGGGTGCTGCACCGGGACCGCCCGGTCGGGATCTTCCTCGGCACGCACGGGGAGGACGCCAGCCTGTGCGTCGTCACCGACTCGTCGCTGTCGGCCTCCGACGGGCTGGACCACCTGTGGGCGGCGGCGCTGGACGAGCTGGCCCCGCCCGTTCGCGTCACAGCCCCGCTGTGGGTGGCCGCGTGAACGTCCTCGCGTTCTCCCGGGACGGCGTCGCCGAGTGCGCGCGCCGCATCCGCGAACCAGTGCACCTGGTCTCCGGGGAGGAGGAGGATCTCGGCCTGGTCATCGGTGAGGTCAGGGGCGGTAGCCCGATCGTGGGCACCCTGCCGCCGCTGTACCCGGAGTGGCTCGGCGACCGCTCGTTCTGCACCTCGCACGGCACGCGGTTCCCCTACGCGGCGGGTGAGATGGCCAACGGGGTCGCCACGACGGCCATGGTCGCGGCGATGGCCCGTGCGGAGATGCTGGCGTTCTTCGGCGCTTCCGGGCTGTCGCTCGCCCAGGTCGAGGGGGCCGTCGCCGAGCTGGCCGCTGCCGTGGGCTGCCGCCCGAACTGGGGCGTCAACCTCGCGGCGGGTCCCACCGAGGACGCGGTGGTCGACCTGCTGCTGGCCTACGGTGTGCCGTGCGTGTCGGTCTCCGGCTTCACCGCGCTGACCCCGGCGGTGGTGCGCTGCTCGGCGGTGGGGCTCAGCCGCGACCCCGAGGGGCGGATCCAGCGCCGCACCAAGCTCTTCGCCAAGGTCTCCAGCCCGGAGCTCGCCGAGCGCTTCCTCTCGCCCGCGCCGCCCCGCGCCCTCCGCGAGCTTGTCCACAGTGGACAGATCACGGCGGAGGAGGCGGAGCTGGCCGCCCTGGTGCCGGTCGCCGAGGACGTCACGGCCGCCTCCGGCAGCGCCCGCCCGCTGATGTCGCTGCTGCCCGCGATCCTGGCGCTGCGCGACGAGCTGGCCGCGCGCCACGCGTACCCGCGCCCGGTCCGGGTGGGGGCGGCCGGTGGGCTGGGCACGCCGCAGTCGGTCGCGGCGGCCTTCACCCTGGGCGCGGACTACGTGGTGACCGGCTCGGTGAACCAGGCCGCGGTGGAGTCGGGGCTGTCGGCGGCGGGCAAGCGGCTGCTTGCCGACGCCGACCTCGCGGACACGGTGCTCGCGCCGCGCTCGGTGGGGTTCGAGCGCGGCGAGCAGGCACAGGTGCTGAGCAAGGGAACCCGTTTCGCCGAGCGCGCCACCCGGCTGCACGAGCTCTACCGCAACCACCACTCGCTGGAGGACCTCCCGCCCGCCGAGCGCGCGGAGCTGGAGCACGGCATCCTCGGGCGCCCCGTGGCCGACGTGCTGGCCGAGGTCGCCGACGCGCGCGCCATCATCGACGCGCGGCACCGGATGGCGCTGGTCTTCCGGTGGTACCTCGACACGTCACGGCTGTGGGCGGTGCACGGCGACCCGGAGCGCGAGGAGGACTACCAACTGCGTTGCGGCCCGGCGATGGGAGCCTTCAACCGCTGGACGAGGGGCACCTTCCTGGCTGAACAGGACAACCGCTCGGTGGTGCAGATCGCGCTGAACCTGCTCGAAGGCGCGGCCGTGGTCACCCGCGCCCAGCAGCTGCGCGGCTACGGCGTGCCGGTGCCGACGTCGGCGTTCGCGTTTCCCCCGCGCGAGCTGGCTTGATGGCGGTGGTGGCGGGGTCGGGGCCGGATGCGGTCAGCGAGGCGCACCACCGTGCTCTCGGCTCCCGTGACCTGAGCGTGGAGTTCTCCGCGCGGGACCGGCTGGTTCTGCTGTCCTCCGGGGACGGCGCCAACTTCCGTGGGTGAGAGGGAATGGCCGGGTACGTGTTCTTCTGGGGCCACCAGCCCGAGCGCGACGGCAGCGTCGGCAAGGGCTGCCTCAGCCAGTGGTGGCCCGCGCCCTTCGTGGTGGACGGGCTGAGCTTCGCCACCGCCGAGCACTACATGATGTGGCGCAAGGCGATCCTGTTCGACGACGGTGAGACGGCCGAGCGCGTGCTGTCGGCGGGACATCCCAAGGCCGCCAAGGACCTCGGCCGCGGTGTCGCGAACTTCGACACCGGGGTCTGGGAGCGGCGACGGTACGACATCGTGGTCGCGGGCAACACGGCGAAGTTCGGCCAGCACGAGGACCTGCGCCGGTACCTCCTCGGCACCGGTGAGCGCGTGCTGGTGGAGGCGAGCCCGCTGGACGCGGTGTGGGGGATCGGCCTGGCGGCCGACCACCCCGACGCCGCGCACCCCGAGCGGTGGCCGGGCACGAACCTCCTTGGCAAGGCATTGATGGACGTCCGCACACTTCTGCGCCAGGCCCCGGGCTGACGTGGCCGGGGGCTCCGGGCCGCCGACGGCTACCGTGGGGCGGCGTGGAAACGAAGATCCTCGGCCGCCTTGAGCGGGAGCGCAACGTCTGGCTGTGCACACTGCGCTCCGACGGTTCGCCGCACGTGACCCCGGTGTGGTTCGTCTACCGCGACGGCACGTGGTGGATCGGTAGCAGCGAGCGCAACCGCAAGGTGCGCAACATGATCAGCGATCCCCGCGTGTCACTGGCGCTTGAGGACGGCACGGCCCCGGTCGTGGCCGAGGGCGTGGCCGCGGTCCACTGTGGCGGCTTTCCCTCGGATGTGGTCGCGGCCTTCGCGGCGAAGTACGACGGCTGGGACGTCACCGCCGCGTGGGAGGGTGCCGGAGAGCGGGTCCTGATCGAGGTCCCCGTGACGAGGTGGTTGCTCGCGGGCGTCGCTCAGTAGGTCCGCCGCGGCTCGCTCACCGTGACGGTCGCGCACGGCAGCCGGTACCGGTGCTGCTCGGCGTCGACACCCCACAACCACGGCCGTCCATCGGGCTCGGTGTACGCCTGGGAGACCACGAGCCGGACCTCGCCGACGTCGACGCCGCCGCAGGTGACACCCGCGTTGATCATCACGGTGTCGCCGGTCCTCGGTTGCTGGTGCCGCGTCATCGGAGCTCCTCACGCACCCGGTTCGGTGGGGAGGATGCCAGGCACCACACGGCTTCTCACCCGATGTTGCCGTCTTGACGCCTACCCGCGTCCCGACGGGAACAGGTCTACCTCGAAGCGGGCGGCCTGTCGGTGCTCAGGTCCAGAATGCCGACGTTGGTGCCGAGCGAGAGGGACGATGGCGGTGCGCACACTCATCAGCGGCGAGGTGCGGGTCCACTATGGACAGATCTACGCGCACACCGGAGCAGCGCGGGCCGAAGAGATCGACCTGCACGCCTGTTTCGGAGGTCAGCGCAACGGGTTGTGCGGAGCGGCCCGGCCCGGGATGTTGTGGCTGACCACCGGCCCGCACACCGGGACGGTGGGGTTCGAGGTGGAGCTGCACGACGCGTGCCCGCCGATCGGCGACGACTGGGAGGAGGTCGTCGAGGTCTCCTTCCCCGTCGCAGGGGAGGACATCTTCCTCGGCTGGTCCGGGCAGTGGGGGGACCGGGGACCGGGCCGAAGAACCGGACGATCGCGTTCCAGGCGGCAGGTGACCCCGATCCGCTGCGGCCCGCCGTCCGGGCGGTCTCGGCGGGCGTGGGCGCCTTCGGCCCGGACAGGGCTGCGGCGCTGCTGAGCGAGATCCGCGCCGTCTTCCCGTCGCTGGCCAGCTAGGTCGCGCCCTGCACGTGGTAGCACCACCTCACCACCCCCCGGCGCCCTCACCCGCGTGTCCCCGTTTCGCGTTTTGTAGCTATAGCGCGAAATGGGAGCGCTCTTTTGCGCGTTATAGCTACAAAACGCGAGGACCTCGACCACGCCAAGCCAGGGCGCGGGGGTGGTGTCGCGTTGGGGGCGGGACGACTTGCGGGGCAGGCGTCAGGCGGAGTTGGCCGAGCGGAGCGTGCGCATGGCGTCGGCGAGCCCGGCCGCGGCGTCCGGGCCGAGCGGGGCCAGCACCCGGCGGCGCAGGATCTCCGCACAGGCCGCGCGCGCTTTGTTGGCGATCTCCGTGCCGTGCTCGGTCAGCGCCGCGTAGATCACTCTGCGGTCGGTGTCGCACGGCTCCCGCCTGATCAGGTCGGCCGCCACCATCCGGTCGGCGACCTTGGTGAAGCCGCCGCTGGTCAGCGCCGCCTCGTGGGCGAGGCGGGTCATCGGCATCCGGTGCTCGGGGGAGCGCACCAGCCGCAGCAGGATGTCGAACGGCGCGGGGGCCAGGCCGAAGCGCTCGGCGATCTCGTCCATCAGGCCCTGGTGGGTGGCCAGGTAGCCCTCGATCACCAGGCCCCACCAGGTGACGATCTCGTCGTCGTCGATCGCGTCCGCGAGCATGTCCGGCTCCGTCATGGCCGCCAGTCTAACGGCCGGTATCTTCCGTGGATACCTCTTGCGCGGAAGAGAATATCTGGCTAGCGTCGTCGGCAGCTCTCGGCGAGGAGGAACCATGGCGATCACGACCAGCGGTCTGCACCACGTGACGGCGATCGGGGGCGACCCCCGCCGCAACGTGGACTTCTACCTGCGCACGCTGGGCCTGCGCCTGGTGAAGACCACCGTCAACTTCGACGACAACGCCACCTACCACCTCTACTACGGCGACGCCTCGGGCAAGCCCGGCACGCTGATGACCTTCTTCCCCTGGAAGGACGCCCCGCGCGGGCGCATCGGCACCGGCCAGGCCAGCGTCACCTCCTTCTCCGTGCCGGAGTCCTCGATCGGCTGGTGGCAGGAGCACCTGCGGGCCACCGGCGTCGAGGTCAGCCGTGTCCGCAACAGCGACAACGAGGAGACTCTCACCTTCCGCGACCCCGACGGCCTGGTGCTCTCGCTCGTCGCGCACCCGCAGGGCGACCCGCGCGACCCGTGGGACACCCCGCTCGTCCCCGCCCAGCACGCGATCCGGGGGCTGCACTCGGTGACCCTGTCGGTCACCGAGGAGGACGCCACGGCCGCCATGCTGACCGAGGACCTCGGCCTGCGGTTCCTGCACCAGGACGGCAACCGGCTGCGCTTCGAGGCGGGCGACGGCGGCGCGGGCGCGCTGGTCGACGTGCTGGTCACCCCGGACGCGCCGCGCGGGCTGACCGCCGCGGGCACCGTGCACCACGTGGCGTGGCGGGTGCCCGACGAGGCGACCCAGGTGGTGTGGCGCGACGAGCTGCTGGACAAGGGAGTCAACGTCACCTCGATCCTGGACCGGCAGTACTTCCGCTCCATCTACTTCCGCGAGCCCGGCGGCACGCTGCTGGAGGTCGCCACCGACACCGGCGGTTTCGACGTGGACGAGCCGCTGCTGGAGCTCGGCCGCGCGCTGAAGCTGCCGCCGTGGCTGGAGCCCAAGCGCGAGGAGATCGAGGCGCTGCTGCCCGCGCTCGACCTGCCCAGGGAGAACAACCCCGAGGTGGCCGCGCCGTGAGCGAGCTGACGCACCGCTTCACCGAGGGCGATCCGGAGCTGCCCGTGCTGTTGTTGTTGCACGGCACGGGCGGTGGCCCGGACGACCTGCTCGGCCTGGCCGAGCGGCTCAGCCCCGGCTCGGCCACCCTGGCCCCGGCCGGGCCGGTGTCGGAGAACGGCATGGCGCGGTGGTTCCGGCGGCTGGCCGAGGGCGTCTTCGACACCGAGGACGTGATCGCCCGGGCGCACCAGCTCGCCGACTTCGTCCTCGCGGCGCGCCAGCGGTACGGCCTGGGGGAGCGGCGGGTCGTCGCGGTCGGCTTCTCCAACGGCGCCAACATCGCCTCGGCCGTCCTGCTGCTGCGGCCGGACGCGCTGCGTGAGGCGGTGCTGTTCGCCGGGATGTCCCCGCTGCCCGAACCTCCGCTGCTGGACCTGGCCGGCAGCCGGGTGTTCCTCGCCAACGGCCAGCGCGACCCGATGGCGCCGCTGTCCTCGGTCGACCACCTGGTGGACGTCCTGACCGAGCGGGGGGCGGAGGTCGCCGCGTTGCGGCATCCCGGAGGCCACCAGATCACCGTTGACGGCCTGGAGGCTGCCCGCGACTGGCTGTGATGTGACCGTTCGGGCATCGCGGTTCGGTACCTGGACGCACTGCGGCGGACGGACCAGCCCGGCGCGCCCGGGCGGCGGTCGCCGGGGTACGTTCGGACGACGGGTGGAAAGCGCTTGCCCGCTGTACTGTCGACAGTGTGGTTTCGGGCAGGGTGAGGGGGCCTCGTGACCGGACGAACGGGTACACCCGCCCGGCTGGGGACCGGTCCGGTGAATCCACGCGCTTTGTCCGCCATTGATCTGGGTCAAATGTCATGGCCTTAGTCCGACGCGCCGCCAGGCGGAGTACGAATTGTCGGCCGCCTTTTTCGTACTCCTTCTTTTTTCGGTTGGCTTGACTTCGGTCTCGCGACGTGCAGTCGGCCCGGGTGATCTGGGTCTCCACTCGTTCGGCCGCGGTCCGCGGTTGCGCCGCGCCCGCCCCGCGTGGCGTGGCGCGGACCTGGCCATGATCGACTCCCGCCCCGGCACGCAGGCACATCGCTGACCTGGGCGGAGCGCCGCTGTGTCAACCGAAGGATGGACATCGAGTCGTCGGGTGTCATCAAAATCCATTAATCACCAGTGTTCTTTAACGTTGCCGCCGGTGTTGGGGGCCGAGCAGGCGGGGCTAACGGACCAGCGGAAACCGTGTTTTCGGTTGCCGTTCACTCGGCTTGACAGGTTTTGCGGTAAATACTTTCTCGACGTGTCGTCCGCGCAAGGCCGTCCGCGTGGTGAGCGTCTCTGGGTAGTCTCGGCCGCGTGGCAGCGCTCTCACCGCGCCGCGGTCCGACCCCATGGCCCTTCCGGGCGCGGACGGACCGGCCACGGTGACGCCGCCGACGGAGAAGGGAGCTGGCCCGCGTGGTGGACAACAGCGTGGACGACCTCGGGCGGCACCCGGGCCCGCCGCGCTTCGTCGGCCGCTCCTCGGAGATCACCACGCTGACCGCTCGTGCCCGAACGGCCCTGTCCGGGCGCTCCCAGGCGGTGCTGGTGCGCGGGCCCGCCGGGATCGGCAAGAGCAGCCTGCTCGACGACGTGCTGCCCGCTCTCGCCGTCGAGCACCACGCCACCGTCCTGCGCGCGGACTGCCGCGAGGTCACCAGCGGCGTCGGCTACGGGGCCGTCCGCGCCCTGTTCGCCCCGCTCCGGCTGACCGGGGAGGACGACCCCCGGCTGAGCGCCGGCGCCCGCTGGGCGCTGCCCGCCCTGGCGGCCGACGAGCGCGGCCCCGCCGCCGGGGCCCAGTCCGACACGCCCTCCTACCGCGTGCTGCACGGGCTGTACTGGCTCGTGGTCACCCTCGCCGCCGAAGGCCCGCTGGTGCTGGTGCTCGACGACGCCCACTGGTGCGACGAGCGGTCCATGCACTGGCTGGACTTCCTGCTGCGCCGCGCCGACGACCTCCCCCTGCTGGTCGTGCTCGCGCACCGCACCGAGACCAGGGGGCCGGCCACGGCGGGGCTGAGCGCGCTGCTCGCGCACGCCCGCTGCGCCTCCATCGACCTCGGTCCGCTGACCGAGGACCAGATCGCCGACCTCGCCGCGGACGTGCTCGGCCCGCCCACCCGGGCGTTCGTCAGCTCCTGCGCCCGGATCACCGGCGGCAACCCGTTACTGGCCGCACGGCTGCTCGGCGAGCTTCGCCGTGAAGGCGCTTTCCCCGACGACGCGGCCGTGACCAGGGTGGAGGCGGTCGGCAAGGACGTGCTCGCGTCCTCGGTGCTGCTGCGGCTGGCCGGGCTGCCCGAGCACGCGCGGGCGGTCGCCAGGGCCGTCGCGGTGCTCGGCGCAGCCGCCGGGGACGGCGGCACGGACCTGGTCAGCGTGCTGGCCGGGGTGCAGGCCCGTTTGGTGCGGGTGGCGGTGGAAGCCTTGCGACGCAACGATGTCCTGCATCAGCGGGAGCTGGACTTCGCGCATGACGAGGTGCGCTCCGCCGTGCTCGGCGCCACCACGGCCGAGGAGGTCGCGCGGCTGCGGGGGCGGGCGGCGCGGCTGCTCAACGACGCCGGGCGGCCAGCGGAGGAGGTCGCCAACCAGCTGATGCTGCTGGAGGTCCTGCCGGAGCGGTGGATGCTCGGTGTGCTCGGCGACGCCGCGACGCACGCCGAGCAGCGGGGCGCGCCGGACGCGGCGGTGCGCTACCTGGGCAAGGTGCTCGACGCCACCGTGGAGGAGCGGGACAAGTCCGCCGTGCGGGTCCAGCTCGCCCGGTGCCTGGCCCCCGCGGACCCGGCGAGCGCGCTGGAGCACCTCAGCCGCGTGCTGGAGGTGACACCGGACCCCCGCGCGCGGGTGCGGGTGGTGGTGCAGTACGGCCTCACCGCGCTGGCCACCCAGCAGGCGCCGGAGGCGACCGAGCTGCTCAGCGCCACGCTGGCGGAGCTGTCCGAGGCGATCGGCCCCGACCCCACGCCCGCGGACCTCGACCTGCGCACGATGCTGTGGTCGACGCTGCTGTTCGTCGGCTCCGACGAGAAGTCCACCATGTCGAAGCTGCGCGAGCTCGCGCGGCGGATGCCGTTGCCGGAGGGCCGCACCCCCGCCGAGCGCCAGGTGCTCGCGATGGCCTCGGCGCTGGCCGCCGTGGAGTGCAAGCCGGTCGAGCACGCCGTGGAGCTGGCGCGGCGCGCGCTGCGCGGCCCGGCCGGGGTGCTGCCGGGCTGGGCGGCGCTCAACGCGGCGCTCACCCTGCAGCTGGCCGACAAGACCGACGAGGCGCTGGCCGCGCTGAACTCCGTGCTGGACGACAGCCGCGAGCAGGCGGCGCTGTGGTCCTACTGCATGACGCTGGCCTGCCGCGCGCTGCTCTACCACGGCATCGGCGAGGTCGCCGAGGCCACGGCCGACGCCCAGACCGCGATGGCGGTGTTCGAGCAGCAGCCCTGGGACACCGGCACCACCATGCCCTGGGTGGGCGTGGCGTTCTCGCACCTGGAGCGCGCCGAGCTGGACGAGGCCGACGCCGCGCTGGACCGGGTGCGCGCCGACCGCGTCGAGGACCTGGTCTGGGAGGGGCCGTACTACCTGGTCGCCAAGGCCCGGCTGCGGTGGGCGCGCGGCGACCTCGACGGGGCGCTGGCACAGCTGTTCCGGTGCGGCGACGTGCTGGAGGAGTCGGGCATCACCAACCCGTTGTTCGCGAGGTGGTGGGTCGACGTCGCGTGCATCCGCGCGGAACAGGGGCAGCAACGACTGGCCCGCGAGCTGGTCGAGCGGGCCCAGGACCGCGCGCAGCAGTGGGGGACCCTGCGCGGGGTCGGGCTCGGCCTGCTCGCCGCTGGGGTGATCGCCGAGCCGCGGCGCGCGGTCGACGAGCTCGCCGAGGCGGTGGACCTGCTCGCCGCGACGCCCGCCCGGCTCGACCAAGCGCACGCGCAGTTCCGGCTGGGGCAGGCGCTGCTGTGGCGCGACGACGCGAAGGGGGCGCGGGAGCACCTGCGCAACGCCATCGACCTGTCGACCCGGTGCGGCTCCCAGGTGCTGGCCAACGAGGCGGGCAGGCTGCTGGTGCTGGCGGGCGGCAGGCTGCGCAGGGAGATCGGCTCGCCCGTCGACGGGCTCACCGGCAGCGAGCGCAGGGTGGCGGTGATGGCCGCGGAGGGCAACAGCAACCGGGAGATCGCCGAGGCCCTGTTCGTCACCGTCCGCACGGTCGAGGTGCACCTGACCAACGTCTACCGCAAGCTCGGGCTGAGCAGGCGCGCTGAGCTGCCGGATGCGCTCGGTCCGGCCGCCTCGCCGACCAGGGACCTGGTATGAGCGCGCTGGAGGAGCGCGCCGTGGGGCGCCGGAGCTGGCGCGACGAGGACGAGCTCGACCTGCTGGTGGACCGGGGCGCCGAGCTGGACCTGCTGAGCCGCTCGGTCACCGGCCTGTCGCTGGGCCGGTCCGCGCTGGTGGTGATCGAGAACCGGCCGGGCGCCGGGCGGACCGCGCTGCTGCGCAGGACCGTCGCGCTCGCCGAGGCCAGCGGCATCCGGGCCGTCTCGGCACAGGGCTCGCGCACCGAGGCCGACCTGCGCTACGGCGTCGTCTCCCAGCTGCTCGCGGCGTTCCCGGACGAGGACTGTCCAGTGTGGACGAACGCGCGGTGGGCGGAGACCGAGCGGGAGTCGGAGGTGCTCCCCGCCCTGTGCCGGGAGTTCCTCGGTCTGGCCCGGCGGGAGCCGCTGCTGGTCGTCGTCGACGACGCGCACTGGGCGGACCCGTTCTCCGCGCGGTGGCTGCGCGCGCTGGCCAGGCGGTTGCGCGAGGTGCCGCTGCTGCTGATCGTCGCGGGCAACGACGGTTCCCGGCCGATCGGCCTGCCCAGCCTCACCGAGCTGGCCGCGGCGCCGCGCTCGGTCTCGGTGGCCGCGCACCTGCTGCGCCCGGGCCCGCTGACCCTGGCCGGGGTGAACATGCTGCTGGCCACCGCCTGCCCCGGCCCGCTGGACGAGAGCTTCAGCCGCGCGCTGATGCGGGCGAGCGGCGGCCAGGTGTGGCTGGTGCGCGCGGTGCTGCGGCAGTTCGCCCGCGCCGGGCTGGCGCCGGTCATGGAGCACCTCACCGAGCTGCACGAGACCGTGACCACCGAGATCGGCGACCGGGTCGCGCGGCTGGTCGGCGTGCTGCCGGAGGAGCTGGTCGGGCTGCTGCGCGCGCTCGCGGTCTGCGGCTCGCGGCTGGACTTCCGGCTGGTGTGCTCGCTGGCCGGGCTGCGCACGATGCCGGAGTCCGAGGCGCTGGCCAGGCTGGAGGGCACCGGGCTGGTGCGGCCGGGGGAGAACCCCGAGCTCGCCGACCCGACAACCGCCTCCCGGGTGCTGGCCGGGATGTCGCCGCCCGCCCGCGAGGAGCTGCACGCCGCCGCGGCCGAGCTCGGCCACCGCTCGGCGATCCCGGACGCCGACGTCGCGGGCATCCTGCTCGGCGCGCGGCCGGTCGGGCAGCCGTGGGCGGTGGACATGCTCAGCAGGGCGGCGGCCAGGGACCGCAACGGCGCGCGGCCTGCCAGGGCGCGGCAGTACCTGCAGCGGGCGCTGCGGGAGCCGTTGACCGAGGCCGCGCGGTCCCGGCTGCTGATCGAGCTGGCCACCGCCGAGCTGGGAACCCGGCCGGTCGCGGGCAACCGCCACCTGTGCGAGGTGATCAGCGGCCCCGGCGGCCCCGAGGTGGACCAGTACCGGGCGCAGGCGGCCGACCTGCTGCTGGCCGGTGGGGAGAGCTGGCTGGCCCGGCGGCACGTGGCCGCGGCGCTGCGCTCGGCCGCTCCGTCGAGGGACCGGGGGCTGACCGCGCTGTACTGGCTCGCCGAGAACACCATCGAGCACGACCCGTTCACGCTTGTCCGCCCCTGGCACGCCGATGCGCCGCGGCTTCCGGGGGCGGCGGTGTCGGTGTCCGGGGTGGGAAACGGTTACGCCGCAAGCGATCCGGCCCAGTCCGGCGCGCTGGCCTGGCGCGGCGCGATGCGCGGCAGGGACCTGGAGCGGGTGCGCGAGCTCGCCAGGACCGCGCTGCGGCCCGCCACCGGCGCGACCGCGCTGATCTGCCCGAGGATGGCCGCCGCCCGCGCGCTCGGGCTGACCTACGACTGGGCGGAGGCCCTCTCCGGGCTGGACCAGGTGCTGATCGAGGCGCGGCGGGTCGGCGTGAACGCGGTGCTCTCCGCCGTGCTGCTGCTGCGGGCGAGCCTGTGCCTCGGCATGGGCCGGGCCAAGGACGCCGAGCGCGACCTCGCCGAGGCCCTGCGGCACCTGCCGCTGCGCGAGTGGAACCCGCTGACCGCGCCCGCGGTCGTGGCCGCGCGGGCGGTGCTGCACCTGGCGCACGGCGACACCGAGGCCGCCGACCGGGAGGTCACCGGCTACACCGGGAGGCTGCCCGCCGGTGCCACCGAGGGCGTGGCCTGGTGCCACCTCCTGTTCGCCAGGGCCCGGCTGCGGCTGACCGTCGGCGAGCCGAGGGCGGCCATCGACGACCTGCTGGAGTGCGGGCGCAGGCTGCTCAACCTCGGCGTCGCCAACCCGGCGATGATCCCGTGGCGCTCCGCCGCCGCGCTGGCCCACCACGCCCGCGGCGAGCAGGAGGAGGCGGTGCGGCTGCTCACCGAGGAGCGCGCCAACGCCAGGAGCTGGGGCGAGCCGAAGTTCCTCGGCGGCACGCTGCTGGCATCGGCGCACGTGCTCGCCGACTCCGCGCCCGAGCAGGCCAAGGCGCTGCTGGACGAGGCGATGGTGCTGATGTCGGACGCGCCGGAGCTGGTGACCAGGGTGATCGAGCTGGACACCGGGCTGACCACCGCGCGGCGCCCCGGGCTCGCGGCGCTGGGCCGCACCGAGCGCCGGGTCGCCGAGCTCGCCGCGCTGGGCCGCTCCAACGGCGAGATCGCCGAGGAGCTGCGGCTCGGCCGCCGCGCGGTGGAGCTCAACCTGAGCAACGTCTATCGCAAGCTCGGCCTGTCCGGCCGGGGTGAGCTCGTGGCCGCGCTCGGCCACCGGGGCAAGGGGGAGTAGCCACCGTGTTGCTGGAGCGCGAGACCGAGCTGAGCGTCGTCGCGGGGGCACTGCGCCGCGCCGCGGCGGGCAACGGCTCGCTGCTGGTGGTCACCGGCCCGCTGGGCAACGGCAAGACCGAGCTGGTGCACAGCCTCGCCGAGCTCGCCGGGGCCGGTGCCCGAGGTGCCGCGCCCTCGGCGAAGGTGCTGCAGGCCAGCGGCGCGCTGCTGGAGCAGGACTTCGCCTTCGGCGTGCTGCGCCAGCTCTTCGAGCCCGCGCTGGCCGCCGCCCCCGCCGAGACCAGGGAGCGCTGGCTGGGCCACGCCGCCGGGTTCGCCCGGCTGGCCTTCGCCGACGACTGCCCGCCGACGGAGGGTCGCGCGCCCGCCGCCGTCGCCCAGGCCGTGCTGCAGGGCCTGCAGGCGCTGGCCGCCAACATGAGCGCCGACCACCCGCTGCTGATCCTGGTCGACGACCTGCAGTGGGTGGACACGCCGTCGCTGCGCTGGTTCGGCTACCTGGCCAAGCGGCTGGACCGGCTGCCGGTGACCGTGGTGGTCAGCGTCCGCGAGGGCGACCCGCGCTCCGAGCAGCCGCTGATCGCCGAGATCACCGGCTCGGCCACCCGCACCCTGCGGCCGAGGTCGCTGAGCCAGGCGGCCATCCGCGAGCTGGTCCGCGAGCAGTTCGGCGAGCCGGGCGACGCGGAGTTCGTCGCCGCGGTGCACGAGATCTCCGACGGCAACCCGATGTTCCTGATGTCGATCCTGCTGAACATGGTGGTCGGCAGGCGCCGCCCGGTCGCCGAGGAGATCGAGAACGCCAGGATGCTCGGCCCGTCGATGTTCCGCGACCGGCTGGTGGCCTGCCTGCGCTCGCAGCCGCAGCCGATCCGCCGCTTCGCCAACGCCATGGCGCTGCTCGGCGAGCACGCGGAGATGGAGCTGATCGGCCGGCTGGCCCAGCTCGACGCGGTCGGCTGCACCGAGGCGGTTCGGGTGCTGGACCGGCTCGGGCTGCTGGCCGACGGCCCGGTGCCGCGCTACATCCACCTCACCGTGCAGGACGCGGTCGAGGAGTCGATGACCGTCGAGGAGCGCGCGCGGGTGCACATCAGCGCCGCGAAGCTGCTGCACGGCTGCGGCTACTCCGCGGAGCAGGTCGCCGCGCACCTGCTGGCGGTGACGGCGCCGCAGGACGGCTGGGCGATCGAGGTGCTGCGCTCGGCCGCGCACACCGCGCTGCGCCGGGGCGCCCCGGAGGCGGCCGCCCGCTACCTGCGCCGCGCGCTGGTGGACTCCTCCTCCGACGGCGAGGACCGGGCGATGCTGCTGGTCGACCTCGCCACCGCGGAGCGCGGCTTCGACCCGCCCGCGTCGGTGCGCCACATCTCGCAGGCCGTTCCGCTGCTGACCACGGCGAAGGAGCGGGCCGCCGCGGTGGTGCGGATCGCGCCCTCGGTGCTCAACGCCGCCCCGCTGCCCGTCGGCGACCTCGTCCGGCAGGTGGCCGCCGAGCTCGGCGACCCCGACCAGCTGTCCGGTCAGGAGCGCGAGCTGGCGCTGCGGCTGGAGGCGCGGCTGCGCTACACCGGCCAGGAGGACCCGGCCCAGCTCGCCGAGGCGGTCGACCGGCTGCTGGGGATGGGGCCCGAGCCGGGGACGCGGACCGGCTCCGAGCGCGAGCTGCTCGCGGTGCTGCTCTACGCCGCGATGATGAGCCAGAAGATGCCCGCCGCCGAGATCGTCCGCCGCGCCAACCGGGTGCTCGAACGCGAGCCCGCGACCGCATCGCACGTGCACACCGCGCTGCCGCTGCTGGTCAGCACCCTCGCCGCGGCCGACTCGGTCACGGTCGTCAGCTCCTGGCTCGACATCGCGCTGGAGCAGGCGCAGCGGCAGGAGGCGACCGTCAGCAGCACCTGGATCTACGCCGAGCAGTCGCTGGTGCTGCTGTGCGCGGGCAACGTGGCCAAGGCCAAGGCGCGCGGCATCGAGGCGCTTGAGCTCGTCGACGCCGAGTGGATCGAGGCGACCACGCTCGCGTCCTCGGCGCTGACCACGATCGCCATGGACACCAAGGACATCGAGCTGGCGCGGTGGCTGCTCGACCGCGACGGCGACCAGAACGGCGCGCGGGCGGGCCGCTCCCAGTACGGGGTGTCGCACCACGCGATGCACCAGCTGCTGCGCGGCCGGCTGCTCGCCGCCGAGGGCGACCCCAACGGAGCGTTGGAGTACCTGCTCGACGCGGGCCAGTGGCTGGAGCGGGCCGGATGGCACAACCCGGCGGTCTACCCGTGGCGCGGCTGGGTGGCCGAGGTCCACCGGCAGGCCGGGGACGAGGCCGCGGCGGCGGAGCTGATCGAGGAGGAGTGCGCCCGCGCGCTCGCCTGGGGAGCCCCGGCCGCCTCCGGTCGCGCGCTGCGCGCCAAGGCCACGCTGCACGGCGGGGCGCGGGGCGTGGAGCTGCTGCGCGAGGCCGTCGAGGTGCTGCGCACCTCCTGTGACCGCCTTGAGCTGGCGAAAGCGTTGGTGCAGCTGGGAATCCGGCTCCAGGAACTCGGCAGCGGCGACGCCGACGAGCTGCTCAGCGAGGGGCGGGTCATCGCCCAGGCGTGCGAGGCGGGCGCACTGGCGGAGCTCGCGGTGCCCGAGACGGCCGTGGTCCGCTCCGCCGCGCACCCCGCCGCGGTCTCAGGTCCGCAGCAGGCGTCGCTGACCAAGACCGAGCTGCGGGTCGCCGGGATGGCCGCCGCGGGCGGGACCAACCAGGAGATCGCCGACACGCTCGGGGTCAGCCTGCGGGCGGTGGAGAAGCACCTGACGAACTCCTACCGCAAGCTCGCCGTGCCCGGCCGGGCGGGTCTGGCCGCCGCGCTCGGCCAGGACACCGCCAGCGGCGTCGCGGGCTGAGCCAGGCCGCTTTCTTCCTTCTCCCCCTGGGGTTCCCGGGGTGTCCGCCGACCGTCGCGGGCACCCCGCACGAGCGTGCCCGCACCGCGAGGCCGACGCCCAGGTGCCCGCGCGGGCGGGTGTCCGGCCGTCGGAGTGGCCGTCACCGCGGACCGCGCTTCCACATCTCTTATGGCGGCGCCGCCGGGTATCGCCGGGAGTTCGCCCGGACTTCGCCTGAATTTGTGTTTCGGGGTCATCCCACGGAACTACACCGCCTGATTCGCGAGGGGTACACCTGTGGTGGCAGCGGTCGGTCCGATGGATGATCGAATTCGGGGAATAGTACGTTGACCTGCGAAAACGCGTTCTTGACGTGATCTTCACGGTGGATGGCCGACCGTACCGAACCACCGAACCACCCGGGGTGCACCGAACCGTCAGGGGCCTGCGACCACAGTGTTAGTGGTTGGTCCGTATGCCAGTTGAAGCCGTTCGAGTGAATACATAGTCTTCTTTTCGTGGCCGACGCCGAACAGCTGTTCCGCAGCGGCGGCCGTAGGCCAATCTCGAATTGCGGCTCATTGAGGTGGTTCTGATGACTGTTATGGCAAGAGAGGTCGCCGGAGAAGGCGTCGGCAGAGTTGCCGCTGAGCTGCCGAGCCGTTGGTCGAGGACCCCGCTGTCGCGGCAGGTCGATCTGTTCAAGCCGCTTTTCGAACGCTCGGGCATGTGCATGGCCAGCCTCGACCCGGAATTGCGGGTCCGCGACGCCAACGCCGATTTCTTCCGCCAGTTCGGCCGCCGCTCGGCCACCGTGCACGGCCGCCGCTTCCAGGACTTCCTGCACCCCAGCGTCGAGGGCAACCTGCGCCGCCAGCTGACCAGGCTGGTCGACGGCCACCGCACCAGCTTCGGTGACCGGATGGTGGCGATGCGCCCCGACGGCAGCGTTTTCGCCGGTGAGCTCACCGGGATCGCCGCGCACGCCCCGGACGGCCGGGTCGGCGCGGTCGTGGTGGTGGTCAAGCCGGAGACCGAGGCCGAGCAGGAGGCGCGGCCGGTGGTCGACCAGACCAAGGTGCTCACCGACCTCGACGCCAGGATCCTGGAGGGGGTCGCGGCGGGCGTCTCGGCGGTGGAGATGGCCTCCCGGCTCTACCTCAGCAGGCAGGGCGTGGAATACCACGTCAGCACGATGTTCCGGAAGCTCGGCGTGTCCAACCGTCCCGCTCTGGTTTCCAAGGCGTACTCCCTGGGCATTCTGAGCGTCGGCTGCTGGCCGCCGAGGGTGCTCCCGGAATACGTCAAGTAAATGCCGCGTGAGAAAGACCTGTTCGATCGCAGTGCCGCTGCTTTCTGTGCGCTCGACCCGCTGATCGCGACCTACCGGAAACAGGACCGGGAACTCCTGCTCCGGGTCGCCAACAGCGTTCCGAGGCGAAAAGACGTGCTGGAGATGCGGTCGCGGCACTACGAGGCCACCCTGCGCCGGCTCGGCGTCACCGTCTGGGACCCCTACGACGAGCGCGCCGCCCAGTTCCTCTGCCTGGAGCGCAGGCGGCTGAACCCGGCCCCGGAGCAGCCGGTCGGCAGCATGCGGATCGTGCCCAACACCCTGGCCTGGGGCGAGGTGCACGACGACTTCGGGGACCTGACCTCCTTGCTGCCGCGGGAGATCGTCGCCGACGGCTCCTTCGCCGTCGTCGGCAGGGAGGTCGTCGTCCCCAGCCACCGCTCCCTGGGGGTCTCCGCCGCACTGGTGCACGCCGCGCTCACCTGGTGGGGCGAGCGGACCGGTGCCCGTACGCTGGTGCTGACGAGCCTGGCCTCGGCCAGCTCAGCCGCGCGGTTCTTCGGCGCCGAGCCGGTCACCGAGTCGGTGCCGCTGGGGCCAGGACGGGTGCCGGTGATCATGATGACCGTGGAGCTCGCCCACGCCCGCGAACGCGCCGAGGCGTGGTTGCGCGGGCGCGGCTGGAAGATCCACAGTGGCGGGCAGGACGTCCGTGAGGGCGAGGCGGCGTACTGACGACAGGGAGGCACCGGCGGTGACCGAGCGGGAACCGATGCCCTTCCCCTTCGCCAGGGGCGCGGTGACCGAGCTCCCGCCCGGCTACGAGCTGCTGCGCCGGGACCGCCCGGTGTGCCGGGTCCGGCTCCCCAGCGGCGACCTGGCCTGGCTGGTCACCCGCTACGCCGACGCCCGGCTGGTGCTCGCCGACCACCGCTTCAGCAAGCGCGCCCTGCTGGACGGCGGCGCCGCCAGGACCCGGCGCGGCGCGCTGCTGTCCGGCCTGCTGTTCACCACCGACCCGCCGGAGCACACCGCGCTGCGGTCCCGGCTGACCGGCTCGCTCAACCCGCGCCGGGTCGCCGCGCTGCGCCCCAGGATCACCGGGCTGGCCGAGGAGCTGCTCGACCGGCTCGAACCGGGCGGGGACCTGATGGCCGCCTTCGCCGAGCCGCTGGCGATGTCGGTGATCTGCGCGCTGCTGGGCGTGCCGGTCGCCGAGCACCGCACGTACGCGCACTGGGCCGAGGCGGTGCTGTCGGTGAACCGGTTCACCGACGAGGAGGTCACCCGGGCGCAGAACGAGCTGCTCGTGCACATGAGCGCCACGGTGCGGGCGGCGCGCTCCGAGCCGGGCGAGGGGCTGATCTCGGCGCTGGTCACCGACGGCCTCGCGGTGGACGACGACGCCTCCGTGGTGAAGCTGGTGGCGACGTTGCTGGTCACCGGCTACGAGACGATGGTCGCCGGGATCGGCAACGCGGTGCTCACCCTGCTCGTCCACAATGGACGGTTGCCGTCCTGTCCGGTGGACCCGGCGCTGCTGGAGGAGGTGCTGCGCTTCTCCACCTACGGCGACGCGCTGCGCTCCCGCCGCGCCGTCGAGGACGTGCAGCTGGGCGGGGTGACCATCCGCGCCGGTGACGTGGTCGTGGTCTCGGTCGCCTCGGCCAACCGCGACGACGACGCCTTCCCGGAGGCGGGCCGCTTCGACCCCACTCGCTTCGACCCCACTCGCTTCGACCCGGCCCGTTGCGGCCCTCGGCACCTGTCGTTCGGGCACGGCGCGCACTTCTGCGTCGGGGCCTCGCTCGCGCGCCTGGAGCTGGAAGTGGCCCTGGAGGTGCTGTCCCGCCGCCTGCCCGCGCTGCGCCTGGCCGTTCCCGCCACCGAGGTCCGCTTCCGGGACGGCAGCGCGGAGACACCTCCGGAGTCCCTGCCGGTCACGTGGTGACCACGCTGCCCGTGCGCTCCGCCAGGTGCGGCTGTGACACGAGGAAGTCCTCGTTGAGCGTGGACGCGTTGCGCCCGCCCAGGTAGCGGTTCTCGCCGAGCGCGAGGAACACCGCGCCCTCCCGGTGCTCGTCGTTGAGCGTCCAGCCCATCGCGCGTGCCGCCGGGTTGAGCCCGATCCCGATGTGCGACACCCGTTCGCCCATCAGCTCCGACGGCCCGTCGACCACCCGTCCGGCTTCGAACCCGAGCACCACGCCGTCGTCGAGCCGCACGGTTCCTTCAACGGATTCCTCCACCACCGTCGAGTAGATGGATCCCGCGGGAAGGTTGCTCGTCGTCGCGCCCCGCTCCCGGTCCACTTCGGACACATGTCCGTCGTCGGAGAGCAGCGGGCGCTCGCCTCGATCGGCGGTGAGGCGGCACCCGGGCGACTCCAGCACCCAGTGCCGTCCTCGCAGCTCCGCTGTCTTGTGCCGGATCGCCTCCGCCAGCACCTCCTGCGGCACCGCGAGCGCGGGCAGCACCAGCTCGTCGAGTTCCGTGATCGTCCGGCCGAGCTGGTCCGCGAGCCGCTTCGTCGGTACCCCGACCACGAGGAACGGCAACCGACGCCGTGTCTCGACCTCGCCCATGACGGCTCGCGCCCGGAGGAACGCGCGGAGCACCTCCTCGTCGACGCCTGAGAAGTCCGGCTTCTGCGCGCCGATCGTGATGACCCCGTCAGCCCGTTCGAGCATCGCCGCGCGGTGAGTGCCGAAGTGCTCGATCACGTGGGGCGTGGCGGTGCGGAGGATTCGGGTGATGACCTCGTCGGGCGCGGTGTCGACCACGGCCGTGACCCCGCGCCGCTCCAGCTCGACCACCACCGCGTACAGCGCCTCGTCCCGGCCACAGCGGTCGCGCACGACCACCAAGCCACCAGTGGGTGGGGCCACGCCGTTCACCGCGGCGGTGGCTACAGCAGTCCAGGACATGGGCGAACTCCTGAGGACACGGTCACGTCAGGCTCATCCAACTCGGTCCGAACCGAGTACGCGACGGGTTTGTCCGCCGGGTGACTGATCGCGCACATCCGGTGATCGAAGTGTGTAGGGTCCGAAGCGTGGACGGCGGGGCGGTGAACTCAAGCACGGGCGATGTGCACGGAACGCTGGTGCAGGCCAGGAACATCGAGACGCTCAACGTGCTGCTCGCGCGGCAGGAGAAGGAGTTCGTGCCGCCGCGCCTCGCCGAGCCGCACCCGAAGTTCGTGAACCGGGCCGAACCGCGCGCGGTCATGGCCGAGGAGCTGCTGGCGGCCAGGTCGGAGCGGCGCCTCGCCAGGCTGTTGCTGCACGGAGCCCCGGGGTTCGGTCGGCTGGAGCTGGCGAACAAGTGGTTCGCCGAGGAGAGTTTTCCGCACGGCGCCATGCTGATCGACTTCGGCGGCGGTGTGCGGGACGACGCCGTGCACCTGGACACGGCCTTCCGCTCCGGCCTCGTCGCGCTCGGTGTGCCCGCCGCCGAGATCCCGGCTCTGCTGAGCGAGAAACAGGCGCTCTTCCGTTCCCACCTTGCCACCCGGCAGATGCTGATCGTGCTGCGCAACGTCGTGTCGGCGGCCCAGGCGCAGTCCTTCGTGGTCTCCTCGCCCGGTTCCGCGTTGGTGGTCCTCTCGTCCGAGCGGCTGGGCAGGTTGCTCAACGACCAGTTCCGCCCCGTCCCGGTGACCGGGCTCGACGAGCACCACGACGTCGAGCTGTTCCGGAGCCTCGTGCACGACCTGTCGTCCTCAGTGGACAGTGCGACGGCGGAGTCGGGAGTGCGGGCTTGCGGCGGCTCGCCCCTGCTCATCCATCTTCTCGCGGCTCAGGTCAACGATCGGCCCCAACGGGCGGGCCGGATACTGCGCCGCTTCGCCGAACTGGGGGCACCGGCATTGGGAGACAAGGCGGCGGAGGAGATGCGCGCCCGGCTCGACACCCTGTGCGACACGGTGCCCGAGCGCGTCCGGACAGCCTACCGCGCGCTCGGTCTGCATCCGGGGACCACGCTCACCACGGCCGCCGCAGCGGCGGCCTTCGGGGTGCCCGAAGAGGACGCTGAGGAGCTGCTCGACGACCTCGCCCGCTACCACCTGGTGCGGCCGGTCGGCGACGTCCACCGGATCGATGGCGTCGTGGCGTGGCACGCGCGAACCCTCGCCGCGCGCGAACTGTCCGAAGAGGACTCCTCATGCATCGCCCTGCGCATCGTGGAGCACCACTTGGACGACACCGTCGCGCTGGACTCGAAGCTCTCCGCCAGGCCGAGGATCGGCCCGAAGTACGCAGCGAAGGCGGTTCTGGCCGGACACCTGGAACGCAAGGCGGTGCTGGACCGGCTGGAAGCCAACCGGGAGACGCTGCTCGGTGCGGTGCTGCTGGCCGAGGAGCACGGGCTGGACGAGCAGACCTGGCAGCTCTGTGAGGCGTTGTGGGGGCTCTACCACCTGCACGGTCACCACGACGACTGGCGGCGCACCCACGAGATCGGGCTGAAGGCCGCCGAACGACTGGGTGACCATCGGGCGATCATGCGCATGGCGTCGCAGCTCGCCTCGGCGCACGTCGCGCTCGGCGAGCACGAACGGGCCGACGAGTACTTCGCGGCGTCGCACCGGGCGGCCGGTCTGGTGAGCGGGCCGGAAGGGCGGACGGGGGAGCAGAGCGCGCTGGAGTGGCGCGGCAAGATCAGCGCCCGGCTCGGGGACAGCGCGCGGGCCCTCCGGTTCTACGACGAGTCGTGGGAGGCGGCGCACCGGGCTCCCGAGGCGCAACGGCCCCGGATGTTCGCGCTGCTCGAACTGCACCGGGCGCGGCTCCACCTCGGGCTGGAGCGGTTCGAGGACTGCCTGCGGCACGAAGCCGCCGCGGCGGAGTACTTCGACGGCACCTCGGAGTCGGACAACAAGGCCAAGCTGCTGCTCGTCCGGGGCAGGGCGCTCGCCGGGCTGGACCGCCTCCAGGAGGCCGAGGCCGTGTTGTTCGCGGCACTCGACACCTTTGTGGCCGACGGGTCCAAGCGCAGCCAGCTCGACGTGCTCAAGCCACTCGTCGACATCACGCAACGCCTGGGGCACAAGGAGATCACCGAGAAGTGCCGCGACGCGCTACATCGGCTCACCGCAGACCTCGGCCTGGCCTCGACCGAGCCCCGCACGTAGCCACCCCTCCGCTTTTTGCGCGTTTTGTAGGCATAATGCGAAATGGGAGCGCTCTCTTGCGCATCATGCCTACAAAACGCGAAAAGCCCAGCCGCGGGAGGAAGGGCGGGTGGCGTGGGGGGCGTGGGTGGCGCAGGGGGGCGCGGGGTGGCGTGGGGGTGGGTCGTGGGGGGCTTAGTGGGGCGGGGTGGTGAGGTGGGCGTAGAGCTCGGAGGCGAAGCGCAGCGGGTCGCCGCCGTCGTGGTCGATGGTGCGGCCGTCGCGGAGGTGGACCCGGCAGTGGTCTTCGGCGATGACCGCGACGAGGTAGCAGTCCAGTTCGTCGAACAGGGACGCGGTCTGCGCCTCGTCTCGGCAGAACACGATGTCGGCGGCCGAGCGCAGTGCGCGGTCCGGGTGTTCGGCGTGGACGACGAGGTGGGGGTCGGCCAGCGACGGTTCCGCGAGGAGCCTCCCCCGGAACACATCCGCCGGATAGCGCGTCACGGTCACCGTTGCCGAGGCGTCGAACTCCGTCGTGACCCGGTACGCGGTCACTTCGTCCTTTGTGGACGGTTCTAGGCGCAGTGGCGGGACCTGCACCCCGTGGTCCGGTTCGGGCAGGTCCAACAGCTGATAAGCGCGGGCGCGGAGTCGGATCGCCGCCTCGTCGGGGTAGGAGCTGACCAGGTCGGTCACCTTCTGGAGCGCGCCCGGCACGAACGCGGCCAGGGTCTGGTCCACCTGGGCGCGCAGCGAACGACCCGGATCGAGGCGGGGCGCGGTCGCACCGAGCACGTCCACGCAGGAGCCCTGCGCCACGTCCTCCTCGGGGAAGGCGGCGAGCAGGACCGGGCGGTCCAGGGCCGCGCCGTAGGTCGTGGTGGCTCCGGCATCGCCGATGACCAGGTCGGCGGCGACCAGCGCCGCGCCCCAGCCTTCGAGCGGGGGCACCAGGGTCAGGCCCGCGCGCAGGCAGTCCGCCAGCCACAGGCGCACCTGGTGCGGGCCGTGGCCGAACCACACGTGCGGGTGCAGGATCGCGGCGACGCGGTAGTCGTCGACGGGCAGCTCGGCGAGCAGCTGGCGGAACAGGTCCGGCCACGAGCCGAACAGCGAGCGGGCGGACCAGGTGGAGGACACCACCACGAGCTTCTGGTCCGGCCGCACCCCGAGTGCGGCGCGGTAGCGCTCACGCAGCGGACGGCTGGCGCGGATGCGGTCCAGGCACGGGTCCCCGGCCACGATCGCGGCGGGAACCGCTTGCGGGACCGAGGTTCTCAGGCGGTCCAGCTGCTCGGTGTGCGAGAGCACCAGCGCGTCGGCGACCACGTGGCCCTCGTGCAGCAACCACGGGGCCGACAGGCCATAGGTTCTTGGCTCTTCGATCTTCGTTCTTGGGGGGTTCTTCGAGTACCCCACCCCGTGCGAGACGATCATGAGCGGTGCGCGGAGCTCGTGCAGGTTTCCGCTGTGGTTCGCGGCGATCGCCAGGTCGAACTCGGTGTGCAGGGCCTGCTCCCACGGAATGGCGAGCACGCCCAGCTCCGCGAAGCACTCCTGGACCCCGCCACGGATCGCCGAGGCGTCCGGGCAGGTGAACACCAGCTGCACCCGCAGGTCGGAGTCGAACAGCGGCACCAGGTCCAGCAGGCGGTTCGCCGAGGTGACCGTGTGCACCACGAAGAGCACCTTGCGCGTGCCGGGCAGCGTCGCCCACCGGCCGGCGTGCACGCCGACCGGACTCCGCACCCAGGACGCGCCGCTCACGCCGATCAGCCTATGGCACCGGTGCGCTGGCGGGAACCGGCCGTGCTCCTGTGCCGCCGTGTCCGATTGTCGCCGGACTTTCCCGTTGCTGCGGAACAACATTGTCCTACCCCGGTCGCGGGGCAGGACAACGAGAAGGGCAGTCATGGATCTCAAGCTCGACCGTCGGGTCGCCGTCGTCACCGGCGCCTCGAAGGGCATCGGACTCGCCGTCACCAGGACCCTCCTTGAGGAGGGCGCCAGGGTGGTCGCCGCGTCCCGCACCGGCAGCCCCGAGCTGGACGCGCTCGCCTGCGCCGACCTGCTGCACGTGCCGGTGGACCTGATGGACCGGGAGGCGCCCGCGCACGTCATCGCGGAGGCGGTGCGGGTCTTCGGCGGCCTGGACGTGCTGGTGAACAACGCGGGCGGGCCACCGCCCGGGGTGACGCTGCCGCGTTCGTCCTTTGTGGACGCCTCCGACGCCGAGTGGGAGGCGGTGTTCCAGTTCAACCTGTTCGCCGTGGTGCGGGCGATCCGCGCGGCGATCCCGGCGATGCTGGAGCGCGGCGGCGGGTCGATCGTCAACGTCTCCTCCGGCAACGCGCGCCAGCCGTCGCCGATCAACGTCGACTACGGTGCGGCCAAGGCGGGCATGAACAACCTGACCAAGGTGCTGTCGGAGGAGTTCGGGCCGAAGGGGATCCGGGTGAACACCGTCTCGCCCGGCCCGGTGCGCACCGCGTGGTGGACGGAGGAGGGCCGGGTGGCCGACACCCTCGCGGCCCAGGCCGGGACCGACCGCGACACCGTGATGGACCGGCTGGTCCCGGAGATGATGGGGCTGAGCACCGGGCGGCTCGCCGAGCCGCAGGAGGTCGCGGACGTGGTCGTCCTGCTGGCCTCCCCGCGCTCGGCGAGCACCACGGGTGCGGAGTTCGCCGTCGACTCCGGGTTCCTCAAGGGGCTGTGACGGCGAACCGGCCGTCCAGCCCGGTCACCCGCAGCGGGAGCAGGACCGCCTCGTGCGCGGCGACCAGCCGCAGCTCGCGGTCCTGTTCCCGCAGCTGTTGCCGGGCCCGCAGCAGTCCGGCCAGTGCCGTCGAGCCCATGAAGGTCACGGCCGTGAGGTCGAGCACCACCACCGGGTGATCGGTCCGGACGGCGGCGTCGAGCGCGGTGGTGAAGCGCGCGCGGGTCGCCAGGTCCACCTCGCCGGTGAACGCGACGACCCACTGGTCACCGTCGGCGCGGGTGGCGACGGTGAGCAGGTCCTCCTGGGGGTGGAACTGGGCGGGAACCGATGGCACGTGGAGAGGCTCGCTTTCACGGAGGCGGGATGCGCCGACGCTCACCGTCCTGAGTGGACGGTGAGCGTCAGGTGGCTCGGGGAGGGGGCGAACGCCCACACACGATGATCCAGATCACATCCCCGCCGTGTCGGTCCGGACCGCGCTATCACCCGAACGTGTCTGGCGGTTGCCAGTGGTGGAGGTATGGCGCGTAGGCCCCGTCCTGCAAGTCGCCCCGACACCCCGACGCGGTGCACCGCCGTCGTGCCGCCGTGTGCGCGCGTGGCCTGGCTCGCGTGGTCGGCTCTTCGCGTTTTGTCACCTTGTTGCGCGAAAGAGCGCTCTCATTTCGCGTAAAGGTGGCAAAACGCGAAACGAGGGGCGGGCGTGGGGGTGGTGAGGTGGTGCGGCGCGTCCACCGGGGTGGGGCCCGCACCGTTCTCCTGCGGTGGCGATGCCCGGGGAGAACCCCTCAGCCGAGGTCGAAGGTGTTCGCCCGGTCCACGTACGGGGAGCGGTCGAACGCCGGCGGGGTCTCCGGGGTGGGGATGGGCGGTCCGGCGCAGCTGAGGCCGCTGGGCTTGCCGGTGGCGAAGAACTCCACGCCGGTCGCCCCGCAGGGCAGGCTCGACAGCGAGCCGTGCCGGTCGTCCTCGATGGTGAACAGGGTGCCGCCGATCCTGCCGCGCATCGACACCGCCCAGTCGATCGGCGTCACGCCCTCGTAGAGGTGGCCGACCAGCTGCAGCGGGCTCGCGCCGGTCTTCAGCCGCCACGGCTGCACCGGCAGTGGCCAGTTGGCGCACTTGCCGTCGAAGCTGGCGCGCTCGCCGCCCGCCGGGTACTTGGCGATGCGGCCCTCGCGGTGCGCCCACGCGGTCTCGAAGTCCCGCGTGCTCAGCGCCTCGTTGCAGATGACGGCGATGTTGAGGAAGGTGTTGAAGCCCTCCGGCGGTCCGTCGAAGCCGCGGGTCGCGGAGCGGGCGGCCGCCGCGTCGGCCTCGGCGACCGCCTGGCGGGCGCGGTCGGGGACCTCGTTGTCGCGGATCTTGACCAGCTCGGCCGCCGAGCCCGGCCACGACATCCGGCCGGAGGTGATCAGCCAGGTGATGGTGTCGCCGTCGATGACGACCGGGGACGGGCCGCCGCCGATGACCCTCGGCGACTCGGTGAGCAGGGTGCGCAGGTCGAGCAGCGCCTTGCTCACCTCGGCGTGGGTGGTGCCGAAGTGGTAGACGCGGTCGTAGCGGGCCAGCCAGGTGACGAAGTCGTTGAAGAGGTTCTCGTAGGCCGCGACGGTGGTGTTGTCGATCTCGTTGAGGTCGAAGTTGGCCAGCATCACGGAGTCGAGCAGCATCCGGTCCACGTTGCCGTCGAAGAGGCTGCGGTAGTGCGCGCCGAGCGCGGTGCCCCAGGAGATGCCGTAGTAGTTGACCTTCTGCTCACCCAGGGCCACGCGGATCGAGTCGATGTCGCGGGCGATGGTGGACGTGGTGAGGTTGCGGGTGAAGTCGAGGTCGCTCTCCGCGCACCGGCGGTTGGCCCGCCCGTTGCGCTCCGAGACGAACTTCGCCTTCTCCTTCTTCGACCACGACGCGGGGGGCTGCTCGGTGTCCTCCGGCAGCGTCCGGCAGGTGAGCTTGTCGCTGTAGCCGACACCACGCGGGTCGAAGCCGATCAGGTCGTGCGTGCGGCCGAGATCCTTGACGGTGCTCTGGCCCATGGACCGCGGCATGCTGATCCCGGAGCCGCCGGGGCCGCCCGGGTTGAACACCATCGCGCCCCGGCGCGCGGCCGGGTCGGTCGCCTTGATCCGGCTCACCGCGAGGTTGATCTTGCGTCCCCCGGGCTTGGCGTAGTCCAGCGGGACGGTGACGGTCGCGCACTCGCTGAGCGCGTCCGTCGCCGGCCAGCCGTTGGCGATGTCTTTGCACGGTTTCCAGGTCAGCGGCGCGGGTTCCGCCGCCGCGGTCGGGGTCACGGCCGCCAGCGGAACGGCGAGCGCGACCACCAGTGCCGAGGCGACTAATGCTTTTCCGGTCAAGGATCCTCCGTCGTCGAGCCGGGGAATGCGCGTTCGACCGTAGGAGGACCACCCGGGAGCGGGCATCGGGGAAACCCCTGACATCCAGCTTCAGGGGCGTATGCCCAATTGTTTACAACGCCGTGGCTTTCGCCGTCGCCTCCTGGACCCCGAGCACGGCGAGCCGGTCGGCCCGTTCGTTCTCAGGGTGCCCCGCGTGGCCCTTCACCCAGTGCCATTCGACCTGGTGCCCGCCGATGGCCGCGTCCAGCCTGCGCCACAGGTCGGCGTTTTTCACGGGCTGGTTGGCGCTGGTCATCCAGCCGTTGCGCTTCCATTTCGGGAGCCAGGACAGGACGCCGTTGCGCACATAGGTGCTGTCTGTGTAGATCCGCACCACCGAAGGGCGTCTGAGGCATTCCAAAGCTTTGATAGGAGCTGTGAGTTCCATTCGGTTATTGGTGGTCGTGTCCGCCTCGCCGCCGTGCAGCTCTTTCTCGTGCTCGCCGTAGCGCAGCACCGCGCCCCAGCCGCCGGGGCCGGGGTTTCCGCTGCACGCGCCATCTGTGTAGATCTCGACGATCTGGTGCGGCTGCACGCTGTTCGGTGTCCGTTCCGTCGGGATTCCGGCCCACCCGCCGGGTCGGGAGCACCCTATCGCGTCGTGCGTGCGTGCTGACCTGCCGGTTTGCCTGCTGGTAACGGGGTGATCACGTGGCGGACATGGCCGTGGCGGTTGCCCGAATCCGGCGCCTTTCGCCGGGAGACGAAAGATGACGTGGTCGGTGGTGACCATGCCCGGCGCTGTGATAGACGCGTGATACCACCGCTGGTGAAAGGCGGAGAAGTACTCCGGTCGGAGGGTGCTCCTTGTCACGTCATACCTCGATCGCCGTAGGAAACGCCGAAAGCTAATCGCCAAGAACGTTGAGGTCCGATCGGGTGGTCCTGTCCGAATCTCGGGCTGTTTGCCCAGGTCACGACCGCTTTGGTGGGCTAGCTGGCCGGGCTGTGCCGCGCCTGATAGCACGCGCTGCCGGAGTTTCAAAAACTTGGTGTGAAGGTTGCACCCGATAGGCTGACTTGGTTGACTCTGTCGTGACCGGGCAACAACTGGGGCTGCCTTGTCGCGTTTTTTGGTTACTTGTCTGTGCCGTTGTTACTGGGGATAGCGGTGATCTGGGGTCACCGAGCTGTAGTGCCTTTATCTGTGTTATCCAACGGGCTTGTCGCCCACAACCATGAAGATCAACTTCGCGTGACGCGCCGTTCTGGGGCGGGTGTTGTCCGGCGTTGGTCGCATGGGTCCTTGCCATGCGCGCACCTCTGCGGGGAGTAGTGCGCGCTGAGCGCGGCGGGGGTGGCGACTGCGAGGAGACGTGAAGCACGGTGACCAGGGAATTCGTGGGCGACGAATCCGGGGAACGGGCAGTTGCGATTGTGGGGATGGCGTGCCGGCTGCCGGGCGCGTCCACTCCCGGGGAGTTCTGGCGGGCGCTGACCGGCGGCGTCGACGCGATCACCGAGGTGCCCGCGGACCGGTGGGTGGCCGAGCCGGGGGACCCGGGCCGGTTCGGTGGCTTTCTCGACCGCGTCGACGGTTTCGACCCGGGCTTCTTCGGGATCTCGCCGCGTGAGGCGGTCGCGGTCGACCCGCAGCAGCGCCTCGTGCTCGAACTCGGCTGGGAGGCGCTGGAGGACGCCGCGCTGCTGCCGTCGGCGCTGCGCGGCAGCCGCACCGGGGTGTTCGTCGGCGCGATGGCCGACGACTACGCCAAGCTCGCGGCGCGGGCCGGGGACTCCGGCATCGGCAGGCACACCTTCACCGGCCTGACCAGGGGTGTCATCGCCAACCGGCTGTCGTACCTGCTCGGCGCGCACGGCCCGAGCCTGACCGTGGACGCCGCGCAGTCCTCCGCGCTGGTCGCGGTGCACCTCGCCTGCGAGAGCCTGCTGCGCGGCGAGTCCACCCTCGCCGTCGCCGGTGGGGTCGCGCTCAACCTGGCCCCGGACGGCGCGGTGGCCGCCGCGCGGTTCGGCGGGCTGTCGCCGGACGGGCGCTCCTTCACCTTCGACGAGCGGGCCAACGGGTTCGTCCGCGGCGAGGGCGGCGGGATGGTCGTGCTCAAACCGCTGCGCGCGGCGGTCGCCGACGGCGACCGCGTCTACTGCGTGATCCGGGGTGGCGCGGTCAACAACGACGGCGCGACCACCGGCCTCACCACGCCGAACCCCTTGGCGCAGCGCGATGTCATCCGCGCCGCCCACACCGCGGCCGGGATCGCGCCCGCCGACGTGCAGTACGTCGAGCTGCACGGGACCGGCACCGCGGTCGGCGACCCGATCGAGGCCGAGGCGCTCGGCGCGGTCTTCGCCGGGGACCGCGCGGAGGACCGGCCGCTGGTGGTCGGGTCGGCCAAGACCAACGTCGGGCACCTCGAAGGCGCCTCGGGCATCGTCGGCCTGCTCAAGGTCGCGCTGTCGGTCGCGCACCGGGAGCAGCCCGCGAGCCTGAACTTCGAGCGGCCCAACCCGAAGATCGACTTCACCGGGTGGCGGCTGCGGGTGAGCACCGAGACCGGCCCGTGGCCGGTGCCGGACCGTCCGCTGGTCGCCGGGGTGAGCTCCTTCGGCGTCGGCGGGACCAACTGCCACCTGGTCGTCTCCGAGGCCCCGGCGGTCGCCGCCGCCGACGAGCCCCGGCCCGCGCCGGTGCCGTGGGTCCTCTCCGCCCGCACCGCGCGGGCGCTGCGGGAGCAGGCCGATCGGCTTCGCGCCCACCTCGCGGACAACCCCGGCCTGAACCCGGTGGACGTCGGGTTCTCGCTGGCCACCACGCGCACCGCCTTCGAGCACCGCGCGGTCGTGCTCGGGTCCGACCCCGCCGCGCTGGACGCGCTCGCGGACGGACTGCCCTCGCCGCGGCTGGTCACCGGCGAGGTCGTCTCCGGCACCGGGCCGGTCTTCGTCTTCCCCGGTCAGGGCGCGCAGTGGGTGGGAATGGGCCGTGAGCTGCTCGCGACCTCCGAGGTGTTCTGCGCCGGCATCCAGGAGTGCGAACAAGCCCTCGCGCCGTGGGTGGACTGGTCGCTGACCGACGTGCTCGCCGACGGTGAGGCGCTGCGGCGGGTCGATGTCGTGCAGCCCGCGCTGTTCGCCGTGATGGTGTCCCTCGCGCGGCTCTGGCGCTCGCGCGGCGTCGAGCCCGCCGCTGTCGTCGGGCACTCGCAGGGCGAGATCGCCGCCGCCTGTGTCGCCGGGGCGCTGTCCCTGGCCGACGCCGCGCGGTTGGTCGCGCTGCGCAGCGCCGCGATCGCCGAACTGCCCGAGTCCGGTGGGATGCTCTCGGTCCCGCTTCCCGTCGCCGAGCTGGCCGAACTCCTCGCGCCGCACGGTGATCGCGTGTCGGTCGCTGCGCTCAACGGCACCGGTTCGACGGTGCTCTCCGGGGACTCCGCGGCGCTGGCGGCGCTGTTGGCCGAGCTGACCGAGGCCGGTGTGCGGGCCAAGTCGATCCCGGTGAGCTACGCGTCGCACTCGGCGCAGGTCGAGGTGCTCCGCGAGCGCCTGCTGGACTCGCTCGCCCCGATCAGCCCGCGCGCCGGGCACATCCCGTTCTTCTCGTCGGTTACCGGGTCCACAGTGGACACCACAGGTCTCGATGCCGGTTACTGGTACCGGAACCTGCGCCAGACGGTGCTGTTCGCCGACGCGACGCGGGCGCTGCTGGACGCCGGGCACCGGGTGTTCGTCGAGATCAGCCCGCACCCGGTGCTGACGGCCGCGATCCAGCGGACCGCCGAGGACGAGGGGAGCGGCGGGGTCGCGCTGTCCTCGCTGCGGCGCGACGACGGCGGCGTCGAGCGGTTCGAGACCGCGGTCGCCGACGCGTACGCGCACGGCGTCGCGGTGACGTGGGAGTTCCCCGGTGGCCGCCGGACCGCGTTGCCGACCTACTCCTTCCAGCGGGAGCGGTACTGGCTCGACGACGCCGGGACCGAGGTGAAGGCCCCGGTCGCCGAGCGGGACCTGGCCCGCCTCGTCCGCGCGCACATCGCCGTCGTGCTGGGCTTCTCCGGGCCGGACGAGGTGGTCACGAGCCGCACGTTCAAGGAGCTCGGGTTCGACTCGATCAGCGGGGTCGACCTGCGCAACCGACTGGTCGCCGCCACGGGAGCGGCACTGCCGCAGAGCCTGGTCTTCGACTTCCCGACCCCGGCCGCGCTCATCGAGCGACTGCGCGACGGCGAGCCCGGCGACGCGGTCGTCGCCGAGGTGCCCGCCGCGGTGAACGAGCCTATGGCAATCGTTGGCATGGCTTGCCGCTTCCCCGGCGGGGTGGCCTCGCCGGAGGACCTGTGGGAGCTCGTCCGCTCCGGCGGGGACGCGATCTCGGAGTTCCCGGACAACCGGGGCTGGCGGCTCGACGCGCTCCACCACCCGGACCCGGAGAACCCGGGGACGAGCTACACCCGGCACGGCGGGTTCCTGCACGACGCGGGCGCGTTCGACCCGGCGTTCTTCGGGATCTCCCCGCGCGAGGCGCTGGCCATGGACCCGCAGCAGCGCCTGGTGCTGGAGACCTCGTGGGAGGCGTTGGAGCGCGCGGGCATCGACCCGAGCGGCCTGCGCGGTTCGCGGGCCGGGGTGTTCGTCGGCGCGATGTCGCAGGAGTACGGGCCGCGCCTGCACGAGGGTGCTGATGGGCTCGACGGTTACCTGCTGACCGGGACCACCGCCAGCGTCACGTCGGGGCGGGTCGCGTACACGCTCGGTCTTGAGGGACCAGCGGTGACCGTGGACACCGCGTGCTCGTCGTCGCTGGTCGCGCTGCACATGGGCGTTCAGGCCCTGCGTCAGGGCGAGTGCTCGCTCGCGCTCGTCGGTGGCGCCGCTGTGATGGCCGAGCCGGGCATGTTCGTGGAGTTCTCCCGGCAGCGCGGCCTGTCCGTCGACGGCAGGTGCAAGGCGTTCGCCGAGGCCGCCGATGGCACCGCGTGGGCCGAAGGCGTCGGAATGCTCGTGCTGGAACGGCTCTCCGAAGCGGAGCGCAATGGTCATCCGATCCTCGCTGTGGTCCGGGGTTCGGCGGTGAACCAGGACGGCGCGTCCAACGGGTTGACCGCGCCGAACGGCCCGTCGCAGCAGCGGGTGATCCGCGCCGCGCTCGCCTCCGCTGGCCTTCGGCCGTCCGATGTGGATGCTGTCGAGGCGCACGGCACGGGTACCACGTTGGGCGATCCCATTGAGGCACAAGCGATTCTGGCCACCTACGGCCGTGAGCGGGAGCGCCCGCTGCTGTTGGGGTCGTTGAAGTCGAACATCGGTCACGCTCAGGCGGCTGCCGGTGTTGGTGGTGTGATCAAGATGGTGCAGGCGTTGCGGCACGGTGTGCTGCCGAAGACCCTGCACGTTGACGAGCCGTCGACGCGGGTCGACTGGTCGGCGGGCGCGGTGTCGCTGCTGACCGAGCCCGTGGAGTGGCCATCGACTGATCACCCGCGCCGCGCCGCTGTGTCGTCCTTCGGGATCAGCGGCACCAACGCGCATGTGATCCTGGAGCAGGCGTCTGACGAGTCGCGGCAGGAGTCGGCTCCTCGTGTGACCGCGTGGGTGTTGTCCGCGAAGTCGCTCGCGGCGCTGCGGGACCAGGCCGCTCTTCTGTCCACTGTGGATGAGAATCCGGTGGACGTCGGTTTCTCCCTGGCGACCTCCCGTGCTCGACTGGAGCACCGGGCCGTTGTGGTGGGCTCCACCACCGAGGAGTTCCGTGCCGGTCTGGCCGCCCTCGTCGCCGATGAGCCCGCGCCAGGTGTGGTTCGGGGCGTCGCCGGTGTTGAGAACCGTCCGGTGTTCGTGTTCCCGGGTCAGGGTTCGCAGTGGTCCGGCATGGCCGTGGAGCTGCTGTCGGAGCCGGTGTTCGCGGAGTCGATGGAGGCGTGTGCGGCTGCGTTGAAGCCGTATGTTGAGTGGGACTTGTTCGAGGAGCTGTCCGGTCCGCTCGAGCGCGTCGACGTCGTTCAGCCGGTGTTGTGGGCGGTGATGGTGTCGCTGGCTGCCTTGTGGCGGTCGTATGGGGTTGAGCCTGCGGCTGTGGTGGGTCATTCGCAGGGGGAGATCGCGGCTGCTGCGGTGTCGGGTGCTCTGTCGCTTGAGGACGCTGCGCTGGTGGTTGCTTTGCGAAGCAAGGCGATCCTGGCGTTGTCGGGCAAGGGTGGCATGGTTTCGGTTGCGTCCGGAACCGTGGAGCTGACCGAAGGCCTGTCGATTGCGGCGGTGAACGGTCCTCATGCGACGGTGGTCTCCGGTGATCCGACCGCATTGGAGGCGTTGGTCAAGCGGTGCGAGGCTGAAGGTGTCCGTGCTCGGGTGATCCCGGTGGACTACGCCTCGCATTCCGCGCACGTGGAGGAGATCGAGGAGGAGCTGGCGCGAGTTCTCGCGCCGATCAAGCCTCGCTCGTCGGAGATTCCGTTCTATTCGACGGTGACCGCGTCGGAGATCACTACCTCGGAGCTGGACGCCGGGTACTGGTACCGGAACTTGAGGCAGACCGTGCGGTTCCACGAGACGGTGTCGCAGTTGGACGGCGTGTTCGTCGAGTGCAGCGCGCACCCTGTGTTGACGATGGGGATCGACGCTCCGGCGGTGGGGTCGCTGCGCCGCGACGAGGGCGGTTTGGACCGGTTCCTGCTGTCCCTCGGCGAGGCGTTCACCCACGGCGTCGCCGTGAACTGGGCGCGCGGCGGCGGACAGCTCGTTGACCTGCCCACGTACCCGTTCCAGCGGGAGTGGTTCTGGCTCGATGCCGCGCCCCGGACCGCCGACCTCGCCTCCGCCGGGCTTCTCGACGCGGGGCACCCGCTGCTCGGCGCGGCGGTCGAGCTGCCCGAGTCGGCCGGGCACCTGTTCTCCGGACGGTTGTCCCTGGACTCCCACCCGTGGCTCGCCGAGCATGCCGTGTTCGGGACGGCTCTGTTGCCGGGAACCGCGTTCGTGGAGCTTGCCCTGCATGCCGGGCACCAGGTCGGCTGCGACCGCCTGGAAGAGCTGACCCTCGAAGCGCCGCTCGTACTTCCTGAACGTGGTGGCATCGCGGTGCAGGTCGTGGTCGGCGCCGACGACGACGGTCGCAGGACGGTGACTGTCTACTCGCGACAGGACGACGCGAGCGCGTGGACCACGCACGCCAGCGGAGTGCTGACCGGTGGCACGACCTCGACCGTCGAGCTGGGTGCGTGGCCGCCCGCGAACGCGAAGGCGATCGACCTGGACGGCGTGTACGAGCGGCTCGCGGAGAGCGGCTACGGGTACGGGCCGCTGTTCCAGGGGCTGCGGTCGGCGTGGCGGATCGGCACCGAGCTGTTCGCGGAAGTCGTTCTGCCCCAAGGCGGTGGCGGCTTCGCGTTGCACCCGGCGCTGCTGGACGCGGCGCTGCACGTGATCGTCGCGGAGGCCGATGGCTGTCTGCTGCCGTTCGCGTGGAGTGGGGTGAGCCTGCACGCCACCGACGCGACCAGCCTTCGAGTGCGGATCACTCCTGCCGGGCAGGACACGGTGTCGGTGCGGCTCTTCGACGTCTCCGGATCGCCGGTGGCATCGATCGACGCGCTCACGATGCGGCCGACCACTCGCGAGGCGCTTCGCGTCAGCGGCAACGACTCGCTGTTCGTGGTGGAGTGGAACGAGATCACCACGGCGGCAGCGCCCCGGGCCGAAGCGACTCCGGTCACCGTGTTGGGCAACGACGATCTGAAGGTCGGTGTCGCCCTGGAGGCCGCGGGCTGGTCGGTCAGCTCCTGCGGTGCGCTCGACGCCGTCGACGGATCGCCGGAGCTCGTCCTGCTGACCTGTGTCGGTTCGTCCACCGAGGTGGCAGGGGCGGCGCGTGAGACCACTCACCAGGTTCTCGCCTTCATCCGGTCGTGGCTGGCCGACGAGCGGTTCGAGTCGTCGAAACTCGTTGTCCTGACGAGGAACGCGGTCGCCGTGACGCCGGGGGAGGACGTTCTCGACCTCGCGACCGCTCCCGTGTGGGGCCTGATCCGCTCGGCTGTCTCGGAGCACCCAGGCCGGTTCACGCTGCTGGACCTCGACGACCACGACGCGTCCGCCGCGCTGCTGCCCGCGGCGCTGCTCGGCGACGAGCCGCAGCTGGCCCTGCGGGCGGGCACCCTCCGCGTCGCGCGACTCGCTCCCGCGAGCGCGGGCGGCGGGCTGCTGCCGCCGCGCGGGGAACGCGCCTGGCGGCTGGACATCACCGAGAAGGGCACCCTCGACAATCTCGCGCTCGTCGCGCACCCCGGCTCCCTCGCGCCGCTCGCCGAAGGCGAGGTCAGGGTCGCGCTGCGGGCGGCGGGGCTGAACTTCCGGGACGTGGTGCTCGCGCTGGGCATGGTGCCCGGTCAGGAGGTCCTGGGCAGCGAGGGCGCCGGTGTCGTCACCGAGGTCGGTCCCGGCGTGACCCGCTTCGCACCTGGAGACCGGGTGATGGGCCTGTTCACCGGCGCGTTCGGCCCGGTCGGTGTGACCGATCAGCGTTTGCTGGCAACGGTTCCCGACGAGTGGAGCTTCTCCGTCGCCGCGTCGGTGCCGGTGGTGTTCCTCACCGCCTACCACGCGCTGCGGCACGACGCCGGGCTCAAGGCGGGCGAGTCGGTGCTGATCCACGCCGTGACCGGTGGCGTCGGCATGGCGGCTGTGCAGCTCGCCCAGCACTGGGGCGCCAAGGTCCTCGGCACCGCCAGCCCCGCCAAGCACGGCGTCGCGCTCTCCCTCGGCCTGGACGAGGAGCACCTCGCCTCCTCGCGCGACCTCCACTTCGAGTGGCGGTTCCCCCGTGTCGACGCGGTGCTCAACTCGCTGGCCAAGGAGTTCATCGACGCTTCGATGCGGTTGCTGCCCAAGGGCGGGCGGTTCGTGGAGATCGGCAAGACCGACATCCGCGCCGCCGATGAGGTCCGCGACGACATCACCTACCGGGTTTTCGATCTGCTCACCACGGACCCGGACGTCGTGGCGGACATGCTGGCCGAGCTGATGGCGCTGTTCGCGGACGGGGTGCTGCGGCCGCTCCCTACGACCACGTGGGACATCCGCCAGGCACCAGCGGCGTTCCGGTTCCTCAGCCAGGCCAAGCACACGGGCAAGCTGGTGCTCACGCTGCCGCACACACCGGACCCGCGCGGCACCGTGCTGATCACCGGCGGCACCGGCACCCTCGGCGCGGTGTTCGCCAGGCACCTGGTGACCGAGCACGGGGTGCGCGAGCTGCTGCTGACCAGCCGACGGGGCGCGGACACGCCGGGTGTTGACGAGGTCGTCGCCGAGCTGACCGGGCTCGGTGCCTCGGTGACCGTGGCCGCGTGCGACGCCGCCGACCGGGACGCGCTCGCCACGGTGCTCGCCGGGCGGCGGCTCACCGGGATCGTGCACGCGGCGGGTGTGCTGGACGACTCGGTGCTGGCGTCGATGACGCCGGAACAGGTGGACTCCGTGCTGCGGCCGAAGATCGACGCCGCGTGGAACCTGCACGAGCTGAGCCTGGACCAGGACCTGTCGATGTTCGTGCTGTTCTCCTCCGCCGCGGGCACCTTCGGCCTGCCGGGACAGGCGAACTACGCAGCCGCGAACGTGTTCCTGGACGCGCTGGCCGCGCACCGGCACAGCCTCGGGCTGCCCGCGCAGTCGCTGGCGTGGGGCGTGTGGGCCGAGGCCAGCGGGATGACCGGCCACCTCGCCGACGCCGACCTGAGACGGATGACCAGAGCCGGACTCGGTGCTCTCTCTACTGCGGACGGGCTCGCGTTGTTCGACGCGGCCACCGCGCACGACCGGCCCGCGCTCGTGCCGGTGCGGCTGGCCTCGGCGGCTCTGCGCGCGTCAGGAGCCGAAGTGCCCCCGCTGCTGCGCGGAGTCGTACGCTCGACTACACGGCGCGTCGCCGCACGTGAGGTCGTCACCGGCGATGCGTTGGTTGACAAGCTCTCCGGACTGTCCACTGAGGAGCAGTCGCACATCGTCCTCGAAGTCCTGCGCGGTCACACCGCGACGGTGCTCGGGCACGGCGACCCGGCCTCGGTGGAGGTCGGGCAGACCTTCAAGGACCTCGGGTTCGACTCGTTGACCTCGGTGGAGCTGCGCAACCGGCTGAACGCGGCCACCGGCCTCCGGCTCCCGGCGACGGTGCTCTTCGACTGCCCCACCCCGGAAGCCCTCGCCGATCGGGTGCGCGCCGAGCTCGCGCCGGTGACCGCTGCCCCGGCAGCGCCCGCGGTGCTCACCGAGCTCGACCTGCTGGAGACCAGCGTGGCGGGGCTCAACGGGGACGGCGAGCTGCGGGCCACGGTCACCGCGCGGCTGCGGAAGCTGCTGGCGCTGGCTGAGGACGGCGCCGAGCCGCACCAGTCGTCGGGTGTCGCCGCCGAGCTGGAGTCGGCCAGCACTGACGACCTCTTCGCCTTCATCGACAGGGAGCTGGGATAGGTGTCGAACGAGGAGAAGCTCGTCGCGTACCTCAAGCGCGTCACCGCCGAGCTGCACGAGACGAAGCAGCGGCTGCGCGACGCCGAGAACGCCGGGCGCGAGCCGCTGGCGATCGTCGGCATGGCCTGCCGGTTCCCCGGCGGGGTCGCCTCGCCGGAGGACCTGTGGGAGCTGGTCGGCTCGGGCACCGACGCGATCTCGGAGTTCCCGGCCGACCGTGGCTGGGATGCCGACGCGCTGTTCGACCCGGACGCGGACGCGGCGGGCCGGACCTACACCCGGCAGGGCGGGTTCCTGCGCGGGGCCGCCGACTTCGACTCGGCCTTCTTCGGGATCTCCCCGCGCGAGGCCGCGGCGATGGACCCGCAGCAGCGGCTGCTGCTGGAGACCTCGTGGGAGGCGGTCGAACGCGCGGGTATCGACCCCGCGTCCTTGCGCGGCAAGCAGGTCGGCGTCTTCGCCGGTGTCATCAGCCAGGAGTACGGCCCCCGGCTGACGCGAGCGGAGGACGGCTCGGAGGCGCACCTGTTCACCGGGACCACCACCAGCGTGGCGTCCGGCCGGATCGCCTACACGCTCGGCTTGGAAGGCCCAGCGGCCACAGTGGACACCGCTTGCTCGTCCTCGTTGGTGGCGTTGCACCTCGCGGCCCAGTCCCTGCGCAACGGTGAGTGCTCGCTCGCCCTCGCGGGTGGCGTGACCGTCATGTCCACCCCCGGCATGTTCGTTTCCTTCAGCCGCCAGCGCGGGCTGGCGCCGGACGGCCGCTGCAAGGCGTTCTCCGCCAAGGCCGACGGCTTCGGCCCCGGTGAGGGTGCCGGCATGCTCCTGTTGGAGCGGCTGTCCGACGCTAGGCGCAACGGCCACCGGGTGCTCGCGGTGCTGCGCGGGTCCGCGATGAACTCCGACGGCGCGTCGAACGGTCTCACCGCGCCGAGTGGTGCTGCCCAGGAGCGGGTGATCCGCGCCGCATTGGAAAGCGCGTCGCTCTCCGCCGCTCAGGTGGACGCCGTCGAGGCGCACGGTACGGGTACCACGTTGGGCGATCCCATTGAGGCACAAGCGATTCTGGCCACCTACGGCCGTGAGCGGGAGCGCCCGCTGCTGTTGGGGTCGTTGAAGTCGAACATCGGTCACGCTCAGGCGGCTGCCGGTGTTGGTGGTGTGATCAAGATGGTGCAGGCGTTGCGGCACGGTGTGCTGCCGAAGACCCTGCACGTAGACGAGCCGTCCGAGTACATCGACTGGTCGGCGGGTGAGCTGGCGCTGTTGACCGAGGCCGTGCAGTGGCCCGCAACGGGAGAGCCCCGGCGCGCCGCGGTGTCGTCCTTCGGGATCAGCGGCACCAACGCGCACGTGATCCTGGAGCAGGCGCCCGAGGCGGATGTCGCGCCGGAGCCCGCCCAGGCGTTGGTTCCTTGGGTCCTGTCCGGCCGTGGCGACGCGGCTCTCCGGGAACAGGCCGCGCGGTTGATGTCCTTTGTGGATGCTGAGCCTTCGGTGAACCCGGTTGACGTGGCGTTCACGCTGGCGACCGCGCGGACGGCGTTCGAGCACCGGGCCGTGGTGCTGGCCAGGGACCTCAAGGGCTTCCGGGACAGCCTGGGCGGGGTGACCGGTTGTGGTGTCCGACCGGACGTCGTCGAAGGTGTCGCCGGGACGCCCGGCCGTGTGGCGTTCGTGTTCCCCGGCCAGGGTTCGCAGTGGGGCGGCATGGCGGTGGAGCTGCTGTCGGAGCCGGCTTTCGCGGAGTCGATGAAGGCGTGTGCCGCTGCTCTTGCTCCGCACGTCGAGTGGGACTTGTTCGAGGAGCTGTCCGGTCCGCTTGAGCGGGTTGATGTTGTTCAGCCCGTGTTGTGGGCGGTGATGGTGTCGCTGGCCGCTCTGTGGCGGTCGTATGGGGTTGAGCCTGCTGCGGTGATCGGTCACTCCCAGGGTGAGATCGCTGCGGCTGCGGTGTCGGGTGCTCTGTCGCTTGAGGACGCTGCGCTGGTGGTTGCTTTGCGGAGCAAGGCGATCCTGGCGTTGTCGGGCAAGGGTGGCATGGTCTCGGTGTCGCTGCCGGTGGGCGAGGTCGACCTTGTCGATGGCGCGTCCATCGCTGCCGTCAACGGCGCGAACTCCGTTGTGGTGTCCGGTGATCCGGAGGCGCTGGCGACGTTGGTCGCTCGGTGGGAGGCCGCCGGGGTGCGCGCTCGGTGGATTCCGGTGGACTACGCGTCGCACTCCGCACACGTCGAGGCCCTCGCAGACGAGCTGGCACGAGTTCTCGCACCGATCAAGCCTCGCTCGTCGGAGATCCCGTTCTACTCGACAGTGACCGCGTCGAAGATCGACACGGTGGAGCTGGACGCGGGGTACTGGTATCGGAATCTGAGACAGACCGTGCGGTTCGAGGCGACCGTCCGGTTGTTGGTGTCCCAGGGCCACAAGGTTTTCATCGAGTCCAGCGCGCACCCTGTGCTCGCCGTCGGCGTGCAGGAGACCGCACAGGACGCGACGGTCGTGGGGTCGCTGCGTCGCGACGAGGGTGGCATCGACCGGTTCCTCACTTCCGTCGCCGAGGCGTACGTGCGTGGTGTTCAGATTGACTGGGCGCGCTTGTGCGGTGGTGGTCGCGTCGTTGACCTGCCGACCTATCCGTTCCAGCGGCAGCGGCACTGGTTGGACGACACGGCGACGTCTGCGGCGGACCCGCTCGACACGCGGTTTTGGGATGTCGTCGAGCGCGGTGAACTCGCCGACGAGCTGGGCGTGTCCGCCAACACGCCGATGTCCGAGGTGCTGCCCGCCATGGTGGCGTGGCGGCGGGACCGTCGGGACCAGTCCGTTGTGGATGGTTGGCGCTATCGCGTGGTGTGGCGGCCTGCCGACTCGCCACCGGTCACGTCGCTGTCCGGGACCTGGGTGCTGCTGGCCTCCGGCGCGGAGCACGAGGCCGCTGTCGAGGACACGCTCGTCCGGCACGGCGCGGAGGTCGTCCGGGTGGCGGCGGGGACCGATCGTGCGGTGCTGGCCGAGCGACTGGCCGGGCTCACCCCCAGTGGCGTGGTGTCCCTCGCGGGCGAGTTCTGGCCGACCGTGGTTGCCGCACAGGCACTGGGCGACGCTGGGGTTGACGCGCCGTTGTGGTGTCTGACCAGCGGGAACAGTCCCGAGTGCGCACAGGTCTGGGGTTTCGGACGTGTGCTCGGGCTGGAGCACCCTCGCCGCTGGGGCGGACTCGTCGAGCTGCCGGACGATCCGGACCAGCGGGTGCTGGACCGCCTCGCCGGTGTGTTCGCCGCTCACGGGAATGAGGACCAGTTCGCGGTGCGCTCGGACAGTGTTCTGGTGCGCAGGCTGGAGCGGGTGACCGCGCCGAGCACCGGCTCGTGGCAGCCGCGCGGCACCGTCCTGGTCAC
Organism: Allokutzneria oryzae; assembly: GCF_042429765.1. Lineage (NCBI taxonomy): Bacteria > Bacillati > Actinomycetota > Actinomycetes > Pseudonocardiales > Pseudonocardiaceae > Allokutzneria > Allokutzneria oryzae. The sequence goes on along the minus strand of NZ_JBHLZU010000003.1, from coordinate 12,430 downwards.
CGGTGGCACCGGAGCGCTGGGCGGCCGGGTCGCGCGGTGGCTGGCTGACAACGGGGCCGAGCACCTCGTGCTGACCAGCAGGCGGGGTGCGGACGCGCCAGGGGCGGCCGAGTTGGTCGCGGAGCTGGGGGAGCGGGTCACCATCGTTGCCTGCGACGCCGCCGACTGCGACGCCTTGGCGGCTCTGTTCGCCGAGCACCGATTCACCGCTGTCGTGCACACCGCCGGTGTCCTGGACGACGCCATGATGGACACGCTGACCCTTGAGCGTGCCGAGGCGGTGTTGCGGCCCAAGGTGATCGCGGCGCGCAACCTCGACGAGCTGACCCGCGATCTTGATCTCGACGCCTTCGTGCTGTGCTCGTCGGTCGCCGGGGTGTGGGGCAACGCGGGTCAGAGCGCCTACGCGGCAGCCAATGCCTATCTCGACGCTCTCGCCGAGCAGCGCAGGGCGGCCGGTCTGCCCGCGACCTCGATCTCGTGGGGTCTGCTCGGCGGCGGTGGCCTCGCCGACGGTGTCGGCGAGCGGGTGCAGCGGCGGCTCGGCTTCGAGGCGATGGCACCCGAACTCGTCGTCGCGGGCCTGGCGGACGCGGTGTCCCGTGATGACGCGACGCTGCTGCTGGTCGATGTGGACTGGGCGAGGTTCGCCCGCGAGTTCCACCCGATCCGCACGCTTCCGTTGATCACCGACCTGCCCGAGGTGCGCGACCTGCCCGCGGCCGAGCGGGTCGAGCTGCGCTCCTGTCTCGCCGACCTCTCCGAGGCCGAGCAGCACCGACTGCTGCTGGATGTCGTGCGCACGCACGCCTCGGCCGTGCTGGGCGCGGGTTCGGCGCAGGTGGCTGGGCGGGCGTTCCGCGAGCAGGGCTTCGACTCGCTCACCGGCGTGCAGCTGCGTAACCGGTTGGGTGTCGCGACCGGTCTCACGCTGCCGACGACGCTGGTTTTCGACTACCCGACCCCGGACGCGCTGGCGGAGTTCCTGCGCGACCAGGTGCTGGGCGCTTCTTCGGCCGTCGCGGCGCCGGAAACCGCCGTGGCTACGGGAGAACCCATCGCGATCGTCGGGATCGCCTGCCGGTTCCCCGGTGGGGTGGCTTCGCCGGAGCAGCTGTGGGAGCTGGTTTCCGGGGGCGTTGACGCGGTGACCCCGTTCCCGGCCGACCGTGGCTGGGACGTGGACGGCATCTACGACCCGGACCCGGAGCGTGCCGGGAAGACCTACACCCGCGAGGGCGCTTTCCTGGACGGTGTCGATCGTTTCGACCCTGCGTTCTTCGGGATCTCCCCGCGTGAGGCGCTGGCGATGGACCCGCAGCAGAGGTTGTTGCTGGAGACCGCGTGGGAGGCCGTCGAGCGCGCGGGGATTGACCCGACGTCCTTGCGAGGCAAGCAGGTCGGCGTTTTCGCGGGCACCAACGGCCAGGACTACGAGTCCCTGCTCGCCGATGCGCCCGAAGGGGCCGAGGGCTACCTGTTGACCGGCAACGCGGGCAGCGTCCTGTCGGGCCGCATCGCTTACGCGCTCGGACTTGAAGGCCCTGCGGTGACCGTGGACACGGCGTGTTCGTCGTCGTTGGTGGCGCTGCACCTCGCCGCTCGCGCACTGCGCGCGGGCGAGTGCTCACTCGCGCTCGCCGGTGGCGTGTCGATCATGTCGACGCCGAGCGCGTTCGTCCGGTTCTCCCGGCAGCGCGGTCTCGCCGCTGACGGCCGGGTCAAGGCGTTCTCCGCCGACGCGGACGGAACCGCATGGGGCGAGGGTGTCGGCGTGTTGGTCGTCGAGCGGCTCTCCGACGCGCGCCGCAACGGGCACCCGGTGCTGGCTGTCGTGCGCGGGTCGGCGGTGAACCAGGACGGCGCGTCCAACGGGCTGACCGCGCCGAACGGGCCGTCGCAGCAGCGCGTGATCATGGCGGCGCTGGCCGACGCCGAGCTTCGTCCGTCCGATGTGGACGTTGTGGAGGCGCACGGAACAGGTACGCGGCTGGGCGATCCGATCGAGGCGCAGGCGTTGCTGGCGACCTACGGTCAGGACCGCGCGCATCCGTTGTGGCTGGGGTCGGTGAAGTCCAACATCGGGCACACGCAGGCCGCTGCCGGTGTGGCGGGTGTGATCAAGATGGTGCAGGCGATGCGCCACGGCGAACTACCGCCCACGTTGCACGTGGACGAGCCGTCGCCGCACGTGGACTGGTCGGCGGGCGCGGTGTCGCTGCTGACCGAGAACCGACCGTGGCCGTCGACGGGTGAGCCCCGCCGCGCCGGTGTGTCCTCCTTCGGGGTGAGCGGCACCAACGCGCATGTGGTCCTCGAAGCCGGTGACGACGTCGTTCCCGCGTCGTCGATGTCGGGGTTCGCGCCGTGGGTGCTGTCGGGGCGCTCCGAGGCCGCCATGCGGGCGCAGGCCGAGCAGCTGCTTCCGTTGGCCGACACGCCGTCGGTGGATGTGGCGTACTCCCTGGCCACGTCGCGGACCGCGTTCGAGCACCGCGCCGTGGTGGTGGGCGAGCCGCGTGCCGGGTTGGCCGCTCTCGCGGCTGGCCGGAATGACTCCGGTGTGGTGACCGGTGTGGCGAGCGAGGGGCGCTTGGCCTTCTTGTTCTCGGGTCAGGGTTCGCAGCGTCTGGGTATGGGGCGTGAGCTGTACGAGGCCTTCCCGGTGTTCCGTGCTGCCTTCGACGAGGTCGGGGCCGCTGTCCGGGAAGTGATCTTCGGCGGCGACGCGTCGGTTTTGGATCGGACGGCCAACACGCAGCCCGCCTTGTTCGCGGTCGAGGTTGCTCTGTTTCGCCTGTTCGAGTCCTGGGGCGTTCGGCCCGACTTCTTGATCGGGCACTCGGTCGGTGAGTTGGCCGCCGCGCATGTCGCCGGTGTGTTGGGCGTTGAGGATGCGCTGACGCTGGTGACCGCTCGTGCCCAGTTGATGGACGCTCTGCCCGCGGGTGGGGCGATGGTCGCTGTTCAGTGCAGTGAGGATGCGATCGAGCTGACTGAAGGCGTGAGTGTCGCTGCGGTCAACGGGCCTACGTCCGTTGTGTTGTCCGGTGATGAGGACGCTGTGGTGGCTCTGGCGGAGTCCCTTGGTGTGAAGACCAAGCGGCTTCGCGTCAGCCACGCGTTCCACTCGCATCGCATGGACGGGATGTTGGCGGAGTTCCGGCGTGTCGCGGAGGGGCTGACCTATAGGGCTCCGAAGATCCCGGTGGTCTCGAATCTCACGGGTGACGTTGTCGCTGAGTTCACGGCTGACTACTGGGTGCGGCATGTTCGTGAGGCTGTTCGGTTCGCCGACGGGGTGAGGACCCTGGAGGACCTGGGTGTGACCACGATGGTCGAACTCGGGCCGGACGGCGTGTTGAGCGCCATGGTTGACGCGGTGGCGGTTCCGGCTCTGCGCAAGGACCGGGACGAGGTACGGAGCGTGCTGACCGCGCTCGCCACCGTGCACGTGAACGGGGGAGCGGTCGACTGGACCGCGCTGTGCTCCGAGGGGCGCCGCGTTGACCTGCCGACGTATCCGTTCCAGCGTCAGAGCTACTGGCCGGAGCCGCCCACCGCACCCGCATCGGACCCGGTGGACGCCGAGTTCTGGGCCGCCGTGGACAACGCCGACCTGACCGAAGTCCTCGACCTGGACGGGCAGACGCCGTTGAGCGATGCGCTGCCCGCGCTGTCGGCGTGGCGCAGAACTCGACGGCAGGAGTCCGTTGTCGACGGTCTCCGTTATGGGATCGCCTGGCGGCCAACCGCCGAGGCTCCCGGTGTGCTCACCGGGCGGTGGCTGATCGTCGCACCGACGACCGAAGACGCTCGGGTGGACGTGGTCGCCAACGGCCTCGCGGCCAGGGGTGCGGAGATCACCACGGTCCGCGTTGCCACCGACGACCGCGCCGAACTCGCTTTGACGTTGGCCGCGGAGGCCGGTGTCACCGGCGTTGTCTCCTTGCTGGCCCTGGATGAGAAGCCGCACCCCGCGCACTCCGTGATGCCGACGGGCCTGGCATCGACGCTGGTCCTGGTGCAGGCGCTCGGTGACGCCGGGATCGGCGCACCGCTGTGGTGCCTCACCTGTGGTGCTGTCTCGGTCGGTGCCGACGACGTGCTCGACGCGCCCGCGCAGACACAGACCTGGGGCTTCGGCCGCGTGGTCGGACTGGAGCACCCGGATCGGTGGGGTGGCCTGGTGGACCTGCCCGCCGAGCTCGGCGAGCGGGCCATCGACCGGCTCGCCGGGGTGTTGGCCGACACGGAAGAAGACCAGGTCGCGATCCGCGACACCGGCGTGTTGGCGCGTCGCCTCGTGCACGCGTCTGGCGGGGCCGCCACGGCGTGGAGCCCGCGCGGCACCGTCCTGGTCACCGGTGGCACCGGCGCGCTCGGCGGACACGTCGCGCGCTGGCTGGCCGGGAACGGGGCGGAGCACATCGTGCTCACCAGCCGCCGGGGCGAGAACGCCGACGGAGCGGCGGAACTCGCCGCCGAACTCCGCGCGAGCGGGGTCGCGGTGACCGTCGCCGCGTGCGACATCGCCCACCGGGACGCCGTCGCGGACTTGCTGAGCCGGATCGATTCGCCGGTCCGGGCCGTCGTCCACGCGGCGGGTGTCGGCCAGGCCGAGGAGCCCGTCGCCGGCACGGATCTCGCCGGGTTCGCCCGTGTCCTCGCGGGCAAGGTCTCCGGTGCTGAGAACCTGGACGCCTTGCTGGACAAGGAGGACCTGGACGCCTTCGTGTTGTTCTCCTCCGTCGCGGCGGTATGGGGCAGCGGAGGACAAGGCGCCTATGCCGCGGCGAACGCTTACCTCGACGGTCTCGCGCAGCGCAGACGTGCCGAAGGGGTGCCGATGACCTCGGTCGCGTGGGGTCCCTGGGCCGATGGCGGGATGGCCGCGACGGACGGCGTGGAGGCGATGCTGCGCAGGCGGGGTTTGCCGACGATGCCCGCGGCCTCGGCGATCTCCGCGCTGGACCGCGCTGTCGCACTGGGCGAGGACCTGGTCGCGGTCGCCGACGTCGACTGGCCGAGGTTCGTGCCGGGGTTCACCGCCGCACGGTCCAGGCCGTTGATCAGCGAGCTGCCGGAGGTGCGGGCGCTGACCACGCGGTCCGAGGAACCGAAGGGGGCCGAGGAGCGGTTGACCGGCAGGCTGGCCGGGCTCTCGGCCGACGAGCAGGACCGGCTGTTGCTGGACCTGGTGCGCACCGAGGCCGCTGCCGTGCTCGGCCACACCGGTGCGGGCGGCGTCGAGGCCGGGCGGGCGTTCCGTGAGGTCGGCTTCGACTCGCTGACCGCCGTGGAGCTGCGGAACAGGCTGAGCGCCGCCACCGGGCTGAAGCTGCCCGCGACGCTGGTGTTCGACCACGCCACGCCGGTCGCGCTTGCCGCCTTCCTGCGCGGTGAGCTGGTCGCCGGTGGCGCGGGCGCGCCGGGGCTCGCCGAGCTGGGCAAGCTCGAAGCGCTGTCCACAGTGGAGCTCGACGAGGCCGTGCGGGCCGAGCTGACCGGCCGGTTGCGCGCGCTGCTGCACCGCTGGTCCGGCGGGGACGAGGACTCCGGGGTGACCCTCGACGCGGCCAGTGACGACGAGATCTTCGACTTCATCGGTAAGGAGTTCGGCATCTCATGAGCAACGAGGACAAGCTCCGCCACTTCCTCAAGCAGGTCACCGCCGACCTGCACACCACCCGCCGCCGCCTGCGGGAGCTGGAGTCCGGCGAGCGCGAGCCGATCGCGATCGTCGGCATGGCCTGCCGTTTCCCCGGCGGGGCCGGCTCCCCTGAGGAGCTGTGGCGGTTGCTCACCGAGGGCGCCGACGTGATCGGGGACTTTCCCGCCGACCGCGGCTGGGACGTCGAAGCGCTCTACGACCCGGACAACGCGGGCGCGCGCACGACGTACTCCCGTGAGGGCGGATTCGTCGCCGACGCCGCCGACTTCGACGCCGAGTTCTTCGGCATCTCCCCGCGCGAGGCGCTGGCGATGGACCCGCAGCAGCGGTTGCTGCTGGAGACCTCGTGGGAGGCCGTCGAGCGTGCGGGCATCGACCCGGAGTCGCTGCGCGGCAGCAGGACCGGTGTCTTCGTCGGCGCGGCGTTCTCCGGCTACGCGGCGGCGCTCCACCAGGCGGTCGACGGCGTTGAAGGACACCTGATGGCGGGCAACGTCACCAGCGTCGCCTCCGGCAGGATCGCCTACGCGCTCGGGCTCGAAGGCCCTGCGGTGACGGTGGAAACGGCGTGCTCGTCCTCGCTGGTGGCGCTGCACCAGGCCACCCAGGCGCTGCGTCAGGGCGAGTGCTCGATGGCGCTGGTCGGCGGGGTCACGGTGATGGCGACGCCCACCGTGTTCACCGAGTTCAGCCGCCAGCGGGGGCTCGCGCCCGACGGCCGGTGCAAGCCGTTCGCCGACGCCGCCGACGGAACCGGCTGGGGCGAGGGCGCTGGAGTCGTTGTGGTGGAACGACTTTCCGACGCCGTCCGAAATGGACACACGGTGCTCGCGGTCGTGCGTGGCTCGGCGGTGAACCAGGACGGCGCGTCCAACGGGCTGACCGCGCCGAGCGGCCCCGCTCAGCAGCGGGTGATCCGCGCCGCGCTGGCCAACGCCGGGCTGACGCCGCAGCAGGTCGATGCCGTGGAGGCACACGGAACCGGGACCACTCTCGGCGATCCGATCGAGGCGCAGGCGTTGCTGGCGACCTACGGTCAGGACCGCGCGCATCCGTTGTGGCTGGGGTCGTTGAAGTCCAACATCGGGCACACGCAGGCCGCGGCCGGGATCGCCGGTGTGATCAAGATGGTCCTCGCGCTGCGCAACGGCGTGCTTCCGATGAGCCTGCACGTGGACCGTCCTTCGTCCCATGTGGACTGGTCGGCCGGATCGGTGTCGCTGCTGACCGAGACCGTGGACTGGCCGTCCACCGGCGAGCCGCGCCGAGCCGCGGTGTCCGGCTTCGGGGTGAGTGGCACCAACGCGCACGTGATCCTGGAGCAGGCCCCTCCGGTCGAGGCCGCCGAGCCGATCGGCACCGGGAACCACCTCGCCTGGCTGGTCTCGGCTCGTTCCGAGGACGCGCTGCGGGCGCAGGCGGAGCGGCTGCTGGCGGTGGAGGAGTCCCCGGCGGATGTCGCCGCCTCGCTGGTCGCGTCGCGGTCGGCCTTCCCGCACCGCGCCGTGGTGCTCGGGGACCTGCGGCGTGGGCTGACCTCGCTCGCGTCCGGCGATCTCGATCCGGACGTGGTGCGCGGCACGGTCACTGAGGGGCGTCTGGCGTTTCTGTTCTCGGGTCAGGGTTCGCAGCGCCTGGGTATGGGGCGTGAGCTGTACGAGGCGTTCCCGGTGTTCCGGGCTGCTTTCGACGAGGTCGGGGCCGCTGTCCGGGAAGTGATCTTCGGGGACGATGCCTCGGTTTTGGATCGGACGGCCAACACGCAGCCCGCCTTGTTCGCGGTCGAGGTTGCTCTGTTTCGCCTGTTCGAGTCCTGGGGCGTTCGACCGGACTTCTTGATCGGGCATTCGGTCGGCGAGTTGGCCGCCGCGCATGTCGCCGGTGCGTTGGGCGTTGAGGACGCGCTGACGCTGGTGACCGCTCGTGCTCGGTTGATGGAGGCGTTGCCGACTGGTGGCGCGATGGTCGCTGTTCAGTGCAGTGAGGATGCGATCGAGCTGTCCGAGGGCGTCAGTATCGCGGCTGTGAACGGGCCTGCGTCTGTCGTGTTGTCCGGTGACGAGGACGCGGTGGTGGCTCTGGCGGAGTCCCTCGGGGTCAAGACCAAGCGGCTCAAGGTGAGTCACGCGTTCCACTCGCACCGCATGGACGGCATGTTGGCGGAGTTCCGGCGTGTCGCGGAGGGACTGACCTACGCGGCTCCGAAGATCCCGGTGGTTTCCAACCTCACGGGTGACGTTGTCACCGAGTTCACCGCTGACTACTGGGTGCGGCACGTTCGTGAGACTGTCCGGTTCGCCGACGGGGTGAAGACCCTCGAAGACCTGGGCGTGACCACGATGGTCGAACTCGGTCCCGATGGCGTGTTGAGCGCCATGGTTGACGCGGTGGCTGTTCCGGCTCTGCGCAAGCACCGGGACGAGGTGCACAGCGTCCTCAGTGCACTGTCCACCGTGTACGTTCGCGGCGGAGCGGTTGAGTGGACGACGGTCCTGGCCCCTGGTCGGCTCGTTGACCTGCCGACGTATCCGTTCCAGCGGGAGCGGTACTGGCTCAACTCCGACGTTGCGTCCACCGGGACCGAGCACCCGCTGCTCACCGCGTCCGTGGACGTCCCGGACGGATTCGTGCTCGCGGGTCGGCTGTCGCTGAGCACGATGCCGTGGCTGGCCGACCACACCGTGCTCGGCACCGTTCTGTTGCCCGGAACGGCGTTCCTCGAACTCGCACTGCACGCCGGAGAGCGCGCCGGGTACGACCTCCTGGAGGAGCTGACCCTCGAAGCGCCCCTGGTCGTGCCCGCCAGCGGTGCGGTTGACCTGCGCATCACCGTGCGCGAGCGGGAGATCGCCATCCACTCTCGGGCCGAGGACGGCTCCGCCGAGTGGACCCGGCACGCGAGTGGCGTCCTCGCCGCCGCCACGCCCGGCGAAGCCGAGGGGCTCACCGCCTGGCCGCCCGCCGACGCCGAGCCCATCGACCTCGGTGGTCTGTACCCCGGCCTGGCCGAAGCCGGGCTGGACTACGGCCCCGTCTTCCAAGGACTGCGTGCCGCGTGGCGGTCCGGCTCCGACGTCTTCGCTGAAGTCGTTGTGGAGCAACACGATGCGGGTGCCTTCGGACTCCACCCCGCGCTGCTGGACTCGGCGCTGCACGCCGTGCCGTTCAGCGGTGTTGTCGATGGCGACCAGGCACGGCTGCCCTTCGCGTGGAGCGACGTCCGTCTGCACGCCACCGGAGCCTCCGCGCTGCGCGTGCGGATCTCGCCCGCCGGACCCGACGCGGTATCGCTGACCATTGCCGACCAGGCAGGGCGACCGGTGGCCAGCGTCGCTTCACTCGCGCTGCGGCCGGTGACCGCCGACCAGGTGCGGGCCCGCGTGGACTCGCTGTTCCGTGTCGAGTGGACGGAGATGCCGTCGCGGCCCGCCGCCGACGTCGAACTCGTGGAGTGCTCCGACGCGCGCCACGCCCTGGAGCTGCTTCAGAGCTGGTCCTCCGACAAGCGCCTCGGCTTTGTGACCCGTGGAGCATCGGAGGACCCGGACCAGGCGGCAGTGTGGGGCCTCGTCCGGGCCGCGCAGGCGGAGAACCCGGACCGGTACCTGTTGATCGACACTGACGGTGAACCGGTCGTGGTCACCGATGAACCGCAGATCATGGTTCGTGACGGGATCGCCTACGCGCCCAGGCTCGCACGACACACACCATCCACATCGGACACAGCTCTCAGTGCGGACGACTCCGTGCTGATCACCGGCGGTACCGGGGCGCTCGGTGTGCTGCTCGCCAAGCACCTCGTTGACGAACACGGTGTCGGGAAGCTCGTGGTCCTCAGCCGCAGCGGACCGGACGCGCCTGTCGCCGCCGAGCTGACCGGTCTCGATGCCGATGTCACCGTCATCGCGTGTGACGTCGCGGATCGTGAGGCGCTGCGCGAGGTCCTCGCGGCGCACCGGGTCACCGCTGTGGTGCATACCGCAGGAGTCCTGGACGACGGCGTGATCGAGTCATTGACGCCGGAACGCCTTGAAGCCGTACTGCGGCCTAAGCTCGACGCGGCGCGGCACCTCGATGAGCTGACCGAGGGCATGGAGCTTCGCGCGTTCGTGCTGTTCTCCTCCGCGTCTGCGACGTTCGGCAGCCCCGGCCAGGGCAACTACGCGGCGGCCAACGCCGCCCTTGACGCCTTGGCCAGGAAGCGGCGCGCCCGAGGACTTCCCGCCACGTCGCTCGCCTGGGGGCCTTGGGCGCACGACGGCGGGATGCTCGGCACACTGGCCGCCGCCGACCGTGCGCGAATGACGCGGCTCGGAATGGTGCCGTTGTCGGCCGCGCAGGGGCTCGCGATGTTCGACGCAGCAGTGAGCGAGGGCGAACCCGTTGTCGTGCCGGTCCGGCTCGACTTCGCGGCTCTGCGCAACGGAAACGTGCCTCACCTGCTGCGCGGGCTGGTGCGTGCGCCGCTGCGGCGGGCGCACGACGGCGCGGGCGAGGGACCGAGCTTCGCGCAGCGCCTCGCCGACACCGTCGAGGGGGAGCAGGAGCGGTTCGTGCTGGACATCGTGCGCTCGCACACCGCGACCGTGCTCGGGCACGCCACCGCGAACACGATCGAACCCGGCAAGGGCTTCCTGGAGCTGGGGATCGACTCGCTGACCGCTGTGGAGCTGCGCAACGGGCTCACCGCGGTGACCGGGTTGCGGCTCCCGGCGACGCTGATCTTCGACTTCCCGACGCCGCTGGCCGTCGCGCGGCACGTGCTCGCCTCCGCCGCACCCGCCGCGCCGCCGGTCCTGCCCGCGCTGGCGGAGCTGGACCGGATGGAGGCCGCGCTCGCCGCGACCCCGCGCGACGACGCCTCCCGCGAGGAGATCGCCGCGAGGCTGCGGAAGCTGCTCGACGGGTGGACGACCCCGGAAACGGCACCGGCACCGGAGTTCGGCTCGGCGTCCGCCGACGAGCTCTTCGACGTTCTCGACCGCGAATTCGGCAGGAGCTGAGCCACAGATGTCGAACGAGGAGAAGCTCCTCAGCTACCTCCGGCGGGCCACCTCGGACCTGAAGGAGGCCAACCGCAGGCTGGCCGAGCTGGAGTCCGGAGCGCAGGAGCCGCTGGCCGTCGTCGGCATGGCCTGCCGCTACCCCGGCGGTGTCGAGACGCCCGAGCAGCTGTGGGACCTGGTGGCCGCCGGCGGCGACGCGATCTCACCGTTCCCGACGGATCGCGGCTGGGACATGGCCGCCCTGCGCGGAGACTCGGTCTACGTCAGCGAAAGCGGGTTCCTGCACACAGCCGCGGACTTCGACCCGTCGCTGTTCGGCATCTCGCCGCGCGAGGCCCTGGCGATGGACCCGCAGCAGCGGTTGCTGCTCGAAGTCGCGTGGGAGGTGCTCGAACGCTCCGGGATGACCCCGGAGTCGGTGCGCGGCAGCAGGACTGGCGTGTTCGCGGGCCTGATGTACCACGACTACGCCTCGCGCCTGCACGAGATCCCGGAGAGCGTCCAGGGCTACATCGGCACGGGCAACTCCGGCTCGGTCGTCTCCGGCCGCATCGCCTACACCTTCGGTCTGGAGGGCCCGGCGGTCACCATCGACACGGCGTGCTCGTCGTCGTTGGTGGCGTTGCACCTCGCCGGTGAGTCGCTGCGCAAGGGAGAGTGCACGCTCGCGCTCGCCGGCGGTGTCACGGTGATGTCCACTCCAGGTGCGTTCGTCGAGTTCGCCAAGCAGCGCGGCCTGGCCGCCGACGGCCGATCCAAGTCCTTCGCGGCGGCGGCTGATGGCACCTCGTGGTCCGAAGGCGCCGGGATGCTGCTGCTGGAGAAGCTCTCCGACGCGCAGAAGAACGGCCATCCAGTGCTCGCGGTGATCCGGGGCTCCGCCGTCAACCAGGACGGTGCGTCCAGCGGCTTGACCGCGCCGAACGGTCCGTCCCAGCAGCGGGTGATCCGGTCCGCGCTCGCCGGAGCCGGACTGTCGCCGCGCCAGGTTGACGTGGTGGAGGCGCACGGCACGGGCACGACGCTAGGCGATCCCATTGAGGCGCAGGCGATCCTGGCGACTTACGGTCAGGACCGGGAGCGTCCGCTGCTGCTGGGCTCGTTGAAGTCCAACATCGGTCACACCCAGGCGGCCGCCGGGGTCGGCGGTGTGATCAAGATGGTTCAGGCCATCCGCAACGGCATCGTGCCGCGCACCCTGCACGTGGACGAGCCGACGCCCAAGGTCGACTGGTCGGCGGGCGCGGTGTCGCTGGTGACCGAACAGGTCGAGTGGCCCGAGACCGGTGAGCCGCGTCGCGCCGGGGTGTCGTCTTTCGGCGTGAGCGGGACGAACGCGCACGTGATCGTCGAGCAGGCCCCTGCGGTCGAGACCGCCCGTGAGGTGCCCTCCGATCGCGCGACGGCGTGGGTGGTGTCGGCGACATCGGGTGCCGCGTTGCGGGCGCAGGCGACCCGGCTGCTGTCCGTTGTGGACGGTGATCCCCTGGACGTCGGCTACTCCTTGGCGAACTCGCGTGCCCGGTTGGAGCACCGCGCCGTCGTGGTCGGCACCACCCCAGAGGACTTCCGGGCCGGTCTGGCCGCACTCGCCGCCGATGAGCCTGGTGTGGTTCGGGGTGTGGCGGGTTCTGCGGACCGCCCGGTGTTCGTGTTCCCGGGCCAGGGTTCGCAGTGGTCCGGCATGGCCACGGAGCTGCTGTCGGAGCCAGTTTTCGCTGAGTCGATGCAGGCGTGTGCTGCTGCGTTG